>PLJH01000141.1 GCA_003139615.1 Alphaproteobacteria bacterium
AAACTACGCAGGTTGGTATAAGTGGGTCACTTCCGATCTCACAAGAGCCACACACCGCGGAACAAACCCAAAGCTCCAAAGAAATCAGGCCAGAGAGCGTCCAAGATGTCGCTGCGGAAACTGTCGCTTACTACACGAAGATGTTGGCTTGGTTCACCGCGGTTCTCGCGGCCGCGTCCTTGATGCAAGGCCTCTTTTTTATCCGGGCTGATGTTTTGACGAGACGTTCTATTGAACTTACGAGGCAAGAATTTATCTCGACGCATCGGCCAAAGATAGTCGTTCATTCCGTCACATTGCCACTCGATCTTAAATCCGTCCAAACCGGCATGATTATAAGCGCCTTCGTTCTTTATTTTAATGTCGGATCGACTACGGCAAAGAGTATCGAAATTCGTGCCAGAATCACCAGAACGAATTTCCCTATTCAATCCGGCATATTCGTTCACGATAAAGTACCGGCTCATTCCAACGGAGTTGCCGGTGGGATGAAAGACTATTTTCAGGTCAGGTCCGATTACCTCATTAGTAGCGAACGAATTGTCCAGGAAGCTGCTCAAAAGCCAGAAGCGGCGGTCATCTGCATGGGAACGATAGCTTATCGCGATGAACTAGGAACGCGACGAGAAACCGGGTTTTGTCATAGATTTGACGCCGTCACAGAGCGCTGGTGCACCGCACAAAGTCCAGAATATGAATACGCCTATTGAAAGCGCAGCCCGTCGGGCCCCGCGAGATGGCCTTGCTTGGTCGGTCCCATATTTAGACGATTAAGCCTCGTCGTATGCGCCGCAGCGCGAACAGAATACTCAATATTGTTCACATCGGGTCTGACCAACGGCGCAATTTCGGACCACGCGCCGGGGGCGTGCCCATGTCAGGCAGAGTTGGGAACGGCGGTGGCAGAACCGATCACAATTACGGAAGAAATGATCTACGCAGGCGCGAAAGTGATCCTTAACGAGCTGGACAGCGAATGTGGCATTGGCCTTTCGGCCTTAAAGGCGGAAATTGCAGCTCGGGAAGTGCTCAGATGTGCGCTGGAGGTTTGGAGCCGTGGCGTTGCGCCGGAAGCGCACAGCGCGCGTTCGCCCGGCCCCCTACCCGCAGAGCTCCAAAAGTGCCGGGACTAACCCCGCTTGCGCTTCTTCGGTGTGCGCTGCTTGCGGCCAAGTCCGAATTTCTTCGCGAACTCGGAGCGCCTGGCGGCATAGTTCGGGGCGACCATCGGATAGTCGGCCGGAAGCCCCCATTTGGTCCGGTATTCGTCGGTGGTGAGACCATAACGGGTGCGCAGATAGCGCTTGAGCATTTTGAGCTTCTTGCCGTCTTCAAGGCAGATCACGTAATCCGGCGTGATCGATTTCTTCACGGGCACGGCTGGCTTCTGGCTCGTCACCGCGGGCTCGCCGCCTAGTCCCGTGAGACCGGCAAGCGTTGCATGCACGTCTTTGATCAAAGCGGTCACATCTCCAGCAGAAGCGCGGTTATTGCCGACATAGGCTTGAACAATGGTTGCTGCGTGTTCGATCAGATTTGGATTCGGGAGAACTACGTCTTGTGATTTGAGCGACATGCCGATACTCCGGGGAAAAGAGCCATTTGGGAATAACTTTGCATTATTTGCAATACGTCGAGGCTTTCCGACAGCACGGACAACAATCATGGGTTGCGCGCGGTGCGGCCAACGACTCGCCTAGGCACGTTCCCCGGGGCCTCGTCCCTATCGGCGCCGGATATATTAAGGCATGCGATTGTCGAATTCCCCCTAGCCGCAACGCTTCGCGCACGAGAAAGGCTCCCACCAAAGTGGGAGCCAATGTTCACTCGCCTAGGTGCGCTCCGACCGCAGCCGCTGATCGGCTCTCTTGTCGGGTTGGTGCGCTTAGAGCTGATGCCCGTTTGACTTGGGCGATGTGGCATTCATCCCATGCAAGTACGCGGCGTTAGCTGTTATCACACGAAGTGCGCCGAGTGCCGGCAAACACGGTTTTGCAACCGTGCAATCACCAATGAGTCGTCGCTTCTCATACGGACAAACGAACAACCGCTCAGTGACATTCCGCGCCGGAACAGAAATCTCAGTGGCGAAGAAAGATCAGATGCATAGGCGGTCTACGCCAGAGGCTCTCGAAGCTCCATGGCGGGAGCCGCTTCGACTCGGTCGAGTTTCTCGGCTGCGAGATTCCCGAGATACTCAATTGCCTCCTGCGCGCGACTAGCGGCTCTGAAAATCGCGCGCGAGTCGTTGTCGAGGACCTCGAGCCACGTCGCGACATAAGCGGCGTGATCCTGCCTCGGCTCGTTGGCCAGTCCGAACGTGGCACACATAAAGGCGGCACCAAGCTCAGCAATGAGTTCCTCGAACGCATAGGCCTGCGCGCCGTGCCGCTTGCCGATTTCGCGTCCAATGCGATGAGCGGCTCCGGTCCAGTGTGTGAGTTCGTGCAGGAGCGTGGCGTGATAGGCTTCCGATGCAGACTGCGTCTCGGTGCCGACAAACCATGCCGGACTCGGCATCTCGATGCGGTCGAGATCGCCACGGTATTGAGCCATAGGAAACCCATAGTCGATATGCGCGCCTGTCGCCTGCACAAATGCTTCGACGCTCTTATCGATTTCAACCGCGGAGCGATGCGTTGGCTCCGGCGGTGTCCAGTTTTCGACTTGCGCGGCATTGAAGACCCATGAGGCGCGGGCCATCGAGCGCGGATGGGCACCAGCCTCTTTCTCTTCATCGGACAAATCAAACTGACGATAGAACACGATGATCGAGCCGTGCTCTTTGTAGCGGACTTGCACACCGAGCGATTGCCATTGCTTGTAGGTGGCCCAATAACCAGTGGGGAACCTTTTCGCCACCCCGTCAATCCAAAGAGAAAGAACATTGACGCCGCGATACACATGTTTCGTGGCAGCGTTTGTCGGCAAGTCGTTCGCGACGACTGGTGAATGCCAGGGCATCTTGTAGGTGCCTTTGGCATCTTTCATGGCGTGCATGATCTTCGCCGTCAGCGCGCCATACACATTGAGTTTCGATTCAGAAGGAACAGTGCTGTCCATGGATACCTCCCGTACACAGCGGGAGCAGCGGAACCATTTCCGATGCTCCCGAATGCACGGGAGAGCGCGCGACGCGATGTGTCAGAGGTCGCGACGTGTCACGCGATAGTGCGCAATGCCTAGGGCCGCCGCGTCGAACAGGCAACGACGCCCATCCTCAGACTGCCAAGGCCTCCGCGGTGACGGGAGGCGGTCGCGCAAGATCGGTAGAAGATCGGCCACGGCCTCGACAACGTCACCGCGACTGGCATTTTCGTTTGAAAGAAGGGCAGTTGCGATTTCTGCACGAGAATAAACGTGAACATCAATATCGCGGTTGGCAGCAAAGCCGCGCATATCCTGCGTCAGAAGAGCAACGCGACTGCGCGGAGCCGCCTCCGTCGAATCGTTGACTTCAAGAAGAATTGCCTTTGGCCGATATAGATCGATGAGCTTGCCGAAACGCGTCATGCACCACGCACTGCGATTGGTCTTCACGCTCGCAATGCCCCAGTTGACGGGAGCCAATGGCCCTTCAAAGAGAACCCATCCAAATCCACGCGAGGTAGGAAAGACTGCGAGAACCATTCCTGATTTTTGCGATGGGCTCATATGCCAAGGGTTGTCTGACCTGCCCGTGCGATAATCTCGTCCAGGGCGCGGACCTTGCCGCCCTTCGCTGTCTTGGTTCGCGTGTTGTATCGGTTGCGCTGCCGACGAGCCCTTTGCACGATAGCCCGCTCGGTCTCAGCGTAGAGGGCGGGGAACACCTCCTTCATGGGATGGCCGAATATCAGCTCGGCTCCAATCGCGAGTTCTATTGACGGACGGCGAGAGAGGCTTTCGAACTTGCAAAGCATGCTCCCATCGATGCCCAGGAGCATTGCCACTTCGGATTGGGAAAGACCAGAACGCTTGCGTAGCGAGAGCAGATAGCTAGGTAGGGGGCGTGACATAAAATTGGATTAAAGCCCAGAGGGCTAATCCCGATACTCTCAAACGCAATCACTTTTGCATAGGGGGGATTTCTTGACATGGTGTCAAGATTTCTTGGACTATTTGTGGAACCGATAAAGGGTCCAAGAAGAGCCCAAAAGATCTAAACAGGTTCCAGGTAGCGGACGGCCAACGCATCGATCTTCTGTTTTTCCGATTCCGGCACCACATACACACCGTTTGATTTCTCGGTCGACAGATGCAGACCCATTCGCACGGCATGTCCAATCGCCCTATGCGAAACAGGACCGCTATAGTCCAAGCCGTGAGCAGCATTGAAGCGATCGGTGACGATCCCAATACTGATCGGCAAACCACTTGGGGTGTGACTTGCTTCCTTCAGAATGGCCAACACGCGAGCGTCCATGGTGTTCCGCCACACGACACGCCGATCCGCTTGTTCGCCTGCCAGCCGCGCACCGATTTCTGAACGAAGTGTTGGATCGTCGATCAAGCTCAGCAGCGGCAACGCGATCTGGTTGACGCGCGGCTCGACCGATTCGAGCAACGGTCCCTTGCCGGGTTTGATATTGAAGAATTCGCAAAATCGATAGTGCAAGAGCCGATTGCGCAGGGTGCGCGCTTCCTGTTGGAACTCGGGCGGCAAGGTGACGGGGATATCAGGCCGCATTTGGCGCAAGCTGGTGTTCTCCGTGATGAACCGGCTTTCCAGAGCCGGATCGTCAAATTCTCCTCGCATTGCGATAATCTTTGGGCCGAACACATGAAATGCCTGAGGATTGAATTCCTTATCGCGGTTCTGCATGGTCCGCAGGACCGGCATGCCCTTCATGTGGCCGTTGTTCAATATTTTGACGATTTCGCTGGTCGCATCGCTCAGGCGAAAATCTGCTTCGTCGAGAATGAGCGTGCCGCCGAAGCGGTCCAGCGTGTGGAACAGAGGCGAGACGGTAGAAGCTCCGCCGGCAAAAATGGGCCGGTAACAGATGGACCCGATAGCTAGTAACGCGCGCGTCTTGCCCGTTCCGTAATCACCGCGCAGGCGAAGATAGGGCACCTCATTGAACGCATCGTGGACCCAAGACAGAAGGACATAGTGAGCGGCAATTCGTTCATAAACAGGCGTCAAATCCACGTAGCGGTGCAGAAATGCCTCGATGTCTTGCAGAAGCGTCGCTTTCTCCCCATGGGGCTCGGGACCCGACGGAAGAAGTACGCAGCCATGGGCGATCAGATTGTTGGTCGGAGAGTATGGGATCAGCGTCTCGCCCGTGTTAATGCGAACCTCCTTCTCGATGTTCCACAGACCTTCGAACCTAGACACGGCAAGTGCCGTCTCACTTTTGTCGCTGTCGTAAACGAGCTCGATCAAGGTATCGCGTGCGACCGCGGCCACGGTCGGTACGCCCGCACGCGCGTTGGCTTCTTTGGTTGTGAGCATTCACAGATGATGCACGACGAGCGCACGGTTGAACAGACGGGAGTTCTTGACACGGGAGCAAGATGTCCCGTCTGGTCAGTTTCTCCAGAACGCGAGACACTGACGCCATGGAGACTCCACCCAACGAGTCTGCGGCGCACCGCATCGTCAATCGCTACATGCCGAACGTGTCGACCGAGGAGCGCGAGCAAGCGCTGGACAGTCTCACACGACTGGCGCGCATCCTGATGCGCATCGAGGATCGGCTCGCGCGACAATGGTACGAGCAACAGATTCGCGATTCGGACGCGACCGCGGTAGAGTCGGAATTGCAGACTCCCCCATCATTATGAAATCCTATTTCGGATACATCCGCGTCTCGACCCCAAAGCAAGGTCGCGGCGTATCGCTGGACGAGCAGCGGACGGCGATTTCGGCTTATGCGGATCGGCAGAGCTTCAAAATCGCAAGCTGGTTTGTCGAAACCGAGACAGCCGCGAAACTGGGCCGTACAGAATACACGAAAATGTTCAAGGCGCTGGAGCGTGGGCAGGCGCAAGGCGTCATCATCCACAAAATCGACCGGGGTGCTCGCAATCTCAAGGATTGGGCCAATCTGGGCGAGCTCATCGACCGGGGCGTCGAGGTTAAGTTCGTCCACGAAAGCTTGGATATGCAGTCGCGCGGCGGGCGGCTGGCCGCGGATATCCAAGCCGTTGTTGCGGCGGACTATGTCCGCAACCTTCGCGACGAAGTTCTGAAGGGCTTTTACGGCCGACTTAAGCAGGGCGTGTACCCACTACCTGCCCCCGTTGGCTATGTTGATATGGGCGCCGGAATACCGAAGGAAATCGATCCGGTTGCCGGGCCGCTTGTGCGCTACGCGTTCGAGCGTTACGCCGTGGGCGATATCAGCCTGCACGAACTTCAGGAAGACCTCGCGACGAAGGGCCTCAAGACGCGCCGGGGCGGTCCGATATCGTTCAACGGCTTGGCGCACATGCTGCACAGTCCCTTCTATATCGGCATCATCCGCATCGACCGACGCAACGAGAGCTTTCAGGGCGCACACGCGCCTCTAGTCTCAAAGGCTTTGTACGATCGCGTTCAAGCGGTCATGAATGGCAAACGTGTCCGGGTCGTGAGATCACATTCGTTCCTCTATCGCGGGATGGTGAGCCATCTTGGTTGCACTCGCCGACTCACCGGCGAACGCGTCAAACAACGCTTCGTCTACTATCGTTGCCACGGCCCAGGCTGTCGGGAGATTGCCGTGCCGGAGCGGGTGCTGGAGAGTCGTATAAAATGCACCGCGCTCGCAATTGCATATGATCCGCAGGACTTTGGGGACTTCAGGGACTTGGTGGCGAAGGAGAGGGGGGAGATATCGAGGGACCTCAGCCGCGACAGAGAGAAGATTCGACTGCGTCTCGTCAACAGTGACGAACGTCTTGCTCGTCTGACAGACGCCCTTCTAGACGGCGCGATCTCAAAGGAGACATACAGCGAGCGGCATGAGCGACTGCTGAGCGAACAACGGGGACTGAAAGATCGTCTGGATGCTCTGGCGAGCGAACCGACATGGTTGAGACTGTACAGAGAGTTTGAACTCAAAAATGCGCAGATTTTACGCTACGAAATGCTGGACGACGACGAAAAGCGCGATTTGGTCAAGGAGCTATGTTTGAACTTGGCGGTCGATGGAAAAAAGCCAGTAATTACGCTGCGTTCTCCGTACAAAGAGATCGCCGAACTGCAAGGCTTTCACTACGGTGGACCGTATTGCGACAGAGTTCGAACTTTAGGGGGTGTTCTTGACACTGTGTCAAGAAATCCCGTTGCCCCAAGCGATTCTAAGACCCGCGCAATGCAGATACTGAATATATTGAAATCGGTAGCAGAGAAAATTGAAGACGGTCTCATCCCTGATCTACCAGCTAACGACAATACCCCCTACCCCGCCACGAAGTCCCTAAAGTCCCCAAAGTCCAGATCGGCAGCCTGAGCTTGCGAACACGGGCGACATTCAACAAGCCCGGGTGAGCGCACGCCAGGCTGCCGAGCGCTGGGGGTATTTCTTGCTTCGGCGTCAAGAACTCCCGTCTGCCCAAGTCGCCGATCTTCTGTAATCATTGCGGCATGCAAAATTTCCGCGACAGCGGCGTTTCCTATTTCGGAAGGACCAATCATCGTAACAGCAATATCCGTTTCGGCATCAAGCAGCCGGACCGGCTGTCTCATATGTATCTCATCGGTAAGACGGGCGTCGGCAAGTCCACTCTCCTCGAAACGCTCGCACGCCAGGACTTTGAAGCCGGACGCGGCTTTGCACTGGTCGATCCCCATGGCGATCTCGTGGAGCCGCTGGCGCGACGACTGCAAGCCGTCAACCCGGGGCGCGTCCTCTATCTCAACGCGGCCGATCCGCGACAACCCTATGGCTATAATCCTCTGAGACGGGTCCGGGCCGACAAGATTCCGCTTGCCGTCTCGGGTATGCTCGAAACCCTCAAGAAGATTTGGCCGGACGCGTGGGGCGTGCGCATGGAACATGTGCTGCGTAATTCGCTATACGCGTTGCTGGAACGGGACGGGTCCTCGTTGCCAGACATTCTCGCGCTCTACACGGATGAGGAGTATCGCAAGAGCGTCGTGCGTGGAATTCGCAATGACGTGGTGAAGCGATTCTGGCAGGACGAATTCGAGCATTACCCCGCCAGACTGCGGGCCGAAGCCTGCGCGCCGATCCAGAACAAGCTCGGCGCGCTGCTGTCGTACCCGACGCTCCGCCGCATCCTTGTCGAGCCGCAAATCGACTTGCGCTTCCGCAAGCTGATGGACGATGGAATGATCCTGCTTGTGAATGTCTCCAAGGGTCGGCTTGGCGAGGAGAGTTCGCTCATCCTCGGAAGCTTGATCGTCTCCACACTCGGCCTTGCCGCATTCAGTCGCGCCGAAGCCGAACCGGACCAGCGCCGGCCGTTTTTCGTGTATCTCGACGAATTCCACAACTTCACGACGCTCATGCTCGCCAACATGATGAGCGAACTGCGCAAATATGGCGTCGGCCTCGTGCTGGCGCATCAATATCTGAATCAGCTCGACCCGCCAATCCGCCATGCAGTGTTGGGCAACGCGGGCACGATTGTGTCGTTCCGTGTGGGCCCGGGCGACGCGAGCCTGTTGGCGAGCGAGTTTCAGCCAAAATTCGAGGCGCTCGATCTGTTGAACCTGCCCAACCGATCGATCTATTTGAAGCTTATGATCGAAGGCTCGCCGAGCAAGCCGTTCAGCGCCTTCACACTGCCCGCGACGAACGCCGATCCACCACAGCTGGGTTCGCAAGAGACGCGGATTTCTTGAAGCGGATTACAGCATCATCAAATGGCCCTTGGCGTCCCGGCCAAGCACCATCGGCGGTTCGCCCGCCGCGTCGCCCTGCAAAAGAAACAGGTCGCCCACATAGCCGGGTCCGCCCGAAACGAAATTGAACTTTACGCCGTAGATCAATTCGGCAACTTCTTCCGGGCCCACGTCCGCGCTGAGCCCCCAATCCTGTTGCACTTGCTCGAAAGCGGCGACTTCGGCCCATTCGGCCGGGGTCAGTCTGATCGGGTGATTGTTTTTCATGGTTGGTGGTTAGAACCAAATTCTACCACAGACCGGCTTTTCACGCACGCAATTGCGCGCGGTTGCGAAACGGCAACGCGGACTATAAATTCGCATAGAGCGGGTCATCAGGGGTGTCGATCCTTGTCGTAGCCGTTCAGCCCTCCTGCAATCTGTCATCAAAAATCGCGGGCGCAGTCAGCTTGCGCTCCCACGACCAGCGCGCGATCTCGGAAAGCTTCCCCCATGGTGGGCGCGATGAGTTGTCGTGGTAGCGCGGCGTCATAGCAACGTCGGCCTCGTAAGCAATCTGACCGGGTGATTTCGTCATCATCAAGCCTCCTTAATAGATATTCGGATAGTCATGCAGCAAAGCGCAAAAAGAGAGGCCGCCGAAGGCGGCCTCTCTCATTTTCTGCTTCTCACTCCGCTGCTTGCTGCATCTCGCTCGTCACCGGCGCCCTGCATTGACGAAGCTGTTTGGGAAGCCACCCCTTGTCCCGCAACAACGCCTCCGCTGCGCTTGCCATGTCGGCTTTCTTGAGCCCCGCAATACGCTCGGCCGCTTCCGATGAGACGGCCTCGGTCACCGCCTCCCGAATGAGAGCCTTGTGCACGCGCCCGAGATAGTTTGCTGCGGTCGGCTGCCACGACGCGCGCATGTCGAGTGCCACGCTCTCGGCAAGCAGGCCCGCATGGGTGAGCGCGTCCGCGGATCGCGCGCCATTGTCGACGGCGTCGACGGCTCCCGATACGCAATGGGCGAGCAATGACAGACACTCCGCAGTCGAAAGGCCGAGAATGAAGGCCCATAGATCGCGCGGATCGCCCGGCGTGCGCGCCGCCCATGCTTCCTGCTTTGCTTCGATATCCTTCGCAGGTTGGGTTTCGCCGATGTTGCGGGCGCTGATTTCGAGGGGGGTACGATGAATGCTGATCCTGAGACAAGAGCGCGACTGCGCTCCGAGATAGAAGCAATCCAGCGCAAGTGCATGGACGACGGCGGCAAGGGCGATATCGGGACGACGCGAGATCGCCTCCCGAAGTGCCATCGTGCGGTGCGCCGAAAGGTCGGCGATGAGCGCGCCGGATAGGCCTGACTGTTCTTCCTCCGCCTGTGCGGCGACTTTCCCACCAGCATCTACGGCCGCGGCGGCTGGCTCCGACGCAGCTGCGACCTCCGGTTTCTCCGTGGGTATGTCCTCGGGACGAACGAAGCCGCGGGCGACCTCGGCGGTGCCGTCCGGGCCGATGCAGACCAACGCGCCCGCGCGTGCGAGCCCATCGGGGTCAAAAACCCGCTTCCTCTCATCGATGGCGTCGTACTCGGCACTAAGCGAAGCGATTTGGCGCTCGATCTCAGGATCGGGTTCTTCCGTTTCCTCCAGCGCCGCATAGAGCGGATCGAGTTCGGCCTCGATTTCTTCCAGGCGGGCGATCTCGGCCTCCGGCAGTTCCACATCGCGAGGATATATGCGCGCAAGGCCGTAGTGGTGTGGGAAGTCGATTGTCCCTTCGACCCATTTCCAGCCTTCGCCGCGCAAAGCTTCGGCTGCTTCTTCAATCTTCTGTCGCGCCAGCCGGTCCAGTAGCGCGGCGTCGGCGAGATATCCGCCGCCATCTTCCGAAAACAGGTCGCGGACAATCACCCCGCCCGCTGCTTCATAGGCCGCAAGGGTCACAAACCGTGCGCGCCCGTCGCGCGCGGAAACATGTGTTTCTAGTAATGCGCGGCGTATGCGCTCCGGAGAGCGATTGTGAATGAGGTTGTCCCATATGTACATCTGGCGGACGTGATCGTCAGTGACGGTGAACGCCATCAGTTGCTCCAACGTCATACCGCCTTCGCGGTAATATTGGATCAGATCGGGGCTCACCGAACCGAGCTTGAGCCGTTCCTTCACATGACGCGCGGTTGTACCGAAGCGGGCAGCAATGCTGTCCGCACCGAGACCTTGGCTGTGCTGCAAATCCCAGAAGGCCTCGAACTCGTCGGCCGGGTGCAACGCCTCGCGCGAGACGTTCTCGGCAAGGGACAGTTCCTTTCCGTTGCCGTCCTCGCGCACATTGCAAGGAATGAGCGCGTTCTTGCCGATCTTCTTGCGAGAGGCAAGCAGTTTCAGCGCCGCAAAGCGCGTGCGCCCCGCCGTCACTTCATATTTGCCGGTCTCGCGGCCTTCGTCGTTCAACTGCGGCTTGACGAGCAGATTTTGCAAGAGCCCGTGTGCCTCGATGCTAGCCGCTCTCTCGGCCACCGCGCCTTCACTCGGTGTCTTGCGGACGTTCTCAGGCGACAGGACAAGCTTGTTCAGAGGGATTTCTTGAAAAACGGACTTGGTGATCGATGGATAGTTCGTAGTCATATCTAACCTCTTAGGGCTGGGTTTACGCGCGAAGCCCGCGCGTCAAACCCTGCCCGTCGGCGAGACCGGGGTGGGCGAGGTCAAGGGCGAACGGGGCGGAGGGGGATCACCCGGTCTGCACAAGGCCGGAGCGAAGCGGAGGCCGCGGAAGACCGGGGATACCGCCCCGTTCGAGCGCAGCGATCCCTTTACCGAGCGAGGGGCGGCGCCCCTGAACCGATCAAACAATCGGCGCGGCGCATGCCGCGCACCATAGATCTCGCTTGCGAATTACCTTCAAAACGATAGGAGCGTGAATTCAATGCCGAGACAAAAAGTTGAGCGTTCCAGTCAGATACGAGTAAAAGGACGCCGGTATGCTTGTGACGTCAGAACTTTCGTCCGCGCCATGGAGGTTTTCATAGCTGACCCCCAATCCACAGATGGTCGGTATTCCAAATGTGGAAAGCAAGTTCCCAATATTTGAGGGACCACAAATTTCCGGCAAGATCGGTTTGTTGAAAGCGTCTTGCCCTGCGTCGAGAAAACTTCTGACGAGGTCCGAATTCTTGTCGACCGCGTAAGCCGGCCAGGACTGGTCGAACTCGATGGTAGTTTTCGTGGGAGAAGGCACCTTGGCGTCCAGGCGCACGACCAATTCATCTAGCCACCTGCGGGCTGTGGATGCGTCAAACGTCGGTGTAATTCGAATGTCGATATTGCAGGTCGCCTTGTCAGGAATTTGGCTAAAGCCACGGCCACCGTGAATCTCGGTTATGGACGCGACGGGACCAAGGGGAAACTCGTCGCTCGCGTCGGGTAGCGGTGCGTCTCTTAACATCGAGATCAGGGCCGCGAGCTTGTCGATCGCGTTGATCCCTCTTCGGGTTGTCGCTCCTGAATGAGCCGCTGTACCAAAGACGCTAATTCGTGCCCTGAAGAACCCTCGCGCGCCAACGACAAGTTTTTCATTGCCGGGATAAGCAAGGACGACCGCTTGTGGCGCGGGCGATATGTGTTCAATGAACGAGCGAACGCCGCCGAATTGACCGGTGTGTTCGTCGGCGTCAAATAACAGGTGGATTACGCCGGCCTCAAGCAATCGACCCTGCGTGATAAAATCAGCGACATGAGCAATAATCGAAGCGCCGACCTTCGAATCTGCAGATCCCCTGCCCCGTAGCCTATTGGCCACGATGCTCCCGTCAGTCGGTGAAAAGGACCACGAATTGGCATCTCCAAACGGAGCGGTGTCTAAACAGGCGTTGAGACAGATTGATGGACCTCTGGTTCGCCCTTCGCATTTTGCAACGAGCGCGACCTTGTTACGCTCATGATCGGTGAGAAAAGTCGGGTGTAGAGCGCGGGCTTCCAGCCACGCCGCCATTCGATAGAGCACGGGTTCAGCGCTGTCGATCCCTGCCTGGGACGGGTCAGACACGAGTTCTGACGCGAGCTTCTCGATGCTTGCGGTCGGAACCGATTCCGTTAGGCGACTAGCGCCCGAACTCATCTATATTCCCTTTCCAGTTTTGTGATTTCGGCAGTGGAGCTGATCGGCTTACCCGCTCTATACATTTCCTCGATCCACCGGTGCCATCCCTCGATAACCGCCGGCTCTTCAAATACGACTGCGGTATCATATCTCCAAGCTCCATGGATCGACGGAAGCACAAATAGCGCCATGCGTTCATTCAGGCAAATCGTTGCCTCCAACGGATATGTCCTGACACTCGCATAAACTCCAATCGATATCGTCTGGCGCGGCTCCTCGTTGCCATCTCGAATGTCGATTATTCGCCTCAAATGCTGCACCATCTGAGGCGTCAAGGGCGTACCAAAAAGTATTCGAAAATATGCGAGCGATGGGTTTTCGGTGACGCGTTGCTCGATAGCATCTAGGTATTCGCCGTCTCGTGACCGTGAGCCGGTTGCGCAAAGAAATTTACTCGCCGCCCCAACTATCTCCAGATTCGTTTTAAGTATTTCCTCTGACGTTGTCAGCAATCGCGGCGCCGAAAATTCCAAAGTCAGATCTCGAGGCTTAATGCCGAGCGCAGAGGCGATCGTGAACAATGTCCGCGGCTGAATTCGCTTGTGAGGATTTGATTCGGCATCCTTGATGACCTTGCGAGAGAGACCAAATTCCTCGCAAAACGATTCTTGGCTATATCCCTGCTTTTTTCTCTCGGCTGCTAGGAAATTGCCGTCGATCAGCACTCCGGAAGGTCGTCCAGCGGATCGCTCGGGACCTGACGCGGATTCCATATGTGTCTCCCCCATGATAAGATATTACCATAAGGCGATGCGCGCGAGCCGCAGACGCCGGCGATGTCGACAAGTGCTCAGCAATGCATGAAAACTCGCTTTGCGAACGGCATATGTCCCTTTGCAGCATCTGAAACCCGAGCCAAAGACCGATGCGCAGTTTGTCAAGCCAGTCCAACAGCCGGTAGGCGTTCGATATGGTGGTCGACTTTCCTTCCTGAATCGCAAGCACGACTTTGCGCGCCTGGACTTCCAAGCCTTTTCCGTACCGTTGATCGCACCGTCGCGAGCGGGAAATTTGAACGTCGACGCGGGACGAACCCATTCTTTAGCGGTCAGAAGGTCAGCTCCAATCCTGATATTCCGATTGGGGTCCCCCGTGGCTTCAAGCAGCCACATGGGAAGCACATGTTCCTTCGTCCGCCCAGAGCTGGTGAGCGGCCTGTCGCAGAATATGCAGTTCGCCGTGGTCAATCGCCCCTGGCGCATTTTCCCCGGACAATTTCCAACTGAGACGTCGGCATGTGCGGATTGAACCTAAAGCGACTTCGAGCCAACCCGGCGTTTCGACTGACTGCATCAAAGCTGAATTTAGTCGTTCTCGGCTTTGTCGAGATCGCGAGCTGCTGCAAGCCGTTCGCGAAATGCCTTCGCGATCCCCGATGCCTGGACGTGGATTCCAATTTCCGCGCGCAGGTAATCCGTGGATGGGTCGGCCGAAAGCCAGTTCAAGCTTGTCACCACGATATTGTCATCGTCCCAGCATAAGACTTTTGCGTGAATCCGAGGTTTGAGTACGGGAGCCAGTTTGACGCCCTCAGAGCGAAGTAACTCGGTCTCGCGCAGCGCATCGGCCGGCGTCACGGGCCGGCTCACGCGACCGTAATAAACGGTAGGTGCGACATTGCGCGCCCGCGACGCTGCCGTTAGCGCCTTGAGAACCGGCTTCGCTGCGGCACCGAGACGATGACTCAGAAGCAGGATCTCACGCGTACTCTCGTCCCGTGCAAGATGCAGCGGCTGCGCGTGCTCGGCGCCGAGAACCAGCTGTACGCGGGCGCGCGCACGAGGCGACGGAGGAAGCTGCTCCAAGATTTGTCCCAGCCGCGCTAACTCAGACGCGAGATCGGGAATTTGGCCGTCACGCGGACGAGCCAGTTCTGCGAGTTCAAAGGCGATGTCGGCGACAATGGCCGGGTCGCGTAACCGCACGGTCGCCTCGAAACTATAGAACCCGCTACTGAGCCAATTGCAGGATCCGATGAGTGCCGCGTAGCGGTCGGGATCGCCGAGGTCGTACAGTACTAGCTTGGCATGCGATCGAGTCGAGGTCTGATGCACGCGGATGCGATCATCGATGCCCTCGTGCGCGAGAATCTCACGCAAGGCTAGGGCAGCTTTTCGTGTCTGGTTGACTTCGTCCTTGTTGTCGGACTGACCCCACAGAATGTCGATGCGAGTACCGCGTTCGGCGCACGCGCGCATGAGTGGTAACGCGGCCTTGGCGTGTGCCAGGTTCACAAAGGTTGAATGGAGAATGACCCGGTGTGTCGCTTTGGCAAACACCGCCTCAAAAACGTCGCGATGCTGCTGTCCGTCCAGGATCAAGTCGTCGGAATGAAATTCGACCTGTCGCTGCTGATGGAGGCGCTTCTCAGCAACCGCGGGCGCGTCGACTGTGACGGCCGCTGAGCTGCTCTGCGCTTGCGTGCTGGTATCCCTTGCGACGTCGAGAATGATCTTCCGGAGCGCGATCGGGACATCTGTGCCAAGTCCCGCGATTTCGTCTCCGCGCACGGCCACCAACGCGATGCGTCGCCGTGGGCGCACATCGGTAACATCCACGCGGGTGAGAACCTCATCCGGTTCAAGCAGCGTATCAGCCAAGCGTCGAATCTCCGGCGGGTTGGAGTCAGACGCGTTCTGGGTTGGGCTGATCAGCACGGCAGCGCGACCCTGCGTGCGCGCGCGCCACTGGTTTTCCGGTGTCGTCGTCAGATCGCGGCCGCGAAAAATCGTACCAGTAAGTTGGTCTACCGCAAAGCTCAGGAAGCGGGCTGCAGATTTGGTAACCGGCGGCAGTTCGTCGCGCGTCGCATTGAGGCGTCCAAGCGGCGTCGATCTGAACACGACCGTCCCTCCGGTTGTGAGCAGTTCGACCCAGCCTACGCGCATGAGGCGGATCAGAATCTCGATCAAGACGCGCCGGGGCAGGTCGGAGGCGGTCTGCAAGGCCGCGATGGTCCAATCGTCCTTGGCGAGCGCTTCAAGGACGAAGTGCTCGAATACGGTCCAACGACGGCCCTTCTCGAAGTGGAAGCGGCGGATGTCCTTGAGGACCGGGATGCCAACAATGAGTGTCTTCATGGCATCGGCCCCGCCAGCTGACTGGGCAGAATGCGAGCCGCTGTCCCCTGCGCGAAGCAATCGTCGAGACCGGCCAGAAGATCACGCAGAAATGCGGCTTCCGGTTCTTTCTCCAATCCGAGAGGTATCGCGACAGTACGCAAGAACTCCAGGCTGGTGACGAAGTACAGGCGCCAGCGCGCCCTGCTGAGCAGGACGTTCATGCGCCGTGGGTCGCTGATGAAGCCCAAGGCGCGCCGCAACGTGGCATGGTGATTGTTGCGCACGAGTGAGACCACGATCGCATCGGCCTCGTTGCCCTGAAACGCATCAACCGTGCTGCACCAGGCGTTACCCCGTGCCACCGCCGTCAGCCGCGATAGCGCGGCCCGGCAATTGTCATCCTCAGCCAACTCCGTCCGCAAGCGAGTCACCTGCCTGGCATAGGGCGAAAGCACGGCGAGCGACGGTCGGCTGTCGGCGCTTGACGGTTTGAGGAGCTGCACGATGTCGCGAACGGCCTGGACCTCGCCGGCGTTTGTAAAGCGGGGATGACGTTCGACGTTGCGGCTGCCGACCGTCGACTGCTGGTAGGGCATATCGACCACGACGATCGGCGTATCGGGTAGGCGCTTCGGATCCGCGCTGACGATCGGGCTCGGCGTGGAAGCGAATTTCGCTACCGCTTGCCGCCCCGTGCCGATGGCGCCGCCATAGAAACAGCTTGAAACAAGGCCAGCGATAGCGGGGTGCATGCGATGCTGAATCGTCAGGACGCGCGCGATGTTCGGCGGCCGGGCACCCGGCCTCTGCTGCCGCGCGGCTTCATCTTCGATCAGCGTTTGGAACAGAAACAGCATACGCTTGGCGTCGGCGCAGAGCTGACCGAATTCCGTGCCGGCGTCGTCGTCATCGATCAACTCAGAGAGTTCATCGTCCACGACATCCCGGAGTGAGCGCTCCGTAAGTTCGAGCCCGAGACGTAGCGCGTTACGTAGACGCTCGGGGTCGTTCAGCAGATCGTCTGCCTTTTCGGCGCCGAACGGTGGCAACTGCTTATGATCGCCGATCATCAAGCGACGATGCGAGAGGAGCAGTGGCATCAGGAGTTCAATCCCAGTGGCCTTACCGGCTTCTTCAACGATGGCCCAATCAAACTGCCCCTTCTCGTCCACCAGCCGTTCCAGGTCGGCAGAGTTGGTTGTCGCGAAAACGACGTTCGCCGCGCGCATCACGAGCCCTTCGAGCGCACGGACTTCTGCCCGGGTCGCACCCGGGTGGGCCGCTGTCCCGCCGACGGCGGAGCGCAGCGCCTCGACCAAGCGAGGCGTGGCGCTGCGCGCCAGATCGCTGGCGGCGAGGCGGCTGGCAAGCCTGCGCGTCTGGCTTGCTAGGTCCAACGCGGTAGTGGCGTCATTGCCCTCAGGACCTGAGCAACGGACCGCGAGCGGGTGCCCTGCCGACTGCGTCTGCCAGTCTTGCTGCAGCTCCGAGACAAGATGGTCGACGGAGTGATGGCTCTGGGCGGTCAGCAAGATGCGCGCCGCCGGTTCGTCGGCGAACCGCCGGCGGACGACCTCCCGAACGAGGAAGGTCTTTCCGACGCCGGGTGGGCCTTGCAGCAGATAGAGCGGAAGGATGCCGATCAATTCCTTCAAGGCGCCTTGTTTGGCGTCGTCCAGGCGGGCGAGGAAGGCATCGTCTTGTACCGTTTCATGGGTCTCGATGAGACCGCCGCGGGGGTCGGCCAGCATGCGCAGGAGTTCGCTATGTTCGCGCAGCCCACGCAGGGCGCGCGCGCGGCGCTGGAACTGCGCAATACGACCACGGAATTCGCCCGGGATAAGCAATCCTTCCGCAGGAGGAATGCTTACGGTTTGCGAGGGGATTCTGAAGATGAAGGTCGGGGCGCTGTCCTGGTCGGTGGTAGACTCGTACTGCAGCTCGACATCGCCGCGCGTGCGATTGCCAAGCGCGCGCGCCTCGGTAAACAGCCATCCCTCGTCATCAGAGATCGCGTCGCGCTCGAGTAGGTCTTGCAACCGGTTTTGCATCGAACGAAGCCCCAGCGCTTCCGTCAACTGGTTGCGCTCGGCATCTTCCAGGAGCTGAAAGCGCATCCGCGGCTCGGCATCCTCGCCAGCGACGGTCTCCGGAATGGCGGTAACTGGAAAGACCTCGGCCGACGCAAATACCAAATCCAGCGCGTGGAGCAGCGTGAAAGCGCGTCGCGTTCGGTCCTCACGGCTTGGCCGTCGTTGTTCGCCTTCCAGCTGGCGGATGATCCGATCCCAGTTGAGCGTGCGGCCTCGCAAGCGAGGAACGCGGTCGCGCGCCTCGCCCCCCAGCGTCATCAAGCTCAGAGCGGACGACGGAATGGCGCAGTTCTCGTCTACCGTCCCACGCCAAGAGTCCGCTTGGTCGGCGTCGCCGCAGAAGGCAAACTCCCACGTCGGCGTCTGAGCCTGTCCGACTCGGTACTGCCGCAGCGGGTAGACGAGATCGTTACCGCGCAGGAAAAGACGCAATGTGTCAGCGGCGCGTGTGGCGATGATGCGTGGTTCCGCGCTGAGATCAGCGCTCACGAACTCCCGCTGTAGATCAATGTCGTCGGTTTCGATGGTCGAACCGCTAGCTTCGCGGATGGCACGCGAGAGATCGCTGTCGCGACCCAGTGCAAGGATCACAAAATACTTCGCCTCGTCGGCAGCGGCCGCCGTCTCCAACAGCGAGACGATACGGTCCAGGCGCTGGACGACAAAATCGCCGTCGAGTTGCGTCAGGGTTGCCGGATAGAGGAGTTCGCGGAGCAAGGCTATCTCGTCGGCGGATGTATGATCGGCGACGGCATGGGAGGGTATCTTCAGGTCGAGCACACGATCGACGCGGACATTGAGGAGGCGAGCACAGAGTTTCGCGAAAGCGGCCCAGTCGTCGAGAAAAGATACCGCTACGACGTTAGTATGACGGGTACGATTGCTGGCGGAGCCGAGCAAGCGCATCGACCATTCAAAGCCAGTCAACTGGAAGTCGAGATCGGAGCCGCCAGCGGTCAACACGGACCAGGCATCGAGATTGCAATGCAAGAGCCCTTGGCTGTGAAGGATTTCGAGGGCGAGCGCAACACGACGCAGGTTTTCCCAGAGCTGACGACGTCTGTTGGGCGCCGACATGGAACGCAGCCACTCGGTCCCGCGCCGGTTGGGATCGAGCAAGATCTCCGCCGGTTGGCGTAGACCGGCGCCGATGACGATGTAGAAGCCGCGTTCGTCCTGGCCGGCATCCACTAAGCGTCCGATGTATTCGTCCGCGCCAGGGCTGCCACCGAGACGGTGCAGGACGCGCAATTCGTTTCTCCAAATGTCGACGAGATCGCCGTCGTCAACATGAGCGCCGCGCGGCCAGACGCGGACGAGTACCGGATTGCCGTCGGCCGAGACGCCTTCGATGATTCCGGGGACACCGGTGGCGCGTCCGGGTTTGAGCAGATAGGTCTCTCCCGGCCGATATTTAGCGAGAAATTCGCCGCGGCGGCTTCGGCGCGGCCTGGCGGCGCTGGTCTTCTTCGTCTTCTTCGTCTTCTTCTTCGTCTTGCTAGCTGTCATGGAACTGCTTTGGGTTTTAGCCGGTGTGGAGCGGACGAATAGTCGTCCTCTCAAAAAATACGCTACGCCGCCGCGACGGCGGCGTGTTGGAATGTGAGGGTCTCAAAATTCGATCCCTTACGGCGCGTCAGCAGATTCTTGCCCACGCCGCCCGCATTGGTCGCCCAAACATGTTCGGCCACCGCCTGGTACGCCTGGATCGAAGCACCGTGGGGGTGATCGTACTGGCTATCGACACCCGCGCTAACCAGCACCGTGTTGGGACTGATATTGAGCAAAGCCTTGGGATAGACGCCGGAGATCGATCCGTGGTGCGACGCCGCCATTACGTCAGCGACGAGCTTGTCGCCGAACAAACGGCTGATCGTTTCCCAACGGTCGATTTCGGTGTCGCCGGTGGCGAGATAGCGAAACCCTTCTGCGCCATTGCCCACGATCTTCGCTACAATGCTGCAATTGTTGGAGGAGTCCATGTCCTCGAAATGCGGCGAGAACAGCTCGACGGTGAAGGTCTTCCCGAGGCCTTCAATGGTGCGGGTGTCCATCTTGTCAAGGCGAATAGAGTGCCGCACGAGCGGCCGCGATGTTGAGGCCCGCCGGCGCTCATGCTTGTTGATCGAATTGAAAACTGCGGTGGCGCAGTCCGTGTCCTTGTAATATTTGGGATACATGATCCACGCAGGCTGAAAATTCGACAGGATCCATTCGACGCCCAGATCGTGTGCATGATCGGAATCGAAGCCCGTCAGGATGAGCCCCCGGACATCGATCCCCTTGAAGTAAGTCGATAAGGTTTGCTGGATTTCCTCGGGACTGACCTTTTCGCATTGGGGCATGTGGGCATCGACAATGACGCCTTCGCCTCCGACCCGAATCCCGGCAAGCGCGCCTTGATCGACAAACAGCGTTAGAACATCCATAGCCGCCCCCGCTTCTTCTTGTGAGATAGTTCCGCGACCAGTTGCGCGTTGCAGGCGCGTTCAGTTGCGATCAGTGCGGCGCGCGCGCTGGGAAACGAATTTTTGCCGAGCGCCTTTGTTACCGGTTCAAGATTTGCGTGCGGATTGCGCAGCGTGACGCTGCAGACCGACGTGTCGGCGTCGCGCAGAACCACAACCTCTTGGTCCGAGCCATCGGCCAATGTGATATCGCCCCGCCAATAGATGCCGAGTTCCTTCGATTGTAGCGTTTTCACCTTCGTGAAGAACTGCGAGATCGCGTCATGATCCTGGACGAGGTCTGCGTTGGCGACGACGGTGTCGCGCGGCGGCGTGTGTCTGCGTGCGGGCATGGTCTCCTTCGCGATGGGCCAGACCAACGGCGCGTCGACCAAGCTCACGTCATTCGCTGCAATTTCGTAGACGGTCTCATCACCACGCCGCATCAGGTAGTTCTTGAAGAGGTAGCGTTGCAGGCCCGTCTTGCCGGGCACTTTCTCGGTGACCAGAAGGGCATAGAAGAAATCGATGTTGTGTTTGCTGTGTCCGACGATCCGGCGATAAGTCTGAATGTCGCCGCTGCTCAGGTGGTGCAACCCGTTTACGTGATGGGTGTGCCAATTGCCCAAATGCTCGATCGACGGCAAGTGATCTTCGATCTGGCGGAAAACCTTTTCCTGATATTCGCCGTCCTGCTTGAAATAGGTCTGGGTGCGCTGGGCATTGGGGCCGGGCTCGATCACCCCGTTGACCGTCAGGCTGAGCCTGTTCCCCGCGGCATTGTAGGTGCCCAGGATACGGCCGCCGGTCTCATCGACGTTATACCGGTCGCATTCGTCGAAGACGGCCTCGATCGCGGCACGTGGGATTTCGAGCTTGATGTTGTCGGCGCGGGTGAACATCACGATGTGTGCTCCTCACAGACGCGGCACCCATTGATGGGGGGCAGCGCAAACCGCTGCACCTGGAAGTGCTTGTCGAACGGATGCACCGGCCGGTTTCCCCAGGCGAGATAATTCTGCTCGATCGGCTCCATGTTCTTCGGCCGTTCGGGCAAGCCCCTCGCGATCGCGTCCAGCGCGTAGCGGGTGTGGAAGTTGGTGATGAAGGCGATATCGACGTTAAGACCCGGCGAATCCTTGATCTCGGCGACCGGTAGGCCGTACATGGCATCCCGCTCTTCCTGACTGACGAGATCGATCTCGCGGATGCGCTCGCGCTGTGGCTTGCGCTCAAGAAACATCTCAAGGCAGCCCAGGCAGCCGGTCTCTTTCGGACGATAGGCGTAGACTTCGCCACCGATGCCGCGGGTGAACACTCGCCCCACGACGAACGGCGTGCCGGTCCGCACGCAGGCCTCATTCAGACGATAGCGTGACGGTTCATTGTCGGTGGCCAGGATCACAACGCCGGCGCCGCGCACCCGATCATCCAGATCCGGCAACGCCATCAGATCCTGGTTATGGAGTTCGGCATGGACGTCGGGATTGCGGTCCTTGAGAAGATCGGCGACCGCGTCCGTCTTGTTCCAGCCGATATAGCGAAGACCGCAGGCGTGACGGATGACGTTTTCCTCGCCCAGCGTCTGATTGTCATAAAGTGCGAAATTGCGGACGCCCGACATCGCGAGCTGAAGCGCAACCTGGCTTCCGCCAGATCCGCAGCCGGCAACGACCACCTTTGCCTGACCGAGCAGACCCACGTCGTATAGGCGCTCGATGCGCTCAAACAGTCTGCTTTTGCCGTCCATCCCCTACTCCCAAAAGCGGCCACTCGCCGGTGTGTCGCCACGTTTCGTAGCGGCCGATCCAACGGCGCGCGTTGTCCAGCGCATCGCGCGCCGTGTTCTTGCCCGGATTCCAGGAACTCATAACGCCGAAAATGCAGAGCGCGCCATCGGCGAAGCGGTGCGGCGCGTCTTCGTCGACAGAGTCGACATAAACCCGCGGGCATGCGTTGGGATAGTTGTGGGGCAGCGTGATCGCGATCACGTATGTTTTGTCGCCATGCTCATGCTTGATGCGAATGGCGACCTCTTTGTTGTCGGTGATGGTCGTGTTCGCGACTTCGCCTGCCTGTTGCAGCGCGTCGAGTTCTTGCGCGATGCGGGCGGGCGAGACATCCGGCAGGAAAACCGAAATCGGCACCAAGCACGCCTGACGCCGACCATTGCGTTCAATCACAAAGGCCTCGCCATGATCGACGACGCGATCGAGAATCTCGCCGGGCCGCGATCGCAGCTCCGTCATCGGGAGCGGTGTGAAATCGAGTCTCATCCTGTGTGCGCCAGCGACGGCCCGGGCCAGCGATTGGTGGCGAGATACACCTGGTGCTTGTTGAGCCAGACCGCTGCCTGCCCCAACGCGTATTTGAGGTCGTGACGCGCGGGGTTCCAGACGCTCGGGTGCATGTAGCAAATGTGCCCGTCCTGATACATGTGCATGCCGTGCTTCACTGCCGGCGTGATCACCGTCACCCTCGGCATCACCGAGGGATATCCGGCGAAGGTGACCATGATGATGTACACCTGACCGACCGAGGTCTGCAGCGCGGCCTTGATGTAGAGCCCGCCGTCAGTGGTCGTGTAGGTCTCGATGTTCGGGAAGTGCTCCGCCGCCACCCGGATGTCGATCTGCAAACGCTGCAAGTCCATTACACCGGCTCCCCGTATTCGCCGCCCAGATCTTCGCGCATCGTCAGCGGCTTGCGGCCGCCGCGCTCGGTGGTGGTGGTTTGGTTCTTGGCGCGCACCTCGCCGTTGGGGAGAATCTCGATCTCCACCTCGTCTTCGCGCTGCAGGATCGCCTCGAGTTCTGCGATAGACGGCCTGGCCATTGATTTTGTTCCCTATTTGTATAAAATCGTGCGATCACACGATTGCGCGGTTCACAGTCTCAGAGTTCCTGAAGCCTGTCAAGATTTCGTCGAGCGATGCCAGAGACACCGATATATGGGTTTCGAGCGGGGTGGTTGTCAGCATGGATATCGAAAAGAGAGACCTCAGCGGCTCTCCCAACTTTGGTCTGGCGCTTTCGGGCGGTGGGGTTCGCGCGGCCGTTTTCCATCTGGGTGTTTTGCGCTGCCTTGCCGATCACGGGGCAATGGAACACGTGAGCCATCTTTCGACGGTCTCAGGCGGCAGTCTCATCACCGCCGCGGTGATGATGGCGAGCGCCATGCGGTGGCCGAGCTCGACCGAATATCGCGACAGCGTCTATCCGCGGCTGAGAGAACTGCTGACGACGCGCGATCTGTTCAGCCTCAAAGCGCTTGGGACCCGCGGCGTGTTGCGGCACAATTTGAAACTGCTGAGCCGACGCGCCGAGATCCTCGTCGACCTGCTTCAGCTTCAATGGAATATCAACGCGAGCCTCAGCGATCTGCCGGAGACGCCCGTCTGGTGGATCAACGCCACGAGCTTTGAGTCTGGAAAGAACTGGCGGTTCTCAAAACGTGAGATGGGAGATTGGCGGTTTGGACGCCACTACGCTCCGCCGTTCAGTCTCGCACAGGCTGTGGCTGCGTCGGCGGCCGTGCCTTACGCGATCGGTGCCTTACGATTCGCACTTCCGCGCAGCGGTTGGTATGCGACCGATCCGGCCACTCGCAAACCGTTGAACGCGATCGAACCACCCGCGGATGCCATCCACCTGTGGGACGGGGGCGCTTACGAAAATTTGGGTCTCGAACCGCTCTACAAACCGGCCCAAGGACTGTTGGGGTGTAACTTTCTGATTTGCAGCGACGCGTCGGGGCCACTTTCGACCACGCCGGCGCATCACTTGCGCACCTTGTTCAATGGCCGGCTCGCCAGTCCGCGCCTGTTCGACATTGCTAGCGACCAGATCCGCGCGTTGCGCAGCCGGATGTTCGTGGGCTCCATCGGGCGCGGCGAGATTCAAGGGGCGCTGCTGCGCATGGGAAACACCGCGCGCAGTCTCGATGTCAAATCGGGACGCACCGGAGTAGAGTCAAGATACGATGATTTCCTATCCGATGCCGACGTAGCGGTCGCCGCGAGCCATCCGACCGATCTCAACGCGTTGTCGATCGAGGCGTTCGATAGGCTTGCGCGACACGGTTACGAAGTCGCTGATCACACTCTCACCACCTATATTCCACAGCACTTCATAAGCTCAGCTCACGCCAGGTCGGCAGACTCGACGTGATCGAGATCGAGACCGGGATAGACGAACGCTGGTGCGATGCGCTCGCAATCGGCCTTTGACATGCCTTTGCGATGGGCCGTGGTGTACCAAGTCTCGGCGATTTGCGCGCGTATAAGGCCTCGGTAATTGCCGAAGCCTTTTTTCGTCGGCGTCCAAATCCGCTGACCTATCAGGACCATGTCGATTCAAGTGGAATTTGCTGCCGTTCAAGGGTCCGCAGGTTGTGGTTGGGAGTCGTAGTGCTCGATACCTTCGTAGCGCTTAACTGCCAACGCGAGCTGTTTGGTTATTGGAAGCACTAGAAACTCGCAGACCATGACAGCGAACCAGCTGAAGGTCGCAGCAGATGCAATCGTGCTGATGGCAAGAACTCCTCCGAACGCGATTCCGTAGAATGTAATTCCATTCACAATCTGGGCAATTCCAACCGCGGTCAACGCTCGTCCATAAAAGAATCGCGCACGCGTTCTAACCTTCAGGCGGGACATAACAAACGAGTTCATCAGCTCGGTAACGAAGTACGCAACGATACTCGCCGTCACTATCCGTGGAGTTTGAGAGAACAGTGCTTTGAATGCAGGATCGTTTGTATACCCATTCGCGGGCTGCAAGAGCACAGCCGCTTGAAGGAATAGTGCATACAGGACGAGGCACCCAAGTCCGACGTAGAGCAGGCGGCGGACCCGCCGGTAGCCGTAGACTTCCGCCATTATGTCCGCGATAATTAGCGAGAACACATAGCTGAGCTGTGACGCGATTACAGACATTCCGTAGATGTTAATGAATTTGAGGTTCAGAACGTTGGTAATGAGCATGAGCGCCATCATGACCATCGCAAAATAAATCAGCCCTTTTGGCTGCCAGGTGTCTCCCACCCTTACCGTAAGCTCCTTCGCCATGCGCTATCTCCCACCGATCGAATGCGATGAAGTCCATTACGCCTCATGGCGGGACTTCAAAGCCGGGTTTGGCGACTACCTTAGCAAACACCACCACGGAATAGAACACCACTTCGTCTTTCGCGGGCAACGAGAAGCGCGATGGCCGCTCCAAACAAAGTTCGATCGCGATTTGGGACAGTTGCCGGGGAAGGCCAGCGAGCACCGAAAGAATCTTTTGACTGCTTTCAAGCGTCAACTCATGCTCGCCGGCGAAACGTTACCAGACCCTAAGTTACCCCACGCCGATGCACGGACCTTTGCGCTGGGGCAACACTACGAACTTCCTACGCCGTTATTAGATTGGTCAGTAAGTCCCTACGTTGCCGCGTTTTTTGCCTGCGATGGGGCAGTGCAGACGATCAGCGTAAATTCTGCGAGAGAGGTGAGAGTGCTCGAAGATCGCCTTGCAATCTTTGCGCTTCGCCGTTATGGCTGCGATGATGACTGGAAGAAAATGAAAGTCAAATTCATTGAAGATGATGCTCCGGCGAATAAGCGCATTAGGCCGCAGCTTGGGCTCTTCACGCTTACGCCGCACAAATACGCCTCGCTCGAAGCGTGCATCGGCAGCTACTGTCGAATCGCAAAGGTTCCGATCGAGAAGTTCCTCACTAAGTTTACGTTGCCCTACAACGCTGCGTTTGGAGCGCTTGCGGATCTCGAACTGATGGATATTACCGCCAGGCGAATTTACGCGGATATCGATGGTATTAGCCGATCAGCTGCATTGCGAGTGCGCTTAGCTGCGCTACACGAGTCTTAGGAGAGGTTCCAAAATTCAGGGCGTTTCAAGTCGTGGCGGCGTGTATTTGACTTCCTTTCCTACCCCGTCGTCGTGATCTTTGATCAATTTCTGCAGCATCGGAAAATCATCGATGTACGAGCGATGCTTGTGTCCGTTCACTATGTCGACCAAATTCCAACGCAACTTGTCATCGAGATCGTTCGATGCGGCATCCCAGCCTCGTACGACAAGTTCATTCCACAGCGTTGTCATCGCCGATATTAAAGTAGCTGCTTCGTCTCGCCGATTGACTGCAACCCAAAATTTACAGTCTGCCTTAGAGTCTGGAGCGACTGCGAGGACATCTTTCATATTTAGGTAGCCAATGGTGCGTACGTAAAAGCTGGTTTTGTTGGGACCGTATTTCGGGAATTGCTTTTCAGCGTATCTGGCCTGTAGACCGCCTACGACACCAAATTCCAATTCGTCATCGACAACAGCTTGGAGGACTTCGTCCGCCGAGGATTTGAACACGACATTTTTGGCACGGAGGCGTGGTTGCGTAACAAAGGCACTGTGGCTTCCCGGTCGTGGGTGCGTCTTTATTCGTATCGATCCGCGGATGGTATTTTCCCTAACCACATCGGAAAAATCGGACTTCCAAGGAACCCCAATTTTCCCTGTCATTTCTACGTTTTTTGGCCTTCGCCAAATGACGGCGTATCCCTCATATCGGATAAGGGGATCGCTTGAATAGATGAGCTTGTGTTTGAAAAGTGTCTCTACCGATTTCAATTGTGTAAGTAGCGCGCTGTTATATAGAGCGACATCGATGCGGCCATTGTAAAGTGCCGCGCCAACATCCGACCAAGGAACGTCCTCGACAACAACAGAATATCCGAGCAGTTCTGAGTTACGAGATAACAGGGCGGGAAACACGGATTCGGCAAAGGGGATATCATTGATGCGGATGACGTGGTGCGGTCGTTTCAATTCGTCTCGTGAGAGCGTTTTCTCCGCCCGAGCGGACCAATAGGCACGCTTGATGTCCGAAATGGTGTCAAAAGTTATAATGCCGAATCCGGGTAGCTCGAAACCAAACTGACGTTGTATCACGGCGATTATCGTATCAGTCATGGTTTGGATGCGGCCAAGTGCTTTGATCTCGGACGCTTCCGTTCCTCTGACAAAAAAACTAATAATGCTCTGGAGCGCATGCAAATTCTCGTATCGTTCTTTGTTCAATGACTTTTGCTTCGTGTTTGTCTTGATGGCCGTGCCGATCACACTTTTCTGAAGCTGCTTCTTCAGTTGGTCTACCTCAAGCTTGCCGTCAAGATAAGCTCTGCAGCTACGCAGGATTTCGTCGAAAACCGGATGGCTATTCGGCTTTACGTGTTCGAGCGTTGGCTTGTTGCTCAAGGCGGAGCTCCGATCGAAAGTGGGCCGAGACCAGCACAAACGCTGACAACAGAGCAAAGGCACGATGCGTGCGACGCGGAAACGTTGACCGCTTCGAGCCTAGCCGCGTTGAGGCCGAGTGCTCAAGGGTTCGCCATTACCTGGCATTGAACCACGACGAATTGGCGCCATAGCCCCCAAAAAGCACAGATTGCGCCTGCTAAAAGTCGTTGCCTAGCAATGGATTATCTCAGTATACTGGTCGGATTGATGCGATGGGCGACTGTGACTCGAAGTGAGGTTTCCATGCCTGTCTTGGAGAACGACACGATTGTTTTGTCGGGTTCACGCTGGCGCTATTTTCCAGGGAAATATGAGGCGCATCAGCATGATGGCCTTTATGCGGCACAGGGGGAATCTTCTCGTCCACCGGCGCCCCAAAAAGAGCCTGCCCCAGGAGAAGCCGGCCATCGCCCGACCGATACGCCTCCAGCCCGAAAAATCAGTCGACCGAGCGAAAATTAGCATATTGGACCTCCGCACAATAGTGTGGGCTCGTCGTCGCCATGGCTGACGAGAAGGGATATCTCAGTTTACTTTCTAGTGTCGGGATTACGCTTCATCACCCCGACGGCCTCACGACAATCCCCACGCCCATAGGGGTGTCACGGCGCGCTCTTCTTGCGGAGGCATCTGCACTCGCGCTCAGTCCACTTTCCCACAATTCGCTAGCAGGTCGCATCGCGCAGCAAATTCGTACCAGCCGCGAACCGGACCTGCCATCAGCTCCGGTCCCCGGCTCTATAACTCCACTGGATTTTTCACAAGCAGACGAATGTGACGGTCGGCTCTATTTCTCATCTGTCCGATTTTCGTCTGACCAGTTGATTGAGCGACTTGAGAAGCTCGGGTTGAAGCTGCAGGAGCAATTGGAAACAGACGAAGGCGATATTGACGAACAAATTAATCCTGCGCGGGTAGCGGCAATCGCTGAGGTCATCCGTCGAACTGATGGCCGTGTCATAGGCGGAGGTAAGGGCCTCACTCGTCAAGCCGCTCGGGTCGGAGCCATTGCTGAAGCTGCCGAACGCGTCGTTGGAGCGAATCCAAAGGTTCCTGTATTTGTAAACTCAGCGCGCCGTCTTCGCGAAGAGCACGGCTTATTGATTCCTAGATTCGACGTTGGACCACGCGATGCCTACTCGGACGATCTGGTTATTGATTGGGTCAAAGGTCAGACGCTGGATGGCATCGTCGTCGGTCTGCCTGCTGAGCGCGCTCTTTATGACTACGCTCCTCGTTCTGGAGTTTCAGCATTTACGTGGCAACACACAGCAGGACTCGCGGCGGGAAGCTCGCGTGAGGAAGCGATATGGGCTGGATTATCCGAATTGATGGAGCGGGACGCGTATTGGCTTGCTATGCGATGTCGCGCTAGATGTCCAACAATTGACAATTCCATTGTGTTCGACGCACGGCCGAAACTGGCGGCAGCGCTTGGGAGAGCCGGCCTCAGAATTATCATGAGGAATTTTTCCCTCGACTGGCCGCTGACTATTGTAAGCGCTGTCGCTGTTGATGTCACAGGTCGGATTCCCGCTTTTGCTCATGGCATGGGCTCTGGCACCAACTTGGCGGCAGCAGCACTAAAAGCGCTGCTGGAATGTCTACAACTGCACTTCGGGTTGTCTCGTCGTTGCAGCGAAGCAAGACAGGCTGTTTTGTTCGGCGAAGTTTGTCGGCGTCCTGATCTCGCCTGGAGCGATCCCGGCTCAGCACAAGAGCTGGATCATCTCCTCAGCGCTGACGTCGATGGGTTCGCCATTCCCGATCAATCTGCAAACCAGGACAGTCAGAATATACTTCGGCTTATTCGCGAAAAGTCAGGAGATATATTTTGGGTTGATCTCGGTGAACTCGAAGGTGTGCATGTGGTTAGAGTCTATTTGCCGGATGCTTTGCTCCCGGAGCCCAATCTTGAACATGTACCGGCTCGACTAGCAACCTGGCTGAGACGGGCCAACCTACGATATGCGTATGCTATTCCGATCTTGACTTGAGCAACCCTAATTCAATTTGAAAAGAGCGCCACCTTCCTGGGTGGCGCTCTTAGGCAGTTCCAAAGCGCTAGTTGTACGAAAGAACAAACACGAACACCGCTTTCGGGTCATAGAAGTGCGAGGTATGTCCGGGGCTGCTGCCGAACTCAAGACGGCGATACACTGACTCGAATTTGAAGATCATTTCGCTACGGTCGAATGCAGTTATTGGTTGCATTGCAACATGTAGCTCTTTGAGGTCTGCTCGAACGTTGTTGCGCACCACCAATTCGCACCCGACCTGCGCGGGACAGAGTATCAAACCAAGTTCTGACGCTCGTGTGCAGATTTGGTCGTACGTTGCTCCAGCTGTTAGGCACAGTTGGCCGACTGAGACTCTGGTGAGCGTCAGTGTTTTGTTGTCCAATGCATAGACGCGAGCAGTCCGCGCCAGGAGCATCATAGTGTAGTCACTGACGATGATTCCTGAGGATCTTATTGACTTGATAGAGATCGGATTAGGAGCTCGATTTTTGATGACTTGCCAAACCAGAAACGGCACCGCCGGTCGGTTGGGGACAAGTGCTCTGTGTAATGTCCCGCTCAATGCATCGGAATTTTTGATCCAGCAGTTGATAGAGCGGGCGTCCATATCCCGAGGTAGGGCTGCGATTACTGCGGCGTGCCATGCGTGATGCCGACTCACCGCCCTTGATTGTACTTTTTGCATGGGGGGCTCCCCCAGTGCCATTGGACTCCAAAGAAGATGCTTTGGCGGTCATAGCAGAGAGGTGCCGATCGACGCCGCATCTCTCTGCTATGACCGCTAGCTACGTGTTTGGAGCGAATGCGCTCGGTGTGGACGTCGGATCATGGCTCGGTCGCGAATGTCCGGCGCAAAATACGACTATATTATCTTGCCAACACGCGGGCGAAGCCGGTTGTCGCGCTGACGGCCGGAGCGTCCGCTCAGCGAGCGACGACTGTACGCTCCCCCCCAAAAGAACCACCAACTGGATAGACCATAACATACTCCGTGTACGGAGTATATAGCTACAGTTGCTCCGCGACTTTACCCACACCCAGCGATAGTCTTGGAGAGCCCACCGGTGCGGCTTTCGCAACCGAGGCGTAGACGCTCCCTTTCAAGGGAGTAGTTCGATGTATCCCTAGCAAGTCGATCGAAGAAGGGGCTGAGAACTGTCTATGGCATTCCGTACAGCCCTCGGCATATCGTGCGTCTCGAAAAAGCCGGACAATTTCCGAAGAGGATTCGGCTTGGCCAGAGCCGGGTCGCGTGACTGCTCTCGGAGGTGGAGGAATGGCTCATTGTACGCATCGCGAAGCGCGAGGCGTCCATAGACCACTGACACTCTCTTCTGGGGTACTTGGGGGATCGGCTCGCTACCGGTCCCTCTTTTTTTGTCCGAAACAGGGGGCGATACGCTGGGGGATACACGGGGGGATACTGCATCCCCCTGCCCTCGATACCAGTTCGGCCGAATAGCCTCATGAATTCAACGCGTTCAACCGAGCAAACCAAATAATCCGTACCCCGACTTTAGAGCCCTCTTCTTCATATCCTCTATGTCCCCCACCACCCACCCATCTAACGCCTCATCCGCTACCACTCGTCCGATGGCGCTGTTGGGTCATTCTCTTGTTCGCCAATCGCCCTGAACTCATGACTTCGAAGGGGCGCCTCCGTCCGGTCCGATCCCGGATCGAATCTGGCCGTGAAGCCTTCGCCCCGGACTGTATCGTCGCGCGGCCCCCCGGCGTCGGAAATGCCGGTCCGCGCGCGATTGATCTCTCGGAGCCGCGAATAAGCGTCTTCCGCCATCCGCGACTGATCGTTCAGAAGGCCGAACTCGATCGGGATGCTGACGGCGCCCGGCGTGACGCCGCGGATGTGGCAGGCGAAGGAAAGGCTCGGCTGCGACAGAATAAAATCCGCGGTCGTGCGCATGTCGGGAGCGAGCGCGCGGGCGTCGCCGGTCGAGACGCCCGAGGCCATTTTGATCGCCGTGTTGGCGGCGAGAGACGCGCGCAGCGAGGGTGTTGCCTGGTCCAGGAACTGGTGGGCGAAGACGCAGCCCAGTTTGTACTTGCGGGCCTCCGTCAGAAGATCGTCGATATTGCTGTCGAAATAGGCGGCAGCCTCGTCAACGATGAGGAATGTGGGCCGCCGTTCGTCCTCCGGGATGGCCGCCCGCTCGAGGATCGCCTGGAGCACCAGCGAGATGAAGATACGGCCGAAATTGGCGCTGGCCCCTTTGAGGAAGTCCTTGGCCGTGTCGACAAATACGATGGCGCCGTCGTTCAGCGACGTGAAGAGGTCGATCTTGGTGCGGGGCGCGGTGAACAGGCGGGCCAGCGTCGGGTTTTCGAGAATGGCGTTGAGGCGATAGCGGATCTGTTCCTTGGTCTGAACGAAGGTCTTGGATTGGAAGTCCCGCTCGAAGAACTGACGCTGGATCGGCGGCAGGCTTGCGATGGCCACGCGGTATGGTGCGGCATCGTCCATTAGGGCGAGCATATCGAGGATGGTGGCACTTCGGCCTATGGTCTCAGGCAATGCGAGCATCAGGCGCGCCACGAAACGGAAGAACACGCCCTGCTTGGCGGTCAGGTCCGCGCCGATGAGACCCGCAAACAGATAGTCGAATGTCTGGATGACCCCGGCGGTGACCTGTTCCCTGGTCTCTTCGTCGTATGCTCCGAGCCGATCGCGGTTCACATCGAAGATATTGAGCGCCGGCGGATGCTTGATGTCTCGAGGGGATATGAGCAGGAACCGTTCGGCGAGCGCCCCATATCCTGGCTCGAACAGTTCGAGGCGCGAAAGTTTGCGGATCAGGTCGCTTTGGCTGTCCACGATTACGAGTGCCGGCGGCTCGTCCGACATGAGGTCGGACAGGATTAGATTCTGGAGGAGCGTCGTCTTCCCTGCTCCGCTGCCGCCCACGACATGCATGTGGCTGAAGCGCTCGCGATAGGTGAACTGGAGGGGCACGGGCGCGAGGAAGAAATCATGAAAGGGCGTGCCTTTGAGGTATTGCTCCACAATGTCGTGCAGCGGCGCATCGTTTTGCGACGGCTTCCTGAACGGCTTCTTGGGCTCATGCGGATCGGCGATGCCCGAGACCTCGCAGATGTTAAAATATAGCCGCTGTGCGACATCGACGAACAGCCCGTTGTCCACATAGCTTTGCTGCCACAACTCGCCATAGAGATTGTCCATCAGGAGCTTAGGCTCGGGCAGCAGATAGACGAGCGGAATCGTGAAGGGTGACGGCTCGAAAGCGAGCGGGAGTTCGTCGGCGAGCCTGTCGCCGATCTGCGACAGGCAGTGGACCAAGAGCGAAATCACCCGTTCTTCATGGGCGTGGAAATATTCCTTGGCGCGCAGGAAATGTCGTAAATCGACCTGCTCCTTCAGCGACAAGTGCGTCCTGTCGAGGTCGATTGTCGGAAACTCGAAGATCGTCTTCTCGGATCGGAGCATGCGATCGATCAACTGGGAGAAGTGAGGCAGGACGGGCTCTGAAAGCCGGTCCATGACGGCCCCGTAGATCTGGCCACCCAGTTCGATGTTGGCTTGTCTCTCGTCGGCATAGCGCGACCGCAGATGCATAGCTCGCACGCGCGCGTACAACTCCTTGGTGTCGGAAAGGTCGCGGGCGCGTTCGTCCGTAAACCGGCGCGCGAAGGGCGTGAAGACCGACGGCTTGAAGTCGTCCATCAGAGGATTTCGTAGAGGAGAACGAGGGCGAGAAGTCCCAGCACGCAGGCTGCGGCCCGGACCTGGATGCTGGTGAAAGGCCAGCCCCTTCCGGACGCGTATGCGAGGATTTTGACCTCCAGCACCATCCACCGGTTTTTCATCGCATCCTGAAAAACGGCGAAGTCCTTGTTGAACTCGAATTGTGGGCTCGGAACCGGTGCAAACTCGGCGTCGATGATCGCGGCATCGGCGCCCTTGGACTCGTATTCGAGCAGGGGTGGTGCGCTCTGCGCCACATGCACTTTCTCCTCGCCATTGACATATTCGACGACCACCTCGCTGCCATCGAAGGTGCTCGCCACTTCGAGATAGCGGGTGAGGTTCTTGCAAGCGGTCCGGATCGTGTCTTCGCTTTCGAGAAGCTCCTCAAGGTCCTTGCACTCGATGTGGTGGCCACGCCCGAGGCTTGCGATCGAAATGTTGAGCTGCATCTTGGCGAGCGCCATCGACATCGCTCCGCGCGCGAGCCCGGCCACACGGTTGCCGACCGGGCCTTCCTGGGTGCGGTCGAGATGGGTGCCGGCCGCCTCGAAGTGCTTCTGCGCCGCGCGGCTGTTGTAGATGCTCTGGCCGCCGATCTTGTAGCGGTTGATGTTGGATTTTTCCTCGGGCGTGTAGTCTGCGCGAACGTCGAGGCAGAACAGGATCGTGGAGGCAACGAGACCTCCCGTACGCTGCGTGCGCTGGAGCTTGAGTTGCATGGCCGGCACCTAGACGCGATCGCGTGCCGCACGCCAACGCGCGAACAGGTAAAAACCGCCGCCTATGACGAGCGCCGCCACGACAAGCACCGTTGGATGACCGAGCAGCCAGCCGATACTGCCGGCAAGCAGGACAAGCACCGCAATTCCCGCAAGTGCAGGAAGGAGGTGTTTCATATCTGGCATGGTATTCCCCCTTGAACAACCAAGGGTTGTAAAGAAATGAGCTGGAAGTCAAGACCAAAACGAAAAGGACGAAGCCAGGGCCTCGTCCTTTTCACTCCCTCATTGGGAGGTGTCAGGGGTATTTTCTCTGCGTTGGATGCGCTTCTGAAGCCAGTCCAAGACTTCCTGCTCGATCAAGCCCACCCTGCATTGCCCGAGTTTGACCCTTTTGGGGAATCTCCCGGCCGCTTCGAGACGGGCCACATGCTGAGGACTATAGAGAACTAACTCCTTGAGCTGACGCTTTGACAATAACCGCATCGCAAGCACTCCTCGTGAGAGGAGCATCGCGATGCCCCATGGGTTGACGCCCAGTGGACGGCCAGAACTTAGCGTCACTCAACTTCCGGTTCAACATACCCCACGCTGAATATTCAGCTTGCGCGCGAAATAATTCCAGCTGAACTCTGCGCTCCCTACCCTCTCATAGATGAACATTGCAAGACATGCCGCGCGTGTCGCGCGACTGCTGCCGGTGCTATGGCGCGGTTATGGACACGCAAACTCGCCGCTCCCGTATGCGCCGTACTCGCACCGGCAAACGCATCGAGCTTACCGACCGGGACCTCGATATCTTCCGCTTGCTGGCGCGCTACCGCTATCTCCCTTCAACCTATATCCATGCCTTCGTCGGCGGCGCCTCCAAGACCCGCTTCAAAGAGCGGTTGGGCGACCTTTTCCACGAAGGCTATCTCGACCGGCCTGCGCGCCAATGGGAACTGGCAAATTGCCGGCATCGTCCCGCGATACACGAACTTGATACTAGCGCGACGCGGATTCTGAACGAGCAGGGCCTGGTCGAAGAATCGCGCACATGGTTATCGCCTTTGCCACACCGCCAATTTTTGCATTCCCTTATGGTTTGCGAGCTCTTGGCATCGATTGAACTTGGCATTCGCACTACGCCCGGCTTGCGGTTTATCCCCTGGTCGGAAATTCTGGCGAAAGCGCCTCAGGCGACGCGCGCGCTCCCGATGCCGATGAGCTTGCGGTCCACGGCTCAAGCAGGCGGAGTCACTCCCGACGGGTTATTCGGGATTGAATATACTGGCGGAGAGAAAAGGACGTACCGCTTCTTTGCATTAGAGGCGGATCGCGGCACCATGCCGGTCGCGCGGTCGAATCCGGATCAAACATCGTACCTTGGAAAGCTCGCGGCATATCAAGACATTGTTTCAACTCAGACCTATAAGCCGCAATTAGGCATTCCAAATCTGCTCGTGCTGACGCTCACCACGAGCGAACGGCGTTTGGGGGAGATCATGCAACGCTTTGCAAAACCGGCCAGCGGCACAACTGCGTTTCTGTTCAAGGCGCATAGCGAGTCCGAGTTGATGTCGCCGGCGCGTCAACTCTCTTCTGAACCTTGGCATCGCTGTGATATGCCGCCGCTGCGCATTGATTGCCAGAGGTGAGCTTAATGTCGGAATTTTTAAAAAAATCTCTCAAAATTTGGAGAAAGTTGGGAGTGCTCGCGCTGGGTTTGTTGGTGTCCATCGCGCTGATTTAAGGCGCTAGCGCCTCCAGCGCTTCGAATTCGCCATCGGACAACGCAACCGCGGCGGCCGCGACATTTTCATCCAGATGCGAGACTTTGGATGTTTCAGGTATCGGCAAGATCACGGGACTGCACTTGAGAAGCCAGGCAAGCGCTATCTGGCAGGGCGTCGTCTTGTGCGCGCAAACGATCTGTTGGAACCGTGTCTATGCGCGGCGCCGAGCACGCGTCGCAAGGTGTGGGCGTCGTGCCGGCAGAAAATGAGTTGCACGTGATTCGGCATGAGGCAGTAAACCCAGATTTCGACATTGGCGTCTCGCGTCTGCTCGGCGAGTATGTCGCAATAGATGTCATAGCTGCCGTCTTCGAAGAAGATTGGCTCGCAGCGATTGCCCCGCGCGTTGGCAAGGTGCGGGCAGCCCAGAACAGCGATGCGAGGCAGTCTGGCCATGCACTCTCATAGCATGCCGCCCTTGAAGCAGTCCTCCTGCAGCTGTCGCAATCGCGCATACGATCGTACCGGCATTTGCTCTCAATGCGTCTTGGCACAGAAAAACAAGATTCTATTCGCCGAAACATAGTTTTTCGATAGGGACACAGCAAACCTTGTGATAATATCGGGGCACTTTAGGGGTTCTGAGAAACGCTCAATTCAGTGGGGATGTATGAAACGCTCGACGCTAATACTTTTGATTTTAGATCTTGCCGTGTGGGGCGGAATGGCTTGGCTAGGTAGTGTTCTTCTCGTACATGAGTGGCCGCGACCGGGGCGAAGCGATATCGGCCAAATGGAAAGCTATCTTGCCTTACCTTTGATTATGGTCTCCGTTTCGACACTCCCCACCGCCATACTCGCTCGGACGCGTTGGGCTGCGTACGGAAACGCTTGGTCAATATTCACGTTGCTCCTGTTACTTCCGTACGGCTGCTTCTATACGGGTGGGATGTGAGCCATAATTGTGAACCTGCCGTCCATATCTTGGAGGCAGCAGAATCACGCATGGCTCTTGCAGTTATATTGTGAATGGGCATCTTTTAGATGCTTAAGATGAAGGCAAGTCGGACACCCAAATATACAAGCTCGCCAAAGCATTTTCCTGTAGTTGGATAAGAGTGCGCCATTGCATGTCAATCGTTTTCTCCATTAGGATGTTGGCCAGCATTGGTTTGTAAGGTAGGCATTCGAGATGAGCTCACATCTGCAGTTCATATTTGGATTCGTGCTTCTTACGGCTGTGCCAGTTAGGGCCGCGGAACCACTGTCCTTCCAAGGGCTTTGGGATGCGGTCGCACGCATTCCAGATTGCAAGCAGTCGCGGTTTCCAGATTTCATCTTGGTTACGTGCGAGAAAGCACACACGCTTTGGTATTTTACAAAGCCCAATAACCCTGCATATCCGGGCGTTATCAAGCGCTATCTAGCTGACAGGAATGGCGCTTGGTATGCGAAAGAGGACGGCCAGTCTTTCGGCCCAGATGCCGCACAACCTGCCTTTAAGGCATGGATGGCTCAGATAACCGAATTAGATCGACAGGCAAGCGAGGCAAATGGAATGCAGCCTGACAAGAACTCTGTCGCTAGCCCAAAATAAGTGTGTTCACCAAGTGACATCTTCTTTAGCCAAGGAAGGTTCTTCCACTGACCTTGACGTTGCCCCCAAGTCTCATCCAGTTGCGACTTGAATCTGGCGGTTGATTTTCTCCATCTGCACGGTCGTAGCAATGGGGTGGGCCGCGGAGCCTTCGAAGCGCAGCGGCCTGGCCCATTGCGGTCCGAACTGAGCGGCATGTACGGCTGGCGTCAGCCAGCCGATGCGAGAATGCGGTCTGACGTTGTTGTAGTCGCGCCGCCATTCCTCGAGAGCCACGCGCACCTGCATCAGGGAGGTGAACAACGTCTCGTTCAGAAACTCGTCGCGCAGCCGCCCGTTGAAGCTTTCGACGAAGCCGTTCTGCATGGGCTTTCCCGGCGCGATGTAGTGCCATTCGACCTGGGTGTCTGCCGTCCAGGTCAGGATCGCGTTGCTCGTCAACTCCGTGCCGTTGTCGCTGACGATCATTTTGGGTTTGCCGCGCCAGGCGATGAGGAGATCGAGTTCGCGCGCCACTCTCTTGCCCGATAGCGATGTATCGGCGACCGTGGCAAGGCATTCACGCGTGCAGACATCGTAGACCGCCAGGATGCGGAAGCGGCGGCCGCAGACGAACTGATCCGAGACAAAGTCCAGCGCCCACAAATCGTTCGGGGCTGCCGGGATCGCCATCGGAGCCCTTGTTCCCAAGGCTCTTTTGCGTCCGCCTCGCTTACGCACCATGAGCCGTTCCTCACGATAGATGCGGAAAAGCCGCTTGTGATTCACAATGAACCCCTCGGGGCGCAGAAAGATCAGCAGGCGTCGATAGCCGAAGCGCCGACGCTCGCGGGCCAACGCCCGCAACCTTTCGCGCAGCTTCGGATCGTCCGGCCGCTGCGAGCGATACCGCACCGTCATCCGATCGCAGCCCGCCACCCGGCACGCCCGCCGCTCGCTCATCTCGTGGACTTTGCCGAGATGGGCGACAGCCTCTCGCTTTGCAGCGGGCGTCACCATTTTTTTGACAGCAGATCCTTCAGAGCCGCGTTATCCAGCATGGCGTCCGCCAACAGCTTCTTCAGCTTGCCGTTCTCGTCCTGGAGCTGCTTCAGCCGTTTGGCTTCAGACACGTCCATGCCGCCGAACTTGCTCTTCCAGTTGTAGAAGGTCTGCTGGCTGATCCCGTGCTTGCGGCACAAATCGGCCGTGTTCGCACCAAGCTCGTGCTCCTTCAGAACCCCAATGATCTGCTCTTCCGTAAATCGTTTGCGCTTCATCGTCTGGTCCTTCCCTAAAGGGCCAGATTCAAGTTCAACCCGGATTAAACGGCGGGGGCAACGTCATCGCTGATCCCGGCCTTGCGGCAGACCTCGGCGATCGACGTCCCCTCCTCAGCCTGCTTCAAAACAAACGCGATTTGGCTCTCCGTGAACTTCGACTTCTTCATGGAAAATCCTCCGTCCGGCCAGGAACGGTAAATTAGAATTTTCCAGCTTCAAACGGTCCAAGATTCGGGAGGCAGATCAGCGTAATCCTACTATTATTCTGCCCCCGGCGCTGAACCGGGGGGCATCAGTTGCATTTGTGCGCCCAAGGCTAGACCGTAGAATAACACAGGACCTGCGTATTGATTAAAAGTCGAGTTATTCCCTAATTTCCCGTCGCCCACAATGTGGACGCTCACGATATTTAGCTTATCGTTCTTAACAATAGTCAGTGTCACGGTCCCGTGATCATTATTATATGGAGCCCCGTCAAACATGTGGCCTGCCTCGGTCTTATTCACAATTGTGAAATCCTTAGGATCCACCGTCTGAATAATTGGATTATCAAAGCTTAGCATAACTTGGTGGGTGCCATCAGCAGCATAGGCGTCTCCAGGTGCCGACCAATATCTTAGAGCATCGAAGGCCTCGCTCTTAGAACACCCGATACATAACGGTACGGAAAAATCGTAATGGTGCGGTCCTACGTCGGACAAATCGGGCATTTGCTCGCTCGGCCCCCCGTATCCCACCGCCACTGGGCTTGCATCCGCAACCTGCATTGCTCCCTTGGTTACACCGGCCGATTGAGGTGAAGACGCGGACGCACCTGAGAGCGATCCGATGTCTGGCGTGAGGACCATATTCGCCGTGCTGCCAACTCCACTATAGGTAACATTGAGACCTTCGATGTCGCCCACATCCCCATACTTACCGCAAGAGGAAACGGGACAATTGCCGCTTGGGTCGGTCTTATCCGTGGGATCATTTCCAACGTAGGTGTAGAGATCGATATCGTCCTTATAACCGATGGGATCGGTCTGCATGAAACGCCCGAGAGCCGGCGAATAATACCTCGCTCGATCATAATAGAGTCCGGTCTCGGCGTCGTAATACATGCCCACGTATCGGTAGGGCACGCCGCCCGTCGTGTTCAGCGGGCTGCTGCCATAAGGATCGTAGGTAAAGGGTCCATCGGAACCGCCACTCGCGGGGTTGCCGCTCGATTCCGACATGGCGACCACACTGCCGTGGTGGTCGGTGTGGAAGTAGGACGTCGAGCTGATGGTCGTGCAGGTAGGATTGGATGAGCCGGGGCAAGTTTCGAATGCCACCGGATCGTTGACCCCAAATCCTGGCACGAAGCGGCGCAATACATCACCGTTGCCATCATACTCCGCGATCTCGTCTTCACCGTCGTTAAGGAAGTTCGTGACCGTCGAGCCAACTTTCTTCGTCTCGCGGCGTCCGAGCGGATCATAGGCATAGCTCGACACGGACGTTCCGCTGTTTGACACGCTCATCATGCGGTTCTTCGGGTCGTAGCCGTAGGTATTGACGCCGTCGAAAGTAAGGTTGCCGTCGGTGTCATAGGTCAGGGACTGAGCCGAGCCGCCCATCAGCGTCACACTCGGATATTGGTTGAGAGCGTTGACGGCCGCGTAGGATGCTGTCCCTACCCCGCTCGGCGGCCCGAAGTCGTAGGCACTGTTCGAGACCGCCTCGCTCGAGAGCTGGTGCGCGTTTGTGTATTGCAGCGTATAGGGCGCGTTGTTCGTCGTCGTAGCGAATCTGTTCGTCAATGTGAGCAGGTCGCTGCCGGGCGAGTACGTGTAGGCGATCGAGGCGCCGTTCGGATAAGCAAGGTTCGTCGGTCGCGAATAGGAATCGTAGGTATAGGTCGCAAGTGCAGTTCCAGCGGAGTTCTTCGCCCACACCATGCGGTTCATCGAGTCGAAGCTGTAATTGACGAAATAGCCGTCCGGCCAAGTGAGCCGCGTGCGGTTGCTGTTGGCGTCGAGAGTGTATGTCGTAGTATAGGTGCCTGTGAGGCCCGGGATGGTGTTCGCCGTCTGCGTTTGGCGGCCCGCCGTGTCGTAACCCGGTGTCAGCACATTGCCGAACGTGTTGTCGGAAACACCAGTTACCCGCCCGCCCAAGTCATAGCCTGTCGTGATCGTGTTGGCCAAGGTTGCGCCATAGGCCGGATCGACCTCCTGCACCAGCCGATTGAGCGGATCAAATGTGTAGCCGAACACATATCCCGCCCGGTTGGTGCGGGTCAGGATGTTGCTGTTCGCGTCATAGCCCGAAACGAATGTGGCTCCAGATATGGTGCCGTTCATGTCGACTGTCGAATCCGGGTAGCTCGTTTTTGAAAGCCGGTTGAATCCGTCATAGGCATAGTCTGTGATATGCGACGGGCCATCGGCATCGTAGACGGAAAGCTTTTCGCCATCGCCCCCATTGGCGCCGAAGCTAGGCCCGGTCGCATAGGCATAGGTCGCAAAGATCATCTGGTTCGGCGTGCCGAGCCCGTGGATCTCCTGCAGCACGTTGCCGGCTGCGTCGTAGATCCTCTGCGTCTGCCTGAGTACCGGATCGGTGACGATACTGGGTCGGTCTGCGCCATCGTAAGTTGTGCTAGTCATGCGGTTGTCGCCGTCCGTCACCGTCGACACTTTCGAGGTGGGTGTGTAAGTGGTTTTCTTGCTCATAACCCAGGTCGAGACGGTCGTGCCGGAGAACACGGTCCCCATGTCGTCTTCGATGTCTCGGCCGACGACGTCGTAAATCGTACGATTCGAGGCGACGAGGCTCGCCGTCAGCGCACCACCATGATGGTCTGTTTCGAACTTCCGACGATCCAAATCGTAATCGTAGGACACCACTTCTCCGTTGGCAGACGACGAGTTCTGCCGCGGATCCGCAGTCCAGGAGACATTGCCGAACGCGTCATATCCAAACGAGGTCGTGAGCGCGAGATTCGCTGGATCGACGATGGTGGAAGTTGGCTCCTCGCTCGCATCGTAGATATTCTGCGTCTTGATTGAGGTCGAAGAGGTGATTGGGTCGATAGATGTGAGCACTTTGCCGGCGGAATCGTAGGTGAAAGCGTAAGTGGGCGAGCCGCCTGTCACCGACGGCCTCACCGCCGTCGCAATCTCCGACGTGCCGTTAGTCCCGACGGGCTCATAGGTGAAGGTGGTGGTGTTACCGTTCGCGTCCTTGATGGAAGCGAGCTTTTGCCAGATTGGGTCCCAAGTCGCGTAGATGTTGATGTTGGGCAGGCAACTCGTCCCACAGCCGGGTTTGGGAGTCTTGGTCAGATGCACTGTGTTGTTATTGTCGTCAAACGCGAACTGCTCCTCGTCGCCTTCCGGATAGGTCATCTGCATCACCCGTCCTCGTCCGTCAGCCGATGCGAGCGTGATGTCACCGTCTTCATCGGTGTAGGTCGCGGGGTGACCGTAGACATCGTAGACGACGCTCCACGCATCGCCCAACGGATCGTCGCGTTCGCCGCGGGTACCGTCTGCGATGTAGAACTGGTAAGGCGCCCGGTCGCCCACCTGCAGCGCTTCGGCATCCATCACGTCCGTCACTCGACCGACGCCGTCCCAGTCGTATTCCGCGTTGGGTTGGTTCGGATTATCGGCCGTGTAGATTTGGAACATGTTGTTGAACGGAACCGGTCGCGTCGTGGGGCTGGTATATTGCAACGGCGTGAAGATAAACGAGGTTACTGCGCCCGTGGGGTCGGTAATCGAATCTCCGATCACGCCACCGCCAGGATAGCCCAACGAAACGCTGCGGCTGTTGGTGTCGGAAAAGCCCGTGATGTTGCCGTAGGTGTCGGTCGCAAAATTGATCGTACGCACGGGCGTGTTGCTAGTGCCGAAGGTGTTGTAAACCTGCGTCAATACGTTGAAGCCGTCACTGAAGGGGCTCCCGGTACCGGGCTGACCGTCAGGATCCCAGGGATTGCCGTAGACAAGATGGACCGTCACGCCTTGCGGGAAGGTCCAGGTGCTGAGTTCGTAGCCCGCCGCGTAGCCACCCTGGATCGTGTCGCTGGTCCAATAGATGTTCTGCCACGGGACGAACAGCTGCTTGTCGCCATGGGCGTTGGTAATCGTGAAGTTGACAGCGGTGCCACCGGGCGCAGTTCCCGTGAAATCCCAGCCACGCGACAGCTGGTAAGGCGCGTACATGCCCACTGACCTGTTTTCCCAGGCGACGGGTGCGGCGCTCATTGCCAAGGTGGCCGTTTCGCCCGAGCCCGGCGTGAACCAGGAGGCACTGTTCGAAGGCAAGGTCGCGCCTTGCGGCAATGACAGGAATTGCTGGGACTTCGAGCCGAGCGTCGTCGTGACAATATTGTGCACCATCTGCCGCGCCCACCAGGCCTGCGTTAGCACACCTGCCACGTCGCGCTGGACGCTGGGCGAAGCGCTGTAGATGTCCTGCGCCGCCATGAACGCCGCAATGGTACCCACAGCCGCGCGCGCATCGCTCTTGCCCATCGCTTCCATGCCGCTGCCGGACATCTGGAGATTGTTGTTCCAGTTGGTGGTCCAGCCCGGCTCCGGCGCGATCGTGGAGGTGGGCGTCAGATGCGTGTTCTCCGGAAACGCGCCCCATTCGAACTGAGCCGTCAGTTCGTACGGGAATCCGCCATTGCCGACATCGATCTTCGCGGGCGCGGTGTAGCCGATGGTACCGTTGGTGAGGTTGACGCCCAGCGCATCCGACTTGTCAACGAAACGCGACTTCAGGATGTCCCCGGCATCGGCGGGATTGTAGGTCACATTCTGGAACGGCTCGTCGCCGCCGCCACCGCCTTTGAACGCGAAAACCGAGCCGCCGAGAGCGGGATCGGCGAGCCCCACCAGATCATGCGCGATCGCGATCGGATCGCCGTTTGAATTATAATCCGTCGCGACGAGCGCTGGACCGCGCTGCTGCGACGGCGTGAAGGTATAACCTGGATTTCCCTGATAGTTCTGGATTACTCCGCCGCGCTGGCCGGGCCCCAGAAACGCCTCCGTGGAGGTCGTAACCGTATAACCGGCGCTGGCATAGGCGGAGATTTCGGTGCTGTACGCGTTTGTGAAAACGCTTCCATTCACGTTGCCTTGCTGTGGCTGCGTGTTGCCGGTCCAACTCGTATAGCCGCCATTGCTGAACGTGTAGGACGAGAGCGCATTACCCTCGACCACCACAAGGCTCGCGGCATTCGATGCGTTCGATGGTGAGTATTGAACGAAATTGCGCGGACCCGGCGTGTTCGGATCTTCATAGGCATTGGGCGAAGATGGGCTGGGGGCATCCCAATTGCCGGACGTTCCCGGCGGCGCATTGCCCCATTCGAACCGCGTCGCGGTCGAGGCGCTGTCAGGCAGCGAGGCTAGCTGCGAGCCGGCGCTGCCTTCAAGCGCGGCCGAACTTGCCGCAAAGGCCTGGATCGTTGCGTCACGATTGGATTGGTTGGCGACGCGGCTCGAAAGGCTGATGCCTGAATCGACATCGATGCGGTTGAAATTGTCCGACACAGAATAGAGCGTGTTCTCTTCCTGCTGGTCCTGTGGATTGGGTTGGGTGCCCTGCAGGACCGTCGAGCCATAGACAAAGCCCAGCGCGTGATGAAGCTGCGGCACGGCGTTTGCGATCGCGGCGTGCAACTGGAATGCGCGCGTGTTCTGCACGAGCCACGACGCCGCCATCTTCTGGCGCTCGAAATCCCCGCTTCCTCCGGGAAAGAGCGAACCGCAAAGGTTTTCGTCCGGATCGCCCTGCGGCCCACAGGGATAGGTCGCCATCGGGTTCTCGGTATCGGCCGCCCGCTCGTCCGACCATTTGGCAAACAACCCGTTCGCATCGCCGAACCCGTCTACGATCGTCAGCGATGTGGTCAGCATTACCGGCTTGGTGAGAGTGTCCGCCATGTAGACGCCGTGATGCAGACAGCTGCCGCTCGATGCGAAATGCACCGTGCCGTCATAGCAGGCGCCATAGGGGTGGGCGACACTGAGCGTGATATAGGCCGGCGCGCTCCGCGAGGTGTTCATGATCGGGTAGCCGTACTCGTTCGTGCCGCCCTGATTGAAACCCGGATCGGTGTAGGTGGTGAGCATCACCCCATCCAGATCGAGATTGACCGTGTTGGAATATTTACGCGGGTTGTTCGTGTTGATGCCGAAATTCCAATCCGTATCGACCGTAAAGCGGCGGCCGTAAATCTGGTCGACAAACAGCTTGACGCTGGCGGTCGAGCCGACATTGAACATGCTGTCCCAGCCGCCCGCATTGTTCGACAGTGTGTAATCCCACATATAGCCCGACACGGTCAGGGCGGTGCGGTATTGGTCGGGAATACCGGTGGTGCCGGGCGTCCCGGCTGAGGTGGTCCAGGTATAGGTCGCGCTTGTCGTCTCGTTGGGCAGCGTCGTCTGCCGCCAGCCGCCGGCAGGCGGATTGTCCGGCGTGATGAAGGGAATGCCGACGATGTTCTCAATCCGCGCGGCCTGCAGATTGTGATTGTACATGTAGGTCAGCAGGCTTTGGGAATAGGTCCCCAGCAGGCTGTTCAGTCCGACGGAGTTGAGGCCATGCACATAGGGAACGCTGCCCGCCAGCGTTCCGGAAGTCATGCCGGAACCCGTCGCCGTACTGAGTGGCGTTCCGCTCACGAGCCCCGTCGCTGTAGCGAGGGGGATTTGCGTGATCGTGTAGGGCTTGTAGCTGGGATCGAACAGATAGTTCGTCCCGTTAATGGTCACCTGCACCCAGATATGCGCCATCTTTACGGTCGAGATAGTCGAACCCGCGCCCGTGGCGCAAACGATATTCGTCGAGCCATTCACGTAAGCCGGAAAGCCGCCATTGGCGAGCATCTGGCAGGCGCCGTTCGAATCCGAGATCCCCGTCCAAGAGGCGAACTCCGCACCCGTCAGCGTCGTCGTGCCGGATATGTAGCTGGCACTATAGGGGGCGGCACCGCCCGGATTGGCCTGAAGGTAGTTGGTGTTGGCCGCATTGATCAGTTGCACCATCAAGTCGGCCTGATCGAACGGCGTGCCCGCCTTGTCGATCAGCGCGCCCAGCGCGCCTTTCTGAAGGCCATACATCCAGGTCACCTGGATGTTGTTGCGCACATACTCATAGATCAGGTCGACATTGTTCTTAAGGGCGCGCGCCTGAGCGATGATCTCGGGCGGCATCGGCGTGGCCGTGGACGTGATCGCGGCAAGCCCATCGGTTGCGGTAGTGCTGCTGCCGTAATAGGTGTTCGCGCCCGTCGTCGACAACAGCGCCGCCGTGCCGATCGACATCGCCGGCAAGGTCGGCGCATTGGGCGGCGATGACATGGAGGCTGCGGATGCGAGCTGCACTCCCAAAACGGCCATGAACGCCAGTGGGACAAGAACCGTTCGCAGACAAAGACCTACAAACCGCATTCTTGCCCCCCCGGCGAATAGGACTAGACGACTCTCATTGCGTTTGAATCGCACAAACGATGGACGACTGAGTTGGATCGGAACCCGTTGACGTGTTCAGTTGCACTGCACTGTGGTTCTGCAATTCGCCCTGGAACGTGGTGTAATCCGCCGGAGCGAGGAAGTAGGTGTTTCCATCGCAAGCCTGGACGGCGACCGTCTGTTGGGTGGTCTGCGTCGGCGATGCGACGACATACACGGGCGCGGGATCTGTTGCGAAATTCCGCATAGAAATCCAATAGTTATAGGTAGTTTGCGCGGAAACGGAGAGCGGGACGAATACCAGCACAAGGCCCAGCAACAACCTGACCGCGTGAATCGCTGGCTTCACGATTATTCCCCGCCTGTGCAGATGCACAATGAAGGCAGCTGCAGCCCAGTCCCGCGCTGACGCTATGGTGAACTTGATTTCGCGTCAACTGCTTCGACGCTTGTCGCCTTGTTTTTTCTGACTAGTTCAAGTGAGCAAGTGGGGATTTCGGCGGCCGGCGTGTTTGGCGCACTGAATTTTCTCCTTGAGCCCGCCGGCTCGGCAAAGTTCTTCCGAATGCCCGCACAAAAAAATTGACTGGAATTTCTTCCATTCCATTTGTCAGTGGTAATTCTATGCCATAGGGTGTGCTGGCAAGGGGCCGGAGCGCAGCAGCGCACTGGGAGGGGCAATGCAGCCGAAATTATTCATCGGCACGGCCGTTTTGGCCGTCCTGTTGGCGACTTCGCTAAGTGCGACCCAATACTCATATGATAATCTCGGGCGGCTGTGGGTCGTAACTTACGACAACGGTATGCAAGTGACGTACAACTACGACAGTGCGGGCAACCGCACGAGTGTCGTCACGCAAACGGGCACCAATCGCCCACCGCAAATCGTCAACGATAACGTCACCGTCAACGAGAACGGCACGATCACCTTCAATCCGCTCACATACGATACGGACCCTAACGGATACACACTCTCGATCACCGGCGTCGGCGCATCGAATTTGGCCGGTTCTTCGAACGCGCCCATCACCCTATCCAGCACTTCCAATTCCATCACCTACACGCCTGCTACCGGTTACATCGGTAAGGATTATTTTACCTACGCGGTGACGAACAGCCACGGCGGAACAGGAAGTGCCACGATCTACACGACTGTGGGTGGTCTCGGACCGACGGCCAAACCCGACAACGTCACCACGGCAGAAAACACGCCGCTGACTTATAGTCCTCTGACCAACGATATCGAACCCAGCCCGCCGGGTTACACGCTGTCGATCGCATCCACCACCACACCCAGCCATGGTTCAGTCGTCATCAGCGGAACGTCGCTCATCTACACACCGGCCAGCAATTATGTCGGGACCGATTCATTCAATTATACGATTTCCGACGGCCATGGCCTGACGTCAACCGCTGTCGACACGATCACCATCGGTTCACCCCCGGTGGCAGTTGCGAACTACGTGACGACGCCGGTCGGTACGGCCGTCACCTTTGATCCGCGTGTCAATGACAGCGACCCGAACAATCTCCCTCTGTCTGTTAGCGCGGCAACAACGCCGGCGCATGGCACGAACACGATCGTCGCCAACAACACGCAGATGACCTACACGCCCGCAGGCGGGTATTCCGGCCTCGATACGTCCAACTATACGATTGCCGACACGGGCAGCCTGACCGCGACCGCGTCGTCGAATGTATGTGTCGGATATGCAGCGCCAGTGGCTCCGGCAGGCGGCGTAACAATTTCCAGAGTAATCGCCAATCCATATGTGCCATCGACGACTTATGATCCCGCGACCAATGACACAATAGCCTGTGGACAAACCCCGACGATTACCGCCGTCACCCAAGGCGTAAACGGGGGCACAGTAACGCTCAACTCCGGCAGTTCGGTTACATACACGTACTACGCCTCCGTGAACCAAGCGGACATTGCAAATGATGTCGACACGTTCACATACACCATCACGGAACCCTTTGGCGGCACGGCGACAGCTACGGTGACAGTAAACTTGCACATCACCTGCCCTAGCTGCGGTCAAGGCAACCACTGATTCGATGAGAATCGGCGATCGCGGATTTGCGCTTTTGATCGTGGTTATTGCGTTGGCCACACTCTCTCTCATTTTTGCGGCAGCCCTAAGTACCACGCATCAGCATCTCGAGGCGACGATGGCGCATCTCGCGCGCGTTCGCCTTGCCGCGGCGGTAGACGGCGCCGTGACGACCGCGGCCTATGATCTCGCGACGGCGCGCGAGATTGAACCGACTGTGCTGACCGCTCCGCAAACCCTCGACATCGGCGGCATCGCGGTCACCGTGCGCGCCCGCCCCGAGGCGGCAAAGCTCGACCTCAATTCCGCCTCGCCCGACCTTCTCTATCGCTATTTGGTCGTGTCCGGCCTCGACCGCAATCTCGCACAACATCTCGTCGAGAGCATTCTCGCCCGCCGCAAGGACGCCGATCTCGCAGTTGCCAAAGCGCATGACAGGGAACGCGGGCCGCCCTTCGAGGCCGTGTCTGAACTGTTCGCGGCGAAGGATGTCTCCGACGATGTGGCGCAATGTATCGAGCCGGACCTGACCGTTTTTACTGGTCTCGTGTCGGTCGACACCGACGACGCATCGCCTCGCGTGCGCGAGGCTGCCGGATTGGACGGGAAGACGCCCTCGGCGCAGCGCGGCGTATCGGCGGCCACCGCCGGCCGGGCCGTTGCCGCCGGCGAGATTTTCGAAATCACCGCCCGCGCGCATGACGACGAAACCGACCAGACCCAATCGCGGCAGGTGGTGGTGCGGGTGACCGGCAGCGGCCGCACGCCCATCTGGACGCTCTCTACCCATGCGCCTGCCCCCGATGCGGAAAAAGCGCAGGCCGCCTGCGACCGGTTGAAGCCGCCCCTCAGAACGGCGGAGACCGGCGATGCGCCGCGCTAATTCGTGTATCGTCGGGCCATGACGCAACTGGAATCCCGGATCGCGGCCGAGACGAGTTTCGAGGAGACTTTGCTCCGCGAATTGATTGCTGGCGACTTGCTGTCGGAAGACGGTGCAGATCGCGCCCGCCGGGCCCATGCCCGTACCGACAACAGCATCGTCGACATTCTGGTGCGGCTTGGGCTTTGCGCCGAGCGCGATCTGGCGCCCGTCGTCGCCCGCGTCACGAATTGCACACTTATCAACACGTCGGAATTTCCGCAGAGCCCGATCGACGTGCGGATCTCCAATCCGCAATTCCTGCGTGATGCGAAGGTGCTGCCGCTGTCGTCGGGCGACACCGGTATCCTCGTCGCTGCAGCGGACCCAACGAATACCTTCACGGCGCATGCGCTGGAACTCGCGCTGGGACGGCCAGTGATTTTCGCCGTCGCCGCAGGCAGCGACATCGAAGACGCCGTTCTCAGGCTCTATGGCGACAGCGTCGCCGTGTCCGGTCCCGACAAGCGCAGTGCCGCAGCCGTCGATATTGCCAATGCGGATTTTTCGCGGTTGCAGGAGGCCGCAAGCGAAGCGCCCATTGTCCGCTTCGTCGAGCGTTTAATCGCACGTGCGGTGGAACGCGGTGCTTCCGATATCCATATCGAGCCTTTCGAGCGGACTTTGCGCGTCCGCATGAGGGTCGACGGCGTCTTGCGCGACGAGGAGCCCGCACCGCTCTCGACAGCACCCGCCATCATCTCGCGCATCAAGATTCTCGCGCGCCTGGACATCGCGGAACGCCGCCTGCCCCAGGACGGCTCCATCAAGATGAATGTGCGCGGCCGCGAAATCGACATGCGCATCGCGACCGGGCCCATTGCTCACGGCGAAAGCGTCGTGATCCGCATCCTCGACCGTGCGGCCGTCGAGCTCGATCTCGCGAAGCTCGGCTTCGAGGCCGACAAGCTGGAGCAGATCACGAGGATATTCGCCCGACCCAGCGGCATCGTGCTCGTGACCGGGCCTACGGGCTCCGGCAAGTCGACAACCCTTTATGCGGGTTTGAGCCGCCTCAATACCGCCGCGCGAAAGATCGTCACCATCGAAGACCCCGTCGAATACAAAATCGACGGACTCAACCAGTTCCAGGTCAAACCTGAGATCGGACTGGATTTTGCGCGTGCGCTGCGCTCGATCCTGCGCCACGACCCAGACGTGATCATGGTCGGAGAAATCCGGGACGGCGAGACCGCGCGCATTGCGATGCAATCGGCCCTCACCGGCCATCTCGTGCTCTCCACGCTTCACACCAACGATGCAGCGACGGCGATCACGAGGCTCCTGGATATGGGCGTGGAGGACTATCTCGTCGCGTCGACGGTCACGGGCGTCCTTGCGCAGCGCCTCGTGCGCGTTCTCTGCAAAAGCTGCCGGCGTCCCGTGGCGGCACCGCTTGCAATCTCAAACCTGCCGGAAAACGAACGACCGCTTGTATTCGAGGCCGTGGGCTGCGCCGATTGCGGCGGTACGGGATATCGCGGCCGAACCGTAATTTCCGAACTGTTGCCGTTTAACGACGAGCTGCGGCAGGCGATCTTGCGGCACGAGGAGGCCGTGCGCCTGCGCGCCATTGCCATTCGCGGCGGCATGGAACCTCTATACGACAACGGCGTGCGGCACGTGCTTGACGGCACGACAACCTTTGATGAAGTGATGCGCGTGGCGCAGGATGTGAGTTAGGCGTTGGCGAACGTGTCCCCGGATAGAACCGAAAATAACAATGAGCAAGGTTACACGCTCATCGAGCTTCTCGTCGTGCTCGCCATTCTCAGCCTGATTGTCGCGTTCGCAGCGCCAAAGGTGATCGGCTATTTCGAGCGTTCGAAGACCCAGGCCGCGGCAATCGAGATTTCGACGCTGATGTCGTCGCTCGATCTCTATCGACTGGATACCGGCCACTATCCGACAGCAGACCAGGGCCTCAAGGCTCTCATCGTCAAGCCCGAACAAGTTCACAACTGGCACGGCCCCTATCTCGATCGCACCGACGGCATCATCGATCCCTGGGGACGAGTGTTTCTCTATACCCCGCCGCACGACGGCAAAGCGGCCGTGATCATGTCATACGGCGCCGATGGCAAACCCGGCGGCACGGACGAAGACCAGGACGTCACAAGCGTCCACTAACTGGCGTTGCGCGTTTGCCGGCGATCAGACCTCGCGCAAAGAAGGGTCAGTGAACCTTGGCCCCGTCCTTTTTCATGTCGTCGATCGCTTTCTTGACGTCGGCCAATCCCGTCGCCAGATCGTCCGTCATGACCTGCGCGTCACCCGGATCGCGGATCACCTTCGGCGTCAGAAACACCAGCAACTCCGTACGGTCGGTCGAGTCGCTGGCAGTCTTAGCAAGATAGCCGAGATAGGGGATGTCCTTCAGGAACGGAATTCCCCCATCGGATTTCGTCACAGTTTGTTGGATCAGACCGCCCAGCGCGACCGTCTGGCCATCGTGAATGGCCACCGTCGCCTGCAGGCTCCTGTTCTCGATCGTCGGCGACGAGATTTGCGAAGTCGTCGTCGGAATCGCATCGCTCACTTCCTGCGAGACATCGAGAAATACCATGCCGCTCTTACCAATTCTTGGCGTCACGGTCAGAATGACTCCGGTGTTCTGCATTTGGATGGTCGACACAAGAGGTGCGCTCCCGGTTTCCACACCAACTGCTGTCTGGCTGAGGATCGGCACCTGGTCCCCCACCTGCAGGCTGGCCGGCTTGTTGTCCAGCGTGAGGATCCTGGGTGACGAAATGACATTGACGTGGGAGACGTTTGCGAGCGCGCTGACCGCCACCTGAACATTCGGAACGATGTAGCTGTAAGCAAAGCCCGGGAAGCTCGCGCTGACCGTGCCCGTCTGACTGAAGGTGGCGGCAGCTGGGCCGTTCTGGAAATACCATTCCACACCGTAATTCAGCGTGTCGTTGAGTGTCACTTCCGCGATGGTCATTTCGATAAGCACCTGGTCGGGCGCGACATCCATGGCCTTAATGATGCGTTCGATCGCGGCGTAATCGGCCTGGTCGGCGCGAATAATCAGCGAATTGTTCGGAATATCGGTCACAATGAGGGGGCCCATGCCGTCGCCGCCGGCTTTTGCCGGCGCCATGGATGGGGCCACCGCGGGAGAAAGCGGTGTCGGCGCGGGCATCGTCGGTGGCGCTGACATCGACGGCATGCCGCCGGGAAATCCGGCCGTTGAAGTCGCTGCTACAACGGGCGCCGCGGCGGGCGTGGAAGCCGCGGCAGCAGGAGTCGCGAGCGCCGCGGCGCCGCCAAAGAGCTGAGAAAGCGTCTGTGCGATATCGCCTGCCCGCGCATTCTGCAGCCGGTAATAATAGAGACGCCGGCCCGGCTCGACGGGCACCACGTCCAGGCGGTTCACCCACACACTAACCTCGCGCAAATAGGACGCACGCGACGTGACGACGAGCAACGAATTGATACGCGGGACAGGTATCAGCTTAACGACACCGGAAATCGGGCTTCCGACGCTTTCGAAGACCTTGTCCAGTTCGCTGGCCAGGGTCTCCGCATCGATGTGAACCGGCTGGATGATCGCGAAAGACATGCTTTTCAAATAGTCCACGTCGAACAGCGCAATTGTCTCGCGAATAGACGCGCGGTCGGGGTCCGTGCCGGCGAGGAAAATCAGGTTCCGGCCGGCGTCGATGCTCACAATGCTGCCCGGCGGCACCAACGGCCCCAGTACTTTCTGCATTTCGTCGGCGGCAACGTATTGCAGCGGGATGATCTCGATGCCGTAGCCGGGCTCGTTCTCCCGAACACTACGCGCTATGATGCCGGCGCGCTTTTGGGCGTCGGCGTAGGGCACGACGTTGTACAAGCCGTTGTTCAGAACGATCGCCGCGCCACCGATCTTGAGCGCGGCTTCGAACGCAGGCAGGACATCGCCTTTGGCGATCGGCTCACCCGTTTTGAGCGTGACGTGTCCCGTCACTTGCGGATCGATCGCATAAGGCAGGTGCAGCATTTCGCCCAAAACAGAGCGAACGACGTCGCGAATGTCGGCGTCGGCAAAATCGAGAGAGATGTCGCCCGCGGCAGTGGTTCGGACCGCCGAATGCTGCGCATTTACGAATTGACTGGTCCCCTGAAAGACCTGAAGCGGCTTGGACGATGGGGAATCCGTCGCCTGGTCGAGAGGCATCGACGGATTGGGGACGATGCCGGTTGGTGGAGACGATGCCGGCGCGCTTCCCGTGCCTTGTTGAGCAACTGCGTTGCACGCCGAAGCAAGCGGCACCACCGCCGCCATTATGGCTGCAGCGGAGCGCATCGCATTGAAAGGACTGTTCGATCTGACTGTCACATTTCCCCCAATTCGGCCGCGCGGCTCGCGCAGCCCATTGTTCTCATTCCGTTGACGAATGAACCGCGGCAATGACGGCGCTTGTGCTTCCCGAGGGCGCGCGTTGCGCCGCATGCGGGATCGTTAGCTGTGTCGTCCCGCCCGGGCCGCTCAGTTGCACCCCGGACGCGTCGATGGCGTTCACGGTCCAGCCGTCCAGCATATCGCCGACATGCAAATGCGCCACCTGGCCATCTGCACGCCTTGCGACAAGCGCCATACGCAAATCCGACGACAGAATGATCCCCACAAGCTGGTAGTGTTCTGCCGACGGCGGCGGCGGCGGTTTGGGCGGGGCAGGCGGTGGGGGCGGCGGATCGCGGCGCCGCCCATCGTTGAACAAAGGCCGCCAGACGATGGCCGCATAATTGCTCAAAGGCGGAACAACGACTCTCGAAGGTGCTGCAATCGCCGCATCCGGCGGCGGCGAGTCATAGAAGACGAGTGACGGCAGGAACACGGCAACAAGCGCGAGGAGCCCGCTGGCCGCAAATGCAGCCGGTGCAAGCTCCAGGCCGCGTGCCACATGCGCGTTCATGTCGAGGCCCGCATGTAGCCGGCGACCACCATGTCGACATTCAACTGATGCGGACCTACCAGCGGCGCGTCCTGGCCCGGATCTTCGATGGCCAGATGCTCGACAAACAGATCCGGCTTGGCGAGAGCCAGTTGATGGAGGATACGCGTCAGCGTCGCGATATCGCAGGTAAACATGACGTGCTCGGAAACGCCCGTAAAAGCAGTGGACGGCTGCGATTCCGCGCTCACGCTTTCCTGCCTGGGCGACGTGCCGGCGGATTTCGCGGCTTGCGCGATCGCGGACTGGATTTTGGCTGCAATCGCCGAAATCTGCCCGGTTCGAAACAACGCATCTTCGGCGCCGGATGCTTTGATCGCCGCGATCTCCTGGACGTAACGCGATTGATTGGCGACCAATTGCTCGTAGGTCGCGCGCTCGCGCCGCAAGACCGCCATGCGTGCGTGATGGGCAGCGAGATCGAGTATGGCGCCTGCAACAATTGCGATGAGCGCAATGACGGGAAGCGCCGCCAGTGCCAGTGCAAAGAGACGTTTTTGAAGCGCGGTCGGGTTAAACTCGAAGCTCATCGTTACAGCAGCATCCCCTCACTCCCGCCCGGGCGCAGCGTCAATTCGAGCGTGAAGCGTTTTCCGCCACCCGATATCGGCACGATGGGGCCATCCCAGCGCAGGTCCGAAAACCTGTTCGACTTCGTCAAGACGCGCAGCAGCAGGTTTGCGTCTCCCGTGATCCCGGCTGCCCGCACACGATCTCCGTCGATCGCGAGGCTTGTGAGACGCGTGTTGTTCGGGATTCCTAATGTCAGGGCCTTCAGCGCATCGAGCGGCAAAGGCTGCTTTTCTTTCTGGGCCAGGAACGAGGCAGCACCCGCCAAGCCGTCAAGCGTGTCTTTCGCCTGTGCGGCATCGCCCGAAACGATCTGGAGGGCATTGACCTGTGCTCTCGTGTCGTCGAATTCGCTATCCCGCAGCGACGGTGCGAGCAAATAGGCTGCGGCCCAGCAAACTGCGCCGGCGCCCACAAGAGCCCAAACTTGCGTGTTCCGATTCCATCGCCAGTCGAGAGAGACCCCACCGAACCGGTGATCGCCGCCCTCTGCGCGAAATTCCGACACGCGAAGCCCGAGGCTTTTGAGCCAGTCGCCATAGCGCAAAAGAGTTGCGAGCGGCACGATCGCGATTTCGACGCCGACCTCGCCGTCCTTCGCTTCGCCCGGAGACACCGCGCAATCGAACGCAACATCCTCACCGCGGAACGGCGAAATGCGCTCCAGCTGCAGTTCGACCGCAGAGCGGAGCCGCGCCGTTGCTGCGACCGGCAATCTGATGCTCCGGCGCAAGACATCGCGACCGGGCAACTCAAATGTCAGCGCGCGGGCCAACCGCTCCCCGGCCTGCTCCGCCAGCGATGTGGCGATCGCGGCGTCGGGAAGCGACGCGTCGACGGAGACGCTTGCGATGTCCGAGCCGGGCCAGGATATGATCCATTGGGACTGGGCTAAGCGCATATGCGGCCGGGCGATCCAAGAGCCGATTTCCGAGCGCCAGTCCACGGGCAACATCGATAGAATTTCCGAAACCCACCAGCGGCCGAACGCGCCGGCACCCCGCCGGAAATCCTCCCAGGTCACATTGGCGCGAAAATCGACCCTCACGATTGCGTTCTCCGGCAATCGAGCGAGACCGGATCGAAGGCGCAATCCGGGCGCTGCCCAATCGCGAATCTCGCCACGAAGTCCGGCCATGCCTGCCGCGAAGCATCATCGTCGCCCTGGATGCGGATGGCGTCCGGCAGACGATTGCGGTCGTGCCACCTGTCGAGCCATGCCGGCACCGAGTCCGACGCATCGAGATAGGCAATCCGCAGTGTCGAAGCCCCTGTCGGCAGCGTGATTTCGCGATCGTCCGACGCTTTCGCCGCCTTGAACGCGATATGGAGCGCGCGGCCGGACTCGCTTTCGACGGTCGAGATTTCCACACGGACGAGACCCGCGGTGCGCAGCGCCTGCGGCGCGGGCGCTTCAAACCTCACCTGGGATGGGTCGCCCTCGAAATCGACGTCTTCGCCTTTGGTGACCGGAACGGCCGAGGTCAAAAGGCTGCGCAGCACTGTCTGTGCATTGTCCGCCCGATCCGCCATTTGAACACCGTCTTCTGTGCCTTCCCAGACCCTCGTCCCGAAATGCAGACCGCTGCCGATGGCAAGCGTGATAAAGGACAGCAGAGTGAGCGTGACGAGAAGCTCGATGAGCGTGTAACCGTCTTCGCGCGAAGTGCTCGTCATTGTTTTTCGATCCCGATATGCCGCGCGGACACGACATATTCGCTGGTGCCCACAAGCGCGGGCCAGTTCAGCACAAGCCGCACGGTCTGCAGATGGAGATCATGCGCGTCCCTGCCGGGGTTCGATATCTCGTGCGCCTCAAGCCGCCAGCGCACATCCGTTCCCCGGAATTCCCCGATCTGGAACGCCGGCAACGGGCTCCTCAGTGTCGCGAATTCATCGAGCTTCGACTGGGCCAGCAGCGCAACGCGATCGACGTCGGCGCCGGCAGTGAGCATCCGCAACGCATTGCCGCCCGCGCCGTACAGCGCGACCAGCACGACCGCCAGAATCGCAAACGCACACAGCGCTTCGATGATCGTGTATCCGTCCTCGCCTGCCCTCATTGGCCGTCCACCAATTTGACCTCGCCGGAGAGCCACGCGACTTCGACCCTTAAAGAACTGCCGCCCTGAGACAGCGTGAGATCGCCGCCGGTCGTCGTTCCGTCCGGGAAGAAATCGATATGATCGGCACCGTCGGACAATTTCGCTTCACCGCCATCCGGCAGTTCTAAGCCACCTCCCGACGACACTTTCAGTTTGCCGTCGGCCGCCGATAACGAAATCGTCTGCTGTTGCGCGACCGCCGCCGCTTCCAGTCTTCGCATCGCCACGACGAGCGCGCGCGCATCCGTCTGCAGCATGACGCCTTCGACGGCGCGGCCGGCGACCGGCACCGCGAACGCTGCAATCAAACCGAGGATACCGAGCACGACCAGCAACTCGATCAATGTGTATCCGTGTTCGTGTCTCGCAAACATCCGGGCCTCTAATAGGCGAGATCGTTGACGGCGAGCAGACCGCTCACGACACCGGCCATGACGCCGGCCACAAGCAGACCCATCGCGAGCGTCGCCACCGGCAGGATGAGCGCGGTCAAACGGTCGAGGCGAATCTCGACATCGCGTTCCAGCACTTCCGCGCCTTCACGCATCATCACCGCAAGCTGCCCGGTTTCTTCGCCGACGGCGGCAAACTCCACAACGATGTCTGGCAGCGCCTGCGACGCGGCAAACGCCGCCTTCAAACGTGCGCCTCCTTCGACCGCTTCCTGAACCTTTCCGATACGCTCGCGGAACCAACCGTTGCCGGCTGCCGACCGCGCTGCCGTCAATGCGCGGTCGAGCGACAGGCCTCCGCCCAGCAACGTCTCCAGATTGCGGCAGTAACGCGCCGCCTCGTATTCGAAAGGCACGCGCAAGAATAGCCATGACGAAAAGACAAAACGATCAAGCGCAAGTCTGACGGCCGGGCGGCGCAGAGCATAAATGGCGGCACCGACCGCTAGCGCCGATGCGCCCAGCAGCAGCCAGCCATAGGATTGCAGGAAATTCGAGATCGACAGAAGAACGCGCGTCGGGAACGGCAGGACAACTCGTGCATGGGAGAATAGCGGCACGAGCCGCGGCAGCACGGTCGTGAAGATGATCCACAGGACGCCGATCATCGTCACGACCAGGAAGGCCGGATAGGTCAGTGCGGAGATCACGCGCTCCCGAAGCGTTTTGGCGCGTTCCAGATTGGCGGCAAGCCGTGCGATCACTGCCGCCAAATGGCCGCTCGCCTCGCCGGCCGCAACAAGATGTTCGATGTGCTGGTCGTCCGCAGGAATGATGAGGCGCAAGGCGCGCGACAACGGTTCACCTGCCCGCACGCGCTCCAGCATCTGGCCGACGCGAAGTGCCGTACGTCTGTTCGAGGTCAGGTTCTGCATGGCGCCGAGCGCACGCTCGACGGGAAGTCCAGCCTTCAGCAGACTCGAAAGCTCTCGAATGACGGGCAAGAGATCGCCACTTCCCGGCTGCAGAGATTTGAAAAACTCGACGGGCGACCGCCGCCCTTCGCCGGTTTCCCGCAAGAACAAGGGCGTCTGGCCGGCTGCCAGCAATTGCTCGATCGCAATCGGACGCGCCTGCGCCTCGATCTGACCGCGCACGACCGCGCCCGCGCTATCGACAGCCTCAAAGGCAAATCGAGCCAAGTCCCCAGCCTTTCCCCAATATTGGAATGAGCCTAGCTCATACCACCAAGGCCGTTAAGAGCATTTGTGTCGATTTTCCAAGGATTTATGTCGAGCAACCATGTACCTATGTTAGGCGATGCATAGCGGTACATGTAGTTCGAAAATCACGGATCTGGCGCGGCCGAGTGATCGAAATGCAGCGGATTGATATCGCGCCATTGGGCATAAAGACCGGCAGGCAGCCTGTAGGGCGCGCAGCTGTAGATAGCGTTTCGTAACGCGTCGGCGACCGCACGGATTGCAGGGTCGTGAGGGGCTGCCGCGGCGGAATCCCCAACCATCCGAGGTGGCTTCGCAATCGAGCCGTCCGGGTTCAAAGAAATCTCCACATCGATGACGAACTGGGTCGGGCGTGCCGCAGTCACAGGCGGACTCCAGCAAGCTTCGATCTGACTGCGGAGCAGCGAGACCAGATTGGCGGTTGAAGCCGTGCCGGGACCGGCACCCGGGAGCAACCGGTCGGCGGGTTTCGAATTGAGCGAGGCGCTGGGAACTGGTGTCGTAACATCGGGCGGTTTTTGCACCGATTGGGCGGAGATCTCCGTCTGATTGGGGTCCTGCTTCGGCGCGAGCTGACCTGCGTTAATCGGCAAGGGATTCTGAGCCGTCGATGAATCCGGCAATTTCGCAGGCGGCGGTTCCGAATCGGCTTCAACCAGCGGGAGCGAAGGTATGCTCATATCCAAGTCCAGAGGCACGGGCGGTGCGATAATAGCCAGAGGCTGGATACGAAATGCCGGTTTACTCGTCGGGGCAACATTTGTTTCGTCGGACACGGTAACGAGATTGACCGGCACATAGGCCGCAGGATGCTCATCGATCTTCTGTCGCGAATACCAGGTTAGGATCATAAGTAGGGCGATGATCGAATGCAGGGTGATTGATCCAACCCAACCCAGTGGGGCAAGCGTGCCGTCTCTCAGTGCAGTCTTCTCGATCCATTCGCCTGCAGCCCGGCGCCCTCCATCGATAGTCTGAAACGCCAGAATCAGCCTTTGCCCGGCGGAAGTCTTGCGAAAAGCAGCCGAAAAACGGGTTGCTGCTCGCAACGCGATCGACGCCCATGGCTTCACGGTTCGGCTCGTCATACCGCGCGCAAACCGATAGCGCGCTGTCAGCCGCCAGGGCAAGCGGCGTTGGCGCACAATCTTCACGTACAGGCAGGACTCGCGTTCAGGCATTCAACCGAACATTCACTGCAGACCCCCTGGAAGCCACTCGCGAAAAGGAGTGTGCCAGATTTTGGTGCAACAGGAATCGAAATAATTGTGCTCTACATTCCCTCCCGGTTTGCCTAGTCGGAGGTTCCATCCGCGCGCACTGGTCCGCGAACGATTCGGTCAACCTCCTGCTCCCACAACTCCATTGCTGCGCGCATTTCTCTATCGTAACTATGACGCTGGTATACGCCGACAATCCCGGCGAACGAGCCGGAAACGTGATTGAGAAGTTTCTCCACGACCGGCAGCGAAACTCCCAGTGACGCAAGGCCCGTTGCGAACGTGCGCCGGAGGTCGTGAAGTGTCCATTCGCCGACGCCGCTGGCTTTGTCGAGGCTCGCTTTGCCCTTCGAGAAGCCGTTAAATGGCGCTGTGGGCTTGCCGCGCGCGGGAAAGAGGAACACCCGGCCTAGACTTCGACGAAGTATTGACCGCGCCGTTTGCCCGACCGGGAACGCGTGCATACGACCGTTCTTCGTGGCCTCGGCCGGGAGCGTTACGGTATCCTCGCCGATCATGTCGGGCGTAAGCTTGGAAATTTCCCCGACACGCTGGCCCGTGAGGATCAAGAGTTTGACGATTGACCCGTAGTTCCCGTCGCCTGCCGCGTTCCAGACCCTGCGAAGTTCGTCGTTGGTCAGGACGCGCTCGCGAGGCCGGTAGCGATGTCCCGATTGCATCCGTTCCATGGGGTTAGCATTGAGATAATGCTTTCGGTGTGCCCACCGAAGGAATGTGCGGACAACAACGAAAGCGTGATGCTGTTCGACCGGCGTTCCGGCAAGCCGGCTAACGCGGGTCTGGAGGTCGTCGGGAGCGACTTCAGAGACGGCCAGTTCGCCGAACCGAAAGTATTTTTCAAGAAAACGCTTGTAGTCAGCATGAGTTCGGGGCTTCAGGCGCCTGCGTACTTCCTCGAGATAGATCGTCACTGCCATATTCCAGGCCACAGGGCGCGGCACAGTCTTGCCGAGCGTGTACTCAGCCAGTCGCCGCTTTGCCTCCGCACGCGCGTCCTGGAGCGTCAGTACACCGACGCGCCCGATGGTCTCGCGTTTCCTCAGTTTGCCGTGCGTAAGGACAAAGCTTTTTGTGCCGCCCTCGCTAATCCGAACGCCGAAACCCGTGAGGACCGAATCGGGATATACAATCGCGCCTTTCTCCGGCGCTTCGAGCGTCTTAATCGACAGGTCTGTCAGTCGCATTTGTCTCTCCATTGTCTCGCGCAACATGCGCGAACGCTTGGTTGGCGATGTGCATCGATGCACACCGTGCCGATGGAAAAGGCAATGCGATCAATGACTTAGGTTTAGGTATGTTGCACTATGTGCAAACATCAAATTAAATTCCTAAACCGTAGGCCGCGTGTTCGAATCACGCCGGGGTCGCCATATCGACAAAATGTTGCCTTGTGCAATTTGCAAATCTCGATAACGGAGCCCCCACCGTGACGAACCTCGTGAACATCACCGATGTCGGTCACGTGCGGACCATCACGCTCAACCGGCCGGAGAAGAAGAATGCGCTGAGCGATGAACTCGCCTGGGGCGTGGTGACCGCCATCGACGATGCGGCGCGCGACGACAATGTGTGGGTGGTCGCGATCACGGGAACGGGCGATTCCTTTTGCGCGGGGATCGACCTTTCGGGCGCGGAACACTTCTCGCCGTGGTCGCCGCAAACGGCGCAACTCGACGACCTGCATTGGGTGGGACATTTCCTGCTCGCGATCCGCAAGCGTTGCGACAAGCCCGTCGTCGGCGGCATCAATGGCGTCGCAGTGGGCGCAGGGCTGGGCCTTGCGATGGCGACGGATGTCAGGCTCGTCGCCAGGAGCGCGAAACTGATGGCCGGCTATACGCGCATCGGCGGTTCGCCGGATGGCGGCCTCACCATCACCTTGCCGCAGACGATGGGCTACGAAAACGCGATGCGCTTCATGATGGAGAACCGCACCGTGCAGGGCAACGAAGCGGTGCGCCTGGGCATGGCAGGCGAAGTCATCGACGACGCCCAGTTCTCGGATCGCCTCGCCGCCTATTGCGAGGAATTATGCGCGTGGTCGCCGATCACCTTGCGGCTTCTCAAACGCGGCATGGCGAAATCGCTCGAAACATCGGACCTCGAGCAGCAGTTGCGCTACGAACTCTCCAACATCCGCATCGCATTCGGCAGCGAGGATGGGAAGGAAGCGCGCAAGGCCTTCTTCGAAAAGCGCAAGCCCGTGTTCAAGGGGAAGTGAAAAGCGACCGCGATTCGCAAACAGTCCTATTCGGGCTGACGCGTTAGTGCCTCCACATTCGCATTTGTCGTTGCGATCAACGCGTCTGCGACGGCGCCTGCTTTCACTGTGTTGCGGCTCATCAGCCAGCTGGAGATGAGCGCGATCTGCGACTCCGCGATCTGTGTGGCGATCATCGGCAGGGGCAACACCGGCCGCGCGACGCGCGACGAACGCAGCAATGCCGCCAGTCGCGGCTCGATCAATTCGGCGAGGCAGCGGGCCCAGATGGCGCGAGCAGGCTCCGCGAAGAACACGCGGTTGAGCTTCCGCTGGCTGTGGAAATGCTCGAGCTGCGCGATGACGGCAGCGAGCGAAACTTCCTGCTCCACCAGCGCCGCAAGAGCACCGGACGGCCGCGCGAGGCTTTGCTTCAGGATGTCGTCCTTGCTGCGGAAATGCAGATAGAAGGTCGACCGGCCCACATTCGCGCGCGCGACGATATCTTCCACCGACACATCGGGAAATCCGCGCGTGAGCATCAACTCGACGAAGGCGTTCATCAACGCGGTCCGCGTGCGCGCGGTGCGGCGGTCAGGCTTCTTCGGCGGCATGAGATGGTCCGTTCTGCGTCGGCGCCACATTGACCCCTTTGCGAGGCCCGCGCCAATCCGCTTGCGAGACAAATAACGGCCAATGTCCAGAAATGGACGGGAGTGCTCCGGCCGCCAACAACAAATTCTCCCAGCAAGATAAACGTCAAGGGACCGCGGGCATCCCGCCCGCATTAAGCGTCGAAAATAGGAAAAGGCGGGCGGGATGCCCGAGGTCCATCGACAGGAATCAGATTTCATGACCGACGACAAAAGCGAACGCACAGCGGGAATTCTACTGCTGCTCACCGCACTCGCATCGCTTGCGCTGCTGGCTGCACATCCGGGCGAGACGGCGACGACGTTTGCCGGCGTGCTGAAGGAAGAAGCCGCAAATCGCAGCGTCGCGGGCCCGGTGCATGGCGGATACATTGCGGTGCTTGTGTTGCAGATTATCGGCTACGTAAAGCTGTCCGCGCGGCTCGATCTGCGCCGGCTCTTGCCTCTGGCCGGCATCGTGTTCTTTGCAGCGGGAACCGTCTTTCTGTCCGCATCGCTTCTGCTCGACGGACTCGTGATCCCAGCGCTCGCTGCACGCTACGACGACGTGCCCGCGAAAATCGAGTCTGCGCGCGCCTTGTTCGTGTTCTGCGAGACGGCGATCGGATTTCTGATGCCTATCGGGCTTATGTTCCAGGGTGCGTCCATCGCGAGTTGGGGCGCCGCGTTGTGGCGCAGATCTCGCATCGCCGGCGGGATCGGGGTTCTGTTCGGGCTCCTCATGCTGGGCGCACTTACCGCAAACTTTGCACGGCCAAATCCCGTGTTCCTGATGGGATCTCTGATCGCCCCCATGCTTTGGGCTTTCGTCGCGGCGTGGCTGCTGATCCGGCGAAACACCGCGGAGTGACGCGAATTGCATAGAATTGCTTAAGAGCATGTAACCCGGCCGGCGCTGGAGTCGGGTCCGAAAATCGTACGCCACCGGACAATGAAGAACGCGCTTCCGCTCGCACTCGCGATTGTCGCACGCGGCGTCGCGGGCATTGTCTGGGGCACGTTTCGCCCCGAGCGTGCCGAAGCGCTGGCCGCTGCCCGGCCCGGCACGATTGCCGCAGCTACCGCTGCGGATCATGTCGGCCAATCGGTTACCGTAGAAGGAATTGTCGCCCAGGTTCCTATCGCCGAGCGCGCCACCTTCATCGATATCCGGACTTCCTATCCCGATGAGGATTTCGTGGGCGTGATATTTCCCGAAGATTTCGGCACCTTCCCGAATGCAACCGCATTGGAAGGCAAAACGGTCGACATCGGCGGCACGATTCAGCTTTATCGCGGGAAGCCCGAAATCGTTCTGCGATCTGCGAGCCAGATCCGAATCGAGTGAACCCGCAAGCCGTTGTTGCAACAAATCGATTTGCGGCGGTGTGCGCTTTGCGTTCGCGCAAAGATTCGATTTTCGTTCCAACTATTTTCGTGCCGGATCGAAATTCGGCTTGCACCCTTCGATCGGTACTGGCCGATTTTGCCCCTAAGTGGCCGCTTTTGAAAATGCAGTGGCTCGATTTGGAATTGACCGCCGCTCTCGTCGTCCCGGGTGACGCGTCATGATCGGAACCCTCATAAATCGCATATTTCCTAAGGTTTTGGCCGGGAGCGGGATAGAGACTGGCGCGTTCCTTAAAGATGTCCTTTACTATTTCGGCCTAGACCGTCAAACAGAGAAAATCTGCCGATTCGGCAAAACCGCCATGGGACCAAATTTGACCCCGAGACAAGCCATCGTGCTCGCGGCACTCGCGACGGAATCGGGTGCGGAGTACGCGCCGGTCCAAGTTCAAAAGCTATTTTTTCTAATCGATGAAAATGTGTCCGCCGCATTCGGCGGCAAACAATTTTCGTTTGAGCCGTACGATTATGGTCCGTTCGATAGCGCCGTCTATCACGAATTAGACACGCTCGCACGGATGGGGTTCGTGAGAATTGAATCGAAAGGCCCTTCTGCCGGTCATCGGCGATACGTGCTGACCCCCGCCGGACAAGATGTCGGTGCGACAAACCTCTCCACTATGGATATCAGTCTGCGCGATTACCTTACCCGCGTATCAGCATGGGTGCGCAGTTTGTCTTTTGCGCAGCTTGTGGGCTCCATCTACAAAGCCTACCCGCCCATGCGCGTGAATAGCGTTTTCAGAGGCTAGGTTTTAGGAGGGGCAGGAAGCTCGCTTGCACCCTCTATTCCTTCGACCACCGCGCCGAACGAAGCCATGTGGCGCATTGCGTTGACTACCATATCTTCCTGTTCTGCGCGCTGGGCCTTGTCCAAGAACCACGTTTTGTAAGCACCATCCTTCTTTGCCAATACCGCTATATGGATCGGCTCTTTGATTCCGCCGGGATTAAGTTCGCAAGCGTGCATCAGTGCCCAGAGTGCCATGAAAATTCCGCCTTGGATCGGCGGTGGCCCGCTGGGCCAGAAAACCTTGCGAAGAAGTGCAAGAAAAGGGTCCGTTAGCGGTTGACCGCTGCCTGCTGACGCGAACCAAAGGTCCGTTTTAATCTCGGGCTGAAAGGCCATCGGTACGTATTTGAGAACTTCTGGATGAAGACCGCCTTGCGGTAACTCACAAAGCACTGGCTGATCTTCGGCCACATAAGCGACGAGCGCACCGTAATCCAGCTTCCAAACATGCGTGATGGCAAAGTCTTCAATCCCCTGCTTCGATAGCATCCGGCCGATGCTGAGAGCGTTACCCTTACGAAATGCATCATCCTTGGCTACACGCGCCGCAACCGAAGCAAACCGCTGGCAATGACCAATTGCGCCAGTTCCAGCAAGGATCATCTTGTCGCTTATTAGTTCGATTTTCTTATCGGTCTGCTGCTCAATCGTGCGCGTAACTCCTCCATCGCCAAAAGTGGCGGAACTGTCCGCACCTATGACGACGCCATCCTTGCAGCGGATTCCGATGATCGAGGTCACGTTGCGGGACCTTCCAACGCGATGGTCATTTCGACTGGATCGCCGTCTACATCATATATTTCAGACACGTTCATCGCGAACGTCCGGAACCAGCGAATACGCTTCGGTGCTGGCCATCCATCGGCGGTTGGCGGGATTTTTTTCAGAAGTTCGATCAGAAGAGGATCAAGATTGAGGTCGGACGGCGGCCCACCCTCACCACCTTTCTTTCCGCTCGCATCGTCTAGCGGGGGTGCATCGATAAGAACTGCTCCCCGATCAGCATTGCCCGGAAGCACAAGTTTATCTTTTCCGTGCTCAAAGAAACCGGCCTGATCCGCTGAGCGCATGAACGCCTGTCGGGCGCGCCCGGCTTGTTTAGTGGAAACTCCAAAGCCGATAATCGCACGCTCAAGAGCACTTGGTGGCGGGAGTAACGTCTTTTTGTAGTCCTCAAAGATTTTGGCATAGAGCGGTACGGACAAGAAGGCATCGACACGCGCCTTCTGTTTCTGAGATGGGTCAATGATGCGGTGTCCAAGGTCCGTCAGCTGCGCTTCTCCAGCGGCGTTGTGTGTTAATCGGAACGTTCCCGCGTTTGACACGCGACCGCGAAAGGTTCCGCTTGTCACCGACAGTCCGAGCTGCGCAGCCAATTGTTCGAGAGTGCAGGCGAGGCCGCCCTTCTCATGGACGGCTTGGGCGACCTCCATCGCATCATTGAGATCATTGTACGGGAATTCGATTGTAGATCGCTCGTAGACTCGCTTCTCGTCTTCCGCTCCTGCCGGACCAATAACCGGCGTTTCAGTTTCACTTGCCATGGCTCCTGCTCCGTCAAAACGGCATCGTAATCCGTTCTACCGGAAAGCGTGGCAGATTGTCAAACAAAAATGCGCTTTTACGCATTTGGTGTTTGCGTATTTCGGTAGACACGTTATTATATTCCTGTACCGCTCCGCTGGTGGGGCATAAAACGGAGGGAAAACAGATGCTTAGGAGAGTAGGAGCCCCCGGACGCGCTGGCCGAGCGACGGTGGGCAAGGATTTGGGCCGTTCCAGCAGCCCCGCAAAGGAGAAGGAACGGCCCGAAATCGGCTTCGTCTTGATGCCCCTTAGTCTAACGGTAGGACGCTCGCTCTTACAGGCGGAGAGGTCCGGGTCCAAATCCCGGCGGGGCAGCCAGGATCAGGAATTAGTGGGGGCAACGCTGTTTCAGCAGCGCGGCCCCCGGATCGCAACTCAGGGATTTGGCCCCCAAGCTATGACCGCAAACCTCAATATAGCGTGTCGGGCCGATTCCTTCAATTCGAAGGGCTCCGGCCATGAACATTCTTCCCCGTGACAAGCAAATCGAAGCCATAGCTGCGCTCTGCGAAGGCGTGAGCATACGCGCGACCGAACGTCTGGTCGGGGTCAATCGCGGCACGATCATGAACCTCGGCGCTCGCGTCGGCATGGGTTGCGCGAAGGCTCATAATAAACTCATGCGCAACCTCAATACGTCTCGCTTGGAGTTCGATGAAATCTGGCAGTTCGTCGGCAAGAAGCGGAAAAACGTGAAGGACACCGACCCGGAAACGATTGGCGACCAGTACACCTTCATTGCGCTCGCTGGCACCGCCAAAGCGATCATCAGCTATTACACCGGCAAGCGCACGCATGAGGCGACATACGCTTTTGCCAAAGACGTTCGCGCGCGCGTGATGGGCGCCCCGGAAATCAGCACGGACGGCTTCAATAGCTATCCTTGGGCCATAGAACGCGCGTTCAAAGGTGAGTGCGCTCACGGGGTGATCGTAAAGACCTACGCCGCTGTAGAAGCCGGAGCCGGAGCCGCACGTCGGTACAGCCCCGGCAAGGTAGTATCGGTAGAGGTACAGCGTGTAGCAGGTGACCCGCGCGCGATTTCGACCAGCTATGTTGAACGCCAAAACCTCACGTTGCGTATGCACCAGCGCCGGTTCACACGGCTGACAAACGGCTTCTCGAAGAAATTTGAGAACCACCTTGCGGCGATTGCGCTGTATTCGATGCACTACAATTTCTGCCGCGTGCATGAGACGCTGCGTATTACTCCGGCGATGCAATTGGGCGTCACGGATCACATTTGGAGCATCGGCGAATTGATTAACGCCGCGCTTGACGGCGAAATCCCGAGCGGGACCGGGCCCGAGTTCCCAAAGAACCTTGACCCATCTGATACAGTGCAGTCACTTCGGAAGCGGACGCCGTTTTCGGTAATCCAAGGGGGAAGGGGAACGGACTTGTGACGCCGCAGATGGTAAGGTGGGCACCATAGGGCGCGGTGTTCGCCGGAGGAAATCTTTTGCTGGACTTACTGGTGACATTCGTTGTGTGGATTTTAAGTCTCGTCGAGGCGGCTGTCGGGATCGTGGTCGGGTTGATCAAGGTCATCTTCTACAAAGGCGATGCGAATTGGCCGGATTAAGGGAGTGGCCTAGTTTGGATTTCGAGTGGCCTATTTCGGCCAGTACCCTTCGATCAAACGGCATACGAATTTCGTCATTCCTCAAATTTGCGCGCAGCGCCCGCCGATCGCCGATGCACTCTGCGGGACCCGATTTGGCGCGAATTGAATCAACCTCTATTGGCGAACGGAACGATCGCGTAGTAACTTTGCGGTCTCATCGGGTTGCGGGGGACAGGAAAGGCGCCAATCTCCATGAAGCATCCGGATAAACTTGATAGTGCATATCGCGTCGCAATGCCGGCCACGCTGGCCCTGTTGCTGGGCACGGCGCCGGCTGCGGCACAGAATTCGCCGGTGACGGTCGCAATCGACGCAACCGCCAACGTGCACGCGATCAACCCGCTGATCTATGGCGTGGCGTTTGCCTCCAAGGCGCAGCTCAACGAGCTGAACGCGCCGCTCAACCGGTCCGGCGGCAACAACATGTCGACCTACAACTGGCTCGTGAACGCGCAAAATCTGGACTTCGACTGGTATTTCGAAAGCTATCCGCAGTCGAGTGCCAACAAGGGCGCCGAGGCCGACAGTTTCGTCGCGCAGGCGAAATCCGAAGGCGCGCAACCGATGCTGACCGTGTCGCTGATCGGCTGGGTCGCGACTCTCGGGGCCGGCCGCTCGATCCTGCCGTCTTTCGCCGTTTCCAAATATGGCGCGCAATGTTCCGTCGATCCTTACGATTCGAATGCGGGCGACGGGGTGAAAACCGATTGCGCGACCGATATCACGGGCAACAATCCGGCCGACGCCTATGTTCCGGACAGCCCCGCCGCCGAAAAGAAATGGATCAAGCATCTGATCGCGCGCTGGGGCACCTGGGCCGATGGCGGCGTGGGCTACTACCTGATGGACAACGAGCCCAGCATCTGGTTTTCCACCCATCGCGACATCCATCCCATCGGTCCGCATGCGGACGAATATCGCGACAAGGTGATCGCCGAATCGGCGAGCATCAAGGCGCTCGATCCCGGCGCGCAGATCGTGGCGCCGGAGGAATGGGGCTGGGACGGATATTTCTACAGCGGCTATGACCAGCAATATGCCGGCGAGAACGGTTGGAGCACGTTCCCCGACCGCCAGAACGAAGAAGGCGGGATGGATTACATTCCGTGGCTGCTGAGCCAATGGAAGGCGGCCGGTCATCCCGTGGACGTGTTGAGCGTGCATTTCTATCCGCAGGGCGGCGAATACAGCAACGACGTTTCGAACGCGACGCAATTGCTGCGCAATCGTTCCACGCGGCAGCTCTGGGATCCGAATTACGTATCGGAAAGCTGGATCGGCGTGCCCGTCTATCTGATCCCGAGGCTGCAGGGATGGATATCGAGCTACTATTATGCGGGAACGCCGGTGGCGATTACCGAATACAATTGGGGCGCCGAAAGCTCCATCAACGGCGCAACCGCGCAAGCCGACATCTACGGCATCTTCGGTCAGCAGGGGCTCGGCCTGGCCACGCGTTGGACGGTGCCCGCGGGCAATACGCCGACCTTCAAGGCGATGAAGATGTATCGCAATTACGACGGGGCGAAATCGACCTTCGGCGATACCAGCGTGTCTGCGACCGTGCCGAATCCCGACAATCTTTCCGCCTTCGCGGCGCTTCGCACGAGCGACGGCGCGATGACCGTAATGGTGATCAACAAGGTCCTGACCGGGTCGACCTCCGTCTCGTTGAACATCACGCATTTCGCGGCATCGGGATCGGCGAAGGTCTATCGCCTGACCTCGGGCAATGCGATAAGAGCGCTGCCCAACAAATCCTGGTCGGGCGGGACATTGAGCGATACCGCACCGGCACAGAGCATCACGCTGTATATTCTGCCCAAATAGCGAGACGATATGAAAGCGAAAGTGATCGGGGGACCTGCGTCGCCCTATGTTCGCAAAGTGCTGACGGCGCTGCACATCAAGGGTATCGAGTTCACCATCGATCCGATCGTACCGTTTTTCGGTAATGACGCCTTCGGCAGGATCAGCCCGCTCAGACGCATTCCCGTCTATATCGACGACCAGGTCACGCTTTGCGACTCGAGCGTGATCCTGCAATATCTCGAAGACCGCTGGCCCGAGGAGAGCATCTACCCCAAAGATGTGTCCGCGCGGGCGCATGCGCGCTGGCTGGAGGAATTTGGCGACACGCGCGTCGGAGACGTGTTCATCTGGAAGCTGTTCTTCGACGCCGTGATCGCGCCTGCGGTTTTCGGCGCCGAACGCCATCCGGAGCAGCGCGCGGCGGTGCTGGCAAAAGATCTGCCCGACGTGATGGATTATCTCGAATCGCAAATGCCGGAAGACGGGTTCCTGTGCGGGGATTTCTCGGTCGCGGAACTCGCGCTGGCACCCCATTTCGCAAATCTCGCCTGGGCGCGGGTCGAACCGGATTGGAGCCGCTGGCCGAAGACGGGCGCATGGCTCAAGCGCGCGAATGAAGAAAGCACCCTCGGCGAGCTCGCGAAAACGGGTGCGCAATTGCTGCGCATTCCGCCGCTGCAGCATCGTGAAAAGCTGACCGAACTCGGCTTCGACGTCACGACTGAAACCTTCGGCGCCGAGAAACCGCGCCCCGGCGTGAGGCTGTCCTGATCTGTCGAACCGGCGCCCTTACGGCGTCACGATGCCCTTCATCTGCACGACCTCGAAGTTCGAACCCTGCACCTGGCCCAGTTCACCGACGAGCGTGTTGTTGTTCCAGCGCTCGTCGGGTGCGCCGGAGATGAACCAGTTGCTGCCGTTGTCGGCGACCATCATGCCGTATTTCTGCAGCGCTTTCAGAATCGCCCGGGTCTCCCGGCTATAGGTCGAGGGGATCACGAAGCTTGCCTTCAGCCGGACGCGCATCCCCATGGGCGGCAGATTCGCGCTGGTGCTGCTGGATGCCCAATGGTTGGCAGGCGGCACATAAGCCTCCCGGCTCGCGTCGACCGTGAAGCGCAACGCATGCGGAATCGTGCCTGTCGAGGCTTCGTCATAGCGCGCAAGCCCCGGAAAGATCGGCAATCCCGCCGCATCTGCGCTGGTCCAGCCGGGCTGCGCCGTCGGACGCACATCGTTGGAATCGAGATCGAAAATCGCACCCGCACCGGCCTTCCAGGAACTGTCCGATTGCGGAAAAGAGCGCCACATTTCAAACAGGCGATTGTCGTCCTTCTCGATGACCAGCACATGCCTGTCGCCGCCGAACGGTTTGCCGTTCGGCTTGTAGCCTTCGATCGGTGCATCGGACGGAACAGGATAGGGCCCGGGATCGCTCTGCGAACCATATTGCGTGAACTTGATCGGGACCAGCGCCTGCGAGCCCGACACCACGACATAGGGAATGCCGATGACCGAGCCCGCATAAGTTCCCTTGCCGAAATCGGGATGCAGGCCCGTGGTCAACCCAATGGACGCGATCAGATTGTCGGAATTCGGATCGACCGGGGCCTTGGAGATGTCTTTGTTCCACGCATTGGTGGCAGGGAATGGCACCGCGCCATTGAGCGGCGCGCCAATGCCCAGGCTCGCATTCGCCATCGAGCCATATTGCCAGACGGGATGTCCCGCCTGGGCCAGCGGCGAGCAGAGCGTTGCGGTGACAAGCGATGCTGCGAGCGCAAATTTCTTCAAGAATGGCCTCCTGTCGACATCCCCCGATGACCCCGATTCAAGGCGACAATATCGCGGAATTGCCCATGTCGCCATTGAAGTCCGGGGCAAGTCTCGGGATGTTCCATCGTCCGCGCGGTCTGGGAAAGAAGTCCGGATCAACAGCGTTGCCCCATATTCAACCGGTTCGCTAAAACTTGGGACAAACACACGTTCTGGTCCCGTTGAAATTGCCAAGCGCCAATTCGCTGGTTACAAAATTGGCGTTGACCGGGGGATCACAGAGACCATGCAGATCGATGTCCGCGATATTCTGGCGCGCAATGCCGTTTTCGCCGTGCTGTCGCCTGCGCGCCGGCGGGCGCTCGCCGAAAGCGGTACCCAGGTAAAGCTGGAAAAAGGACAGAAACTCTTCTCGCGGGGCGACGAGCCGGATGCGGCCTATCCGATCATCAGCGGGGAAATCGAGGTCTCCATCACGGGGCCGGACGGCCGAAACGTCTTCATTGCGCGGCTCCCGGGCGGCAGCGTCGTGGGCGAAATGGGCGTGCTCGACGGCGTGGCCCGCTCCACGGATGCGCACGCGACCCGCAAGAGCATCCTGTGGCGAATCGAACGCAGCCTCGTATTCGAAGCGCTCAGCGTGGAGACCGGCTCTGCCCTGGCGCTTCTCGCAGTGATGGCCCGGCGGCTGCGCGAAACCGATGCCCTCGTCGACCGCAACGCCTCGATGAATCTGGGCAAGCGTCTCGCAAGACTGCTGCTCGAGGAAAGCGTGCACGGAAAGATCATCTACAATCAGGCCGATATTGCGCATCTGATCGGCGCCACGCGCGAGGCCGTGAACCGCAAACTGGCGGAGTGGCGCAAGGCCAAATTTCTGGAAATCAACCACACCGGATTGCACGTTCTCGATCGCCATGCGTTGCTGGGTATCTGCCGCCGCAAGGCTGCGATCTGACGGCGCCACATTGCGAGGAGCAACGCCATTGCGGCGCAGGACAGTCGTTTCCAGGATTGGAACATTTCATGTCTTCGTTCTGTTTGCGTCGCTCGTCGCAACCTTGCCGGATACGGCGGCAGCCGGAATGACGCCGGGCGGCGGCACCTGTCCGAACGATCCGCCGCTCGCACAGGTCGAGGCGGTTCCGATGTATTCGGATGCCAAAGGATCGGTTGTCGATGCCGACAATTTGCGCCTCCACGAACAGCAGATATTGGGGAATTATATACTTGACTCCAGAGGCAATTCGGGCTAGATTTCGGACCTGAATTGAGGGACGTTCCATGTCGAAAAGCACGATTTCCACCTTTGAGTTGTTTCAGATGTTCCCGGATCAGGACGCGGCGCGCGTTTACCTTGAGGGTCGGCTTTGGCCGAAAGGTCCGGTCTGCCCGTGCTGCGGTCTGGGCGAGCGCGTGACGGTTCGGAAGGGCAAGCCGGGATTCTACCTGTGCAACCAGTGCAAGGAGGATTTCACCGTTCGCACCGGCACGATTTTCGAGCGCAGCCACGTTCCGCTGCACAAGTGGCTGTACGCCATGTATCTGCTCGTTACGGCGCGCAAGGGCATTTCGTCCATGCAGTTGGCGAAGGAAATCGGCATTACGCAAAAGTCGGCGTGGTTCGTTCTGCATCGGCTCCGCGAAGCCTGCGGCGACGATCTCGCCAAGCTCCAAGGCATCGTTGAAGTGGACGAGGCGTATTTCGGCGGGCTGGAAAAGAACAAGCATGAATCGAAGAAGCTCAAGGCCGGTCGCGGCGCTGTTGGGAAGTCCGGCGTTCTCGCCATGCGCGAGCGCGGCGGCAAAATGAAGGCCATGCAGATCGAGGACGCCGATACGGATACGCTGCACCGCGCGATCCATGCCAACGTCGAGGTCGGCTCGGCAATCCACACCGATGACGCCGCCGCATACAAGGGCATCGGCGGCCTGTTCTTCGACCACGAAACGGTCAACCACACCGCTGGCGAGTATGTCCGGGACGGCGTGACCACTAACGGCGTCGAGAGCGTCTTTGCCGTGATGAAGCGCGGCATCATCGGTGTTTACCACCATGCGAGCAAAAAGCACCTTGGCCGGTACGTCGATGAGTTCGCTTTCCGCCTCAATGACGGCAACGTCGCCCGGCACACGCTGGACCGGCTGAACAGCTTTGTGGACGGCGTGGCGGGCAAGCGGCTCACCTACAAGAACCTGATCCACTAGGAGCGCATCGCATTGAGCATTGTCAGGCCCATAGTCTCGATCAGCGGCGGCAAGGATAGCTTGGCCTGCGCCATACTTGCGCTTGAGCAATTCCCCGACACCGTGCGCTTCGTGATGGCCGACACCGGCAACGAGCACCCGCTGACGCTGGCCTATGTGAATGACTATCTCACCCAACGCTTGAACCATCCGATTGAGATTGTGCGCGCCGAGTTCACGCGCGAGATCGCGCAGAAGCGTCTCTATGTCGAAACCAAATGGTCCGGGAAGGGCGTTCCCGACGATATCATCGCCCGCACACTCTCGGTGTTGCAGCCTACCGGCAATCCGTTCCTCGACCTTTGTCTGTGGAAGGGGCGCTTCCCCTCGCGCATGGCGCAGTTCTGCACCCAGCACCTCAAACGCTATCCGCTTGACCGATACCTGATGGAACGGGTGAGCGAGGGCGGCACAGTCGAAAGCTGGCGCGGCGTTCGGAAGGCGGAGAGCGAACGACGGAAGAACGCGCTTGAGCGCGAACACATGGCGGAAGGCTATTGGATCGTGCAGCCAATCGTGGAGTGGTCGGCGCAAGAGGTCGTGGACTTCGCTCGCAAGCGCGGCTACCGGCATAATCCGCTCTACATGATGGGCATGGGCCGCGTCGGCTGTATGCCGTGTATCAACTCCAGCAAAGACGAAATCCTTGCGGTGTCGTGGCGCGCGCCCGAACACATCGACAAAATCGAGGAATGGGAGTCGCTGGTCGGCATGGCGTCGAAGCGGGGCTTCGCCAGCTTCCTCACCGAGCGCGCCGAGGATGACGACGAGACGCCAGCCGAGACTTTCGACCGCGCGAACATCCGCGAAAAAATCCGCTGGGCTCAGACGAGCCGAGGCGGGAAGCAGTTTGATATGATCCGCACGGCCCCGCCGCCAGCATGTGCCAGCGTCTACGGTCTGTGCGAGTAACGAGAAGGAAGCCCCGGATGAAGCCGCTCGCCGCCCTCGACCAGATAGCCGACGCCGTTCTGCGCTATCGCCCAAAGCCCAAGACGAAGCCCGCTCGCCGCCGCAAGCGTCAGGCCGCGAAACGGAAGGAACCGGCTTAGTCATGGGGAACTGGACTCATGTATATAATTCCCAGATATTGCCTCTGCGCAATTTTGTGACCGATGCCGGCAGCAGGGCGGACAGCGACGATCGCGGCGAGCGGGAATGCGCGCTCCGCATGATGCGCGATTGGGCGAAAACCGGGGCGCTGGCGCAACCGCCCGCCGACTTCAATGGTTTGCGCGAGCTTGAGCGCTTCACCATATCCCTCAACATCATCGTGCTGAAATTGCGTGCCGACGGATTGGATATCGCGCCGCTGCTCGATTGGCTGGGAACGCTGAATCACACCGTGATCCAGCGGTTCGAAAATCGGAACCAGGTAGACAATCTCGATGTGTGGTCGGGCGTTGCCGCCGCATCCTATGCGCTTCTGAGCGGAAATGAAGTCGCCAGGCGCCATGAAGACTCGGTGTGGAAACAGGGCATTGCGGCCATCCGGCCCGATGGCTTCGTCAACAGCGAGTTGCGCCGGGGTGCACGCGCACTTTCGTATCACGTCTACGATCTGTCGGCGCTGCTTACATTGAATGCATTCCGCAATGCTCTGGGCGAACCCATCTCCGCCCAGGATCGCGCAGCGCTCGCGCGCCTTGTCAATCGCGTCGGCAGTTCATTGTGCGAGCCATCGGCGATGACTGCGGCGGCCGGCGGTATGGCTCAAGAGAAAGTACGGCCCATCGTGTTTGCGCCCATTGTTGCGTTTGCCGGGAATTTTGCCGATGCGCGCATGCGTAGCTGTGGCGCCTCCGATATACCCACCACCGACCCCATTCTCGGCGGGGACCTCAACAAGACGGCGGCCATTCTCGCAAACCGGCATTCCGGGCACGCGCCGTAACGCGACCGATTCGCCCGCATTTACCGGGCATTTACCAAGACTTGCCAAGATTGCCGCGATCCAAAGGCCCGGCCGGACCTGCAAACCGATCGCGGCATTGGCCTTTATGGGAACTCGCTTGGCCAATCAAACGCTCTCCGATCACGTGATGGTCTTCGACGACACGCTCACGGCCGCGCATTGCGAGGCATTGATTGCGCGCTTCGAGGCGTCGGCCGATCAGGAAGAGTGCCGGCGGGATCAATGTTACAGCTTCGCCCAACTCGACATCACGAAGAACTGGCCGGATGAGCACAAAGTCCTGATCCCGATCTTTCTGAACTATTTCAACAAATACCAGGTCTCAACGAACGCCTGCTTCTGGCCGCCGAAATTCTCCTTCGAGCATCTGCGGCTGAAACGTTATCTGCCCGGCGGACAGGATTCCTTCGAGCTGCATGTCGACGTCATGGGGCAGATGGCGGCCCGGCGGTTCATGACCGCGATCGTCTACCTGAACGCGCCGGCGGGAGGCGAAACGCTGTTTCCCAATCTCGATCTGACCGTGGCGCCGGAACCGGGGAAGTTTATCGCCTTTCCTCCCCTCTGGCTCTTCCCGCACGCGGGATTGCCGCCGAAGGCCCAGCCGAAATACATCCTGCATACGTATCTTTGCTATCCGTCATAGCTTACGCCGCAGTTTCGCGGCCGGTGTCCGGAAGCATTTGCCAATAGCGCCCGGCGGTGTTGATCTGTCCGCTCGAATTGGCCCGGGGGAAACGATGCGTCCGCTTTCGATTCTGTGTCTCGCACTGGCACTTGCCGGCGTGTCGATTTCGGCGCTGGCGCAGGACGATGACGACGCGCCGCCGCTTTCGACGCAAACGCAATCCGACGATGCGAAATTCATCGCCTATAACGAGCCGACCCTCGCCTTCACCCATGCGGAGATCGTGGACGGCACAGGCGCCGCGCCGCTCTTCGACCAAACGCTCGTGGTCACGAACGGCCGGATAGCTGCAATCGGCCCATCGGCAAGCGTAATTGTGCCGTCGGGCGCCACGGCGATCGATGCGCATGGCCAAACGCTGCTGCCCGGCTTCGTGATGGCGCATGAGCATTTGTTCTATGCGATGGGGCACGGCAACTACGCCTCGATGCTTTACAGTTTTCCGCGCCTCTATCTCGCAGGCGGAACGACCACCGCGCGCACGGGCGGTTCGATGTCGCCCTATGGCGATATCAATCTGAAGCTCGCGATCGATCGCGGCGACGCGATCGGCCCTGATCTCGACGTGACGGGCCCCTATCTCAACGGCGCCGGCCTTCCGATCCTCAAAATGCACGCGCTGACCGGACCGGACGACGCGACGAAAACCGTGAATTACTGGGCCGATGAGGGTGCCACCTCTTTCAAGGCCTACACCAACATCACACGCGCGGAATTGAAAGCGGCCATCGACACAGTACATGCGCGCGGATTCAAGATCACAGGCCATCTCTGCTCGGTGACCTATCGCGAAGCGGCCGAGCTGGGCATCGACAATCTTGAGCATGGCTTCGCCGTGATGACGGATTTCTATCCGGGTAAGCAGCCGGATGTCTGCCCGCCGCATTCCCAGACGGCATTGGCCGATCTCGACATTCACAGCGCGGGCATGAAATCGCTGATCGCGTTGCTGGTGAAGCGCCATGTCGCGCTCACCTCCACGCTGACGGTCTTCGAGACCTTCACGCCGGGGCGTCCGGAAGCGCCTGAGGGCGCACGTGCATTGCTCATTCCCGAACTGCGCAAATATTACGAGGACAACTGGACCGACACCCAGACGCGCGACAACAACAAACCCTATGCGGTGATCTTTCCCAAGATGATGAAGCTGGAGCGGATGTTCGTGGCGGCAGGCGGCACGCTGATCAGCGGCACAGACCCGACCGGCTACGGGGGCGTGGTGCCGGGCTATTCCGCCAAGCGCGAAGTGGAGCTTCTGGTCGAAGCCGGCTTCAGCTTTCGCCAGGCTCTCGAGATCGCAACCCTCAACGGCGCACGTTTCCTGGGCCGCGACAAGAATGTCGGCTCACTCGAGATCGGCAAGCGCGCCGATATCGCGATCGTCACGGGAGATCCTGTGCGCGACCCGACAGCCGTCGAACACATGCCGCTCGTGTTCAAGGCCGGCATCGGTTATCGCGCCGACGCGATCATCGAGTCCCTGAATGGCCAGGTGGGGCTTTATTGAGCGGCGACCGCGCGGCGCAGGCGCGTTGCTTCGCGGAAGGAAATCAACTTCTGCCGCGTCTCGTCCCATAGGGCGAGGCGGACCGTCAGGACGCTCTGGCCGAACGTCACGCGCCCCACATTGCGCAGCTCGGGATTGTCGCGCAACACCTGCCGCAGCCGATAAAACGGAATGCGGCTGCACAAATGGTGCACATGGTGCACGCCGATATTGGCGGTGAACCAGCGCAGGACCGCCGGCAGGTCATAATGCGAGCTTCCGGCGAGCGCGGCATCCTGCATCGCCCAACCGCCGTCGCGCGCCCATTGCACCGACTCATACTGGTGCTGCACATAGAACAGCCACACGCCCATCGAGGCCGCCAGCAGCATCACGGGCACGTGCACAGCGAGAAACGGCCCGAACCCGATCAGCCAGATCATCAGCCCGGCGCCGCCGGCAATCGCGGCATTGGTCGCAAACGCGCTGACCCAGGGCCGCCAGCCGCCGCGCATCTGTTCGAACGGCAGGCGATGCTGGAGGAAGAACAGATAGGCAGGCCCCACGCCGAATAGCACGACCGGATTGCGATAGACGCGATAGGCGAAGCGGCCAAGCCGCGAGCGCGAAAAATATTCGTCGACGGTCAAAGTGAGAATGTCGCCGATGCCGCGCCGGTCGAGATTGCCGGACGTTGCGTGATGGATGGCGTGATTGCGTTTCCAGTAATCATAGGGTGTGAAGGTGAGCACGCCCAGCGCGCGCCCGATCCAGTCGTTTGCGAACCGCCAGCGGAAGAACGAGCCATGGCCGCAATCGTGCTGGATCATGAACAGCCGGACCAGGAATCCCGCCGTGGGAACCGCGAGCAACAGCGTGAGCCAGTAGCCGACATCGAGCGACCACCACATCAGAACCCAGCTCAGCACCAGCGCTCCGGCCGTCACACAAAGCTCGAAGGTCGACCAGGCGCCGTTCGGCTCGCGATAACGCATGAGTTTGCGGGCAAGCGCCTGCACGTTGAGCTTTGCGCTCTCTAGTTTATCGTTCCGTAAATTGTCCAAGTGGTCTCTCGGGGCCGCAAAAGGTTGCAAGTATGTCGGGCGGGAGGCTTTGCGTGGCCGCAGCCCGATTTCGATCAGACGCCATGTTCGCGTCGGAATTGAGACGAGAGCTAGACCAGTTCTTCGTTAAGCGCCAATGAATTTCTCGTATTCCCGTGGAATCCTTGGGGCTTTGCTCAAAGAATCAGGCTTGCGAGCCTCTTGCGCTGCCAGGCCGCATCACCGTGTTGCGCCTCGCACCAGATGCCGCGGCGGCGGAACAGCTGCGCGTCACAATCATAGGTGAAGCCGAACCCGCCGTGAAACTGGATGGCGCGGTCGGAGGCAAAGGCAAGCGCATCGCAAGCCAGCGCCTTCGCCATGCGCACCGCGATTTCGTTCTCGACCGCATCGCCGAAGATTCCCGCTGCGTAATAAAGATGCGAGCGCGCGCCATCGATCGCCATCAGCGCATCGACAGTCGGGTGTTTGAGCGCCTGGTAGGAACCGATCAGGCGGTCGAACTGCTTTCGCGTCTTGAGATATTCGACGATGGTGACGAGCACGCCGCTCGCGCCGCCGCACATTTCTGCGGCCAATAGAAGGCACGCCGCTTCATCGAGATTCTTGAGAGTGTCCGGTGTTCGCGATGGATCGAGCAGATTGTCACTGGGAACGGTCACGCCGTCGAGGTTCACGCGATAGGAACGACGCGTCTCATCGATCACGATTTCCCGTTCGACCTTCGCGGCACCGAGTAATTGCCGGTCGAGCAGCACCAAAGCTGGCGCACCGTCCATCGCGACCGAAACGATCGCGAGATCGGCGGACGCCGCATCGGTCACGAAGGTCTTCGTCCCGGACAACACAAGCAGGTCACCTGGGCGTTCCGCTTTCGCTGTCAGATGTCCCAGGTTCCAGTCGCCATGCGGCTCGATGAGCGCCAATGCGCCGACAGCGCCTTCGCAGATTTTCGGCAGCCATTCGGCTTGTTGCGCCCGCGTACCGGCCTTGAGCAATGCCTGCGCAACGAGAGTCGTGGACACGAGCGGCGTCCCGGCAAGTGCGCGACCGAGAGGCTCGACGATGGTCACGACCTCCGCCAGGCTCAGACCGCTGCCGCCGAATTCCTCGGGAATCGCAACACCGAGCCAGCCCAGCGACGCCATCTCCTTCCAGACGGCGGCATCGAAATCTTCCTTCGCCGCGACGCGCGCACGCGCCTTGTTCAACGGAAATTTGTCCTGCGCGAAGCTTGTCGCGACCTCGAGCAATTGCGCCTGCTCGTCGCTGAAATGAATCGTGGGTCTCTTGTCGTTGGCCATAGCGATCAGCCTTTCGGCAGGCCGAGCACACGCTCGCCGATGATATTGTGCTGGATTTCGCTCGTGCCGCCGCCGATCGTGCCGGAGAACGAATTGAAATAGGATCGCTGCCACTGGCCGCGCTCATAGGCGTTAGGATCGCCCACATAATAGGCCGCATTGGCGCCCTGCAGCGACAACGCGAATTGATTGAGACGGCGCTGATATTCCGTGGCGGCAAGCTTTCCCGACATGGCGATCGAGCCCGGCCATTCGACGACGAGCGGTTTGATATTCGCGCGCGCCGAATTCAGCGCGAAGGATTTTTCTTCCATGATGAATTGCACCAGCCGGTCGCGGACCAACGGATCCTCGATTGCGGGTCGACCGTTGCGTTGCGCCGCGCGCGCCAGCGCCAGGACCTGCGACACATCCTTGCTCATCATCGCGTGGCCGCCGGCCTGGCCGCCGACTGCCCCGCGCTCGAAGGCAAGCGTCGCCATCGCCACCTGCCAACCGCCATTCTCACGGCCCATCAGGCAGGACTCCGGCACGCGCGCGTCGGTGAAGAACGTCTGATTGAATCCGTATTCGCCGGTGAGCTTGCGGATCGGCACGACTTCGACGCCGGGAATCTTCATCGGAACGAGAAAGAAACTGAGGCCTTCATATTTGCTGTTGGCAGAGGGATTCGAGCGGGCAAGCAGGATCATGTATTTCGCGTGCTTGCCGAGGCTCGTCCAGATCTTGCTGCCGTTGAGCACGAATTCGTTGCCATCGCGCTCCGCCTTGAGTTGCGCGTTGCCGAGATCGGAACCGTGATCGGGCTCCGAGAATCCCTGGCACCAGATATCGTCAGCATTCAGAATGCCGGGAATGTAAGCCTTCTTCTGTTCTTCCGTGCCCATGTGGAGGATCAGCGGACCGGCCCAGTTGAGACCGATCGTGTTGGTCAGGAAGGGCACTTTCTGGCGCACCATTTCGCGCGTCGCGATGTCTTGCAGAATTTGTGGCTTGCCGCCGCCGCCATATTCCCGGGGCCATGCCAGGCCCAGATAGCCCGCTTCGTAGACCTTTCGTTGCCAGTCGCGCAGGAACGTGAACTGCTCGTCGGAACCCACTTCCATGAAGGATTGCGGCAGAAGGAATCCCGGATCGGCCGGCTTGTTCTCCTCGAACCAGGCGCGGACTTCGGCGCGAAATTCGTCCAGTTCCTTTTGATCGAGGCTCATCTCTGCTCCCTGCCCAATCACAGGCTGACTGCGCGCTGAAACGCGGGGCGCGCGGTCAGGCGTGCGTAATAAGCTTCCGTGTTCGGCTTGAATTTTTCTCGCAGGCCCAGCGAATCCGCAAGGTGGAGCGCGAAGCCGACACAGATATCGGCGATGGTGAAGCGGCGCGCGCAGAGATATTCGCGCTCGCCCGTCGCCTGCTCCACGCTGCGCAGCCGCGCGAAAAACCACTGCGTGTAGTCGTCCACGGCCTGGGTGAGCCGGCGTTCCTTCGGCTCCAGCCGCGTATAGCGCAGCACGATGGTCTGGGGGAATGTGAGAGTCGCGTCGCTGCGGTGTAGCCAGTTGAGATAGAGTCCGTAATCAGCATCCTTTGGCGTCAGTCCCAACTCGGTGGGACCGTAGCGATCGACGAGATATTGGCAGATGCCCGATGACTCGGTCATCGTCAGTCCGCCATCGACCATCGTGGGCACCGTCCCCAGCGGGTTGATTTCGAGATACCCCTCGCGCAGAAACCGCGGCGGAAACGGCATCGATTCCAGTTCATATGGAATGCCCATCTCCTCGAGCGTCCAGAGTGGCCTGAGCGAACGGGCGCCTTTGCAATGGTAAAGCTTGATTGTCATTTCGGGTCTGGCGTCAGGGCTGCGTTGTCGAACTGTCGGATGCCGGCTGGCTCCGCTCCGCCTGAACCACCAGCGTGCTGATGACGATCGATCCCACAAACATCATCGCGACAACGCACAGACAGACGACGAGCACGATGACGGGATTGACCTTTTCGGGCTTGGCGGTCACTAGGGCTCCATTCGAACGGACTTGTTGGACAATCCCCATAGGCCCGGATGCAGCCCAATGCGAGCGCAAAAGCGTCGCGTCCGATTCTTGCCGAAAGGCAGGATATCGACAAGCATTCGGGGAGGTTACGTCACCTATCGCATAGCAGCCCTTAGTGTTACAAATGTCTGGTCGGGGTTCGCGAGGGGGTGCGCATGCGTCGATTGGCTCTGTTCTTCGGACTTGGTGCGTTGCTCGCCGCTCCGCCCAGTGCCGCCGATACCGCACCGGACCTTTCGCTCACCGCTTATAATTCCGATCTCGCATTGGTGCAGGATGTGCGCCGGCTCGATGCGCCGGCCGGACGCACGCGACTCGAATTCAAGAATGTATCGGCCAGCATACGCCCGGAGACGGTCACGCTGTCGGGCGACGGCCTCGCTATCGAATAGCCCCACGCCGTCGAACCAAACGGCATGTTCTGGAGCTTCGCACTGTCGGCCGGCGAACGCAAAACGATGCACTACACGATCGAGGCGCCGGAGTCGTAAGGTTCCGATTCGCAATCGCGCCCTATGCCAGGGCCTTCATCGTGCGCGAAACGAAGATGTAGCCGAAGCCCGTGGTGATGAAATTCACGCCGAGCAGGATGCCGAGCACGATCACCGAAATCTGCGGCCAGCCGGCCGCGATGAGCACCGCCATTATGATGCTCGCGAGGCCAGAGATCAGCATGCCCATCCAGCCGCCATGTGGCCGCATTTCGAAGGCGAAGAACAATTCGAACGCGCCCTGGAAAATGAAGACCACGCCCACCATCAGGGTGAGCGCAACGGCGCCGGCAAGCGGATTGAACAGCAGGAACACACCTGCCGCGATGGAGAGAAGGCTCAGGAGCAAAGCGCCGAAAAATGGCCCCGTGCCGTGGATCGAGAACGATCCCATGAACATGAACAGGCCCGTAATGAGAAACACCCAACCGACGAGCAGTGCGGCGACCAGAGTCGAGATGATCGGAAATACGATCGCGGCAGCGCCCACCACCACCATCGCAAGGCCCAGCCAGAACAACCGGCCCGAGGACGCGCGCAGTTTGCCGTGGAAAAGATTGCCAGCCGGAACTTCGCTCATATGACCAGTCCTTTCAATAATGTCCGCTCCATTCGCGGTGTCACATTAACCATCCAGGCCTGCGTCCGCAAATTTCCCGTTCCGGAAACGCCGTCCCGAATCACCGTCACCCTATCCCACGGCGCAGAAACGCCTCGCCGCCCGAGAATGCCGGTTCGACGAGCCATAGCCTGAGGAGGTGACGTTTCCTTTCGGGTTCGTCCCAATCCTCATAGCGCGTGCGTTTATGCAGGATCGATGCGTTCTTGAGGAACTGCATATCGCCGGGTTCGAAATTCATATCGAGATAGTGGGCGGGGTCGTTTGCGGCGCCCTCGATAAAAGCAATTGCGTCTTCCTGCACACGCGTCAATCGCGGCGCAGCTTCGTGCATCTGGCTTTCGCGGAGGCACCAGGGGATGAAGAAAGTCCCGAGCCGGCCGTTTTCGTATTTGCACATGGGTAGATCGAACCAGGGATTGCGGCCGGGCTTGTGCTGTTTCTGCGTATCGAACGGGAAATTCTCGAACAGCACAGGCACGAGCTCCGGCCGCTCGCGGAGCATGCGGTTGAAAATAGCGGGCGAGCTCGCGATCCTGCTGGTTCCGCCGGTCTTCGCCTTGGCAATACAGAAAAGGCCGATCACGTCTGCACCATCCGTGTGGAAATCCTGTTCGGCGCGGGTCTTGCAGAGGCGCACGCCATATTCGTGCGGATCCGCGCCCGTATCGCGCACATGCCCGATCAGGTCGCCGTCGGTGTTCTGCGAGATTGCGCGACCCATGTGGAGACCGAGCCCCCAATAGATAGCCGTGCAAACCTCCAGCGGGTAGCGCTTGACCGGAAATCCTCGCAGAAGAACGAAGCCTCTCCCGCGATCGAGTTCGTGCATCCAGGATTCGATTTTCGCGGAGAGAGCCGGCAGCACGAAATCGGTCTTCGTCCAATTGCAGTAGTTCTTGGCAGCCGCTCTTTCTTGTGCCTCGACGAGTTCGGCGATGTCGGACGGCGTGAAGGCATAAGCCCATTCGCGAGTCGCGGCGAGATCTGGGCCCAGCCGCACATCGAGCGTCTCGAGCGGCGACGACGGTATGGCGAAATTCACGTTCGTGCCGGAATGATCGGCAAGGTGATATGCGAAGGTCGCGATTTATCGACGAATAGCGTGTTCTGTGCGACGACGCGCTCGCCGGCGCTTCCTTCCGGCGCACCCGTATTGGGATTCACGTCGAAATGGGGAAAGTTGCTGGATGAAATGTCGACGCGAATGCGATGGCCACGTTTGAAAAGATTTGAGGTGGGAAATGCGCTCACTTCGATCTCGGCCGCTTCACCCGTGACAAGCGGCTCGGGCTTCTCCCACGAATTGCGATAGCGCGCCCGCAGGATTCCGTCCGTGACGTTCATCGCGAAACCATCCGGATAGGACGCATTCGCCGGATAGACATCGATCAGCTTGATGGTGAAATCGGTATCGGGCCGGTCCGAGGTCACATGCAAATGTGCCACGATAGGACCGGTAATTTCGATGTCTTCGGTCAACGGCTCCGTCTGAAACACGAGCACATCCGGCCGCCCTGCGAGCGGCTTGTAGGGCGCTCGCGAGCCGAAGAATTGCGGACCTTCGCGCTGATCGAACGCGCCTCCCACCATGACCGGTTTGCCGGACGTGATGGTGCCTCCGATTGACGGAACGGGATGCGCGGGATCGAACTTGTAGCTGAGCGTGGAGGAGTTCGGTTTTGGAGACTCGGGCGACAGACTTCCATCGCCGTGCAGATAGTAAGGCGTCGCGCGCGCGTCGGGAATCGGCCAATCGCGTTCTGTTCGCCAGCGACCGCCGTGATCGAGCCGACCATTCGCATTCTTAAGACCGGACCCTCCGCCCATGACGAAAAGATTCACAGGCGACTCCTGTACGACGCCATTATCCGCGCCCTTGAGCCAGCAGTCGAACCAGCGCAGGCGCAAGGTCAGGAAATCCTTCGCAAGATTGCCGTCCAGGGTCGCGGCCGGGCCGAAATCGACGTCGCCCGCATAGGTGATCGAGCGGTCGCCATGTGTCCAGGGACCCAGGATCAAGCGAACGGGGTTCTTCTTGCGGTGAGACAGGCCGATGTAGTTCGTCGTCGCGGTGCGCGGATAGGGATCGTACCACGCCGACATGTGCACCATCGGCGCGTCGCTGAACTGGTCGTAGAAACCTTCGGCATAGATGCCCATCTGCTGCCAGTACGCGTCGAACACGCCGTGCTGCCACTGATCGAACAGATAGTCTTCATATTCCGGCGCGAGACTGAGCGGCGAGTCGCCCTTCTTCCAGGGCAGGCGCGCGAACCACGCCTTGATATCGATCGCCTTCATCGCCGCAAGCCGCTTCGCATCGTTCACGACTTCGGGGCTCTCAAGCGCATTGGAATAAGCCCATGTCGCCTGTTTGAGTTCGAATGCACCGCCCTGCCTTATGCCGCCCTGATAGGCATTGGCGAAGCCGCCACTGTCGAGAAACATCGCCGCAACGCCCGGCGGATTGGCGCAACCGAGCGCGCCCTGCGTGTGCGCGGCATAAGACAAACCCATCGTGCCGATTTTGCCGTTGCACCAGGGCTGGCGGTCGATCCAGGCGCAGGTGTCGTAGCCGTCCGCGCCATCGCTCAGATATTTGACGAACTCACCTTCCGAGCCGTAGCGGCCGCGGCAGTCCTGGTAGATGACCACATAACCCCGGCTCACGAAAAACCGCGCGACCTCGGCGCGGCTCATCGGGACGGGGTTCGTCGCCGTGCGTTCGGAGCGGCTGACGATAGTCTTGCCGTAAGGGGTTCGCTCCAGGATGACCGGGAATTTACCCTTGACCGGCTTTCCACTGCGAGCGGGACGGTAGATATCGGTGGCCAGCCGCACACGATCGCGCATCCCGACCATCGTGTCGGAGGTCAGGTGAACGTCATACTCACCCGATGCCTCGCCAGCGGCCACTGCCGGACGGGCCGCAAGCGCCGCTCCCAGAGATGCGATCAGCTTTCCAAGCGTTCTGCGCGAAAATTCCACCGATCGACTTTCCCTGCGGCTTGCAATGTTTGAAACCATACCAAGCCGCGCGACGGAGGCGCCAGATACAATTTGAACCAATTTTTCCCGATCTGGCTGCGGTTTCTGCCCGAGAAGCGATTTCAATCCGTATGATTGCGATGCGCGCTGCTACAGCGACGAATTTGCGCGCAATGGTTTCCAATTGGAAAACTTCTTTTCTCGCAATTTTTTGAACTGCACGAATCCGTATTGTTGTGAGACAAATTCGAGATCGATAAAATGCCCAATTTTAACTTGCGTTAACGGCCCGGGGCTAACCTCTTCGCGTTGGTGCGTTGGAGCGCATTCGAGCGGCGGGCTTATCAGGTCGGGCTGCAATTGGAGGATCTTATGGGCAATTTACTACATCGTTTCTTGCGGGACGAGTCTGGTGCGACGGCTATCGAATATGGATTGATCGCGGCGGGTATAGCCGTTGTGATCATTGCGGCCGTTCAGCTCGTCGGTTCAAATCTGAATGGAACATTCGGTACGGTCGCGAGTGCGGTCGCAGCGCCGTAACCGCATTTCCCAAGTCAAAATGCCGCTGCCGCCGAGAGATTCGGCGGCAGCATGCTTTTCAACAGATCGGAAAGCGCAATCAGTGGGCGGATATGCGGTCTCGCGGGCGGACAAGAACCGCTCCATCGCCGTGAAAAGCCGGCAACGTGTGCGCCACAGCTTCGATCTTGCCGAGCGTCACAACGCTTCTCAGGGAATGCGACGCTGCAAAACCTTCTCGGTTGAAAAAACCCCGAACCGCCCTGGACAGGTTTTGAAATTCCAGATCGGCGATCAATCTTGCAAGCTCGATCGTGAAGGACCGGTCGTTTTTCGCCCAGGTCTCGAACCCTTCATCCGGCGCAATATTGTGACCGCTTTGCTGGGCAACATCGCCCAGCAGCAGCACGAGCTCACTGTATTTGCGGCTGAAGGATCCGAGTGAATTCTGCAGATCCGCAATGGAAGAACCACCATCGGCGATCGTGTCGCCAAGTTCCAGATAAGCGAGATTGGCGTCATGCAGGGTTCTATCAAGTTGCGCCATTGTGAATTGATGCGTACCGCCATGAGCACCCAACGAATCCTGCAAGTGCCGGCCGACAGCGTCCAGTCTTTCATACGCTTGGCATGCGCCGCCGTCGAAAACGCGTTGGACTTTCTCCCGCGCGCTTTGCGTTGCGAGGCGCGCCTCGCGTGCGTTGCGCACACCTATGATGTGGGCCGCAGCTGTTGCCGAGCCGATTACGCCGAAATAGAGGATGTACCACCACGGATTCATGTCGACCTCACGCCACTATGTTCGCGCTCCCTCACATCCATGCCCATAACTCTGCGCGCACGCCTCTAAGAGGCATTTAAGACCGGATCTCGTATTCGACGAACATTTAGCGCAAATGCAATCGGCTCGCGTTGCTTCGAAACAATTCGATGAAAACTGTCTTCCAACTCGAGGCAATTGCCGCCGATCGGGTTCACGGCGCGCAAAGAAGTGATGTGGCCTTATTGCAATCGTCGTAGCGGGTGCGCGGGCCAGGGGTGTCCTCAGTCCGAACGCATCATGCGGAGTGATCCCATGTACGTTCTTGTGCTCGCCTCGCAAAAAGGCGGTTCTGGAAAAACCACACTGTCAGGCCATCTGGCCGTCGAGGCGGAACAGGCCGGTGTCGGCCCCGTGGCGTTGATCGACTGCGATCCGCAAGGAAGCCTTTCGGAATGGTGGAATTCGCGGTCGGCTGCAACGCCGCATTTCGTCAAGGTGGGGCTGCTCGAACTCAGCGACGCGCTGGCGCAATTGAGTCAGGCAGGCTTCCGGCTTGCCGTGATCGATACGCCACCCGCAATCACCAGTTCGATCTCGCGCGTTGTGGCGCATGCCGATCTCGTGATTGTGCCGACGCGGCCGAGCCCGCATGATTTGCGCGCCGTGGCCGCAACCGTCGATATCGCAGAGCGACACGAAAAGCCGTTGATTTTCGTCGTGAACGGGGCCACGCCGCGCGCCCGCATCACCGGCGAAGCGGCGGTTGCGCTTTCGCAACACGGCACGGTCGCACCGGTCATCGTCCATCATCGTGTGGACTTTGCGGCCAGCATGGTGGATGGCAGGAGCGTTGGCGAAGTCGTGCCCAAATCGCAATCCGCGAAGGAGGTGCGGGAATTGTGGACTTATGTGCAGGACCGCTTGTCGCGGCTCGCCAGGGACCCCACGCTGGCGCCCGAATTTCGTCCGCGTCACCTCGATCTCGGGCCGCTCGCGGCTATCGCGGATGCCGATCTGGCTGCGGCCGCCCCGGAAGCGCCCCCGCTCGTCGAACCGGTTCGAGAGCCCGAGATGGCAAGTCATGACCTGGGTACTCCGCCGCCCCTGGACCGCGGGTGGGACGGCGCCGAGCGGCGCTTCGGGGCCGACCGCCGCAACGGGCAAACTCCGGTATTCGGCGGCCCCGACAAGCGTGTTCACGTCTTTGGGCGGCGGCACACGGACCGTCCCGCGGAACATTGAGGAGACGACCTTGAGCTACGCAAAATTTGCTCCCATCACGGCCGGCCTTCTGGCGCGAAAAGGCGAAGCCGCACCATCGTTCGGCACCAAACGTCCCGTCGCCTGGACATCCGAGTTGCCGGCGATGCCCGAGCCCGTGCGGGATGTCCCTCCATCATTTGTAACCGGGATGGAATTCGCCCCGGCCGAAGCCATGCCTTTGCAACACGATATCGCCGTTCCAAAGTCCGCCTCGGTTTTCGAGAAGCCTCGCCGCGTCGTCGTGAGCATGAGCCCCTGCGAGTTCGAGCGTCTCGGCATCGCGGCCGTTAAAAAAGGCTTGAGCCGTCACGACCTCGTGCGAGACACCGTGAATGCCTTTCTGGCGCGCCTCGCTGCTGAAATGGATCATCGCTGCGCCTGCCTGGACGGCGGCTCGCAACGCGCCACCGCATGCGCCAAGGACTGACAAAATTACTTGCGACGAATGGATTGCGTGATTGCGCTGACGGGTAGCTTTTTCACCGGCGCACAGCCCCGGCTCGCTTGCCGGCTCAGGGCGACACAATTTTCGTCCTTCTGCAATCCTGGGTCGACAAACGCGAGAAGTGCAGCCGGCGGCGTGATAAACCCGAGCAAAACCGCGATGCCGCGTGAGAGCGCTCAAGCGTTGCCGAACCGCCGCGACAGGTCGCACAGCACCGAGGTGAGCTTCCTAGACGCGCGAGAACGGGGTTTTCGGTTCAGATGTCACGGTTATGACCAAGGTTCGATGTGACAACGCACCATCGGCTCCCGGGCTGTCCCAACAGGCCAAAGTAAGCACCCGAGTTTCCGCGACTTGGGAACTTTTCTGCGATTTCCACGTTTTCAACACGCCCGTGAGAGCGCGTTTTGTGGCGCCCGCGGTTGGGATTTTCGAGTTTTTTACCGGCACATAAGGGAGTTTGACGTGGCGCAGGGCACACAAGACGCGAAATCGACAGAAAAGCCGTTTCTGACCGACGTGAAGACTTTGCGCGAACGCGCCCGCAAGCATCTTGAGGACGGCGCAATCGGGACGACCTATATCGGTGACGTCAAGAAGACGATCGAAATCCTGCAAAGCGTGCTGGCAACCGAGATTGTTTGCGTGCTGCGCTACACGATGCATTCGATTGCGGCTTCGGGAATATCCAGCGAAGGCGTCAAGGCGGAATTCGCCGAGCATGCCAAGGAAGAGCACGAGCACGCGCTGGAAGTGGCCGAACGCATCAATCAACTTGGCGGCAAGCCGAATTTCAACCCCGAAGGCCTGCTGAGCCGTTCGGCATCGCAATACGCGGAAGGCGCCAATCTCGTCGACATGATCAAGGAAAACCTGATCGCTGAGCGCATCGCTGTCGACCATTATCGCGAACTGGTCCGCTATTTCGGCAATGACGATCCTGGCACAAAGTCGATGCTGCAGGGCATCCTTCGCGTGGAAGAAGAACATGCCGACGACATGCACGATCTGCTGATCGCCCATGAAGGCCGCCCGATGTTGCAGGACAAATAACCCACCGGAGCGAGGACATGGCCGCGCAATCCGAAATCGGAACTTGGCAACACATCGCTGCGTGGGAAAAATCGATAGCCGGAGAGCGAAATATCGCGCCCTCTCCGCCAAAATTGAAATCTGCGAAACGAACCGAGAAATCGGACGAAGAGCCGACAGACAGTCTTAAGCGTCCTTCACTTCGTCCGTAATCACCGTGAATTCAACGAGGTTCGAAACGCCGAACGCGGTGCTGATCGCGGCATCCGTCGCGTCCCGTCCCCGCGCCATCAGGATGCGTCCGATGCGCGGTTTGTTGTGACGCGCGTCCATGGGGTGCCACGCGCCGCTGAGATAAACGTCGAACCACGCGCTGAAATCCATCGGGTTCGGATCGTAGGGCACGCCGATATCACCAAGATACCCCGAGCAATAACGCGCCGGAATGTTCATGCAGCGGCACAGCGTGATCGCAAGATGCGCGTAGTCGCGGCACACGCCCAGGCGTTCTTCATGTGCGTCATGGGCCGTGCGATCAGAACGTGCATGCTCATAACCGAATGTGATCCGCTCATGCGCATATTCGAGAATGGCCTTGACCCGCGGCCAACCGGGTTCGATGTCGCCAAACAGCGCCCATGCGGTCTCGGTCAATTTCTGCGTGTCGCAATAGCGACTGCCCAGCAGATAGACGAGAACATCGTCGGGCAATTCCTCGACCGGATGCTGGATCCCGCCTACCGGCAGCTGTTCGTGCAAGCCGCTATCCTTGATCAGCAACCGGCTCCACAGCGACAGGCGCCCCGCAGGCGCCACCAGCCGCGTGCAGACATTGCCGAAACCGTCCGTGTAGGTGCGATAGGGAATTTCCGGATAGAGCGTGAACTTTTCGGGTTCGACGAGATCGGCGCGCCGTTCGGGCCGAATATGCACCATCAGCAACAGCGGCGTCGGAGCCGTGCATTCGAATGCGATGTTATAGCCGGCCCGGATCAGCAATGTTCTTTTGTCCTTCTACGATCAGGCGACTCCGGCGTGCCGGCGCGTGACATCAGGCGTTTGTTCGGCCGTGACCTGGACTTCGACATCCATGCCCAGATAATCGCCGGCCGCACCCTCCCACGTTCCCGACAGGGGCGTAGCCTGTACCGGATCGCGCACCACCGCAACGCGTATGAGGTCGCGATTGCCGACGATGCCATTTGTGGGATCGAATTCCGCCCAGCCGCCGTTCGGTAGAAAAACGCGCACCCAGGCATGCGTGTTCCCGCCGCCGAGCCGGGTCGACGCGACATTCTCGCTCGCGGGGATATAGAGATAACCGGACACGAAGCGCACTGCCAGACCGAGCGACCGCACCGCCTCCATCATCAGCACCGCGAAATCGCGGCAGGTGCCACGACCGAGCCGCAGCGTCTCAAGCGGGCTTTGCGGCGGTCCGGATTGGCGGCCGACGTATTTGAGTTCGTCGTGGATGCCATGCGTGCCGGCGGCCAGCACATTGGCCGCGTCGACCTTGGGCAGGCCTTGCAGGAACCGGCGGCTCCAATTGGAGAGAATGCGGTCGGGATCGGAGTATCCCCGCAGCATCGAGCTGTGAACGTCCGGCAAATCGATCGCGTGATAGGCGAACGGATAGGAATTGAGCCCGCGATCCGGCGAGGTGGGATCGTCCAGCGAATCCTCCGGCGTATGCTCAAGGCGGTTGATGCTTTCGAACACCAGCTCCTTTGCCCTGGTCGCGAACCGTGCGATGCCGATGCTGTTCCCGAACACGTCGTGAATGTAGCGTATGTCGACGGGCTTGGGCGTGATCGTCAGCGAGGACTCCAGCACATGCTGGTCGAAGCTCTCGCGCGGGCGGAACATCATGCGATGCTCGCCGAACGCCACGGGTTTGGCGTAGCGATAGCGCGTCAGATGGCGGACGGTCAGGATATCCATGCAGGGCAGTATTTCCTGATTCGGTCAAATCAGCCGCTACCCTAATCTATCTGCGATGATCTGCCTTCCCCGGAAATCGTCTTATCCTGCCTCGGCACTGCAGCTTTTGGTGTCGGTGTGGCCCTGCCGACATCAGACATTAACCTTGGCACTCCGCCCGTCGGCTACAATTTCGGGACGCGATCTTCGAGTTCGGCCTTGCCGGCCGCCGAAAGATCGAGATGTTCCGCGGCGGCGAACTGCGTCAGCGCTTCGTCATGCTTGCCCAGATAGGTCGACGCTTCGCCCCATCTGAGATGGAGCCGACCCCAGTTCGGCGCATATTTATTCGCCTCGGAAAATTTCGCCAAAGCGAGATCGGAGCGGTTCTTCCGCATCCACAGCCCATGGGAATCACTGCGTTCCTTGAACCCATCGGCAATCGGCATATAGCAGGCTGCCGCCGCATAGGCTTCGGGGTTGCGCCAAGCGCTATCGCTTTCGGCCGCGGCGCTTGTTGACCGGCCCGAGGAAATTGAGTCTTCGACGTCTTCGCTCATCGCGTCCTTTAAACCGACAACGCCATCGCCGCCGCTTTACGTCGCGCTGCCAGCCAATAAAGGACCAGGCCGACCGCGAGCATGACCGCTGTCGACAGCACGATCTTGAGAAAGGCCGCCAGTGGCCGCGGCTCGCTGGAACTGGGAACCAGTGTGCAGGCGATCGCAATCACCGTCGCGCATTGGCCGACCGCGCCGACGAACAATGTGGCGAGCACGCCGCCAGGCATGCGCCACGCGCCCGGCACATCGTCCGCCCGCGCGAATTTCAGATAGGCCGCGAACATGAACAGGTAGGGAATGGTGGACGTCAGGACACTCATCGCCACCAGGAAGTCATACGCGGCCGCCACGTTAGAACCCGCCTGACTGAGAACGACCATCACAATCATCAGCCCGCCCTGAAGCAGGATGGCGGCCGTGGGCGCACCCGTTTTCGGATTGCGACGCGCAAAGAGCGACGGCAGAAAATGATCGATGCCCGCAGCAAACGGCAGTCGCGCGCCGATGCCGAACCAGCCGGTGAACCCTCCAAGCTGCGCCAGCGCGAGCAATCCGATCGCGACTGAGGCAAAATGCCCGAAGCCAACCCTGCCATACGCAACCCGCAGCGCGTCCGGGAAGCCGCCGAGCCGGGTCAAATCCGAATGCGGCAAGATCACAAGAAACGCCGCCGTGCCGACGATATAAACGAAAACGATCGTAACACCCGAAATCGCCAGCACCCGCAGGATGGTGCGCATCCCGCCTGCGATGTCGTTGCGCAGGAACGCGATGGATTCCGCACCGCTGAAGGCGAAGACGATCGAACCCCAGAGGATCGCAGTATCGAAGTTCATCGCCGGCATATAGGAGGAATGCAGGAAGTTGGTCGCACTCGTGCCGCGGCTCGCGATGAAGAATGCGATGGCGAGAATCGTGAGAAAGATCGCCCAGCTTCCGGCCGCGCCGAAATTCGTCAGCCATTTTCCGAAGCGAAGTCCCGCAATCTGGAACGCGATCACGAACGCGGAAATGGCAATCGAGATGCCGAGAAAGAGAAATGTGTTCTTCGCATCCGCGCCGATCGCAGACACGATGAGGCCGCTCAGGAAGTAAAGAATGCCCGCGAAATAGGGCATCAGCGCGATCCAGTAGAACCAACCGCAGATGAAGCCGGGCAGCGAGCCGTAGGTGTCGCGCGCCCAGGCGTAGATGCCCCCTTCGGCTTCGAAGCGCGCGGTGAGCGCGGCCGTCGCCGCCACCAGCGGCACATAAAAAGTAAATAACGCTACCAGCCAAAGCGGAAACGCGGCGGGTCCCGTCACGGCGGCGACTGCGATCCACCGCAACCCGATATTCATCGCAACCGCATAGAGCGTCGCATCGAGGAATTTGAGCTTCGGCAGTGCCGGACCGGCAGCCGTCATCGTTGTGTCAGTCACGCGCTGTCATCCATTTCTTGAGCGTTGATTTGTCGACCGGCGAAAGATCGAGACCCGCCGCGATTGCGAATTGTGTCTTTGCGTTGTCCGTTTGGCCCAGATACGCAAGCGCCTCGCCCCATTTGAGATNNATTTGAGATGCAGCCGTCCCCAATTGGGCGCGTATTTCGCCGCTTCCGCGAATTTCGCGAGCGCGAGGTCGGAACGGTTCCCGAGGATCAGCGCCTCGCCCCACATTTCCAGCGGATCGGCGAAATGCGGGCCGATGCGATGCGCCTGCTCGAACTTTGCAACCGCGCCATCGAGATCGCCCTTGGTCAGGAGCGCCTCGCCCCATGCCTCGTCCGCAAAAGGCAAGGACGGCGTTCGCGCGGATACGAGTGCGAACCAGTGATCGGCAGCGCCCCATTTGTGCGTGATCGCCGCAATCGTGCCGTGCATGATCACGCAGCGGTCGCAATCGATTTGCGTCTTGTCGATCAGGGTCTCTGCGCCCGCGATATCGCCGTTGCGTGCCAAGGTCTCGGCCATTGCCGGCCAAAACTCCGTGCGACGGATCACAGAGTCCTTTGGCTTTTCCGCGACGAGCCCATCCGCTTTCTTGTCAATTGCGGCTGCGGCGGTCCAATTCTGCTCGGACCGGGCAAACCACGCTTGCACGCTGAGGAATATCGGATTTGGCCGGCCATCGCGGCCGACCATCGGAATCAAGGCCGCCAGACGACGCGCTTCCGGCATATCGTGATCGCGCCATTCATAATTGACCAATTCTGCCGTGCCGCAATCGAGCGCATCCGAGAGACCCACGGCGCTCCGGCATTGCGCGATTGCGCCCTGTGAATCGCCCTTGTCGATCGCTTGGTCGGTCGCAAGACTTGCAAGCAGCGATGATGCCATGTCAGGATTGAGATCGACCGTCTTGCCCGCATTGATGAGCGAGGAGACCGTTTCTTCAGCTGTCACTGCCGTTTCGCGGTGCTCTGCGAGGAACGCGCCGGCGCCGAGCTGAAACCGGGCAGCCGTATTGGCTGGATCGAGCTCAGTCGCGATCCGGCTTTTCTCCATTTCGCCATAAGCATCGCCTTCCTGATAGAGCAAAGTGCCCCAACTCAGATATGCGAGCGCGCGTTCCCGCGGACTGCCGCGGCCCGCCAGCGGCACGATGATCGCTTCGGCTTCCGCATAGCGTCCGTGCGTTCCCAGATAATCCGCATAGCGCAGCGGACGCGAAGCGGCGTAGAGGCGTTCGGCGGCCTGCCCGATCAATGTGTCGAGACTGCTGCCCTCGACCGTGCTGCCGGGCTCCGCACCATAGCGGATGGTCAGCGCCAAGCCCTTGGGCGTGTGCACCAGATCGCCGGCCACGCGGGTTTCGTCGCCCAGCCATTCGCGCAAGTAACGATTGAGTTCACCCAGCGAAATGCCCGTGCTGGGAATTTCGATACGAACCTGATTGCTGTCGTTGCTGCGGTAGGAACCGGCGCCCTGCGCGAGAGAATACGTGTCGGCTTGCATATGGCCCAATGCGTCGAGAACCCGCCCGGCGAGAACGTCTCCCGTCATGCTCGATTGCGCCACATCGGCGGGAACCGAGAAGGCGTAGACTACAAGGTCGCGATCCTGCGTAGCATTCCAGACCATGGTGCCAAGACCGCAAACGACAAGCAGGACGACCAGAAAGCCGGCAGCCTCCAGCGCAAAGCGCGCGTAATCGCTGACGCGGCGAAACCGCAGATGCGAAAGTTCGAATGCATTCTGCTCGACGAGATTCTGGCTCTGAAGTTTTGCGAGCCGCGTCTGCTCTTCGAGATAGGCGTCCGCCTTGGCCTGGCTCGCGCCGGTGAACGCGCCCGCGTCGGCCGCCGATCCGCCGCCCTGGCCCGTCGCCGGAAACCTACCGTCTTCGTCAGCCATGCGATGCCCTCATATGCGCCAGTTCAGATTTTTCGGATGGCGCGAGATCAAGGGTTGACGCAATGGCAAACTGCTTTTGCGCGCCAGCTTTGTCGCCGTTCCACAGCAACGCCTCACCCCATTTGAGATGCAGCCGTCCCCATTCGGGCGCATATTTGTTCGCTTCTTCGAATTTCGCGAGCGCGAGATCGGAGCGGTTCTTCAGCATCAGCGCCTCGCCCCACATCTCCAGCGGATCGGCGAAGTGAGGGCTCTTTTGATTAGCGAGGGTGAACTTCGCAACGGCGGCATCAAAATCTCCACGACGCATCAGCATGCCGCCCCAATCGGCATAGGCGAATGGAATGGATGGACCTTGCCTCGTTGCGTCTGCGAACCACCAGGCCGCTCCGCTCCAGTTCCCTTGAGCCGCATCGATGCTGCCGCGCGTGCGCAGGCACGGATAACAATCCAACGAGGTCTTATCGATCAACGCGTGCGCTCCACGGAAATCGCCGGTCTCGGCAAGCGCGCCCGCCGTGAAAGGCGAAAATTCGCTGGTCAGCACCAAATCTACATATCGTTTGGTGTATCCGGGAATGGACGTGAGTTGCCGCGTCGCCGCCTCGGCGCCGGGCCACTCGGCCGTGACGGCGGTCCAGTCCCCAGACCAATAGTCTGCCTGCAGCTTCGCAGCTTCACGATTCATATTGGTGAACACATCCTTTGACGCGGGCAAGTCGTTCCATGCCTCGCGCATTTCCGTAGTCCGGTGAAGCAGCGCCAGCGTCATGATCGACAGCTCGCGCGCGCCCTCTGCCACGCCGTAGAAATCCGGAAGTGATACGGCATCCTCGCTATCGCGCATTGTGGCGCCAAAATCGCCCAGCGAAATGTCGATAATCGCGCGGTCGGCTCTACGGCTGATGGTCGCGGCACGATCGCTCATTCCGCCATGGCCGCTTTCAAGCAACTGCACGGCCTTGCTCATATCGGCGATCGCGGATTCGTCGTGTCCGAGAATATGGTCGTCGCCGGCAATGTCCTGATACGGAAGCGCGAAAGACGAATCGAGCGCCGCGGCCTTGCGCTCCTCGGCCGACGCAAGCCGTGGATCGTCGGAATCGACGAGATTGGCGAGATTGGCGAGACCCACATGGCCCCAGATGCGGTCTTCGCGCGACCCGCTTGCGACAAGCTCCTCGAAGATTGCGCGCGCCGCTTCGCGCCCGCCGTGTTCGGCCTGCCTTTCATCCAGATAAATCGCATGCCGGTAGGGCTGTGTACGCGCATAAATCTGGTCGGCCGCCTGCTGCATGAGGGCATCGAAATCCGCCTCCGTGCCGGTGACGGTGGCGCCCGCATCGCTGCCGCTGCGGGCAGTGACAGCGATCGTGTTTCCGATGTGATAGACCTCGCCCGTGATATGCGTCTGATGCCCCAGCCGCGATACGAGGTAACGATAGAATTCGCCGATCGAAATGCCCGTGTTGGGAATCTCGACCCGGATGTCGCCGCCCCAATTGTTGGAATAAGACGCGGCCGGCCTTGCCGAATCCGTGGCGGCCTGCATGGCCGAAAGCTTGTCCTGCAGTTTCGCCGCTACGCCCTGGCCCGTGAGGCCTTGCGCCGCCATGTCGGGCGGCACCGAAAAGGCTTCGATCACAACGCCGTCTTCCTGCGTGGCCGACCAGACGGTCAGTGCCGCGACAAGCATCACAACCGTGAAAATCGAGGCCAGCGCCAACTCAAAGGAAAGCTTCAGCACGTCGCTGATGTGATGTACGCGCAGCGACCAGTGACGGAGCTTGTCCTCCCGCCGCAAATCTTCGGCCTGGAGCCGCAAGACGATGGTTTGCTCGCGCAAAAACTCCCGCACATCCGCGGCAACGCCGGGATCGCGCGATGCTTCGTGCATCGCCACTCCGACCGCGGCGGCTTTGGCCGTCCCGTCATCTCCGGTCGACTCGCTTTTGTCAGCCATGCGCCGTTCCCCATTTTGCGAGCTCGACTTGTTCCGTTCCGGAAAGATCTAGCCCCGACGCAATGGCAAATTGTTTCCCGGCTCCCACCTTATCTCCCGACCAAAGCAGCGCCTCGCCCCATTTGAGATGGAGACGCCCCCAATTCGGAGCGTATTTATCGGCTTCCGCGAATTTCGCGAGCGCGACATCGGAGCGGTTCTTGCGGATCAGCGCCTCGCCCCACATCTCCAGCGGATCGGCGAAGTGCGGACCGATGGCGTTTGCCTGCCGAAATTCCGCGATTGCACTGTCATAATCGCCACGATGAAGCAGCATCGCGCCCCAGTCGAGCATCGCAAAGGGTTCGGATGGCGCGTCGGAAACGGCGCGTGCAAACCAGCGCGCGGCGACGACATCATCGCCGGCCAGTTCCGCGATGCGGCCGCGGAACTCCAGACAGCGCGTGCAGTCGAGCTGCGTCATCCGCACAAGCGCTTCGGCATTTGCGATGTTGCCGGTCTTGGCCCAGGCATAGGCGAGCCAGGGCCAGATCAGCGTATGACGCGGATCGTTCACAGTGCCGGTCCGCAACGCCATGCGATCCGCGGTGGCGAGGCTCGCTGCCGCGTCTTTCCAGTCATCGACGTCGGCGTCGATGAACGTGACGGGCAATTGCGCTTCGACATCGACGATCCAAATGACCGCCTGGCCGTCGGAATATTGCGGATGCTCCGCCAGAATGGCGCGCGCGGCCTCGACATCGTGATCGCGGGCCAAATCCGATGCCGTTACGACGCCTCCCTGCGCGTCGTAATCCGAAAAGCTGATCGTCTCGGCGATCCTGTCGTTGCGGACAGCCTCGGCGAAATCGCCTCGCGTTTGGGCCAGCATGGATCGCGCACTCGGGACGAGGTTGGCGAGTGCTTCGGGGCGATAATCGTCCAGCGAAGCGGTCGCAAACAGATGCACCGAAGATGCAATGTGCGCAGCAAACGCTTCGCCGTGGTCGAGCGCAGCGTCCGCATTGGTGGCGAAGAAGCTCGGCATGGGGTCGTCCGGCGCGAGCGCAATGCTGCGCGCGTAAGGCACAATCGACTCGCGAAATTTGCCTTCGATCACCAAAATGTTGGCCATATTGGTATAAACGAGCGATCGGGGGCCGATCCCACAACGGTAAGCTTTTGCGCGAGCGCGAACGAGCTCGATACATCGCCTCGCCGCGCCAGCAAATCCATAAAAACGAAGGGTTGTGTCTCCTTGAGGAGCGCGTTTGCCGCCTTGTCCATCAACGTATCGAGATCGGCTTCGCCGCCCTTGAAGGTTTGGCTAGGATTTGCGCCGGCACGAACGGTGAGCGCGATGCCCTCGGCGGTGCGATAAATTTCGCCGCTCACATGCGTCTCGTGACCTAGCCATCCCCGCAGCAGGCGCGACAATTCGTCGATCGATATGCCGGTGTCGGGAATCTGGACTTTGACATTCGAGCCCCAGCTTCCCTCGATGCTGTTCGGCTTGCGCAGGGTATAAACATTCGCCTCGTCGACCATCGCATTGAGGCGATCGAGCAGCTGTTGCGAGAGGACAGTTCCGTCGAGGCCCCTAGCGGCGAAATCCGGCGGCGTCTTGAGCGGCTCGGCGACAAGCCCTCTCGCGTCATGGGCCTGCCAGACGAGAGCAATCAGGCCCGCGACCACCAAAGCAATGAAGAGGGCCACGGTCGCTTCCATCGCGGCCTTGGCATAGTCGCCGATGCGGCGAAAGCGCAGATGCGAGACATGCAGATCGTGCTGCTCGCGCGCATCTTCGATCTGGAGATCGAGAAGCACCCCCTGCTTCCTGAGAACTGCTCGTTGTTCGTCAAGAAACGAATCCGCCTTTTCGCGGCTGGCGCCGCCGAGCGACACCGCCGCCGCGACTGATGTCGCGCGGGACTCGCCTTGATCTCGGTTGGAAATGGACTCGTCTTCTATGGCTTACCCCCCGGTTGCCCCGAAGGACCGCCGTTTAATGCAGGTTAAGATGAAAGAAGGGCTAAGCCGGCGCAATGGGGCATTTGTCGCCGGGCCGGACGATGGGACAAAGTTTTGACGATTCTAGCGACGGCGCGCAAGAAGCTTGATCGGCGCCGATTCCCTAACGAATGCCATCGCGAAAAGCCCGACTGCTGCCGCGCCCGTCCAGTAATAGGCGGGCACGAGAGGATTGCCGGTCAACATGAGCAGGGATTTGACGATGACTTGCGTCGAGCCACCGAAGATCGCAATCGCGAAGGCATAGATCGTGGACACGGCTCCGGCCCGTACGCTGCGGGGCAAGGTCTCCGTCAGCATGACGAGGACGGGGCCCGACGACAGGCAAAACACGACGGCGAGCCACCCAACGGCGACATAAAAGACGAGCGTCGTATGAAAATGCCCGATGGCCCAGAACGCCGGCAAAATCGACGCGACTAGAACTACTCCCGGGACCAGCATGACGGGTTTGCGGCCGAACCTGTCCGCCAGGAGCCCGCTCGCCAAATCGCCGCAAATCGCGAGCACCCCGCTGACGATGATGACGCCGAAGGCCGCGGCGGCCTGCATGTGCAACGTGTCGAGCGCGTACGTCGTCATATAATTGGTGGTGTAATTCGCAATCGTGGCCGATGCGAGGATCAGCAAGCCCAACACGATCGTCAGCAGATGCGGACGTAGCCTGGCACCGACGGACAATGCGCCGGCGGTGCCGTCCGGCGCCAGCCCCGCATCGTCGACTTTATGCAATGTCTCCGGCAATGAGCGGCGCAGCATCAGTCCGAACGGAACGATGCAGGCTCCCACGAGCATGGTCGCGCGCCAGCCCCAATCCTGCATCTGCTGCGCGTCGAGATTGTACGCCAACACCGTCGCGATAACGCCGGCGGCTAACGCGCCCAAATCCTGCGAGGCAGCTTGCAAGGCGGCATAGAAGCCGCGTCGCAGCGGGGGCGCGGCCTCGACCATATAGGCCGTCGCCGGACCTACATTTCCGCCAAGCGCAAAGCCCTGCACCAAACGAAACAGAACAGCGAGGACCGGCGCGGCGATGCCAATCTGTGCGTAAGAGGGCGTGAGCGCCAACCCGATAATGCCTACGCCCATCAGCCCGAACGAGAACAGCATCGCGGGCTTACGGCCTGCGCGATCGCCCCACGAACCGATTACGATGGCGCCTACCGGTCGGCTCAGAAAACCCACGAAAAATGCTGAGAGCGAGAGGATCAGGCTCAACGACGCGTTTTGCGTCGGAAAAAATGCGCGGGCGATATAGACCGAAAAGAATCCGTAACTGACAAAATCGAAGAATTCGAGCGCATTGCCGACGACCACAGCCGCGATGTGGCGGAGCGGCATTGCCGGTATCGGAGGCAATGGCCGCTGACCGTCATTGGCAAGATCGGCCATCACCGCGCTTTCAGATGGGCGTCATACCACGCAAGATAGCGCTGCAACCGGTCCTTCAGATAGCTCGGCGTCGTGAGTCCGTGGAATTGTCCGGGATAGATGACGAGTTGCGTGTCGATCCCCATGCTCTTGAGCGCCTGATACATCTGCTCGCCATTGTGCAGCGGCACATTCATGTCCCGATCGCCGCCGAGAAACAAAGTCGGCGTCTTGATGCGATCGGCATGCAGGAACGGATAAGATATCTTGAGCCAGGTCGCCGTGTTCTTCCACGGCGTGCCCAACTCCATCTCGTAATCATACGCATACTGATCGTTGCCGTAGCCGCCCAGGATATCGGCGATGCTCGCACCACTGGTAGCGGCCTTGAAACGCGTGTCGCTGGCGATCACGTAGTTCGTCAGCATGCCGCCATAGGACCAGCCGCCCACACCGAGACGCGCGGGGTCGGCGACGCCGGTCCTGACCGCATAGTCGACAGCTGCGAGTTCATCCTGCACATCGGGGCCGCCCCAATTTGCAAAGATCGCCGCGCAATAGGCCTGACCGCGTCCCGTACTGCCGCGCGGATTGGCGGCCACCACTGCGTAACCTTGCGCCGCAATGATCTGCCATTCGAAGCTGAACCCGAGCGGGAATTGCGCTTGCGGCCCGCCATGAATGCGCAGGATAGTCGGCAGATGTCCGCCGGTGGCGCCGGGGGGCTTCAGCAGGAAACCATGCACATCCGTGCCGTCCTTGCTCTTGAACGCGATCTCTTGAACCGGAGCAAGTTTCACATCCTCCATCCAATCGTTTTGATGGCTGAGTTGGCGCGGGGCGCCGCTGCCGTCCCAGGCGAAGACTTCCGACGGCGATAGCGGGTTTGAAATCAGGAGAGCATGTTTGCCGCGCGCGGTGCCGAATTCGCCAATCGTGTCGCGTCCGCCGGCGATATGTTCGACCTTGCCGCCCGTGGCGGAAACACGCGCGAGATATTGCGCGCGGTCGTCCTCGACCATGAATTCGAGCGATTTTCCGTCGGGAGTCCATTGCGGATTGCCGACATTGCGGTCGAGCGACGCGGTCAAAAGCAGCGGCTTGCCGCCTGCTGCCGGAATGACAGCCAAAGTGTCGGTCGCATATTCGATCAGCTTCGGATCTCCGCCCTGCAGATAGGCAATCGATTTTCCATCCGGCGACCAGACGGGATAGCTTCCGATATCCGCACGGTTCGGTGAATTGTTGGCGCCAAGATAGGTTGTGATTGCGTGTGCTGCTGCACCCTTCGCGGCCGCGATGACATACACATCCCAATCGTCGTTGCGGTCGACATCCTTGTGCCGCTTGCTGACAAACGCGATCGATTTGCCGTCGGGAGACCACGCGGGCAGCGCCTCGTCGAATTCGCCGGGCGTGAGGATATCGGCTTTGCGGCTCGCGACATCGAAGAGATAAAGGTGATCGTGCAGGTGGCGGATATAGCCGCTCACATCCTGCATGAACTGGAAGCGGTCGATGACGATGGGCTTAGGGGTCTTATCCTTGTCGTCGGGGCCGTTCTCGTCCTTGTCTTCGTCGGTCGCGATCAGCGCGATGCGCTTGCCGTCGGGCGCCCAGGCGAAATCGACCACTCCCCCTTTGAAGTCCGTGATCTTCTGCGCTTCGCCGCCGAGGCGATCCATCAGCCAGAGCTGATCATTCTTCTTCTCGTCGGTGCGCCCGGACAGAAACGCGAGCCAGCGACCGTCGGGGCTCCAGCGCGGATGGCTTTCGCTTTCCTTGGGACGCGAGGTCAGCTGAATTGTGGTCTTGCCGTCATAGCTCGTCATCCACAGATGCGTCTCGTGCTTGTCTGCCTTCACATTGACCGTGCGGACTGTGTAAGCGACCCAGTCGCCGGCCGGCGAAATCTCCGGGTCGTTCACGTCGTGGAGCTGATCCAGATCGTCGAGCTTGAACAGGCGCGGCGGTGCAGCCTGTACGGCGCCGACGCACGCGATCGCAAGCACCGCGACCGCACAAATGGAAAGCTTCATAATGCCCCTCTCGCCGCGGTTACGCGGTTTTTTCGATCGTCAGCCCCAATTCGGCGATCATCTTCTCGCGAATGAGAAATTTTTGCACTTTTCCCGTCACTGTCATCGGAAATTCGTCCACGAAGCGAATGTAACGCGGAATTTTCTGATGCGCGATCTGCCCGGTGCAGAAGGCGCGGATCTCGGCTTCATCGGCCGTCTCGCCGGGCTGAAGCGTGATCCAGGCGCATAACTCCTCGCCATAGCGCTTGTCGGGCAAACCAACCACCTGCACGTCTGCGACCTTGGGATGGGCGTAGAGGAATTCCTCGATTTCGCGGGGATAAAGATTCTCGCCGCCACGAATCACCATATCTTTGATACGACCCACGATGTTTCCATAGCCCTCGGCGTCGATCGTGCCGATATCGCCCGTATGCATCCAGCCGTCGCGATCGATGGCGTCGTCGGTCTTCTGCTTGTCATCCCAATAGCCGAGCATGACCGAATAACCGCGCGTGCAAACTTCGCCGGGCACGCCGCGCGGCACGGTCGCGCCATGCTCGTTGACGATCTTCACTTCGAGATGCGGTTGCACCTTGCCGATGGTCGAAACACGCCGTTCAAGCGGATCGTCGCCGGAGCTTTGAAAACTCACCGGGCTCGTTTCCGTCATGCCATAGGCGATCGTCACATGGCGCATGTGGAGATGAGCAATCACTTGCTTCATCACTTTGACGGGACATGGCGAACCTGCCATGCAACCTGTACGCAGCGAAGCGACATCGTATTGTGCAAAATCGGGATGACCGAGAATGGCGATGAACATAGTCGGCACGCCGTAGAGACCGGTGCATTTCTCGCGTTGAACCGTTTCCAGCACGGCCTTCGGATCGAACACTTCCGACGGATAGACCATGGTCGCGCCATGGGTGAGACAACCGAGATTTCCCATCACCATGCCGAAGCAGTGATAGAGCGGCACGGGGATGCAGAGCCTGTCGCCAACTCCAAGCCCGATCGCGCGGCCGACGAAAAGGCCGTTGTTGAGAATGTTCCGGTGCGAAAGCGTGGCGCCTTTGGGTGAGCCCGTCGTGCCGCTGGTGAACTGGATGTTGATGGGATCGTTGCGGTCGAGCCGCGAGCCGATCTGCTCGATTTCACGCTGGAGCGATTCGTCGGAAATAGCGGCGACATCATCGAATGACTGCCAGCCCGCCCGTGAAACGCCGCCGATTTTGATCACGCATTTCAGAGCGGGCAGCCGAGCAGCCGACAAAGCTCCTGTCACCGCCATTGTAATTTCGGGCGCCAATTGCTCGATCATCCCCACATAGTCGCTGTTCTTGAAGCGCTCTGCCGCGACCAGAACTTTCACACCTACTTTGTTCAACGTGTATTCGACTTCCGACAGTCGGTACGCCGGATTGATGGTCACTAGGATGGCGCCGATACGCGCGGCTGCGAATTGCGTCAATGTCCATTCGGCACAATTGGGCGACCAGATGCCGATGCGGTCGCCGGGCCTCACGCCCCGCTTCAGTAAGCCGGCCGCGAGACGATCTGCGCGCTCCAGCAAGTCGCGATAGGTCCAGCGAATGCCCTGATGCGCGCTGATCAGCGCCGGTCGATCCGGCCATTGCTGCGCCGCGCGCGCGAGCGCTTGGCCGATCGTATATTCAATCAGAGGCGGCGCGTTCGCGCCTGTCACATGGCTGAGACCTAAATCGGTCATTGCATGTCTTTCGTTAGATCCATCATTCTTTGGGCCCGCCAATGGCGGCAAGCAACTCATTCGCGAATTGGGTCAGCGTATCGTCGCGCGCGCCCATCACCACAATCCTGTCGCCGGGTTTTGCAAGCGCAAGCAATTTCGTTCCACACGTGGCACGATCCGGAAACGCAAAAGCGGCGCGCCCGCGCGCCTCGACCCCGGCAACGATGTCGGTGCTGGTTACGGTCTTCTCGACCGTGCCACCGAAATAGACAGGATCCGGCATGATCAGAATGTCGTCCGTGTGCAGATTTTCCGAAAAGCAGTCGACGAACGCATCTTTCATCAACCGCAAAGGTCCGAAGCCATGCGGCTGGAACATCACAAGCAGGCGGCCCGGAAAATCATGCAGAGTCGCCAGCGTGGCCGCGATCTTGTCGGGATTGTGCGCGAAATCGTCGATGATCGTGATGTCGTTCGCCGTGCCGACCGTTTCCAGTCGCCGGCGGACGCCCGCAAACCCTTCAATGGCTCGGGCGGCGACATCGAGCGACACGCCCGCTGCGCGCGCCGCCGCAATTGCCGCAAGCGCATTGGCAACATTGTGGCGTCCGGGGACAGCGAGCTTGACATGGGCCGGCTCACCGCCACGCTCACGCACATCTAACGAGATCCCATCGCGCGCCGGGACAAGATTGTCGCCCAGGAAATTGGCGCGCGATTTCGTGAGACTATAGGTGAGCAGTCGGTCGGCCGGAACATTTGCCGCCAGCGCCACTGTCTCGTCATTGTCGAGATTGAGCACGATCGTTCGTGCCTTCACCGCGAAATCGCGAAACAGTGTGCGCAATTCGTCCAGCGATTTGTGATCGAGCGAAATGTTGTTGATCACGGCAATATGCGGCATGTAACGCGCGATCGAACCATCGCTTTCGTCCACTTCGCTGACAAAAATTTCACCCTTGCCTACGATTGCGCTTGCGAAGAGCGCGTCCGGCGTGACGAAATTCGACATCACGGCGCCATTCATCACGGTGGGGTCGAGTCCCGCCCGATGCAGAATCCAGCCGATCATGCCCGTGGTCGTGGACTTGCCGCTCGTGCCCGCCACGCCGATGGCCATGGGCGCGGCATTGAACAATTGGGCAAGTAGTTCGGCGCGGAGTATCAGCTTGGCGCCGATCCGCCGCGCGGCCTCTACATCGGGGATCGTACTTTCGACAGCCGTCGACGTGACGACAATCAGCTCCGGATCGGCGACGCCGCTGCCGTCCTGGGGAAAGAGCGTTATTCCGCGCTGCTGCAGAAATTCGAATTTCTGGGGTGTGCGGCCCTGGTCGCGCGCCCGGTCGGAGCCCGAGACCTTGAGGCCCTTGGCGCGCAGGATCAGCGCGAGCGGCAGCATGCCGCTGCCCCCGATGCCGCAGAAAAAATAAGCTCTGTGTCGATCCATCGCCGGAGGCTATAAGGCCGGGGATTCGGTGACAAGCGACGGGATGAAATGCAGACGCGCAAGATCAGGATCGGCATCGCGGCGCCTGCGTCGCGCATCGAGCCGGCGCTTGCCGAGAAAGTGAAGGCAATTGCGGCGGCCCAATTTCCGGATCGCGCGCCGGAGCTCGTATTCCATCCGCAATGCTATCTCTCGTCCGGCCATTTTGCGGGCGACGACGAGGCGCGCGCGGGCGCCTTTCTCGATATCGCGAACGATGAAAGCTTCGATGCGCTGTGGGTAGCACGCGGAGGGTATGGATCCGGTCGGCTTTCCGAAAGCGTTTTACCCGCCTTGAGCGATGTCGCGCGCCGGAAAACCTATCTCGGCTACAGCGATGCGGGCGCCCTGTTCGGCGCGATGTATGCGGACGGCTTTCAGAACCTCGTGCACGGCCCGATGCCCGCCGACCTGTCGCGGGAGGGCGGCGAGGCGGCCGTTCGGCGCGCGCTGGCCTTTCTCGTCGATGCCGATCCCGGCACAATCGAACCATCCGTCGTGTCGCCCGAACCCACGGCAGCGTTCAACATCACGATCCTCGGCAATCTGCTCGGCACGCCATTCGAGCCCGATCTGTCGGGTCACGTGTTGATGCTGGAGGAAGTGTCCGAGCATTTGTATTATATCGACCGCGCCCTGCTTCATATTACGGGCAGCCCGAATATCAGGCGCGCGGCCGGAATCCGGCTCGGCCGCTGTAGCGCGACCCCGCCCAACGATCCCCCCTTCGGCCAGAACGAAGAAGCGATCGCGAAACATTGGTGCGCGGTATCCGGAATTCCCTATCTCGGCCGAGCCGATATCGGCCATGACATCGACAACAAGGTCGTGCCGTTCGGGCGCCTGACTCGGATTTGAATCCGTCGTGGGCTCATTTTATCCGCCCCCATCCACATTGATCTTCTCTCCGTTCACGTAGGAATTGGCATCGGATACGAGGAACGTCACCACAGCTGCCACATCTTCCGGCACGCTGACATGGCCGAACGGAAAGCGTGCGTCGAGCTCGTGGATGTCGGTAACACCCGCCCGCGCCTTCATCAGCCGCTGGCCCATATCGGTCACCGTCAGGCTGGGCGCCACGATGTTGGTGCGGATGCCATGCGCGCGCTCCTCCTTGGCGAGGGTAAGCGCAAGCGCTTCCATCGCGGCCTTGGCCATATTGTAGGGCGCGCCGTTGGCACCCATCGTCCGCGTCGCGACGCTCGAGATCATGATAATATCGCCACGCTTCTCCTTGCGCATGTGCGGCACAGCCAGCTTGGCGAGATAATGCGGCCCGAAGGCATGCACGCGCAGGACGCGTTCCATCTCGGCCGGATCTGTGTCGGCGACCGTCTGCCCACGGCTCGCAATTCCGGCGTTGTTCACGAGGATACCGATGCCGCCGAAATCACGAACGACATCGGCGACCATCGCGACATCTTCGTCCCAGTTTTCGACCGATGCGTGATAGGTCAGCGCCTTGCGGCCCAGCTTTTCGATTTCGGCCACGACCTCACGGGCCGCGCCCTCGTCGCGCCGGTAGTTCACGGCCACGTCGGCGCCGGCTTCAGCCAACGCGAGCGCAATCGCCCGCCCGATGCCCCGTCCGCCGCCCGTCACGAGCGCCACGCGCCCGGTCAATGAGATTTTCAAAGTTTCACTCCCCATTAAGGATATCGATAGGACCCGTTTCCTATAGCCTATTCGAACGGCAGTGTGCCGCAGGCCTGTCGGTCAAGAAAATGCCAGAAATGTCGATTGAATAGACCTTCCAGTCCAGAGGCTTTTCGCGTGGCTCTATCGATTCGACATTTGCAGGACGCCGTTGCGCCGGGACTGGCGATCTACAAGCGCTATCAGGCACATTTTTCGGCGCTCGCGATGATCGCAGGCTTCGGGATCGACAACCTGACGTTCGGGCGCATCGACCGTCCGGCGGCGAACATCATTTTCGCCGCTTATCTCGTGCTGGCGGGCGGAGCGATTGCCGTCGGCCACTTCCTGGAAACACGCGCCGACCGCGCGAGTGCGAAGCTGGCAAAGATCCAGGCCGCGTCGCTAGGGCATCAGACGTTCATACCAGCGTTGAAATACGCAAACGCCGCACCGGCGCCGACGATCAAGACGGCAAGCGAGGTGGCGACGGTCGATGGGGAAACGCCAATCGTTGGGGAGCCACCGGCACCGGTCGAGCCAAAACCCAGCCGGATTCGGATGCTCCTACCGGCCGCGACCCAGTTCGCGCTGGGCGGTCTGTGGAGCGGCTTCCTCGTCTTCTATGGACGCAGTGCGGTGATGGCGGCATCCTGGCCGTTCCTGCTTCTGCTGGCAGGCTTTCTCATCGGCAACGAGACATTCCGGAAATATCACTCGCGGCTGGTGTTCTCGTCGCTGCTGCTGTTGTTCGCGATCTACTCCTATTCGATTTTTGTCGTGCCCGTTTTTACACGCTCGATCGGCCGCCTGACATTCATCGCCAGCGGCGTGATCGCGGCGGCGTTGTTCCTGCTGTTCCTCCGCCTTTTGAAAGCAATCGGCCCGGTGCGCTTTCGCCAATCGCGGCCGCAATTGTTGCTGGGCGCAGTCTGCATCTTCGCCGCGATGAACGCGTTCTATTTCTTCGACATTCTGCCGCCCTTGCCCCTCGCGCTGGCCAATGTGGGCGTGTATCACTCCGTGAAGCATCAGGGCGCGGTTTATTACGCCATCGGAGAGCCGCTGACCTGGACCAATTCCGTCGGCCTTGAGCCGGCGGTAGAGCATGTTGCGCCCGGCCAGCCGCTTTACCTTTACAGTGCCGTCTTTGCGCCCATCAAACTCACCACGCGCATCGCGCATCGCTGGCAGTGGTACGATCCCAAGCGATCCCGCTGGATCACGCAGTCCGTCGTGGCGTTTCCGATCAATGGCGGACGCGACGGGGGCTATCGCGCCTATTCCATCAAGACGAACCCAAAGCCCGGCGACTGGCGCGTAGACATCCGCACCGAAGACAATCGCCTGATTGGGCGATTGAAATTCCAAGTGGCGGAAGCGAGCGGTCCGGTCGCGACCGTCGCCAAGACGCTTCAGTAACCGGCCGGACCCGAAATCAGAACTTCTGCTCGAATTTCAGCCCGATCGTGCGCGGCTGGCTCGGAATGACATAGGGCTCGTTGCCGCAGATTTCGGAGGCGCACTCTGCATAGCGATAGAGCTGTCCGTGCTCGTCGAACAGATTGTTCACGTAGAACTCCAGCGTCCAATTGTCCTTGTTCACGCCCATTGTGTAGTTGAACGTGGTCGATGCCGGAATTTGTCCGATCAGCGTTCGCACGGGCAAATTGGCCGGCCCACCATTCGGTTGGGTTGAGGTTATGCCGCCCGACGGCGCACAGCCATAAAAGGGGTCGCAGGTAAAGTTGCGCAAATCCGGCTGTTCGCTGCTCTGATACACAACCGATCCCTGAACATAGCCAAGCCAGGTGCCGAACGGCGTTTCATAGCGCGCCGTGGCGTTCGTCTTGTATTTCGGGTCCATCGGCAATTGCTGACCCTTCGGCGCCTGAGGCTCGTCGGGATCGAGCGGACCGGGGCATTGATTCACGACGACGCCGTTCACAATGGGGCCGCAGAAGTTCGTAGTGAGTTGTGCGTCGTCGGCATTTCCGGAGCCGGACAATGTCAGGCCGTCGATCGGCTTCCAGACGACATCTGCCTCGATACCCTTGATAACCGCATTGCCCGCATTGGAGATTTGCGTGAACGAATTGGCTCCCAGGAACGAAAACTGGAAATCGTTCCAGTTCTCCCAATAAACATCGCCGTCGAAGCGCAACGTATCGTTGAGCCAAGACGTCTTCCAGCCGAGTTCGTAATTGATCAGAGTGTCGGGATTATAGGGCGGGAAATCCGTGCGGCGATTGTCGCCGCCAGGACGGAATCCGGTGGACCAAGTCGCGTAGATCATGTGATCGTCGTCGATCTGATAGGCGAGATTGAGTTTGTGCGTGAAGCCGTGATCGGTGGTCTTCGCGTCGAGATTTGTGCACGGGCCGTCCTTGTAGATGCCGTAGCCGGTCATGCACGTCGCCTCGCCCGTGTGCGAGCTGAAGTTGCTGCTGAAGCCGAAAAATCCGTAAAGCGTATTATGCGCTTCGAAATAGCGCAGACCGCCCGTCAATGTGAGCTGCGGCGTGATGTCGAACGATGCTTCTCCGAACACCGCGGCATCCTGATCGGTGCGAAGCTGATCGGTCAGCCAGATCGTTTCCGGGTATACGTTTTGCCCAATGGGGGGATCGTTGCCCACCCAGTAATCGGAGCCCAGCGCATTGACTTTGTAGTCCTGAAAAATTTGATGCGTCTGCATTTCATAGAATGCGCCGGCCGTGAACCGGAATCGGTCGAACTTCGGCGAGGAAATCCGCAACTCCTGGCTGTTCTTCGTGAAATGATCCTTCTCGATAATATATTGCGAAGGATCGACGGGATTACCGCTATTGTCCGAGATGTAATTGCCGAATTCGGACGGCGGATAGAGCGTGTCGTACCAGAAGGAGTAATCCGTATAGTCCGACTGAGCGTGAACGCGGCGGTCCATATAGCCGCCGGCATATGTCACGTCGAAATTCGAAATCTTGCCTTCGACCGTCAAAGCGGCCTGATACCAGCCGTCATGCACGAATTCGGGATAGTAGTGCTGCACGTCCAGATAGCCGACACTCGGATCGTAACCGAACACGCCGTTGCTCTTCTCGTCTTCTGCCATGATCGACGGCGTGATCGTCCAGCTGTCGTTCAGGTCGAACTTGAGCGCGGCGCGGCCGCCGAGCTTGTCGACGGTGTTGAAATCGTTTTTGGCAATATCGAAATTGTTGATCGTGACGCCGGACGTCGGGTAGGTGCGCGTGCCCGGCACATTGTCGATATAACCCGCGTCATGCTCATCCCAGGCGACGATACGAATGGCGGCCTTGTCCGACAGCGGAACATTGACGAAGCCATTCGCGACATAACCTTCGTTGCCGTGAGCGACAGTGTTCACTTCGGCGGAATAGCCCGCCTCGAAGGCGCTCGGGTCCGGCTTGTTGGTGATGATGCGGATCGTTCCCGATTCCGAGCTGGCGCCATAGAGCGTGCCCTGGGGGCCTTCCAGCACTTCGATACGAGAGATGTCGTAAGCCGGAATATCGAGCGTTCCGCCGATCGTCGAGATCGGCTGCTCGTCGAGATAAATGCCGACTGTCGGTAGCGAACCGGAATGATTGCCGTCATTGCCGCTGTTGACGCCGCGCATGAAGACGTTGTCGAATCCCGGACCGCCATTGCCGCCGCCGGCGCCGCCGACCGTGAAGTTCACGCTCGGCATGTACTGCACGTATTGGGAAAATGTCGTCAGGTTGAGGTCATCAAGCTTCTGCGCACTGAAGGCCTGGATGGCTATCGGAACGTTTTGGAGATTTTCCTCGCGCTTTTCGGCCGTCACGACGACCGTCTCGATCGTGTTGCTGCTGGGAGCGTTCTGGGCAAATGCCGGCCCGATGCCGGTCAGCATGCTCGACGCGAGCAACGCATGCCACAATACAGGGCGCGCAATATTCCGTGCCTTCAGACCCGATTCGCCCATAAGTAAGCCCCCGATTTCCCCGTGACGGTTCGATGTCACCGCCGGGACTAATTGTTGTCAAGATATGCAGGGCTCCATACCAGCCGCTGTGGTCGATTGCCGTTCGGTAATGCAGAAAAGTCACGGCGCTCAGAAATTGGGCACGCTTGGGTAGGTTTCGAGCAGGGGCACCAGCGCCAGCTTCAGCGGATCGAGCCAAGGCTCGAAGTTCTGCCAGTGCTCGACGGCGTCCTTGAAGATGGGGGTGCGGACCTGTTCCGAGCTTGCGGTTCGCACGGAACGGCCCGTTTCGTAGAATCTGAGGCAGCGTTCTTCAAACGGCACGCCGCAATAGTCGAGCAGTCGGCGCACCTCGGCCTCCGTATTCTCGACCAGGTTCTCGTAGATGATCCGGTGAACTCGGCCGGGCAACACGGCGTCGAAATGCGCCATCAGCTCGACATAGTCGCGGTAGTACCTGCCCATTTCGTTCAGGCTGTACGTGAAGCCCTGCCCTCGTGCGAAGTGCTGCTTGAAACAGGAGAAACAGCACCCCAGGGGATGCCGACGGACATCGACGATCTTTGCGTTCGGCAGAATCAGATGAATCAATCCAATATGCGCAAAATTGTTCGGCATCTTGTCCACGAAGAACGGCCGGCCCAGCCTGCGCTGAACCCGCGTGCGCTCAAGATATTCCTCGCCCATTTTCTTCAGGCTGTCCGCGTCCAGTGCCGCCAGAACTTCCGGATAGGCCGACGGATCGCCCGCTTTTTTTCTCTGGCCCAGGCGACGGGAGAACGCGACGATTTCGGGAAGTTCCGCGGTCCCTTCTATTGCCGAATGGCTTGCCAGAATTTGCTCGACCAGCGTGGATCCCGAACGCGGCAAACCCAGGACAAATATCGGATCCGGTGCTACCTGACCGCTACCGGCACGGCTCTCAAAGAAAGCTCGTGTGAGCACGGCCTTCGAGCGGCGAACGTGATCTCTCGTTTCCTCCGCATCGTACATAAGCTCCGTGCGGCGCAATGCATTGCCGTCCGCATATTGATTGAAGGATTCGGCATAGAGACCTTCGTCTTCCAACGCCTTTCCCAAGGCGAATTGCAGGTGATAGCGGTCTTCGTCCTTTAGTTTGCCGTAGCCCAGCTGCACCCGCATGTCTTCCACTTCGCGCGCCGAAAATCGGAAAGTTTTGATGTTGGCAAGGCTCCAGTAGGCCTCCCCAAAACTCGGCAGCAGCGCGATGCTCTTGCGATAGGCTGCAATGCAGTCACTTTGCCGCCCCTCCGCCTTGAGCGTATGGCCATAACTGAGCCAGACCTTCGCCTGATCCGGGTGGTCGCGGACAAGCTTTTCATAGAGCTTTATGGCGCGCGCGGAATCGCCGATCCGCGCCAATACGGCGGCGTTTAAATTGCGGAAACTCGGATTGTCGGGTGCCCGTTTCAGCAAAATTTCCGTCTGCGCAAGCGCCTCGGCCGTCCGGCTCATGCGATGAAGTACCATCGCGTAGCCATGTCGCGCGGCAAGAAAGCTCGGAGCGAGTTCGAGGCAGCGGGCGAACAGAGCTTCCGAATCTTCGTAGCGGCCCAGCCGCAAACCCGCCTCTGCCAGCATGCGGAGCGCAGGTATGTCCGTTGGAAACGCCTTCAGGAACTCGCGCAACAGATGTTCGGCAATCGCAAGCTTGTTTTCATTGAGAGCCGTTGCGGCCTGCAGCAGTCTCGGATCGTGGACCGACGTCTTGATCTGATTCATGTAAGCGTTGTCGGCCGCATCCGTGTCGCCAACGATGGTCAATTGGTCGCCGAGTTCGCGCCACGCGGGGGCGAGCTTCGGATTCAGTCGGACTGCGCGCATCAGTGCGGCAATCCCTTCCCGCGTCCGGCCGACGTTCGCAAACGTCAAGCCGGCTTCGAAGTGAGCCATCGCGACCTTCGGTTGCGATTTGGCCAGCGGTTCGAGAATCTCAAGGGCCGCATCGAACCGACCTTGACGGCGTAGCGCGGACCCCAGCATCAGAAGCGCCTGCGGATGCCCAGGCACCGTTTTCAGGATTTCTCGCGTTTGCGTCTCGGCGGCGACATCGTTTTTGCCGAGCAGCTTCGCCGCATGGCCGAGCGCGGTCGCAAGGTCGGCAGTGGGCTCGGACGAGTTGTCAGACACAGATGCGCTCGAAACTTTGCCGGCAGATCAAAGGAGCGGCATTGCGCGCATGTCAATCGAAACGACGCACGCCGATTGGAACTGTTACGGCCCCAAAGCCCTGGTCTGGAACGTGGGCGCATCGGGATAGAATTCGAGCACGGGACCTAGCGTCGCTTTCAGCGGACCGAGCCACGTCTCGTAGTTTCGCCAATGCACGAGCCCGTCCTTGAAGATGGGCGTGCGGACCTGTTGGGAGCTCGGCGTGCGTATGGGGCGTTTCGTCTCGTAAAACCTCAAACAACTTTCTTCGAACGGCACGCCACAATAAGAGAGCAATCGACGCACTTCGCGTTCGGTGTTCTCGATCAGGTCTTCGTAGATGACCCGGTGAACACGTCCCGGCAGTACATCATCGTAATGTGCCATCAGCTCGACATAGTCACGGTAGTACCGGCCTAATTCGCCCAGATTATATGCGAAACCGTGACCACGCGCGAAATGCTGCTTAAAGCACGAAAAACAGCAGTTAAGCGGGTCCCGACGCACATCGATGATCTTTGCATTTGGCAAAATGAGGTGAATCAATCCGACATGCGCGAAGTTTCTCGGCATCTTGTCGACGAAGAACGGGCGATCCGAGCGGCGCTGTATGCGTGTGCGCTCGAGATATTCCTCGCCCATTCTCTTAAGGCCATCTGAATCGAGGGAAGCCAGTATCTCCGGATAGGCCGAAGGATCCTCGATTCGCTTTCTTTGCCCCAATCGGAGGGCAAATGCGTTGATCTCGGGCAATTCTGCCGTCCCCTCGATCGCGGAATGGCTCGAAAGAATCTGCTCGATCAACGTCGAGCCCGAGCGCGGCAGACCGACGACGAAAATCGGATCCGACGCGTCGCAACCGCTGCCGGCGCGCACGCGAAAGAATTCTCGTGTGAACAGAGTTTTCGAACGGCGCACATACGCTGTCGTTTCTTCCGCATCGTACGCAATTGCCGCACGGCGAAGCGTGTTGCCTTTCTCATATTGCTCGAAGGATTCCGCATATAGACCATCGTCTTCGAGCGCTTTTCCCAGAGCGAAATGCAGATGGGTGCGGTCTTCGTCCGTCGACCGGCCATGCGCAAGCTGCGCACGAATGTCTTCTGTCTCCTCGAGCGTAAAGCGAAATGTCTTGATATTGGCGAGACTCCAATAGGCCTCGCCGAAGTTCGATTGCAGCGCGATACATCTGCGGTAAGCGGCGATGGCGTCGTTCTGCCGGCCCTGGACCTTGAGCGCTTCGCCGTAACTCAGCCAAACCTTCAGTTGATCCGGATAGTCTTCGACGAGCTTTTCGTACAACTCGATGGCACGTACGAAATCTCCGACCCGCACCAGCGCTGCGGCATTCAAATTGCGGAAGTGTGGATTGTCGGGCGCGCATTTCAGCAAGAGTTCCGTTTGCGCAAGCATTTCCGGGGCGCGGTTCAAATGATGAAGAACGATGGCATAACGGTGTCGTGCAGCGACAAGTCCCGGAGCTACTTGAAGACAGCGTGCAAAAATCTTTTCCGCATCTCCGTACCGGCCGAGCCGCACTGCCACCTCGGCATACATGCGCAGGGCATGCGCGTCGGTTGGGTGTTCCTTCAGAAATCCCCGCAACAGAGGTTCGGCAGCGCCGATTTCGTTCTTCTTGAGCGCTGCCGCAGCCTCCGACAATCGCGGATCGCGAGTCGACGCCTTGATCTGGTTCAGATAAGCGTCGTCGGCTGCATCGATCGCGAGATCTCCGGCAGGCTCTGAAGTCTTGTCGGACACCGCTGCGCTATCTCTTGTCGGCGTAACTGACGGCCATTCCGGCGCGCACGTCCTGCTGCATGCCATATTGCGGGAACGGGTAGCGGAAGCCGTTCTTCGCCAGCGCTTTCATTCCGTCGATCGCCTTCACCAGATATTCGGGCGGGATCGCCATCAGCATCTCGTCGTCCAGGACACCGCCATAGCGGCGCTCGGCAAAACAGGGGATCGACAGGCTCGGCTCACGCTTCAAAAGCGCGCGGCCCCAGGAATCGGCGCAGGCCGATTCGCCGACCACGCTCCAGTCGAACCGCTTATAGCCGGACCATTGCAGCCCATTGATGAAGTAAATCATGGCACCCGGTGTTGCGTAGAAAAGCGCGATGTCGGGCGGATCGAGTTTGCCGCTCGCCAGCGGCGCCACGGCCAGTGCGTCGAAGCGGCCATCGGGTACGCAATGCATCGCGCTTTGGTGGGCGCTCGCGTCTTCGAGCGTACTGAACCAGACGCCCGTCATGTGTTTGCCGGATTTCCAGTCGTCGGTTTTGGCCCGCCCGAGTCCCACAACGGCGCGGCACTGCGCGCCTACGAGATCGTCGGAGGTAATTCCTACAGTCCAGCCCAGACGGGCCGCCTGCCCTACGACCTGGTCGAGAGTGTGGATGGATTGCGGCCGGCGGATTTTCGGGATCGCCTCCATGTCTTCGCGTCGCTCGAACAGCTTCATGCCGAAGGCGATGGAGCGCAATTTGAGCAGACGTTCCAATTCGCCGACCAGATTCGGCCAATCATCGACCATCGTTTACTCCTCTTTCCACGGCATTCGCTTTGGTTGACCCACGCGATCAGCTCTTCGACAAAACAGGCGGCATGGGCGCTTCGTTCACCGAAAGACTGAATATGTCCGGCCGCGCATAATGCCCGACCACATCGAAATCGTATTTGGCGCGTGCGCTTTGGCCGGGATCGATCTCCGCCGACAACATTGCCTCGCCGGTGAAATCCGGTCCGGCCAGTATGTGACCCAGCGGGTCGACGATCGCACTGCCGCCGCGCATCAACACGGTCTCGGGCGCGTTGCCGAAAGAGCATTCGTAATCGTCGGGATAAGCGCCGCGACGAATATGCTGGCAGGCCGTCAGCACGAAACAGCGGCCCTCGAACGCGATATGGCGCATCGACGGCAACCAAGTTTCGCGATCGTCGGCCGTGGGCGCGCAATAAAGCGCCACGCCCTGGCTGTACATGTGCATCCGAAGCATCGGCATATAATTCTCCCAGCAGACAACCGCACCGACGCGTCCAATGCTGGAGTCGAAGACCCGCATCGTCGAGCCGTCGCCGAAACCCCAGATCAGGCGCTCGGCCGCCGTCGGCATCAATTTGCGATGTTTGCCGATGAACCCCTTGGCGCCGTCGAAGAACAGCGCGGTGCAGTAAAGCGTTCCGCCCGAGCGCTCGATGGCGCCCATCACGACGAATATCCCGGCCTCGCGGGCGGCCTCCGCGACCAACGCGGTTTCGGGCCCGGGGACGTCGACGGCCGCTTCAAAATAGCGCTGGAAAGCGGCCCGTCCTTCCCTGGATCGTTGGCCCACGACCGCGCCGAAGCTCGCCCCCTTCGGGTAGAAACCCAGATACGCTTCTGGAAAAACCAAAAGCTTCGTGCCGTCACGGCCCGCGCGCGCAATATGGTTGGCAGCTTTCTCAGCCGAGGCCATCGGGTCGAACGGCACGGAAGCCAGTTGGGCGACGCTTGCCATAAAGGGTTGCATGCCTTCGTCCCGAAGAGGGCCTCTCCGCTCAGCCTATCATTATTCTTCAAACGGCTTCAGCCGCCAGGACGGCCGGCTGCTATCATGCATCGCCGCTTGACGCAGGGGGAGATTCGATGCGTCCCGAAACCTATGACTTTCTGGGCAATTTGAGCGCGGTATGGACCGTCCTGCTTGGCGCCATTTTGGCCACGGGCGGCGGCTTTTGTGCGACCCAGATCGAGCGACACCTCGAGCACCGCCGGCGGGAACGAAACGCCGCACTTCTGTTTGCGGAGGTGCTGTCGATGCTGGGCATCATTCTTGACCTCACCTATGAATCCTATGGCCGCGGCGAGCCATTCGGCCCCCTCACAATGCGCCTGCTGCGCTCGGCCCGCCGCGAGATCGACATTTACGACCGCAACCGGGAAAGCCTGTTCGATATCCGTGACGCTGCCCTCCGGGCAAAGATTCACAGCATGGTCTTGCGTCTCGCAATGCCGATGGACGCCGTGTTCGACGTCACGCAGGAAATCCTGGCCGAGCAGGTTCTCCTCAAATCCACCGCAAATCTCGCGGAATCGCAACGCCACGAAATCGAGGAACATATCGTCGACCTGCGATCACGCCGCGAGGGCAGCTACGAATTCGTTCGGGAAACTGCCGAGGGCCTGAAAGACCTGATCTCGAGTCTGGAACCCATCGCCCAGCAATCATTCGAAAAGCATGCTCTTGCGGTGAGAGGGAACTCGTCGCCGGTTGCTGCCATTGCACCGTAGCCACGTGCATTATGCCATGGCAAAGTGGTAAGCATCGACTCGTTGAAGTGAAATCTTCGACTCGTGAAACCGGATGCCGAGATTGGCGTCCACGATCCGGAACCCGTGATGCTGTTTAATTGTGCAAAATGCCCAGGCTATTGCTGCTCTTACCCCATCATTCCGCTGAACAAGAAGGATGTCTGGCGGCTCGCCAAGCACTTCGGCATCGGCTTTCGCGAGGCCAAGAAGAAATACACGAAGCCGCAGGAAGACGAGAAATACAGCATGCGCCGCAAGGCGGATGAGCATTTCGGTAAGGTCTGCCAGTTCTTCGACACCGACGAGAGACGCTGCACGATCTATACTGCGCGTCCCTCGACCTGCCGCACCTTTCCAGGCGGCCGCTGCGGCTATTATGATTTCCTGACCTTCGAGCGGAATACCCAGGACGATCCGGAGCACATCGCGACAACCTGGAGCGATTGAGATTGGACCGCGCATGACCGGGCCCGAGAGTCTCGACGTCATATTGAAGCGGAACGAGACCATCGTCGTGCCGGGCGCCTATGACGCATTGTCGGCCCGCATTGCTGCCCGCGCCGGCGCACGCGTTGTTTATATGACCGGTTTCGGTGTCGCGGGTGCGAGCTTCGGCGTGCCCGACATCGGGTTGGTCGGCCCGGACCAGATGAGCGAGCGGGTGCGTGCAATCGCGTCCGCGATTGCACCGCTGCCGCTTATTGCCGATGGCGACAATGGCCATGGCGGTCCAGCCAGTGTCGCGCGGCTCGTGCATGCCTATGAGCAGGCTGGCGCGCAATGCATTCAGATCGAAGACCAGGTCGTACCCAAACGCTGCGGCCATATGGACGGCAAGGAGATCGTGCCGCTCGCCGACGCCGTCGCCAAAATTCGCGCAGCCGTTTCCGCGCGTTCAAACGCAGTTTTCAAGATCGTGGCGCGAACGGATGCGATCGCAACGGACGGGATCGATGAAGCGCTGCGACGCGGCGAAGCGTTTCTCAATGCCGGCGCGGACATTCTGTTTGTGGAAGCGGCGCGCCGCGAAGCGGAACTCGAGCGCATCGCAAAAACATTCTCCGGCATCCCTCTTGTGGCCAACATGGTCGAGGACGGAAAAACCCCGTTCCTGTCTTTCGAGACACTGAGAACCATGGGCTATCGGATCGTGTTGCGGCCGGTGGCGGCACTCCTTGCGATCGCGCAACGGCTGGAAACGGTCTACGCTGAAATTCTGGAGGGACGCGCGAGCGAACGGACAAGTTTCGCGCACTACAACGATATCGTGGGCCTGCCGGGCGCCCTGGCATTTGTAGCGCAGTGCGAAAAGGCCTGACTGCGGCCCAAAGCGGCTCATTCAGCGGAATTCGCCGCAAAATCGCGGGACAATCCAATTTCGATTTCGGCTTTTAACCAGTTGCGGTCGGGCCACGCTTTTAGGCATGATAGAAGGGTGCCGCAGTACCCGTTGCCGGACACGGGCTTGCGCGCGAGGATAGAGGCCGGCAGGTCACATCGGCAGCATCATGGCGAACTTTGATAATAATGGCTCGCAGCCCCTCGCGAGAGCATCCGTGAAGGGCACAGTCAAATGGTTCAATTCCACCAAGGGCTACGGTTTCATCACGTTGGAAGACGGGAGCGACGCGTTCTGTCACGCGTCCGCTTTGGCATCGCAAGGCACGCCCAACGTTCCGCAGGGAGCGACCGTAGTGTGCGATCTTCAGGAGTCGCCCCGCGGTCTCCAGGTGGTCGCGGTCCATAGCGTTGACACGAGCACGGCGGACCCGGCGCCATCTCAGCGCCCGCGGCCGGGCGGAGACCGTTTCGGTGGCAACCGCTCCGGCGGAGGCGACCGGCATGGTGGGGGCGATCACTACGGCGGCAGCGACCGATATGGCGGAGGCGACCGGTTCGGAGGCGACGACCGCTTCAGCGACCGATTTGGCGGGGGCGATCGCTTCAGCAGCAATGCCGACCGCTTCAGCGGCGGCGATCGCTTTGGAGGCGATAAGCCACACGGCGGAGGTGGCCGCGATGCGGGTCCCAGCGGCCCGATGGTCGATGGAAGGGTCAAATTCTTCAACGATCAGAAGGGTTTCGGCTTCGTGATGCCGGACAATGGCGGGGGCGATGTTTATTGCCATGCCAGCGCGCTTCGGCGGTCTGGCCTTTCGGTCCTGAACCCCGAGCAGCGCATCCGTTTCTCGACCCGCGAGGGCACCAAAGGTGTCGAAGTCGACCGGATTGAATTGATCTGACCGCGCACTAGTTTGCGACCAAACCGACCCGCGCAGGCCAGCCTTGTGCGGGTCGCGCCTTATTTTGCGCCCATTCCCACTTGAATATTGCACGTGCGAACATATATAGCCTCGATCTATATCGGTCCAATATAGATCAGGCTCGGGGCTCGGGATGGACGTTCGTACCATTTGCTTGGGAATTCTCACCCGCGGCGACGCCACGGGCTATGAGATCAAGAAGCTGTTCGAGGACGACGGCTACCAGCACTTCGTGGAAGCGAGCTTCGGCTCCATCTATCCCGCCCTGAACCGCTTGACCGAAGAAGGCCTCGTCTCGGTCCGCGAGGAAGCGCAGGAAAAGCGCCCCGATCGCAAGGTCTATTCGATTACCACCAGCGGCCGCAGCGCCTTCATTGCAGCGCTTCTGAAACCACTTCCCGAAGATCGCCACCGCTCGCCTTTCGTGTTCGCGATGCTGTTCTCGCATCTGCTGCCCCATGAGCGCGTCGTGTCGATGCTCGACACTTACATTCGCGTCAGCGAGGAAAAACTCGCGCAGCTTTCCGACATGAAGGCGGAACCGCAAACGCCGGGCGAGAAATTCGTCTCCGGCTTCGGCCGCGCCGTCTACGAGGCGATGCTGGAGTTCCTTCGCACACACCGGCACGAAATCGAACAACCAAAGGCCGAGGCGGCCGAGTAACCGAGCGCGAGATGTTCAAATCGATGTTCGACTCCTTTATGCGTATGAGGCCAAGCTACCGTGCGGCGCTGATCATTCTCGTGCTTGCGGTCGTCTGGATCGGCTCCGGATTTATCGTCGGCGGTCACAAGGCTTCCAGCAGCGACGCGCAGGCGAAGGCCGTCGATGTGCCGCGCGTGCGCGTCCAAATCCTTGCTGCGGCCGATCGCGATGCGACGATAACGATCCGTGGTCGGACGCAGGCGCTGCATTCCGTGGACGTGCGCGCCGAGGTCGAAGGCGTTGTGCAGGCGCTTCGTGTCGAAAAAGGCGACCGCGTCAAGATGGGTGATGTTCTCTGTGAGATCAAGCTGAACGATCGCGCGGCCAAGCTGCAGCAGGCGCGCGCGCTTGTGGCGCAAACGGCCAAGCAGCATGATGTCGATGTCGATCTCGCCAAGAACGGCTTCCGCTCGACCACACAGGTTTCGCAGTCGGCCGCGTCTCTCGAAGCGGCCAAGGCGACACAGCAGACGATGGAAATCGAGCTCGCCAACACCAAAATCAAGTCGCCGTTTGCCGGCATCGTCGACGACCGCTACGTCACAGTGGGCGATTACATGAAGGTGGGCGACAAATGCGCCATGATCGTGGCACCCGAGCCTTTCCTCGCGGTCGGCCAGGTTTCCGAACACGAAGTGGGCGAGCTCAAGGTCGGCGATCCCATCACGGCCAATCTCGTTACCGGTGAAACGGTGCAGGGCAAGATCAGCTTCGTCTCGATCCGCGCCGACGACACGACGCGCACCTTCCGCATCGAAGCCGAACTCCCAAACCCCGACGCCAAGCTGCGCGCCGGCATCAGCGCCGACATCCGTATTCCGGTGCGGCAGTTGATGGCCGAGAAGATCTCACCGGGAATCCTGGTGCTCGACGATAACGGCGTTATCGGCGTGCGTACGGTCGAGCGCGGTATCGTCCACTTCCACCCGGTCGATATCGTGTCCGACGGTCCCGACGGCATGTGGGTCAGCGGCCTGTCCGACGGCATCGCCGTGATCACGGTCGGGCAGGAATTCGTCAACGACGGCGAACGCGTGCAGACGGTCCAGGACAAGGGCGGCCGCGCATGATCCGGATCGTCGATTGGGCCGTCAACAACACGCGTGTGGTCGTCGCGATGCTGGCCGTGGCCATCATTGCGGGCCTTATCTCGTTCGTCGTGATCCCGAAAGAAGCCCAGCCCGACATTCCATTCGGCGTGATTGTCGTGACGATCCCCTATCCGGGCATCAGTCCGGAAGATAGCGAACGCCTCCTCGTCAAACCGATGGAGACTTATCTGCGCTCCATCGAAGGTCTCAAGGACGTCACGGCGCGCGCCTACCAGGGTTTCGCAGTGGTCATTCTCGAATTCGACGTAAACTTCAACAAAGAAAAGGCGCTCGAAGACGTGCGCGCGCAGGTGGAAACCGCGCGCGCCGAATTGCCGACGGACGCCAAGCAACCGACCGTTCAGGAGTTCAATACGAGCCTCTTTCCGGTGATCACGGCGTCGCTCTATGGCGATGTGCCCGAGCGGACGATGCTCAAGATCGCACGCGACCTGAAAGATCAGATCAAGCAGATTCCCAGCGTTCTCGACGTCAATATCGGCGGCGAACGCCAGGAGATGCTCGAGATCGTCATCGATCCCTCGAAGCTGGAAAGCTACGGCATTACCCAGCAGGAAATGTTCGGCGCGATTTCCAACAATAACCGACTCATCGCGGCCGGTTCGATTGATACCGGCCATGGCAGTTTCGAGGTCAAGGTTCCGGCCGTTATCGACAGTCCGCAGGATGTTCTCGAATTGCCGATCCGCTCGAGCGGCGCCGCGACGGTCACGCTGGGCGACGTGGCGCAAGTCCATCGTACCTTCTACGACGCGACAAGTTTCGCCCGCCTGAATGGTCAGCCGACGATCGCGCTCGAAGTAACCAAGCGCATCGGCGCCAACATCATCGACAACAACCTCAAAGTCCGTCAGCTGATCTCGGCGGCGCAGCAGTCCTGGCCGTCGGGCGTGCACGTGAAGTATCTCTCCGATCGATCCACCGACATCCATGACACGCTGGGTTCGCTGTCGGATTCGATCATTCTCGCCATCATCCTGGTTATGATCATCATAGTCGCCGCACTCGGGCTCCGCTCGGGTCTTCTGGTGGGCGCAGCAATTCCCACATCGTTCCTGATCAGCTTCCTCGTGCTGAATGCCACGGGAATGACGCTCAACTTCATGATCATGTTCGCAATGCTGCTCGCTGTCGGCATTCTCGTCGACGGCCCCATCATCGTCGTCGAATATGCCGACCGGAAAATGACCGAGGGCACACCCCCGCGGCCCGCTTTCGCGGAAGCCGCGCGACGCATGTTCTGGCCTGTCGTCAGCGCGACCGCGACGATGATCGCCGCGTTCTTTCCCATGCTTTTCTGGCCCGACGTGACCGGAAAATTCATGAGCTATTTTCCGATCACGCTGATCATCGTGCTGAGTGCCTCGATGTTCGTCGCACTAATCTTCGTGCCGGTTCTGGGCGGCATGCTGGGCAAGAAGCCGCCGCCGGACCCCGAACACGAAGCGGCCATTGAGGCATCGGAGACGGGTGACTGGCGTGATATTCCGGGTATCACCGGATGGTATGCCCATCTTTCAGAGCGGATCACGCAACATCCCGGACGCGTCATCCTCGGCGCACTGGCCGTCGTCGTCGTTATCATTGGCCTGTTCGCCGTGTTCAACCACGGCGTCGAGTTCTTTGTCGATACCGATCCGGAGATGGCTAATATTCTCGTATCCGCGCGCGGCAATCTCTCCGCCCAGGAAAAGCGCGACGTCGTCATGAGCGTCGAGCGGATCGTCGAGTCCGTCGATGGGCTCAAATACATCTATGCCACCTCGGGCGAACAGCAGGACACGCTAAACGATCAGGGCGGAGTGCCTGTCGACAATATTGGTCAGATTCAGATTGAACTGAAGGACTACCACGAACGCCGCAGAGGCAGCGTGATTCTCGAAGAGATTCGGCGAAAGACAGCCAATCTCGCAGGTGTCCATGTCGAAGTGCGCGTACCTACTAATGGACCGCCGACTGGCAAGGACGTCATGATCGACGTCTCTTCGGACGACTATGCGACGCTCGCCCAGACGACCGACACAATCCGTCGCCGCATGGACGGGTTGAAGGAACTGCGGGATCTCGAAGACACGCGGCCCCTACCCGGTATCGAATGGGACCTCGACATCGATCGCGACGTCGCCAACCGCTTCGGCGCCAATGCACAGACCATCGGCACGGCCGTACAGCTTGTCACCGACGGGATATTGGTTGGCGAATATCGTCCCGACGACACGACACAGCAGGTCGATATCCGCGTACGCTACCCCGCGTCATCGCGCGGCATTCATGCGCTCGACGATGTGCGCGTGTCGACGCCCGGCGGCATGGTGCCGATCTCGAATTTCGTCAAGCTCCGGCCTGCGCCCCAGGTGAATTCCATTGAGCGCGTCGACGGCCACCGCGTCTACCACATTCGCGCAAATCTCGTGCCCGGCGTTCTTCCGGCCACCGAAGTCGCAAAGATCAAAGCATGGATGGCGACCCAGACATTCCCGGCAAGCGTTCACGTCGCTTTCAAAGGTGCGGACGAAGAGCAGCAAAAAGCCGGCCTGTTTCTAGTGGGCGCGGCGTTCATGGCGCTGTTCCTCATCGCCATGGTGCTGGTCGCGATGTTCAACAGTTTCTACCACGCGACCCTGATTCTGATTGCCGTGGTTCTGGCCATGATCGGCGCGCTTCTCGGTATGCTGATCATGGGTCAGCCCTTCTCCGTTATTATGTCGGGCACGGGCATGCTCGCGCTTGCAGGCATCGTGGTGAACCACAACATTGTGCTGATTGACACCTTTCGGCGTCTGCGGCTGTCGGGCATGGACCCCATCGAGGCGGTCATCCGCTCCAGCGCGCAACGCCTTCGCCCGGTGTTCCTCACGACCGTGACGGCCATCGGTGGGTTGTTGCCGATGATGTTCGCCATCGAGATCGATTTCTGGACGCGCGAGGTGACGGTCGGAGGCCCTCACGGCATGACCTGGGTTCCGATGTCGACGGCCATCGTGTTCGGATTGGCTTTCTCGAAGATGATCACGCTTGGCCTTGTGCCTGCCATGCTGGCGTTGCCCTATCGTATCCGCGAAGCCCGCGAACTCCGGCGCGCGCGGCGCAACGGCGCGAATGACGTGCCCGCAGTCGCGCGGCCCCGCTCGGTGCCGCAACCGGAAGCGCAAGCTGCGGAATAATCAGTCCGCCGCGGCCAACGGCGTAGATCTGGCGATGCCGGGTACGACATCGGGATCGCTCTCGACCGCCAAAAGGATTTCGCGCGCCGCCGCGGCTTCGCGCTGCTTGTTCCACATCGACGCGTAATGGCCGCCTTTGGCGACGAGTTCGGCATGCTTGCCCTGTTCGACGATTTCGCCGTGATCGAGCACGAGGATTTCATCCGCATCTACGACCGTTGAAAGTCGATGCGCAATGACAAGCGTAGTGCGGTTTTTCGAGACTTCCGACAGCGCGCTCTGGATTTCACGTTCCGTATGCGTATCGAGCGCGGAGGTCGCTTCGTCCAACAGCAGGATCGGCGGATTTTTCAGGATCGTGCGCGCAATCGCGACGCGCTGCTTCTCGCCGCCGGAGAGCTTGAGCCCGCGCTCGCCCACCATCGCGTCGTAACCGAGCGGCAGTTCCTGGATAAAGCTGTCGATCTGCGCCATGCGCGCGGCTTCCTTGATCTCGGATTCGTTCGCGCCGATGCGGCCATAAGCGATGTTGTAGCGCACGGTATCGTTGAACAGGACGGTATCCTGCGGAACGATACCGATATTTGCGCGCAACGACGCCTGCGTCACGTCGCGGATGTCCTGTCCGTCGATGGTCACGCTGCCGCTTTTGATGTCGTAGAAGCGATAGAGAATACGCGAGATCGTCGATTTGCCTGCGCCCGACGGCCCCACCACTGCCACCGTCTTGCCGGCCGGCACCATGAAGCTGATGCCTTTGAGCACGATGCGCGCGGGCTCATAGGAGAAAATGACGTTGTCGAATTTGATCTCGCCGCCATGGACGTCGAGCTCTTTCGCGCCCGGCTTGTCCTTCACTTCCTGCGGCTGGTAGAGAAGCCGGAACATCGCCTCCATATCGACCAACGCCTGCGTGATTTCGCGATAGACCGTGCCCAGCAAATTGAGCGGCTGGTAGAGCTGCATCAAGATGGCGTTGCCCATCACCAGCGCACCGATGGTGAACTGACCGCGCGAGATGCCGATCGCAGTCAGCACCATCACGAGTCCCATGCCCACGGCCATGATCGCGGCCTGGCCCGTATTAAGGACAGACAGCGATATCTGCGCCTGGATGGAAGCCCGAGAAAACTTGTCCATCGATTTTTCGAATCTACGAGTCTCGTGGCCTTCATTGTTGAAATATTTCACAGTCTCGTAATTGAGCAAGCTGTCGACGGCCTTGGTATTCGCCTCGCTGTCGCTGTCGTTCATCTCGCGGCGAAAACGCACGCGCCAGCGCGTGATCGCGAAGGTAAACCACACATAGCCGCCGACCATCGCGAGCGTCGTCAGTGCGATCCAGACGTTGAGCTTCCAGACCATGATTGCGGTGAACAGCAGGAGCTGGAAAAAAGTCGGGAAAATGCTGAACAGTGCAAACGAAAGCAGCGTGTCGATGCCCTTCGTGCCGCGCTCGATGGTGCGCGACAGGCCGCCCGTCTTGCGTTCCAGATGGAAGCGCAGGCTCAGCGTGTGCACATGGGCGAAGGTCGAGACGCCGACCTCTTTGAGCGCGTTGTATTGAACCTTCGCGAAAATGCCGTCTCGCAATTGCGCGAAGGCCTGCATCAGAATCCGCGACAACACATAGCCAACGATCAGGCCGAAGACCGCGGCAATGGCGATGTTCGCAGGCGTCTTATGCGCCAGCCGATCCGTGATCCAGCCGAACATGACGGGCGAAACCGTCGTGGCCGCGATCGACAGCGCGAGACAGACGAGCGCCACAACCACGCGCGCCCTGAGATCCGGCCGGTCCTTCGGCCAAAGATAGGGCATCAGCATATAGAGCGGATGAAGCGACGGCGTGCCGTCGCCCGATTCGAGCATGGGATTCGGAGTCGACATGCTTCAGCGCACCGAAAGTGCGGGAATCCCGGTGCTTGCCGGGGTGACGAAGGAAAACGACACGACTAACCTCTCAGGCGATAGCGGTTGGGTTCTGTTTAGAAAGATGGTGCGGCAGCCGCAATCCCCAACTATATCCCGCATCGCAACAGCCAAGAGAACGAATCGGGTCATGCATAACCCTCCCGCCGGCGAGGAAAAGCGCTTGCGTGCCGTTTGTGTCTTCTGCGGCTCGTCGCCCGGCCGCGATCGGCGCCATGCGGAAGCCGCACGGGAATTGGGGACTTTGCTCGCGGCCAACGGCTTCTCGCTCGTCTTCGGCGGCGGCAATATCGGATTGATGGGCGAAGTGGCCCGCGCAGCCCGGGCGGGCGGTGCGCCCGTGGTCGGCATCCTGCCCAAGTTTCTGGAGCACCTGGAACCCCCTCTCCGGTCGGCCGAGGAACTGATCGTCACGCCCGACTTACAGCAGCGAAAACAGCGCATGTTGGCTCTGGCCGACGCGTTCGTGATCCTGCCGGGCGGGCTTGGTACGCTGGATGAATATTTCGAGGTGCTGACCTCGGCCCAACTTCACGCGCTGGGCAAGCCCATCCTGTTGGTGAACATCGCGGGCTATTTCGATCCGTTGAAGACGCTCCTCGATCATGTCGTGCGCGAAGGCTTCGCGAACCCGAGTCTTTTCGAACTTCAACAGATCGTCGTCGATCCCAAGGAAGCGATCGCGACGCTCCTTCTCAAGTTGCCTGCGGCCGGAACCGTCTGAATTGGCCCTCCAACGCCACGATCAGAATCGCAGCCCAGATGAGTACGAACGCAATCGCACTGCCGCGTGAGAACGTTTCGTGGAAGCCGAAGGTCGCGAGCAGAAGCGTGATCGATGGCGAGCAATATTGCAGGAAACCGAGCGTCGAAAGCCGGATGCGCCGTGCCCCCGCCGCGAACATCGCAAGCGGTACGGCGGTCAGCGGTCCCGCGACGATCAACAACGCGTCCTTGCCCAGATTGACGGATGGGAATGCGCCCGTGTGCCGCCACCACCAGAACGCCACCAAGCCGAAGGTGATCGGAAACAGGATCAGTGTTTCGACCAGCAAGCCATCCAGCGAATCGATGTCCGTCAGCTTTCGGAAATAGCCGTAGAAGCCGAAAGACAGCGCCAGCGCCAGGCCGATCCAGGGAATGTGCCCAAGCTCATAGGCCTGCACGCTGACGGCGACCACCGCGAGCGCAATACCGGCGAGCCTCACACGCGACAGGCGCTCGCCGAACAGGAAGACGCCCAACCCGATCGAAAGCAACGGGGTCAGATAATAGCCGAAGCTCGCCTCAACGAGCTGGCTGGTCGACACGCAATAGATGAAGATCGTCCAGTTGCAACTGATAAGCACGCTGGTCAGCGCAAGAGTTGCGATCATGCGCGGCTCGCGCAGGATGCTGACGATACGCGATGTACGCCCCCGCCAGGCCGCCACAGCCAACAGGAACAGCGCGCACCATAATATGCGGTGGACGGTCAATTCGAATGGCGGGACATCGCCGAGCAGCCGCCAGAAAAGCGGCACCACACCCCAGATCGCATAGGCGCCGCCCGCCAGCATGATGCCGGTGGTTTCGTTGTGCGGGGGTGCACTTTGAGTCATGGCACTCGGGGGAAATCGGTCAGATTGACCATACTGAAATATGGCGGCGAAATATCGGCTGTCCGTGTCAAACCAGCTATGCGTCTTGGCAGGCGCAAATCCGGATCACAAATTGCGACGATTATCGCTACTCCCGCGCGCCATCGCGGTAGAGCTTATAGCGGATCGAATCCGTCAGTGCCTCGAAGGACGCGTCCACGATATTGGGCGATACGCCCACCGTCGACCAGCGCTGCCCCTGCCCGTCCTTGCACTCCACCATCACGCGCGTCACGGCCTCCGTGCCGCTCGTGAGGATACGAACCTTGTAATCGACAAGCGCGAGGTCCTGCAGATAGGCCGAATAGCGGCCAAGGTCCTTGCGCAATGCTTCGTCGAGCGCGTTCACCGGACCGTTGCCGAGGCCGACATTGTGGCAGGTCTCGGCGCCGACTTTCACTTTGACGACGGCCTCCGACACGGTCATCAGGTCGCCCATGGCATTGTGCCGACGCTCGACCATCACGCGGAAGCTCTCGACCTCGAAATAATCCGGCGTCTGTCCCAGAGCCCGCCGTGCCAGCAACTCGAACGACGCTTCGGCGCCGTCATAGGAATATCCCAGGAATTCGCGCTGCTTCACGTCTTCGAGAAGACGCGCGACGCGAGCGTCTTTCGCATCGACATCGATTCCGGCATCGGCCAGCCGCGCGAGCAGGTTCGACCGGCCGGCCTGGTCCGACACAAGGATGCGCCGCGCATTGCCGATCGCGTCCGGCGGCACATGCTCATAAGTGCGCGGATCTTTCAGGACCGCGGAGGAATGCAGCCCGCCCTTATGCGCAAAGGCTGACGGCCCGACATAGGCAGCGTGACGGTTAGGCGCGCGGTTGAGGATTTCGTCCAGCAGCCGCGATGTCGCCGTCACGCGCGCCAGCTGTTCGCGCGAAACACCGGTCTCGAACTGCAAGGCGTAAGGCTCCTTCAACAGTAGGGTCGGGATCAGTGCGCACAGATTGGCGTTGCCGCAGCGTTCGCCCAGCCCGTTGAGCGTGCCCTGAATCTGCCGCGCTCCCCCGCGCACCGCCGCCAGCGAAATCGCGACCGCCTGCTCGGTGTCATTGTGCGCATGAATGCCGAGTGCGGCATCGGGAAGCGCTGCGCGCACTTCCGAAACGATGCGATAGACGTCTTCCGGCAATGTGCCGCCATTGGTGTCGCACAGCACAACCCAGCGCGCGCCTGCCGCATGCGCCGCGCGGATGCAATCGAGCGCATAGAGCGGATTGGCCCTGTAGCCGTCGAAGAAATGTTCCGCATCGAACAAAGGCTCGCGGCCCCTCGCCACTACGGCCGCGATCGACTCGGCGATGAAGTCGACATTGTCGCTGCGCGGAATTTCAAGCGCGACATCGACATGAAAATCCCAAGTCTTGCCGACGAGGCAGACAGCATCAGCCTTGGCATCCAGCACGGACGCAAGGCCAGGATCGTTGGCCGCGCTGCGGCCTGCGCGCTTAGTCATCCCGAAAGCCGTAAACTTGGCGCGCGTCAGCGGCGGCCGTTCGGTGAAAAACGCCGTGTCCGTCGGATTGGCGCCCGGCCAACCGCCTTCGACGTAATCGATGCCCAGCGCATTGAGTGCTAGCGCGATTTGGCGCTTGTCTTCCACGGAAAAATCGACGCCCTGCGTCTGCGCCCCATCGCGAAGGGTGGTATCGAAAAGGAAGAGGCGTTCGCGACTCATCCCACCCTCCCCTTGAGGGAGGGTCGAAAAATTCGAAGAATTTTTCGGGGCCGGGTGCTGCCGCAACAATCCCCCTCCCCGAAACTTTCTTTTCGCTGGCGCTCAAAGAAAGCTTTCGACCCTCCCTCAAGGGGAGGGTGGGAAATGAAGGAAGATCCAACGGCAACAATACTCACCGCTTTACCTCCCAGGTCGTTCCCTCGGGTCCGTCCTTCAACACAATTCCTTTGGCTAAAAGTTTATCACGAATGCGGTCCGCCTCTTTAAAATCACGCGCCTTGCGCGCGGCGTTTCGCGCCCCGATGTCCCGCGTGATTTCGCCGGCATCGACCGAGGATTTCGCTTCGATGCGCTCGGACACGACCGAAAAGCCCAACAGAGACAAGCCGCCGGAGAGCTCTTCGACCGAACCCTTGTGCAATTCGGCGATTGCTTGGGGCGTGTTGAGGTCGTCGCACAGCGCAGCAAGAAATGCGTCGCCGATTCGTCGCGAGGCGATCGGCTCCGCCGCATCGTACCAGCGCTCCAGCATGCCCCAGCTTTCCTTCATACCGTGAACGGTCCAATCCATCGGTTGGCGATAATGGCTGCGCAGCATGTTGAGCCGCAGGACATCGCCGGGCCAGTCCGCGAGCAATTCGTGAATGGTCACAAAATTGCCGAGGCTCTTGGACATTTTCTCGCCCTCGACATTCAGGAACCCGTTGTGCAGCCAGTAATTGGCCATGGCGTGCTCGCGATGTGCGGCTTCGCTCTGCGCGATCTCGTTCTCGTGATGCGGGAAGACGAGATCGATGCCGCCTCCGTGAATGTCGAAAGTCTCGCCGAGATAGAACTCGCTCATCGCCGAGCATTCGACGTGCCAGCCTGGCCGACCACGCCCCCAAGGGCTTTCCCAGCCCGGCGTTGCCACGTCAGAGGGCTTCCACAAAACAAAATCCATCGGGCTGCGCTTATAGGGCGCCACTTCTACGCGCGCGCCCGCCACCATCTCGTCGAGCGAGCGGCGCGAGAGCTTGCCGTAATCGGCTTTCGACGACACATCGAACAGCACATGGCCTTCCGCCATATAGGCGTGGCCCAATGCCACCAACTTCGCGATCATCGTGACCATGGGCAGGATGTGCTCGGTCGCCCGCGGTGTGCGCGTCGGCGGCAGATTGCCCAGCGCCGCGGTATCCTCGTCATAGATTTGGCCGGTCTCGCTCGTCAACTCTCGCACCACGTCGAGGATCGGCACATTGCGGGCGCCGCGCCGCTCCAGCGCGCGTGCGTTGATCTTGTCGTCGATGTCCGTGATGTTGCGCACATAGGCGACGTGGTCCTCGCCATAGAGATGGCGCAGCAGCCGGAACAGCACGTCGAACACGACAACGGGCCGCGCATTGCCGATATGGGCGAAGTCGTAGACCGTCGGTCCGCACACATACATGCGCACGATCTCGGGATCGATGGGGACGAACTCTTCCTTCGTCCGCGATAGGGTGTTGTAGAGGCGTAAGGTCATGGCGATTCACTTATAGCAACAGCGTTTGCGTTCCCCCACCCCAACCCTCCCCACGAGGGGGAGGGGATACGAGTGGTGTTCACCTCCCCTTTATGGGGAGGTGAACCGCGAAGCAGTTCGGGCGGGGAATTAATAGCGATGAGGATGGGTAAAAGGGAGCGTTGCGGCGTCAGCCGCAAATCGAAATCCGACAGATTTGGCGATAAATAGTCACGCCGTTTCCCCTTTGAGCCGCGCAAGAGCTTTCGCGCGCCCGATGAGTGGTAGCAGCTTTTTGAGTTCCGGTCCATGCTCGCGGGCCGTGAGCGCCAGCCTGAGCGGATGAAAGAGCGCGCGGCCTTTTGTGCCGGTGGCGGTACCCACGGCTGCGGTCCAGGCCAGCCAGGTCGCCTCGCTCCACGGCTCCGGCGGCAGATGTTCGGCAGCGGCCGCGGCAAAAGCGGTGCTTTCGATCACCGGGGCGACGGGACCGGAAACCAGCGTCCACAGATCGGCCGCATCGCTCAACCGCGTCAGATTTGGTTTCACGGCATCCCAGAACGCGGCGCCTCCGCCGATACCCGTTGCCGCCAGGCGCGGCGCAACGGCTTCAAACGGAAGCGTATGCAGCAACCTCGCGTTGAGCGCCGTGAGTTCGTCGGGAACGAAATGGGCCGGCGCGCGGCCGATTTTCTCGAACGAAAATTCCGTGGCCAGCGCATCGAGCGAAGGTCTGAGCTCGATCGGATCGGACGTGCCGGTTTTGGCAAGATAGCAATCGAGCGCCAAAGCCTCGATGCCGTCTTCGCGCAAGGAACGCAGCGAGAGCGAACCCAGCCGCTTCGACAGCGCTTCGCCCCCCGCGCCGATCAGCAGTGGAAAATGCGCGAACAGGGGAACTGTCGCGCCCAGCGCTTCGAAAATCTCGATCTGTGCAGCCGTATTGGTGACGTGGTCTTCGCCGCGAATGATGTGGCTCACTTCGAAATCGACGTCGTCGGCGACGGACGGCAACGTATAGAGAAAGCGACCGTCTTCGCGGATCAGCACGGGGTCGGAGAGCGTCGCCGTGTCGATCTCGACATCGCCGCGCAGAAGATCGCGCCACTTCACTTTGGAGTTCGAAAGCTTGAACCGCCAATGCGGCTTGCGGCCTTCGGCCTCAAGCTTCGCGCGATCGGCATCGGTCAGTGCGAGCGCGGCGCGGTCGTAAACCGGCGGCTTGTGCATCGCGATCTGGCGCTTGCGGCGGCGGTCGAGTTCGTCGGCCGTCTCATAAGCGGGATAGAGTCTTCCCGCCGCTTTGAGCTTTTCGGCGGCCGCTCGATGCGCGTCCGCGCGCTCTACCTGGCGCGCGAACAGGTCATGCGTAATACCGAGCCAACCCAAATCCTCGAGGATTGCCGCTTCGTATTCCGGCTTCGAACGCTCCGTGTCGGTGTCGTCGATGCGCAGGAAGAAGCGCGCGCTTTCCTTCTTCGCGAACAGGAAATTGAGCATCGCCGTGCGCGCATTGCCGACATGCAGCAAGCCCGTGGGCGACGGTGCGAAGCGAACGAGGCCTGTCATCGCGAATCCCGGAATGCATTGGTGATCGGATAACGCCTGTCGCGGCCGAAATTGCGGGGGCCGATCTTCACGCCGGGCGGCGCCTGGCGGCGTTTGTATTCTGCGACGTAGAGCAGGTTCTCGATGCGCCGGATCGTCGCCGGTTCATAACCCTTCGCGACCACGTCTTCGAACGACATCTCGTGCTCCACCAGGCATTCGAGAATGCCGTCGAGGACTTCGTAAGGCGGCAGCGAATCCTGGTCGGTCTGATCGGCGCGCAATTCGGCGCTCGGTGGACGGACGATAATGTTTTCCGGAATGACGTGGCCATCAGGTCCCATGCCGCCTTTCGGCCGCATCTGGTTGCGCCAGCGCGCGAGGCGGAACACTTCCATCTTGTAGACGTCTTTGAGTACGTTGTAGCCGCCGCACATGTCGCCATAGAGCGTCGCATAACCGACGCTCATCTCCGATTTGTTACCGGTCGTGAGCACCATCGGGCCGAATTTGTTGGACAGCGCCATCAGAATCACGCCGCGGATGCGGGACTGGATGTTTTCTTCCGTCGTGTCGGGCGCGCGGCCTGCGAAAGCGGATGCGAGCGTTTCACCGAAGGCGGCCACCGCGGTTTCGATGGGAATGGTCTCATAAGGGCAGCCCAGAAGCTTCGCGCAGGCCGCCGCATCGTCGAGGCTTTCCTGCGAGGTATAGCGCGACGGCAGCATCACGCAGCGCACGCGATCCTTGCCGAGCGCATCGACGGCGACTGCTGCCGACAACGCGGAATCGATTCCGCCGGACAGCCCGAGCACCACGCCAGGAAAGCGGTTCTTGTTCACGTAATCGCGCAGGCCCAGCATCATCGCGTGATAGACGGACTGCGGGCGCTCTTCGCCCGCCCAGCGTTCGCCGGGCGCGCAGACCCAAGTCTCGCCCTTGCGCCGCCAGTCGGTAATCGCAACCATTTCCTGCCACGCAGGCAACGCCCACGCGACCGAACGATCCGCATTGACGACGAGAGACGCGCCGTCGAACACGAGCTCGTCCTGCCCCCCCACCTGGTTGAGATAGATGAGCGGCTTGCTCGCTTCGGTGACACGCGCAGCGACAAGATTGAGACGCACATCTTCCTTGCCGGCTTCGAAAGGCGAACCATTCGGCACGAGCAATATTTCGCCGCCGGTTTCCGCGAGGCACTCCACGACATCCGGTGTCCAGATGTCTTCACAGATGGGAACCCCAATTCGCACGCCGCGGATGTTGAACGGTCCGGGCATGGGGCCGGGCGTGAATACCCGCTTCTCGTCGAACACGCCGTAGTTCGGCAGATCGTATTTGTAGGTGTGCGCGGCTACTTTGCCGGCTTCGAGCAGCAGGCAGGCATTATAGAGCTTGCCGTCATCGACCCATGGCGAGCCCATCAGCACCGCGGGACCACCGTCCGCAGTGTCCTGCGCCAGCGCTTCGACCGCCTCGCGCGCCGCCTGCTGCAGCGACGGCTTCAGCACGAGGTCTTCAGGCGGATAGCCCACGATGAAGAGTTCGGAAAACAGGATGACATCCGCGCGGCCTTCCGCGGCCTCAGCGCGCGCTTTTCGCGCCAGCGCGAGGTTGCCAGCCACATTGCCCATGGTGGGATTGATCTGGGCGATAGCGATACGAAGTCTGTCCGTCATCGGCGGTGTTTAGCCTGCTATTCGCGCCGGCAAAAGGATTGATTCTTCACGCGACCGATCGCAACCGTGCGACTGCCGGCAATGGCCGCGAGTGTCAGAATTTGGAATGAAAAAGGCGCTGCAGTTCAAGCGTGCGCTGCGTAAGCCGCCGTGGTTTGCATATCGGCGAAAGGCGCATAGGCCTCGTCGATTTGCAGCGCGGTCTCGAGCGCACGGCGCGCCTCTTCGGGGCGCACCAGGGTGGCAGCACCCCGTTGAACGGAATTGACGAAGGACCCCACCGACTCGCCCAGAGGATCGTCCAGCACGAGCGGCTTCAAGGTGCGTTGGGTTGTGTTGCGCACATTGCGGGTCATGAAATCGATTTCAATGACGCCATCGGCATACACCGCGCGCATGCCGCGACGGCGCGTCTGCGACACGCGGCTCGCATGCAGCCGCGCCTGCGCACCACTTTCGAACGTGACGAGCGCATTGACATCGTCCGCGTGCCGGCTGCGGCTCGCGGTTCCGCGCGCACGGACATTCGCGACATCGGAGGGGATCAGGCGATGAACGAGATCGAGATCGTGGATCATCAGATCCAGGACGACGCTCACATCGTCGCCGCGGCCGGTCCACGGACCCGTGCGCCAGCATTCCACTTCGAGCGGCGCGTCGCGATAGTCGAGCATGCCGGTGCGGGCGAAGACGAAACGTTCCTGGTGGCCGACCGTCAGCACGCGGCCGGTCGCATCCGCGAGCGCGATCAGTTCGTCAGCTTCGTCGAGATCGGTTGCAATGGGCTTCTCAACCAGCACATGTGCGCCGGCTTCGAGAAACGCGCGCACGATCTGGGCATGGGTTCTTGCAGGCGAGCAGACGCTGACGAGATCGACTTTGCCGAGAAGATCGCGCCAATCGGCAAGCGCCGGAATGGCATGGGCCGCGGTGACAGCGTGGCGTGCTTCAAAGCTCGGATCGGCGACACCGACAAGCTCGACACCGGGAAGACGGGCGTATTTCGCCGTATGATGGCGGCCGAAAGCGCCGATGCCGACAACGCCGGCGCGGAGAATTCGGGGATCGGAACTGATCTTGGGTCGCAGCAACGGGAATCCCCGGGCAATTTCCAAGGCTTATGAGCCACAGGGGCGCACGGGGTGCGACTCATAAAATGTTTCGTCTTGTTACACCCCCTGCCCCTGATAGGGTGCCAGCCAACCAGATACCCCAAAAATATCGTTAAGGAGATGGAAATGTCCGACCCTAAAAACCATGAAATCCGCCTGAAAAGCCGGCCCGAAGGGATGCCGACCCTCGCCAATTTCGAGGTCGTGGAGACTCCCGTTCCGGCCGCAAGTCCCGGCCAGGTCCTGGTCCGCAACAGCTATATGTCTGTCGACCCCTATATGCGGGGCCGGATGGTCGACCGGGCGAGCTACACGCCGCCCTTCCAGATCGGCGAGACCCTGACGGGCGGCGCGGTCGGCCAGGTGGTCGCCTCGAACAACCCGGGCTTCAAGGTGGGGGACTTCGTTTCGAACTTCGCGGGCTGGCGGGAATGGTTTGTGTCGAGCGGCGGCGACCTGCAGAAGGTCGATCCCTCAATCGTGCCGATTCAGACCTTTCTGGGCACCTTCGGCATGCCCGGTCTGACCGCCTATGCGGGGCTTCTGAGAGTCGGCGAACTCAAGGAAGGCGAGCGCGTGTTCGTCTCGGCCGCGAGCGGCGCAGTCGGTTCCGTCGTCTGCCAGATCGCCAAGAACAAAGGTTGCTACGTGGTGGGATCCGCAGGCTCCGACGAAAAATGCGACTGGCTGATCCGCGAGGCACGCGTCGACAAGGCGATCAATTACAAAACCTGCGGCGAACTCGATACGGCCGTGCGCGAAGCGTTTCCACAAGGCATCGACGTTTATTTCGAGAATGTCGGCGGCGCGCATCTCGTGGCCGCACTTTCGAACATGCGTCCCAATGGGCGCATTCCCGTCTGCGGCATGATCGAACAATACAACGCGACCTCGCTTCCTCCCGGACCGGGCAACATCGTTGCCGTCATCCCGCTGCGCCTGACGATCAAGGGGTTCATCGTCTCCGACTATGGCGACATGATGCCGGATTTCATGCGCGACATGGGCGCATGGGCGAAAGCCGGTAAACTCAAATGGGCCGAGACCATCGTTGATGGAATCGAGAACGCGCCGAAAGCGTTCATCGGACTTTTCAAGGGCGACAACACCGGCAAGATGCTCGTGCGCGTGGGTCCGGACAAAGCGGTCTGATGTAATTTTCTGGGAGGCGGAGAAGATCAGATCTTCTCCGCTTTTCAATTTCCGCCGCTACGCCTCGTCACCCAGCGCGAGCAAATCGGTGAGGGCGGCGAGGATCAGATAAGACAGCATCAACGGCGCGATGCCGATCAACACGTCTCCAAGTACGCCGGAGAGAAGGCTGCACGGCACGAAGCCGTAGCCTGTGCCCATGAAAAGCAACTGAAATCCCACCAGCGACGCAACGCCCAGGAGAAAGGCGAGCATCGTGGCGCCCAGCGGCTCCGGACGATGCTTGCGTTCAAGCCGGACGATTCCCGCGGCGAGGCGCACGCGCGACAGCGCAGATCCCAGGAAGATGAAGGCCAGCACCCACGCAAACGCCGACGACAACATCCGCCCGCCATCGAGACCGCAGACGCCGAGGCCGCCTTCCAGCGCGCGCTGCCCCGGTACGGCAAAGCGAATGGCCGCTTCGAGCGAGCCCGGAACGGGCCCCGTCAAATGCGCGGGCGCATAGATCGCCTGCATAAAGAAGCTCGCGCATGCAAAGGCCAGAAACACGATCTCATTGAAACCGGGCGTCAGTTGATCGGGCCGGAACCGTCCGAGCAGATGGCTTGATGCCGCGCCATATCCGCCCACGAACAGCAATCCCATCGCGCCGAACAGCGCAATGCAGATTCCGATCTGCTGGATGGCGACGGCCATGGGAATGTTCGCGCCCAGCGCACGCAGCACGGCATGCGCGCCCGCATAGAGGCAGAACACGATCCAGCCTTTCGCCAGAAGGCGCGCGACGCCCATACAACTACACCCCTCCCACCAAACGTCTAGCTCCCGCGGCTCAGGCCGATGCCGCGAAACGCGCGTCCTTCATTCGCTCAGTACGCAGGCTTTCCGCCATCAGGAAAGCAAGCTCCAGCGCCTGGTTCGCATTGAGCCGCGGATCGCAATGCGTCTGATAGCGGCTTGCGAGGTCTTCTTCGGAAATCGCCTGCGCACCGCCCAGACATTCCGTCACGTTCTGCCCCGTCATTTCGAAATGCACGCCGCCGGCATGCGTGCCCTCGGCGCGATGCACATCGAAGAAGGCCTTGACCTCTTTCAAAATGCGCTCGAAAGGCCGCGTCTTGAATCCGGATTGCGTCGACACCGTATTGCCGTGCATCGGATCGCAGGACCACACGACCTTCGCGCCTTCGCGTTTCACGGCGCGGATCAGCCGCGGCAATTTGTCGGCGATCTTGTCGGAGCCGAAACGGCAGATGAGCGTAAGTCGGCCAGCCTTGTTTTCTGGGTTGAGCGCCGCAATAAGCTTGAGTAGTTCATCCTCGGGCAATGACGGCCCGCATTTGAGGCCGATCGGATTCTTGATACCACGGCAGAATTCGACATGCGCGCCGTCGAGATTGCGTGTGCGATCTCCTATCCAGACAAGATGCGCGGAGGTGTCGTACCAATCGCCGCTGGTGGAATCGATACGCGTCATCGCCTGCTCGTAGCCGAGCAGCAGCGCTTCGTGGCTGGTATAGAAATCCGTCGCGCGCAACTGCGGCGTCGACTCCGGCGTGATGCCGCACGCCTCCATGAATTCCAGAGTTTCGGTGATGCGGCCTGCCAATGCACGGTAGCGTTCGCCGGCAGGCGACCCCGCAATGAAGCCCAACGTCCAGCGATGCACATTGTGCAGATCGGCGTAACCGCCCGAGGCGAAAGCGCGCAGCAGGTTGAGCGTGGCCGCCGATTGCATATAAGCTTGCATCAGGCGCGCCGGATCCGGCGCGCGCGACACTTCGTCGAATTCGATGCCGTTGATATTGTCGCCGCGATAGGACGGCAACGTCACACCGTTCTGGGTTTCGGTATCGGCCGAGCGCGGCTTCGCGAATTGGCCCGCAATACGGCCCAGCTTCACGACAGGCAGCGCGCCCGCATAGGTCAGCACGACGGACATCTGCAGCAACACGCGGAAGGTGTCGCGGATGTTATCGGGATGGAACTCGGCGAAGCTCTCAGCGCAATCACCGCCCTGCAGCAGGAAAGCCTTGCCCTCGGCCACATCCGCAAGACCGGCCGTCAGATTGCGGGCCTCACCGGCGAAAACCAGCGGCGGATAGGTCTTGAGACGTGTCTCCACAGCGACCAAAGCCGCAGGATCCGGGTATTCCGGCACCTGACGGATCGGTCTGCCGCGCCAACTGGACGGGCTCCAGGGTTGGGCCACGTTTCAACGCCTCCGAGGGGTCTCGCTGGATATACGAAAAGGATCAGCGGTTTACCAGAAGGCCCGCCCGGAGTGGTGAACGGCACAATACTCTACTCTTTGCCGATACCTTAGCTCGGCCAACCCTGCAGTGGCTTACCCGTTTCGAGAAGGGTCTTGAGGCCCGAGAGGATGGCGGGCCACCCGCCGGAAACGGCCTCGATCAGCTTCGATCCCTCCCGGTCGATTTCGTGGGTGACGGTCAGCTTCACCAGATCGCCCGTTCTTTCGATATCGAATGTGGCGCGCGAATGACCCTCCTCTTTCAAATCGAGTCGGAATTCGTTTTGCCAGGAGACGACCAAGTGCCGCGGCGGATCGATCTCGAGCACTTCGCCGGTGTCGGCGACGCGGCCGTCGCTGAACTCCAGTTTCCAGGAAGAGCCGACTTTCCAATCCGATATCTGCGACACGCCGACCCAATATTGCTTCGTGAATTCGGGTTTGATCAACGCCTCCCACAATTTCTCGGGCGTGGTCTGGATGTAGGTAACGTAGACGAATTTGCTCATGGTTATTCCTCCAGCATTTTCTTGAGATCAGCCAGCGCGCGCACGCGATGGCGCTCGAACTTTCCGATCCAGCGATCGGCGATGTCGTTGATGGGAACGGGATTGATGTAGTGCAGTTTCTCGCGGCCGCGCTTCTGCGCGACGACGAGGCTGGCCTCCTCGAGAATGCCGAGATGCTTGGTGACCGCCTGTCGCGTCATGTCCAACTCGCCGCAAAGCTCGCCCAGGGTTTGTCCGTTCTTCGCATGAAGAAGGTCCAGCAGGCGCCTGCGGCTCGGATCCGCCAACGCTCTGAAAACCAAGTCCATACTCATGTTTGCAATATGCAACCTTCTGGTTGCCTGTCAAGTGGGGTGGGATTGTCGAGCCAATTCACGAGGGTTCAGCCGTTTTTCGAATAGGATTTGATGCGCATGGTGACGAGTTCTTCGGCGACGCTGGGATGAAGCGCAATCGTCGCGTCGAAATCGGCTTTCGTCGCGCCCATCTTCATCGCGACGGCCACGATCTGGACGATCTCCGCCGCTTCGGGTCCGAAGATGTGACAACCGAGCACGCGATTGTCTTTCGAATCCACGATCAGCTTGAACAGCGCGCGTTCGTCGCGGCCGGAGAGCGTGTTCTTGAGCGGGCGGAAGCTCGATTTATAAACGTCGATTGCGTGGCCATGCGCCAGCGCGGAATGTTCCGTCATTCCCACTGTGCCGATTTCGGGCTGGCTGAACACGGCCGTCGGCACAAAAGTATGATCGACGGGCGTGGGAACACCATCGAACACTGTCTTCACGAAGGACATTGCTTCATGGATTGCGACAGGGGTCAGCGCCATGCGGTCGGTCACGTCGCCGATGGCGTAGATGTGTTCGATATTCGTGCGGGAATATTTGTCGACCTCGACCCGTCCTCGCTTGCCGAGTTTGAGACCGATCTTGTTCAGCCCCATATCGGCGGTGTTGGGCACGCGGCCGATGGCGAGCATCACGTCGTCGGTCTCGATCATTTCGTCCTTGTCGGTGAACGCAAAGACTTCGCCGTCACGCTTGTCGATCCGCTTAAGCACACGATCGACGACGACGCGGATGCCTCGCGCGCTCATCGAATCCGTCAGCGCATCGCGCATGTTTTCGTCGAAGCCGCGGAGGATCTTGGGGCCACGGTAAAGCAGTGTCACCTCCGCGCCGAGGCCGTGGAAGATATGCGCGAACTCGACCGCGATATAGCCGCCGCCCGCGATTACGATACGTCTGGGAAATTTCTCCAGATAAAACGCTTCATTGGAGGTGATGCAATGTTCCGCGCCCGGCGCACCCCCCGTATCCCGCGAGGGCCGCCCGCCCGTGGCGATGAGGATGTGTTTCGCCGTGACAGTGCGGTTTTCCTTCACGAGACGGATCGTATGTTCGTCCTCGAACACCGCGCGATCCATGATGATCTCGACACCAGCGGCCTTGACATTCTGGCGATAGAGTCCTTCGAGCCGCGCGATTTCCTTGTTCTTGTTGGCGACAAGCGTGTTCCAGTCGAAATGCGGCGTGGGTATCGTCCAGCCGTAACCGGCGGCGTCCTCGAAATCCTCGGTGTAATGGCTCGCATAGACGAACAGCTTCTTCGGAATGCAACCGCGGATCACGCAGGTGCCGCCGAAGCCGTATTCCTCGGCGATCGCGACGCAGGCGCCCGTTTGGGCCGCGAGCCGGCTCGCGCGCACGCCGCCCGAACCGCCGCCGATGACGAACAGATCGTAGTCGCAACTCATTTCTCGATCACCTCGATGCCGGTTTCGCGCGCGATGACGAGCGCCGTGGCGAGACCCACGAACAGACCGTGGTCGACGACCCCGGGAACTGCCGACAACGCGGCCGCGAGCGCGGGTGCATCGGTAATTGCACCGAAAGCGCAGTCATAAATGTAATTGCCGCCGTCAGTCTTGAACGGAGCACCGTCTTTCAGGCGCAGGGTCAGCGGCAGATGGTTGTATTTGAGTTTCGCCGCAGCATTGACGATGCGCGCGGCGGTCGTCGCATGGCCGAACGTCGAGACTTCCACCGGCAAGGGAAAGTGACCGAGTTTCGCCACGAGCTTCGTCTCATCGGCAATCACGATCATGCGCTTCGAGGACGCCGCAACAATCTTCTCGCGCACCAGCGCGCCGCCGCCGCCTTTGATCAACGTCAATGCGCGGTCTGCTTCGTCGGCGCCGTCAATGGTCAGATCGAGCGGCGCGAGCCCGTCGAGATCGGCCATCGGGATCGACAATGCCCGGGCCTTCTGAGCCGTGCGTTCGGAGGTCGCGGTGCCTACGATCTTCATCCCGCCGCGCAGCTTGGGCGCCAGCACGTCGAGAAACGCTTCCGCCGTCGTGCCGGTGCCGAGGCCGAGTTTCATGCCGTCTTCGACGAATTCGAGCGCCCGCAATGCGGCGGCGCGTTTGAGGCTGGCGGGATCGGACGAGTCGGTCATGGGAAAGTATGTATCCGAGACGGTGCGGTCCCACCCTAACTCTCCCCACAAGGGGGAGGGAACAGCAGGTCACTCCACCGTCACGCTCTTGGCAAGGTTGCGGGGTTGGTCGACGTCGGTGCCTTTGGCAACGGCTGTGTGGTAGGCGAGAAGCTGCACGGGCAGTGCGTAGAGCAGTGGCGCCAACAGTGGGTCGACATCTGGAACTTCGATGGTCTGCCAGGCCTGGCTGCCCGCTTCCTTCAGTCCCCGCGCATCGGAGATCATCACCACCTTGCCGCCGCGGGCCATCACCTCCTGCATGTTGGAGATAGTCTTTGCGAACAGCGCGTCATAGGGCGCGATCACGATCACAGGCACGTTCTCGTCGATCAGCGCGATGGGGCCGTGCTTCATTTCACCGGCGGCATAGCCTTCGGCGTGGATATAGGAGATTTCCTTGAGCTTCAGTGCACCTTCGAGCGCGATCGGGAAATTCACGCCACGTCCAAGATAGAGCACGTCGGTCGCGCGTGCGATTTCGAGACCCAGCGTTTCGATCTTCGGTTCCTGCTTGAGAAATTCGACGATGAGGCGCGGCGTTTCGAGCAACGCCGCGCATATCTTCGCTTCCTGCTCCGCATTCAACGTGCCGCGTGCGCGACCGGCCGCAATGGCTAGCGCGGCCATCACGCTCAACTGGCAGGTGAACGCTTTGGTCGAAGCCACGCCGATTTCCGGGCCGGCAAAAGTCGGCAGTACGATATCGGCTTCGCGCGCGATGGAGCTTTCCGGCACGTTGACGATCACAAGAATCTTCTGGCCTTGCGCCTTCGCATGACGCAGGGCCGCGAGCGTGTCGGCCGTTTCGCCCGATTGCGAGATGAACAGCGCCACGCCCTTGTCAGGATAGACGGGATCGCGATAGCGCAGTTCGGACGCCATATCGGCCTCGGAAGACAGCCGCGCAATGATCTCGAACCAGTATTTGCCGATCAGCGCCGCATAGAGTGAGGTACCGCAGGCCGAGATGGTAAGCCGTGATGCGTTCGCAAACGCCTCAACTACACCGGCTTCGCGCAAGCTGACGCAGGGCCCAGCCGGATCGAGATAATGCGCGAGCGTGTGTGCGATCACTTCCGGCTGCTCGTGGATTTCCTTCGCCATGAAATGGCGATAGCCGCCCTTGTCGACGAGGCCTGCAGACGCGCTCGCGATCTTCACTTCGCGGTTGGCGAGCCTACCTTCGGAATCGAAGATCTCGACCTCGCCGCCGCGGATCACGGCGACATCGCCTTCCTCGAGATAGGAAATGCGGTTGGTGAAAGGCGCCAGCGCGAATGCATCGGAGCCCAGATAGGCTTCGCCGTCGCCATAACCCACCGCGAGCGGGCTGCCCTTGCGCGCGCCCACCACCATCGACTCTTCGTCCTTGAAGATCATCGCAAGCGCATAGGCGCCCGTGAGGCGTCGCACCGCGATGATCGCGGCCTGGGCCGGATCGAGCCCCTGATCGAGATAATCCGTCACCAGATGCACGGCCACTTCGGTGTCTGTTTCCGATTGAAATTTGTGGCCCTTGGCGAGCAGTCCGTCGCGCAATTCGCGGAAGTTTTCGATGATGCCGTTGTGGACCAGCGCCACGCGCGCGGAGGCATGCGGATGCGCATTCGCTTCGGTCGGCGCGCCGTGCGTGGCCCAGCGCGTGTGGCCGATGCCGGTGTGACCCGTGAGCGGATGTTTGCGCAGCGCCTCGCCGAGCTGCGAAAGTTTGCCGGCCGCGCGGCGGCGTTCGATATGGCCGCCTACCAGCGTCGCGATGCCGGAGGAATCGTAACCACGATATTCGAGGCGCTTGAGCGCTTCGAGAATAACCGGCGCTGCATCCTGCTTGCCGGCGATGCCCACGATTCCGCACATCTTACTTACTCTCTCCTTGCGTCTTTTTCTTTGCGGCTTTTTCGGCACGTTTACGGTTGCGGAATTTCTCTGCCCAGCCGGGAAGTTCCTTCTGCTCGGCGCGCGTGACGGCCAACGCATTGTCGGCCACCGCCTTCGTAATCACGCTGCCTGCCCCAACATAAACGCCGTCGCCTACTTTCACGGGCGCCACCAGCGCCGAATTCGAACCGATGAAGGCCCCCGCGCCGATATCGGTGAAATGCTTGTCGAAGCCGTCGTAATTGCAGGTGATGGTGCCCGCTCCGATATTGGCGCCGGGGCCCACGCGCGCATCGCCGATATAGGTCAGGTGGTTCGCCTTGGCGCCCTTTTCAATGCGGGCTTTCTTCACTTCCACGAAGTTCCCGATATGGACGTCTTCTTCGATGATCGCGCCGGGCCTGAGCCGCGCATAGGGGCCGACAAGCGCGCGCGTGCCCACTTCCGCGCCTTCCAGATGTGAGAACGCCTTGATCTCCGCGCCGCTCCTGACCGTCACGCCGGGCGCAAACACGACATAGGGGCCCACCTGCACATCGGCTTCGAGCACGGTGTCGTAGCTGAGGAAGACAGTCTCCGGCGCAATCATGCCGACGCCCGCATCGAGCGCACGGGCCCGCAGGCGCTGCTGCATCGCACGCTCGGCGGATGCGAGTTCGCTTCGGCTGTTGACGCCCATCATGTCCGTTTCGTGCGCTTCGACAACGGCGCAGGAGACGCGATCCGCCTTCGCGAATGTCGGCACATCGGTCAGGTAATATTCGTGCTGCGCGTTTTCATTCTTCAACGCGGCCGCCCAGCGGAAAAAGTTCTTCGCATCCGCCGCCATGATGCCCGCATTGCACAGATCGACTTTACGCTCGCTCTCATTCGCATCCTTGAACTCGACGATGCGCGCGAGCATGCCGTCACGATCCACGATGGCGCGGCCATAGGCGTGGCTTGGCGAGCGAAACGCGACGATCGCCATGCCGGCTTTTTCGCGTGCGGCAAATGACTGCTCGAACGTCTCGGCGGTCGCGAGCGGCATATCGCCATAGGCGACAACCAGCACGCCCGCGAAATCGGCGAGTGCCGACGCGGCACATGCCGCCGCGTGTCCCGTGCCGAGTTGCTCGTTCTGGATGACGGCTTCTGCGCCCTCAAGTGCCGCATAGGCGCGCACATCGTCTGCGCCGGGAGCAGTCACGACCACGATGCGCGACACGCCGGCTGCGCGCACCGCCGCGATCACATGGCCCAGGATCGGGCGGCCCGCCACGTCATGCATCACCTTGGCCTTGGCGGATTTCATCCGCGTGCCCTGGCCGGCTGCCAGAATGATCGCCGCGCGAGCGCTCAGAGGCTAAACCTTTCTTCCGCGTGCTTGGGGCCTTTGCGATAACCTGCTAGCACAGCACGACAAAATGACGATTTGCGACCGTATATTGCCACAAAACCGCCGCGTCCGGCGAAGCTTAGCAGCAGCACCGTGAACACAAGTTTCATTTTCGATCTCGATGGAACGCTGGTCGATACCGCGCCCGATCTTTTGGGCGCGCTGAATGCCGTTCTCCTGCGCGAAGGCCGGCCCGCCGTGGACATCACCGATCTGCGCCATCTGGTGGGGCATGGCGCGCGCGCGATGCTGGCCGAGGCGATGACAATGACGGGCGCGCCCGCCGAACCCGATCGCCTTTCCGGAATGTTCGACGATTTCATCGTCCACTACCGCGCGCATATCGCCGACGAGAGCCGGATATTTCCGAGTGTCGAGGCGACGCTCGCGCAGCTTGCGCAAGATGGCGCGCGGCTCGGCGTTCTCACCAACAAGCCGCAGGAACTGAGCAACAAGCTGCTCGCGGAACTCGATCTCACGAAATACTTCACGGCTATTCACGGCGCGGGGCGCTATCCCTATTCCAAGCCCGATGCGCGCGTGTTCTATCACGTGATCGACGAACTCGGCGGCACGTACGGCGACAGCATCATGATCGGCGACAGCATCACCGATGTGGCGACCGCGCGCGCAGCGGGCGCGCCGGTCATCGTCGTGACCTATGGCTACACGCCCGAGCCCGCACATCTTCTGGGTGGAGACGCCGTGACGGATCATTTTGCGGACGTGCCCGCGCTGGCGAAGCGTTTGTTGGGGTAGGAAGCTTGGGACGACGTCGATGGCCCGGCAATAGCGTTCGACTCTCATTCGACTTTTCCCCTGTTAAACAGGGGAAATAACAGGATGGGAACTTTCTTTCGCGGCGCAGCATCTATCCGATCTCTTGGTGCACGGACCGGAGCGGTGCCGTCTCGCATCCGATAAAAATTTTCGAGCCTGTTTTCTTTCCAAAAATTCCAGCAAATCGGCGGGTTTCTGCCGGCAGAACAGGCGAAAATCGGCCTGTTCCCGACCTTATAGTCCGCCTGTTCCTGACCTGTTTCCTGCCTGTAATCAACGTGCATTCCACCTGTTTTCGAACCAGCCCGGTTCAGCACCGTCGACGTTTAGGCGGCGACAAAGGATCGCCACCGCGCCGCAAAGTGAGGCTCAGCCTAAGATACCAATGAAGAATTCACATATCCCCATTTGGAATATATATAAACCCAAATGGTCTCTAACGGCAATCCCAGGCGGCCGCGGCGGCCCGTACCTTTGATACACCAGATGCGAACGAGCGACGGCGAAAATTCCGACACGCGGGACTGTTGACGCCCTTTGCGGGCGCACTCTATACGGCGGGTCCGCGAAGAGCGGGCGCGTAGCTCAGCGGGAGAGCACTCCCTTCACACGGGAGGGGTCACAGGTTCAATCCCTGTCGCGCCCACCATTTTTCCGGGGATTCTGCGGGCTTCTAAAGTTGGTTGATCGTTCTACTTGGCATCAAAATCCGGGGAAAATCCGTGGACTTTGTTCGCCAAATGTTTCAAGCGCCGACGCGATTTCGCGTGCTGGTTTTGACGATAAACAGCGCGACCTTTGCTGCCGGTCTCTCTTGGTTGAATCGCCAATTCGCAAATCAATACGCTGCACCATAATGGTGGTAATAGTCGCTCCCATCGGCGTAGCCATATTGCGCCTGCCGTTTCATATTGACCCTGTTGAGGACCGCTCCTGCGAGCCGGGCATTGCTCTGACGTAGAATTCGAACGGCGGCATGGACCGTCGAAGCCGGCGTATTGTCCCACCGAATGACGTGAAGAACACAGTCTGCCTTCGAGGCGAGAATTCGCGCTTCTGCGAACCCGAGAAGCGGCGGAGTGTCGATGATGATCTTGTCGAATTTCCTGGCCAGTTCTTTTAGAAGATCGTCAATTCGATCGTCACTGAACACATCGCCGGAAATGTTTTTTGTTGCGGATCCCGCCAAGAACCAAATTTCGCTCTTGCTGTCGTGAATGAGCGCTTCGTCGGTCGGGATCGATTGCGTGACGATTTCTGCGATTCCGAATTTCGGCTTTGCGAAAAACTTGGACGCGCTCGCACGTCTGAGGTCGCAATCGAGAAGCACGACTTGAGATCCCATCGCCGCGTATGTCCGCGCCAGACAGATGGATGTCAGCGTCTTGCCCTCACCCGGCACTGCCGAAGTGACAGCAATAATTTGAGATTTTTCCTCCGGCAGCGCAAAAGCAAGATGGGCGCGCAGGCTGCGAAATGCTTCGGCGGACGCGCTCAAAGGGCGGCGGATAATATAGGCCGCCGGGCGGCCGGCGCGGCGCAGCGCTCTCACGTCCGGCAGTATGCCGGCCAATGGCACGCCCGTCACCCGCATCAGATCGCCTCGACTGCGTATGCTGCGGTTTGACATTTCGGAAAGAACGACCGCAAGAAATCCTGCAATCGTCGCGAGCACGAATCCGACCGCCAGGATGAAACGCATGCTCGTGAACGGCGAAGCCGGCGCGGCAATCGCCCACGATTCGACCGTGGCATCGACTTGCTGGAGGCTTCGTGCCGCCGAAACCTCGCTGGCCCGGGTCAGGTATGTTTCATAAATCTTTTTCGAGGAATCGGCCGTCTGCTGGAGGGTCAGCAATCCGGAACGAGAGCGATTGTTCGCGACGAGCTTCGCCTCGGTCTGCTGACGGCTGACGAGAAGAGAGGCTTCCCTCCGTCCCGCGACGTCCGCGTCCGCCCGCAGACTGGACAGGATTCGACCCGTTTCGGACTTGAGCTGGATGCGTAAGTCCTGCAGTTCTGCCTGCGCCTTTTGCACCGCCGGATATTCCGGACGAAATTCGGTTTGGAGTTGGGCAAGATTTGCGCTGACGTCCGCCTCCTTCTGCCGCAGCGCGGCGATCGTGTTGGACGCAAGCGTCGCACCGACATCGGAGCCGCCGCCGCCGCTTCGCGCCTGCGAGAGCGCCGCACCCAATCGTGCATGTTTTTCCGCCGAATCCGCCTGAGCGTCGGCGATTTCCTGATTCAGCGCGGACAGCTCCGTCTCGGTCAGCGATGTCCCGTTTGCGCCCAGGAGATTGGTTTGGGCCTCATAGTCTTCCACCCGGGATTCGGCTTGCGCTGCCTGATCGCGCAGCCCGCCCAGTGTCGCGTCCAGTTCTCGATCCGCTCGAGCGACGGCTGTGAGCTTTCCGTTCAGTTTCCGCGCCATATAAGTGTCGACAATGTTGTCGGCAATCCACTTTGCCTTTGCCGTGGTGCCGGCGAGAAATCCCACCTGGACAACGTAGGTGAGTCCGATACGCCTGATCCTGCTGTCGGCCTCAATCGCCGAGACGACGGTTCGCATGAGTTCATCGGACGGAGCCGCAGCTGCGAAACCGCCAAAAGCGGAGTCCTTATAAAGTTCGAGCTTTTTAGCGACGGCTTCGGCGATCGCCGGAGAACGGATCACTTCCACCTCGGTATCGATCGCGCTCGTGTCCGGCGGAGCGGAGGACTGCACGTCCCCAGGCTCCGTGAGATTCTCTCCGGCAGGATGGATGATCAGCGTAGCTTCCGCGTACTGGCTCCGCGGAATCAGCAGGCCAGCCCCCGACACGGCGGCAAATATTATCGCAGCCACCGATACCGCAAGCCGCCATTTGCTTCGAACGACGCCTATTGCACGCCGCAGCGCAGGCACGTTCTCCTCCTCCGGAAATGGTTCTTGAACCATTGGAGGGGCTCGTGAGCCGGGAACGATAATTTCATTCATCTCATCAACCAGGCTTGCCGATACCATTCTCAAGGAAATCTGTCAGGGATGGAGAATGGCTGCGAGTGAAATCAAATTTCCGAAATCCCGCACAAACCGCCTTGCATCGGACACGTCGACCACGATGATGTCATTCGCGCGCACGAATGGATCGGCGGCTTTTCCGTCCCGAATGTCCACGAGATCAAAGACGGACACCGTTTTTTGTCCGTCGGCGCCGTTGCGGATTAGAGTGACGTGATGGGCATCCGAGACCGCATCGGGCCCTTTGGCCAGCGCGACAGCCTGCAGCAACGTCGTGCGCGGCCCGATTTGATACATTCCAGGTTGGACGACTGAGCCATCGACGGTGATTTTCTGACTCGCGGGGTCCTTCACAATCACGGTGACGATGGGGTTCTTGAGATATTTCTCGCCGAGGTCCGTCGCGATATCCTGCGCCAGTTGGTTCGGCGTTCGACCGCTTGCCGAAACCTGCCCGAGCAGCGGAACGATGACAAATCCCGAGGCATCGACCTGAACCGTTCGGCTCAGGTCCGGAACATCGAAGACGTCGATCTGCAACGTGTCCTGCACACCAATCAAATAGTCCGAAGCCGGGTTCGCCGCGGCTGCAATCGTAGAACTCGGAATCGAAGCAATGTCTTGTGCGCTGGCTTGGGCCGCGAAGAATGCGAACACCGAAAATGACACGAGCAATCGTTTCATGAATGCCCCCCCGGGCCTTCGCGGCCAAATTAGAATCGAACATGCTGCGAGCGAACGAGTCCTATCGCGCGACAAAAGCCAGCACGCCTTCGGACGGCCATCGTATGATAGAGAGGCAATCTTATCAACCGCTGCAACGCCGTTTGCAGGCCCACCTCGGTCACGGGCAACTGAAACCACGCCGCTGCAAAAAGTGGTCAAAATTGAACAGTCTGTGTCTTAGAGACAGCCTACCATTAGGGGCAGCGGTGCTTTTCGGCGCTAGCAATATGGATACCGCGCCAGGTGGTTCCCGCACTCTCGCTCTACCTTCAGCGCGGAGGCAGAGGTCGCCGACTGTCAATCCTTTCTCTCGCCGCCGTGGATCGCACCGAACATTTCTTTTAAGACGATCCGGATGTCTTGGAAAACGCGCGAAGCCTTCACGACACGCTCGACATTTTCATGTGGCGCATTCGTCGTCACAGTGTCGAACGATATTCTATCTTTTGTGGAGCATTGGCCGACATTGTCTGAACTGAACCACGTTGCAAATGTGAGAAGCTACGCTTTCCAATGTCGTGACCATCTCGAAATCTGGCTGGAGACAATCGGGCATCAACGCCGGACTTCCCCGTTCTTCGTGAGTGTTACTGAAAAGTCGGGCAATCCCGTGATGATGATTCCCTTGGGAGTGGAGAAGCACAGGGGAATTCGATTTCTCGGATTTCTCGATGGCGGGGTCGCCGACTACAATGCGCCTGTGCTTTTCGCCGCCGCAGAAAAACTTGACCATGTTGATATTCGTAACTTGTGGAACGCCATCTGCCGCGCGGCACCGCCGTTCGACGTCGCGCTGCTCGAAAAAATTTCGCAGTATGTCGACGGCTTCAGGAATCCATTTTACGAAATTTCACCCGGTCGCTGGCCGGTCTCCGGATACTATCTGACGTTGCAGCCCGGTGGCGACAATGACGCGCTTCAACGAAGCAGCTACGCCGCAGACAACCGCCGCCAGCGAAAGCGAATTTCCGAGATCGGAGAATTTAAATTCAGGATCGCTCGGGATAGGAGTGAAATTGACGACGTCTTCGAGACTTTCGTCCGGCAAAAATCGCGGCGATATATGGAAACTGGGGCCGAAAACGGCCTCGATGTTCCCGCCAAGCGCTCTTACTATTCGACTTTGGCGCAGCGGCTGTCGAATGGATACGGCGTTCAGCTATCTTATCTAAGCCTGGGCGGTGATATCATCGCGACGCACTGGGGTTTGGTCGCGGGCCGACGCTTTTACTATCTGATGCCTGCTTACGAAGCGGGCGTCTGGCGCAAATTTTCTCCAGGACGCCTTCTCATGGAAGAACTTGTTTGTTGGTCGCACGACAACGGCATTGAGGTGTTCGACCTTGGAATTGGCGACGAAGAATACAAGCTCAAATGGCGAGCCAAGGCGCTTGCTTTGTCGGGCGGACTAATTCCGCACACGATTGTCGGTCAAATTTATTGTGCCGCCATGCGATTTCGAAAAGCGCTGAAGAGTCGACTGTCGCCAAGCATGATACGCACGATTAGGTCGTTGCGGGTCAAAAACACATAGATCATAAACAATTGATAGTTCCTGCATCGGCGATGGCGGCAACGCTTGAAAGCAGATTTTCGATATTCCAGTCAGAACTCTTCGTTCACGGATAGTACCTAGACTGATATCGAAAATCTAACTTGCTATCGGGACGCCATTCGGTTTGGGTGCCGATGTCTTGTGGCTGGGACGCAAAATCGATGACATTCAATACGAACCACCCTTCGGTTCACGGAACGTTGGCGCTTGATGACGAGTTCAGCTCGCTCAATGTGTCGAGTGGAACTTCGGGAGCCTCGACTACGGATTCCTGGTACGATCCGCCGAGCGGAAGCGGCGAAACACCTGCTGCGATCGGCGATCAGGAATGGTATGTGGGCTCGAACGCTCCCGCGACGATATCCGTAACACCATGGGCGGTCCCGAATGGAATACTGGCGCTGAAAGCGGCGCCGGCGGGTTCCGCGATCACACCGCCTACAAGTGGATATCAATCCACGTCAGACGAATCCAACACATCCCAAACGTCCGATCTCGACGCACAATCGGCGACATTCAATCCGAACCACCCTTCGGAACACGGAACATTGACGTTTGATGACGAGTTCAACTCGCTCAGTCTGTGGAATGGAACTTCGGGAACCTGGGCGACCGATTACTGGTACGATCCCTTAAACGGCAACGGCAACACGCTTGCACCCAACGGGGAGCAGGAGTGGTACATCAACGCGAACGACTCGGCGACAAGCTCTGTGAAGCCGTGGACTGTGTCGAACGGTGTTCTGACGTTGACGGCAGCGCCCGCCGCCTCCGCCATTCAACCGCTGATCGACGGCTATCAATATACCTCCGGCGAAATCAACACGGCGCATTCCTTCAGCCAACTCTATGGCTTCTTCGAAATGCGCGCCGAATTGCCGGCTGGGCAGGGCCTTTGGCCGGCATTTTGGTTGTTGCCCGAGAACGGTGCGTGGCCGCCGGAGCTCGATATTATGGAAGTGCTCGGAAACAATCCGACGACGCTTTACACGACGGCTCATTACGTGTCCGCGGGGGGCGTCAACAGTGCGAACGGCATCGGCACCACCGTCGCTAACACCAGCACTGGTTATCACACCTACGCCGTCGACTGGGAACCCAACACCATCACCTGGTATTTCGACGGCAAGGAAGTCTACCAAATTGCCACGCCGGCCGACATGCATACCCCCATGTATATGGAGGCCAATCTCGCGGTTGGCGGGTATTGGCCCGGCGACGTGAACTCCAGCACCCCTCTTCCGGCGCAAATGGAAATCGATTGGATCAGGGCCTATGCCGCCAACCCCGGCGTCGTGCTGGCCGCCAACGGCACGGCTGATCAGCATCTTTCCAACGCCAATTTCGGCGACACTTTCTACGCGGGCGACAATTCTGTGTTCATGACGGGCGCAGGCGGAGGCGATACCTTTGTGTTCAACACGCTGCCTATCGCGCACAGTCACATCACGGATTTCGAGGCGGGCGATACAATTGATCTAAGCGCGTTGTTTGCGACGACCGGCTATCACGGCACCGATCCGATCGGCGCCGGCTACCTGGACCTAGTGGCAACAAGCTGGGGCAGCACATGGGTTTTCTTCGATCCAGACGGCCCCAACGGCGCGGAAAAACCGGTTCTTATTACGTCTCTTGCGCATGTGATGCCCTCAAGCCTAAGCGATTCCGACTTCATCATCACGAACGGCACGGCGGCCGGCCAGACACTGACGGCGAACGGTACCGCCGGTCAGATTCTAACTGGTACCCCCGGCAACGACACAATCTACGCCGAGGGAAACTCGGTGATCATGACCGGGGTCGGCGGATCCGACACCTTCGTCTTCAATGAACTGCCGACACATGCCGGCCAGATCACAGACTTCAATCCGGCGACCGACAAGCTCGATTTGAGCGCGCTGTTCGAAGCTGCCGGATATCAGGGCAGCAATCCGGTCGGCGACGGATATCTGCAATTCGTCGCGACCAGCAACGGCTCCACGCAAATCTATTTCGACCCGGATGGTTCAAGCGGCTCGGATAAACCCTCATTGATCACCACGCTCGACAATGTGGTCTCGACGAGCATCAATGTGGGGACCGACATCTACACGGGTGTTGGTTCGACCTACACGGCAAACAACACGCCCGGCCAGATTTTGGACGGCGCCAGCGGCAACAACACATTCTACGCCGGCAGCAACTCGGTAGTCATGACGGGTGGAAGCGCAGGATCGGACACCTTTATTTTCAACGATGAACCTTGGAACGCGGGTCAAATCACGAATTTCAATCCGGCAGCCGACAAGATCGACGTCAGCGGATTACTCGCAATTGCCAACTATCACGGAACGATGCCGTTCACGGATGGAATACTAAGCGTTGCGCCGGATTTGAACGGCGACACGCTTGTTTATTTCCATCCCGGCGGCGCCGGCTCTTCCACTGAGATACTCATAACCACGCTCGACAACGTTTTGCCTTCCAGTCTTAACCTGACAACGGATTTTGTGTTTTCGTAGTCGGCGGAAGGAAGCGCCACATGGCCGGCGCAGAGAGCGATTCTTCGGGGAAGCGTCGCCGCAGACTTTCGATATCGTTTCGAATTTGTTTGCCGCCCACTGAAAAGGCGACGGCCGCGAATGTTATAGCGCCGACTATCATGGTCGCGACCAGCCGTTGAATCGCAGGGAGTTCGGCTATCCACGGACGGAGCAGTAGCACCGCAGAGGCCATGGCAGCTGTCGCCACGAAGCCGGTGATTGTTGCCGAGAACAGGCTGGAAATCGGCAGATGCATTGGCCGCGCCAGCGACAAGACGTAAAGCGGAGACAGCGCTAACGCTCCCAGGCTGAAGCCGATCGCGGCACCTGCGACGCCGTAGTGAACGCCAATGCCGGTACCCAACGATGTTGCAGAACCAGTCAGCAATGTGAGCTTGAATACGCGGCCGGACCATCCCTTCCCCAGAAGTGCGGCGGTCACAAATCCATAGACACACATCAAAAATGCACCTGGCGCCAAAGCCGCCAGGGTCGGCGCGGTGCCGAGCCATCGTTGTCCAAGAAGGATCGGCGCAAGAGGATCTGCCGTCAGAGCCAGTCCGCAAAACAACGGCGCGAGCACCAGCACCAGAATTCTCAAGGCAGTCATGACGAACGATGAAGCGGCATGCCGGTTTGCCGCAACCGCGACCGCGGAAAACGTGGCCAGATTAATGGGATTGGACACAACCATATCGGCAATACGGGTTAGCTGATAGGCCATGGAATAGTGACCGGCGGCGTTCACGCCGAGCAATCCGCCGACGATCAGCACCGGCGCGCTCTTACCCGCGAAGTCTGCAACGTTCGCCGCAAGATTGTTGGCGCTGAAGCGAAAGAGCGGCCGCGCGAGCTTCAGTTGCAATACAAATCTCGGGCGAAAGCGGGAGACGGACGACACCCACGCCGCCTTTGTTGTCCAAAGCAGGAGTTGCTGTGCGACAAGGCTCCAGATTCCAAATCCATGATAAGCCATGGTGATTCCGACAGCGGCACTCACGACCGAACAGCCGAAATCCCCTGCCGCAAAAAGATCAAATCGTTGAGAGCGCACGATATGCGCGTTGGCGACAGAAAGATTGGCGCTTATAATAAGGATCGGTGACAAGGCGCAGAGCACCAGCGTCAAACCGGGCTGCGCGTAGAGTATGGAGAGCGGCCATGCCATCAGGCACACCAAAGCCGCGAGACCTATGCCTATCAGCACCGACAGCCAATAGACCGTGGACTCAAGGTTCCGATCCGGGTGCTCTTCCCGCACCAGGGCCGCTCCCATTCCGCCGTCGGATAGCATGTTCGCCAAGAGGACGAACGACATCGCAACGCTCATGAGTCCGAAGATGCTGGGTCCGAGCATGTGCGCGAGAATCGGAATCAACACAAGCTGCAAAACGAGCTTGGAAATACTGGCAGCACTGAGCAGTACAGTGCCGAATAGTACGTGCCCGGAAGCCCGGCCAAGAGTAACGCCCTCGGGCGCCTCGCTGGGCCGTTCGGTGCCCTGCGTCCGCGAGCGTCGCGTCATTAAAAGACCCCAAGCGTAAGCGCCCCACACGCCGAAAGACGAGCAGGCGCTATGGCAACGAATTAACGCTTAGAGAGTTCCCCGCATGACCACGGGGCGCCCCGTGGCCTAAAGCCAGTGGAAAGCGACAATAACCCAAAAAAGCAGGCAGCTTCCGAGGATGAAAAGAAGCCGCCAGCCCCTCGGCCATTTGCCGTCAACAGGCAGCTCGGTGACATTATTCATCTTCGATAGCTCTGGGGGCGCGATTACGGCCCTCTTAGTGTCGCCTGTCGACGATTGTGATGAATCTGGGTTCACAACGGACCCCTCAGCTTCACACGAATTTTATCCCTCCAAACGTTAACAAAAGCAACGCCCGACAGTGGGCCGTTCTCCTGCCTGAGAGAGCAGAAGTTCATTGGAACTCGGGAGCCAACCAGGGGGTTCCCTTTCTTTAGCATCCTTACCTGCGAGGGGCACGCGCCTTGGAATTGAAAGACGTCGCAGCCGGTTCCGACAACGGGCTGGTCGTTATTCCCTGCCTTAACGAGGAAGGTTGCATAGCCGCGGTCATTGAAAATGTCCTACGCGATCCAGCTGCCGATAAACTTTTGATAATCGTCGCAGACGGAGGAAGTACGGATAGAACGCCGGAAATTGTGTCAAAATTTGCCGCTCGTGCCCAGAACGTTCGATTGATTTCCAATCCGCTTCGCATTCAAAGCGCAGGCGTGAACCACGCGGCCCGCCAATACGGGAAGGGCCAACAGTGGCTCATTCGCATGGACGCGCATGCCGAATATCCCGAGGCTTTCGTATCCCAACTGATCTCCGAGGCGCGGCGCACGCGTGCATCTTCCGTAGTTGTTGCGATGAAATCGCTCGGCAATGGGTGCTTTCAACAAGCGGCAGCGACAGCGCAGAACACGATACTAGGAGCTGGCGGGTCTCCTCATCGCAGGAACGGCGCCGAAGGCTTCGTCGACCATGGCCATCATGCGTTGTTCGACATGCGCGAATTTCTTGCGCTCAATGGGTATGACGAAACGCAAAGCCACAACGAGGACGCGGAATTCGATTGCCGCCTGATGGGCGCAGGCGGTCGGATATGGCTGACGCGCGCGATTCGGATTGGATACTATCCCCGCGCCCGGCCCGACGAACTCTATTTTCAGTATCGTAACTATGGCCGCGGTCGAGCAACGACGATCCTGCGTCATCGCGCGCGCCCCAAACTACGACAACTGCTTCCAGCTGCCGTAGCGCCTTCGGCCGCGCTTCTTCTCGCCACGCCATTGTTTGGCGTTGCAGCATTGCCGTGCGCGCTCTGGCTCGCCGTTTGCCTGGTCTTCGGCGCCTCACTTGGACTGCGGGAACGGAAGCGCTGCGCGTTTGCCTCGGGCTTCGCCGCAATCGTCATGCATCTGGGTTGGTCAATCGGCTTCTGGTCCGCGTTCCTCAACGGTGCCATTAATGGTCGCTGGAGGCATCCTATCGTGGAAAGCACCCAATGAATCCGGCACCGGAAGTCTCGGTAGTGATGGCGAATTACAACGGCGGCCGCTATCTCGAGGCTGCGATCAACTCTGTTCAAAACCAAACCTTCAAATCCTGGGAACTCATTCTGGTCGACGATGCGTCCCAAGATGACAGCGTGGCTGTGGCAACGCGGTTGTCTCAAAGCGATGAGCGCATCAGCGTCATACAACAATCCGAAAACCGGGGGCCTGCCGCCGCCCGCAACCGCGCCTTCGACATTGCCGACGGCCAATGGCTCGCCGTGTTCGACAGCGACGATATCATGCTGCCGCAGCGGCTTGAAACCCTTCGCGACCGCGCCAGGACCGACAGGGCGTCGATCGTTGCAGACAATCTGCTGGTGTTCTCCGACAACATCCAAGCGGGTCGACCATTTCTCACGGGCGATCTAAGCATCACACCTCATTGGATTTCACTGGCCGACTTCATCAATTCCAACCGTCTCTATTCGCGGACGCCGGACCTCGGCTATCTGAAGCCATTCATCAACGCGGCGATGCTGCGCAGCTCCGGCATTTCCTACGACGAGCGGCTTCATATCGGAGAAGACTACGACTTTATGGCGCGCTTACTTGCGCACGGTTCGAAACTTCGGTTGGAGCCGTCGGCGCTCTATCTCTATCGAAGACACGCCCAATCCACTTCGCATCGGATACGCAGCGAAGACATCGTCGCACTGATCGACGCAGACGAACGCCTGGCTCTTAGCGTCCCAACGCTAAATGGCGATGAAAAGCTCGCGCTTGGCCGGCGCAGACGGTCGCTCAATTCGATGCTGCTGTATGATCGCATAGTCATGACAATCAAAGCAGGACACTACACGCGCGCCGCGCGGCTCAGCCTTGGCGCGCCGAGTGTCTGGCCGCTCCTGACACGACCGCTCAGGACGCGCTGGAATCGCCTGCATTCAGGGAGCCAGCGTCCCAGGACGGACTCGAATAACCTCTTTCTGGAACGGCAATAGCTCGCGCCTGCCCGGTTGCCGAGCCCAAAAGCGCGAACAGCAGCACTGTCGAAAAGTAAAACTCGTTGAATCCAATGCTCTCGACCGGCATGCGGATCAGCAAATACACCGCCATGCTCAACCAGAAGCAAGCCAGCAGCGTCGGCCGCCGTACATAGTCCGCAGCTACCAATGCGAGGCCCGCAATAAGCATGAGGCCAAAAATGATCATCCCGATCCAGCCGAGGCTCACCAGAACGTCATAGATCGTGCTGTGAAAATTGAACCCTTCCCGGTTTGTGATGCCGGCAAATTGCCAGAGCCCTTCCGCATCGAGGTTGCCTTGCTGCCAGAATGCTCCGAAGCCCTTGCCAAACACAGGATTCTCGGCAAGCAAGTCTCGGGCCCTCCCCCACAAATAAGTGCGCCCGGTGAGTGTCACGTCCTTGCCGAATGCCGTGGCGAGCCATTCCAGGACATCGCCGGTGAATGCAATGAAAATCACGGCGATCGACGTTGCGCAGACGCCGATAACGCCAATGACCGTAGCTCGCGCGGCGCGGCCGACCACATTTAGAAGCAGCAACAGGCCGAGGGTCGCGAGGGCAATCGCCGTTCCGGCCAACGCGCCGGCCGATTGAGCCGCGACGACGGCATAAATCTCCACTGCAGCAACGGCAGCGGTAATTGCGCATTGCAACACACTACGACTGCGTAGGCCCATCACAAACAGAGACGCGGAGATGACAAACCCGGTGGCGGCCGTGTCCGCCTGTTCGTTCTTGCTGTCGTTGAGGCCGGCGACAGCTGTGGCGCCGTTCGTCCCGACGTCAACCACGTTACCGACCACCAACGACACCACAACGTAAATGGCGAATGCGGCAAATATTCCGAGAAGCACCGAGCGTTGATTGCGGGAAGATACGAGCAACAGCGCCGCGAAGATCGTCAACCCAAATTCCGCAGAATGCTTGAATGTCTCGAGCGGCACATCCGACCAGATCGTCGAAAGCAGCGCAAATGCCGGAAACACAAGCAAGAACCACCGGTCGCGCAGAACATCCGGCAACATACGCCTGCGTGCGGTCGCGTAGACAATGGTCAGTAGCGAAAACAAAATTGCGCCATAGGTACCCAGCTGCACGATGAAGAGCATCGCCGTGAAGAGTACAAACGCATATGCCCCGGCCCAATCGATTACCGGCAGGCGATCGATCAATTGGCTGCGGCCGACCATAAAATCGGCCGACAACTCTCGCTGGCCTGCTGGCATCATGCTCCGCACCGCTTTCGACCGCCAAGGTGACGAATTTGGCACCTACGATCGATCATCTGCAAATTTGTAGGCGCGAATGAAGTCGATGGTCAGCGTCGCGGGAAAATTGGTCGAGCCATCGGGCGACCCCGGCCAATCGCCGCCAACGGCCAGGTTTGCGATCATGTACATCGGTTTGTTCAAATCCGCTGGAGTGCTCTGTTCGCCGGTTTCCTGGCCATCGATATACCAGATGATCCGCTTTCGGTCCCAACTTACTGCGTAGGTATGAAATGCGTTGGGCGAGACATGTGCTTCGATGCCAACCGCCGGCTGCAGCGTACTGTGCACTGTCGAATAGATATGCGACGGGTCACCGACGGATTCCAAGATGTCGATTTCCGGGGGCCAGCTTTGATCGGCAGGAAGCAACCAGAAAGCCGGCCACAATCCCTTTCCTCCAGGCAGCTCTGCGCGCATTTCAAAATATCCGTAGGTCTGCGAAAACGAGGGCTGGCTGCTGATCATCCCGGACACGTAGGGGTGATTGGCGAGCCGCAAGAGGACAGATTGAGGCGTCGGTAAGGCTGTGATGTCCAGAAATCCGCCATGAATACGAAAGGGGTTCAGCCCGATCTTACCGCTCGCATCGGACAGGTCGGGGTCGACATATAGCTCAAGCTCGTCGTTCGTCGGGAGACTTCGTCTGTCCAATCCCAGCTGGGTACCATCACCGAATGTTGTGCGCCAAACCCCGGCCGGCTCGCCCAGTTGCCGGAAGGTGTCGAAATTGTCGGAAAAAACCAGAACGAGCGGGCGTCCGTCGGGTGCGACCCGCAACGTCGCGGGCTTCCCATGCGCCGGGCCAAGTCCAAGAACGAGCGTAGCGGCCAATAAGATTGTTGCGCGTTGCAAGGCAGTCATCGCGACAACCTCTACGCCTGTTGTGCGTAAGCGGAGCTGTAATAATGGTAGTAGTCGCTGCCATCCGCAAAGCCGTAGCGCGCTTGCTGTTTCATATTGACCTTGTTGAGAACGACCCCGGCAACGCGGGCGTTGCTCTGGCGCAGAATTTTAACCGCGGCATGAACCATCGACGCGGGCGTCTTGTCCCAATGAACCACATGCAGAACGCAGTCCGCCCTGGAAGCCAGGATCCGCGCATCCGCAAATCCCAGAATGGGCGACGTGTCGATGACGATCTTGTCGAATTTCTCGGACAGCCTTGCAAGCAACTCGTCGATTCGATTATCGCCGAACAAATCACCCGAAATGTCGTTCGTCGAAGTACCGGACAGAAACCAGATTCCACTCTTGACATCGTGTATAAGCGCCTCGTCGATCGGGATCGAGCGACTGACGATTTCGGCGATTCCGTATCGCGGCTTTATGAAAAATTTGGATGCACTCGCCCGTCTGAGATCGCAGTCGAGAAGGACGACGCGTGCGCCGGTCGCGGCGAATGACCGGGCGAGGCAGACGGATGTCAGCGTCTTGCCCTCACCGGGCACCGCGGAGGTCACGGCTATGATCTTGGATTGTCCTGCCGGCGCAGCAAGAGCAAGGTACGCGCGCAAGCTGCGGAACGATTCCGCGCAGGCCGTAAGTGGATGGCTTACGATGTGACCAGCCGCATCTCTTGCCCGACTTAGCGCTGCAACATCCGGCACTACGCCGGCCAGTGGAAGACCCGTCTCCCGCATCACGTCGTTCCAGCTGCGGATACGACGATTCCACATTTCCGCGAATAAAGTGGAAATAAGTCCGGCAACGAGCGCGAGGAAGATCGCCATCGCCAGGATGAAGCGCAGGCTCGTAAATGGCGAAGCTGGCTCGGCGATCGCGCGCGCCTCGACCGTGGCATCGACCTGCTGGAGACTTTGTGCCGCGGAGACCTCGCTCGCCCGCGTCAGATACGTGTCGTAAATCTTCTTCGAGGAATCGGCTGCCTGCTGCAGCGTAAGCAACCCGGCCCGAGAACGGTCATTTGTTGCGAGCTTGCTCTCCGTCTGCACGCGGCTGGCCACAAGAGACCCTTCTCTGCGTGCCGCCGCGCTCGCATCGGCCCGCAAGCTGGACAGGATCCTTGTCGTCTCGAATTGAAGCTGGCTGCGTATGTCTTGCAACTCCGCGCTGGCTTTCTTGACCAACGGGTAATCCGGACGAAATTGGGTATTAAGTACGGCGAGTTTCGCACTGGCGTCGGCTTCCTTCTGCCGCAGTGCCCCGATTGTGTTTGACGCGAGTGTCGCGCCAACGTCGGAACCGCCGCTTCCACTTTGAGCTTGAGCAAGTGCTGTTGCCAATCGCGCATTTTTCTCCGCCGAATCGGCTTGCGCGCCTGCAATTTGCTGATTGAGCGCGGAAAGTTCCGCCTCCGTCAGGGAGGTGCCGTTGGCGCCAAGAAGATTGTTTTGCGCTTCGTATGCTTCTACACGCGATTCGGTCAGCAAGGCCTGATCCCGAAGGCCGCCCAATGTCGCGCCCAGATCGCGATTGGCGCGGGCCACCTGACCGAGTTTTTCGTCCAGCTTGCGAGACATGTAAGCATCGACGATGCCGTCAGCTATCTGCTTTGCCTTTGCAGTCGTGCTCGCGAGGAACCCGACCTGGACGACATAGGTGAGACCGATGCGCCGGATCCTGCTGTTGGCTTCGACGGCCGATACCACATGCCGAATCACCTCATCCGTGGGAGCGGTCGATGGAGTGCCGCCGAACTCGGGGTCCTTGTACAGGGCGAGCTTTCGTGCGGAGGCTTCGGCGATCGCCGCCGAGCGGATGAGTTCGACTTCGGTATCTATTGCGCTCGTGTCTGGCGGGACTGTCGACTGTGAACTCTCCGGCTGCGCCAGATTGCCGCCGACAGGGTGGATGATCAAAGTGGCTTCGGCAAATTGCTGCCGTGGAACAAGCAACCCGATCCCAACCACTACAACAAAAGTTATGGCTGCTACGAGGACCGCCAACCGCCATTTGCTGAGAACGACGCCAACCCCTCGGCGCATCGTCGCAATGCCACGCTCGCGCTGCTGCAACTGCCCATGCTCAAATGGATGGACGCCCGAGCCCGGTAGGACAAGTTCATTCATTACACGGGACTCCGCACGCATACGCCATTCGAGAACACGCTTCTGTTAAGGGTGGAGCATCGCGGCGAGCCCAATCAGGCTGCCGTAATCCCGCACAAACCGCCTGGTACCCGATACATCGACCACAATGACATCGCGCGCATGCACGAAGGGGTCGACGGCGTTGCCGTCCCGAATGTCCTCAAGATCGAAAACTGTCGTCTGCTGTCCTTCGGCGGTGACCCTGATGATCGTGACGTGGTGGGTGTCCGCGACTGTGTCGGGACCTTTGGCCAACGCGACTGCCTGCATTAATGTGGTGTGCGGTTCGATTTCATAGACGCCCGGGAGTATAACCGAGCCGTCGACAGTGATTTTCTGGCTGGCGGGGTCTTTCACAATCACGGTAACGATAGGGTCTTTCAGGTATTTCTTTTGCAGTTCGGCGGCGATGTCTTGCGAAAGCTGATTTGGTGAGCGACCGCTCGCCGGAACTTGTCCAATCAGGGGGAATACGACAAACCCCGAATTGTCTACTTGGACCGTTCGGCTCAAATCCGGAACGTCAAACACATCGATCTGCAGTGTGTCGAGCGGGCCAATAGAATAGTCAACGGCAGGCGTCGCCCCCGGTTGGGGCGGCGCAACTGCAATTGCCGAATTGGCATTCGACGCAAATTCCTGTGCCCGCACTGGTGCAGACAAAAAGATCGCCATCGCTGCAAGCGGTAGGAGCCAACGCTTCATGATTGATACCTTTGCGCGCCAGTGAGCGCGTCCGTGGTCGGGTTACCAACGTTAGCTACTCCTGTTGGTTCCTGCGACCGCAGCAATGAGGCATTTCGGATATCTCGGACCGAGATGATTTATGTTCTACAATGACCACAATGATGAATGCGTGTTACGCACGTTGTAAAATCGTGAATGATGCTGTGTTGTGTGCGCTATTGATCACCAAAGCTGCAGAATGTGTATAACATCGACCACAAGAACTGCCGCACCATTAACTAGCAACTCTGAACCACAGCGCGAGTGCGGAACGATGAGAGTTCGGTGACGTTAACGAACTCGAAGGATGCGCGTCTTTGCAGACGCCAACGTTTCAATGATTTCTATCACTCAACCAGGGCAACGAGCACGACGCAGCCTGCCTGCGGTTCGCAAACGGGATATCGATAAGCCGATTATTCGGAGCCTCGATATCACGATCGCCATTGTGGCGCTCATATTCATTTCGCCACTCCTCCTGGTCGTCATTGTCGTTCTTGCGTTTGAAGGCGGCCCGGTCATTTTTGCTCATCGGCGCGTCGGACTTGGCGGCAACAGCTTCTACTGTCTCAAATTTCGATCCATGGTGGTCGACGCTGAAGAGCGGCTTTCTCGCCTGCTGCGCGATGACCCGGAAGCACAGCAGGAATGGCTGCGAGACCACAAGTTGCGCAACGATCCCCGGATAACGCGATTTGGCCAGTTCCTTCGCCGCTCGAGCGTCGACGAGCTGCCTCAATTGCTAAACGTTCTGCGCGGAGAGATGAGCATCGTTGGTCCACGCCCGATCGTCGACGCCGAGTTGCCGCGTTACGGCAGACGCATCTCCAGCTACTATGCCGTAAAGCCGGGAATAACGGGAATCTGGCAGGTCAGCGGCCGCAACGATGTCGAATATCGCACGCGCGTAGCCATGGACTGCGTGTTCGCCAAATCCATACGGCCGTCGTTGTATCTGTATCTGGTCATCGCGACAGTTCCGGCGGTCCTTGCTCGGCGTGGCTCATACTGACTGAACTAAAGTTGACAGTGACGGATCCGCGCCGCTTAGCGTCGGTTCACTCAATGTGCATCGAACCGAACTACATGTTTGTTGGGCTCAATGCTTCTGAGATGTGGCGCCCAAGTCGGTAAAGCCTTCGAAATGCGACCCTTGGTCGGCGTGCGGTGAACTCCCGTTGGTCGGATATGCCGCGGTCAGATTTGCGGGCCGCATCTTCTTGAGTGTATCCACGAAAAGGGCCGTGACTTCCGCAAATGTGGATTCAGACATCACCACACGCGCCGTTTCGATGTTTTGCACTTGGCCGCTGGCGATGTCTCCGGCAGGGCTCTCAATCGAAACCAGGACCGTACCGCGACCTCTTCCGACATTGACATGAGTGACATAGATTGGGAATCCCATCGCGCGCGCCTGTTTTCGAATTAGCGGGAATATAGGTCAACGATTTGATTGCAAGTAAGTTCCCATTTATTCTCCTCTGCGACGATTTCAGCGCGGCGCTCAATACATTCTGATCTCCCCAATGCCACTTAACCTCGCGACAACACCGCAGTGTAGCGCCGCGCGGGTAAGATACCGGCTCCTTCGACTGGCGTTTGTTACGTTGACCGCGGCCCCGAGAGTGCAAACGCCGGCCTTTGCCGCAGCGAGGAATATATTGGCGAATGCCCGACGCTGGTGTCGTAGCCGTGTACCATGCGATTGCCCCGCGCGAAAGTTACGGCGCAAAAGCCAGGTGATATCGGCCCGTTTCAAATCCACATGCTCATATGCAACAGCTTCGGGCGCAAATCCGATGCGACCGCCGACGTCGTAAAACCGGTAGAAGAAATCCTCATCCTCCCCACCCGTTTTTCCCAGCTCCGGGCGAAACCGCAGCTCAAATTGTTCCGCGAAATTCCGGCGAAAAATCACGTTGCCGGTATAGGCCGTCTCGATTCTACCGTTTATCCATACCGGACGAGTGGAATGAAAGTCCCCCTGACTCAGCCATCGCGGAGTTCCATTTGGATAAATGGCAATTACGGGCCCCAGAACCGCATCCCAGCGTCCGCGCTCGACCTCTTCGAGCAACGCTGCGAGCCAGTTCGGCGCAGGGGTTTCGTCGTCGTCGAGAAAAGCGATCCATCGGCCTCTGGCTGCATCGAGACAGGCATTTCGTGCTACCGATATGTTGTCTGCCGGAGCGTGCACGTAATGCAACTCGAGTTGGAGCTCGCGCGCCGCACGGAGAATTAGCTCCCGGCTTTCGCCAAGCAGAGTGTTGTCTGCTACGACGACACGAAAGCGGCCGGAGTGACTCCCGGCTTGCAGCGACAGGGCTGCTAACGTTTCGGCGATTTCAGGCCGCCGATAACTGCATATACAAACGTCTATGTCCGGCACTTTCGACTCGCCTGCCATCTGACTCTATCCTCGTGAATGCATCGTTCGGCGATTCGAAAACTGCAAAGATTTGCTCCCGCCACCTGAAAACGATCGATCGCCCCGCGTGCGGAACTTCTCCTTACTGCAAGGCGCCTTAGGAACGACGCGTCAAACCATCCGTTGGCTACTTGCAAGCCGAGTAGCAGGACATGACGTATTACAACTATTTAGACCAGCCGATGCCGGAAAGCGCAAATCCGACATCGTTTGTCACGGGCAACGATCCTCAAGGAGGAGAGGTTTGGACCGCACCTCCGGGCCCTTCGTCCGTTTCGGGCGATGGCGGTGGCGACACGCTTGTCGGCAGCGACGGCGACAATATTTTTTACATCACCAATCCAAACGACATCATTGACGTTGCCGACGACCAGCCGGGCATTAAGACCGCAGTGGCTTATACGTCTTATACGCTGCCCGCCAATGTTCAGAATCTCGATGTCTACAACGATTTCAACTTCGCGATCGGCAACAATCTCAGCAATCTGATCGAAGTAAGCGGTAGACAATGGGTCGATGGTGAGGGCGGAAACAATGTATTGGTTGGGGGAAGCGGCGATGCAACATTTGTTGAGCAGGTTCATCAGGGCAGCGATGTCATTTATGATTGGCATCCGGGCGATCGCGTTCAACTTCTGGGTACGTCTCTGGCGACCTTTGCCGAAATCCAGTCCGCGATGGTTCAAACCGGCAACGATGTCGTGTTGGATATGACGTCGAACGAAACGCTGACATTCCGCGACACCACGATCTCCGATTTCACACCCGACGAATTCCTGTTGCCGCTCGATATGTCGCAGCTCGGCGCGATAACCTTTAACGGCACGTTCAAAACACTGAATTTGTACGATCCATCCACCAATACAGGCGTGTGGCAGACGAATTTTGGCGGCAACTTGCAGGACGCCTGGGCGTACCAGCTGGTGTCGAACGGGGAACTTCAAGCCTATGTGACCCCCAATTTCGTCGGCTCCGGCGATCAGCCGCTTGGTATCGATCCCTTTTCCGTCAGTAAAGGCATTCTCACAATCACTGCGGCGCCTCTTCCTCCGGCCGACCAACAAGCCGCGTATTTCGCGCAATATTCCTCCGGCATGATCAACACGCTGGGCACATTCTCGCAGAAATACGGCTATTTCGTAATGGACGCGAAATTGCCCGACGCCACCACGGGTGCATGGCCGGCCTTCTGGATGGAACAGGATCCGTGGGTTCCAGACAGCGAAGCCGACATCATGGAAAGTCTGGGCATCACGCATACGGTCGACTATGTCCGCGCCGATGGCGGCAACCAATCGCTTTATGACAACGTCCTGAAGACCAATCCTGGCGGCTGGAACACCTATGGGTTGCTGTGGACGCCCACGACAGTCACGTTCTATCTCGACGGTGTTGCAGTATTATCGGGAACGACACCGAGTTCCTGGGATCAACCGATGTCGTTGATCGCCAATCTGGCGGTCGGAGGATGGGGCGGTACTCCGAATTCGAACGAATTCCCGGCGCAGATGGAGATCGCTTACATCCGCGCCTATGCATTGGCGGACGGCGATTCGGTTGTGGTGCATTCGAAACCGACACCGCCGGCGGCGACCATCAGGTCGGATGGATCGCCCATCGCAGCCACAGCCCGGGCGGCGCAGATTCAGTCCGTTACATTCCATGATGGCGCACCCGTCACCTCCGACGGGATTAGCTTCCTGCAGTCGGCGCCCGATCCCAACGCCCTTCCTCAGGGAACGAACATGCTCGTGTGGGAAAATTCGGGCGCGGTGTTTGCGGCAGAGTCAAATGGGGCCACCCTGGCGCCCGCCACGACCCTCCTGGCGGGAGCGATCGATCAGTTCGTCGGCGGCACCTGGCTGACCGACGGCAATGTCGCGCTCGTCTACACCGAGACCGACAACGGCGTCGAGGATTTATGGGCACTCGTATTCAACTCCAAGACGTCGAGCATATCCAAACAGGAACTGGGTCCGGGCACCAACGATGTATACGTCGTCGCAACCAGCCAGGGTGGATTTGCAGTTAGTTGGAATTTTGGTTCCGCAATCGATAGCCGCGCTTATAGTGCTCATGCCTATAGCGGCGATGGGTGGTATGGGCCGTTGAGGACCTTGTCAGGGGACCTGCTTGGGACCAACAGTTCGGGCAAACTTGTCGCCGCGGTCGCGGGCGATCCATCGGAGGACCAGCTCTATAAAGTCGATAACGCTGCCGCCGTTACGCCCGCGTTGGTATCCATCACGCCCACGACTCTTTCCGAGACTGTAGGCGCGTCCGGCCTCACGCCGTTCGACTTCACACTGACACGATCCTACGATCTCACCGGCACGTCGCAGATCAGTTGGATGGTCCAAGGCGATGGAGCCCAACCGGCGGGCACCCAGGATTTCCAAAACGACGTCTTGCCGACCGGGACAGTGACTTTCGCACCGGGGGTTTCTCAAGAGACTGTCGTCATCTACGTCCAGGACGCCAGCATCGTTGAGAATGACGACACATTTACGCTTACGTTGACGCAGGCAACCGGAGCCAGCTTGGGGGCGGCCGTGGCCACCGCAACAATCCTTACCGGAGCCGGGTCTGATTCGTCCGGCACCGCCGAGACCAGCGCAACCAATTTCACATTGCCCAATGGACTCCATGACCTCATTCTCACCGGCTCGGCAGCGCAGACGGTGATCGGAAATAACCTCACCGACGTCATTCGAGCAAACAACTATGACTCGACACTGATCGCGGGGAGTGGAACCGATACGCTGATAGCCGGCTACAACGCCGACATACTCGCCGGTGGGTCGGGCAAAGACACATTTGCGTTCCCCGTACTCCCCTGGAATGCAGGCCACATCACGAATTTCGCGTCGGGAAAAGATACGCTCGATCTCAGCCACCTTTTCGCGGCGGGCCATTACACGGGATCCAATCCAATAGCGGATGGCTGGTTGAGTTTCGTCACGGACGGGTTGGGCGGAACGGACGTCTATTTCGACCAGGGCGGCAAGACCGGCAATTCGATCCCGATTCTCATCACCGATCTCGATCACGTCTCTCCCCAAAGTATTACGGCGACTGACTGGCTCTTTCACTGAGCGAGACGTTCCGCGGGCGCTCGATGACGTTCGTGAATAACGTAGCCATACTATCGCAATCGGATTGGTCGGCAATGAATGCCGAGCGGGGGGCGCGGCGCGCCGCGTTCTTCAGGGAATGGAAATCGGCGGGCGCGAGACTGTCGAGGAATGTTTCGAGTTCCAAAGCCGGATCGTCCAACAAGACGCCCAAGTCCATCTCTTTCAGCCAGCGGCCGGTTTCGGTACGGCGCAGCGCGAACGGCACAACATTGTAATTCCCACCTTCGTAAAGTCGGTTGGGAAGCAGCCATTCCGAATTGGCGTTTTCCTCAAAATAATCGATGGCCCAATTGAAATGCACGCTTTCGTAAAGTTGCTTTAATTCCGAGGGCGCATAGGCCCCTCCAAAGTTCAATGCAGGAACTCCGCGAATATGATCGTCAAAATCGCCGAAAACGCGTCGTGTCGGACGACCGAAGATTTCAATCTTCACGAGGTCGGGTCTTTTTCGGGCAAGATTAAGGAGGATTTTGAGGCTGCGGGAGCATCGGATCATTCCGAACCACCCGATACGCCATGGAGGCCCTGGTGCAAGTGCCGCTTCCGACATTGCCACGCTGCCGGATTGTAACTGAAGCAGCTTGTTCTCGATCACGGCTGTTGGAAGCCGTCGATCCGGAAATTGTACAGGCTCGAAATAAGCCCGCAGATACGCAGGCGAACTTGTGATCAGAAAATCGGCTTTGCGCATAAGTGCGCGCTCGATCAGTCTCAGATTTCTCCCCGCGATGCTTGGCGAGAGAAGCAAACGATGGATGTCGAGAATCTCGTAAATGACTGCCAATGGGACAGCGGCATGTCGTTTGGCGGCCACAGCCACCGCGAGCATTTCGAGGCTGCGCGCGAGGAATAAGTCTGCCGGGCCGAGCTCTCGCATCAACCCCCGCGACGTTAGCGCATGGTACGCGGCCGCTGCCCCCCGATGTACCAGGCGCGAATCGAAAGTGCGACTTAGTGGAACTGTTTTGGCGCCGGCGATTTCCAGTGGTGGTTTCGCACCGCGCCAGAAGCCGGTTACGACCGCTTCGAAGCCTGCAGCGCGAAGCATAAGCAATCGTTTCTCGACCGCCGCATCGTTCAGATCGTGAACAAAATAGACAATACGCAAGCGGGTACCTGTTGAAAGCCGAGGCTTCAGCGATTGTCTTGGGGCACGAATCATCGAACGCGCGGACACCAGGAAAGTTCCCGGCATACCAGCCCCCTTGGCTTTTGCTGTCGTTGCTATTGCGCAGATTTATCCAAACTTTTCGCCTGGGCGTGCGTTACCGGTTGGCCTATGCGAGACGGGGAAATTCATTGAATTCGTTTGATCGGGTTTTGCCCACAGGGTTCGCTGCCAAAAATGCCGGTCAAGAGCGCAAATTTTCGCGCTTGCTCGCCGAACGTCTCGGTTTTTCAGCCCTGGATCGCATAATCATCATCAATTGCGACGATCTGGGCTCAAGCCGCTCGGCCAATCTGGCGGTTGAGCGCGCGCTTCGTTCCGGCATCGCCAGCAGCGCGACATTGATGGTCCCCTGCCCTTGGGCCCAAGCGGCGGCAGAAACCTGCCATGACCTCGATATTGGAATTCATCTTACCCTCACTTCGGAATATTCGGTTTACAGGTGGCCCTCCCTCACCGGTGGTCGATCATTGCACGACAAGAGTGGTTACCTTCCGAAGACGATACAGGAAGTGTGGGCCAGGGCCGATCTTCCGGAGGTCGAACAGGAGTGCCGGGCTCAAATAGATCAAGCGCTTCGGTGGGGCGTTGATGTAACCCATCTGGATTGTCACATGGACACCCTGCAGCTCGACCGGCATTATTTCGAAGTATACATGCGGCTGGCGAAGGATTATCGGTTGCCGTTGCGTCTTCGCCGACCCTCCTTTCAGTTGCCGCTTTCGTATATTTCAGGCGCAACTCTTGAGCGCGAAGGAATCGTTACGACGGATCGCTTTGTCGCGCCGCCATGGGGTGAACCTGGTCGGGCTGCTTTGACCGGGTTTATCCGAAGCCCTCGAAGAGGTGTCACGGAAATCGTCCTGCATCCCGTGGATGACGGTGAAGAGTTAAGAGCCTATGACACGGAGTACGCAGACCTTCGGGTGGCCGATGCTCAGTGCCTCACGGACCCGGCCTTGCGCGCGCTCATCGCCTCTCAAAACATTAAGCAAATCAGTTATCGGCCGCTTCGCGAAGCAATGAGAGTCGCGACCTAGCACTTCTTGCGATTCTCCAAATTCTGGCTGGGCGTGGGACATATTCCCAAAATAAAAGGGCGGCATAAGCCGCCCAAGTTGGACCACTGGGGGGCTTATACCAACCTGCATTGACGCTC
>PLJH01000030.1 GCA_003139615.1 Alphaproteobacteria bacterium
GCTCGATGACGGATATGGGCGTGCCCGCGGCGCGGCTCGCGATCTCGTCCTCGACCGACCCCACCGCCGCATCAAGCGAAGTGCGCGTCTACGTGCGCTGAGTGAGTTTTTCTTCCCCCGTTTACGGGGGAAGTGGCGCGCACGAAGTGCGCGACGATGGGGGCCCGCGCCGATTCAATCCAGAATTCCTCTAAGCGCCCGTTTTGGCTTCCGCATCCGGCACATGACCATAGTCCGGTGCCAGCGTGTGTCCTGCAACGGCGCGGGCGAATAACAGGACGACGGCGGCCCCTCCGATCAACGCCGTGTGAAGCAGCCAGAAAGACGTTGGCTTCATCACTTCGAGATGCCCCGCAATCCATCCGGTCAGCACATTGGCTGCGAACAGGCTCAGGTAATAGATCGGGATCATGATGCCCGCATAACCCTTGGGAGACGCGCGCGAGTAAAGCGCGAGGCCTACGGGAAACACATTGGCGAATCCGAAATCGTTCAGGAGGTGAAACGCGATCGCCCACCCCAGCGACGCGTGGTGTCCGTTCACGGCCGTTACGGCTGCGGCCGCGAGCGCGAGCGGCCCCAGCGCGCTGAGCGCCACGCCGATGATGATCTTCGTAAGCTCGTTGGGCTCTGTCCAGCGCGTCGACCACCAGCGCCAGAACAGGATCACGAGCAGCATCGTGACGGTGCTGATGATGGAGTCGAGGGATACAAGCGACTGCACCGGCATCGTGAATCCGAAAAAAGTCAGATTGAACGCCTTCTCGCCCCAGACGAGATAGCCAATCTGGATTTGCTGGTTTCCGATTGCGGCAACCGCGAGAACCGGAACGAGAAGAATCAGAACGGTGATACTGGTCCAGTCCCTGCCGGTCAGAGGGTTGCGAACGGGGGTTCTGGCCTTCTTCTGTGTCAACGGTTCCGGCGGATAAGTGGGGCGGCCCAGGAGATAAATCGTCAGGCCGGTCAGCATGCCGACGCCGGCCAGGCCGAAGCCCCAGTGCCATCCATAGTGATCTGCGAGATATCCGCAGAGGGTCGGCGAGAAAATCACCGCGATCTGGATGCCGATAAAATAAATCTGGAACGCATCGGCGCGGCGCGGATCCTCATGTCCATACAGATCGCCGACTTGCGTCGCGATATTGCCCTTGAAGCATCCGACGCCTGTCAGAAGGCACAGGAGCGCAAGCAGGAAGCTCGAGTCGAACGCCATCAGAAAATGCCCGAGCGCCATCAGGCACGCACCCATGGTCACGGCTGCCGTACGGCCGATGAATCGTTCGGCGAGAATTCCGCCGGCAATCGGCGTCACATAGACGAGACCGAGATACCAGCCGCCGATATTGGTAGCCAATGCGTTCGTCGAGAGCGGCCCATAGATCCATTCGAAAAAATGTCGAAACGGTGTGAACCCTAGGACATGTTCGATATGGCCGGGCAGCAGGAGACTGTGCTGCATATAAAGCACGAGGAGCGCGACCATGCCGTAATAGGAGAAGCGCTCCCAGAACTCGGTGGCGCTCAGCCAGAAGAGGCCGGCAGGGTGGCCGAGGAAGGCGGTGTCGCGTCGGTCGGATTGAACGGTCACTGAGCCCACCCGCAGTTGAAGATTCGGAGCAGAACCTATCGGTCGGGTGGGCTTCGCGCCAGCGCGCGGCATGACAAGAAAAGGTGAGAATTGAAGCGATATGAGCCAGAATTCCATTTGGTCGACAGAGGAACCGCTTAGGAAACTTGAGAATGCCGGACGTTCCGCAACAGTCTTTCGCGCAAGGCACCGTGAAGGAATTCGGGGGGGCTTCGCTCGACCGATGGAGGAGTTGCGGTCTTCCAGTCGATGGCATCGATTCGCTTGGTTTTCTGCCCAACGAACTTGACGACGTTGATCTCATCCAATCCCTTGAAACGAGCTTCGGGATACGGATGACCGATGCCGATGCACGCCGGATCGAGCTGTTGGGCGATGTCTACGACTGGATTGCGCGGAGCCTAAATCCGATTCCGCACGCTCAAGGGTTCGATGTACCGGCAAAGACGTTTTTGGAGCTGCGCGCGTTTTTGGCGGTGCGCGCAAGCGGTCACCGCATCAGACCGTCAACTCCTTTGGTCAAGCTATTTCTTGAGCGGGATGTTGATGCCGTCCTGCGACAGGTTTCCGAAACGTTTGAAACTCGCACCCTCAGACTGCCAGAGCATTGGTACACGTCTTATCCGCTTGGAATTTCCACATTGGGTGCGCTGTCCACCGTATTTGTGCTGGCGATTGCTGCGGATAGAGGCTGGCACTCGACGGTTCTCCGGTCGATTTGGCTGTTGGGCATTTTTCTCGCGCTTGGCGCTGCTTCGCGAATTATCCGCAAGCTCGTTGGCCCGGATTTATCGGATGCGAAGTTCACTGTGGGGTGGTGTGCGAGACAAATCGCGGCCAGAAATTATAAGAAGTTCGCGCGGACGCCACACAACTCGCGAGACATCTGGAGCGCGATTGCCTTGATCGCGCGCGAATTGAGCGCGATGTCGGAACCGTTGGGTGCGAATACCAGGATATTCGTCTGATTTGTGCCCCTCACAACGCCGCGATCACGGCCGCATTGTAGATCTCGCTCATCTTCGCACCCAGCGGCGCGATCTGCACCGGTTTTTCGAGGCCGGCCAGCAACGGCCCCATCACCGTAACTTCCTCAGCTCCCGGGCGCATACATCGCAAACAGCGTGTCGGTTTCGCTGGAGATTGATGCCGTCAATTCGGCTGGCAGCCCGCGGTAGCAGTCGGCGACGCGCTGATCCAGATCCGGGATTCCGCTCGATCCGACGATGGCAACCTGCGTGATCAGGCCATTCGAAAAATGAACCCTGGTCACAGTGTGAAGCGACGCCTTTTGTAACTCGTCGCGACCGTCGTTGCTTCTCAGAACGCATTCCCTCGCAGCCTCGGCGATGTCGGAGAATGGCGGAGTGGCCTGAATCTTCCACACGACTGCGGCCTTCCAGTTGCTTTGAACTGCGACTCCATCCTGCTTGGCCGGCCGGTAAATCCATTGCGCCGCACAAGTTGCGGCAGCATTGTCGAGGTCCTGGTTGCCGCTCGACACGATGACGCCGACATCCCTGACGTTTCCTTGCGGCGTGATTTTGAATCCCAGAATCGTTCTTCCTTCCGCGCCCGTCTGCATGGCAGACACAGGATATTGGTCCTCCGGGCACATATGCGGGCTGCCGATGGCTGCGGGTGCAGTCATTGCAGACGGCGGTGGTGGAGACGGTGGTGGCGGAATCGACTGCGCCGCCGCGAGCGTGACCGACATCAACAGCATCCACGCAGCCAGTAAACGCATTTGTTCTTCCCTCAATTCAAGCCAGGCACGTTCGTGCTGGCAAATTTATTCAAACTCTACAACGCCGCGATCACCGCCGCGTTGTAGATTTCGCTCATCTTGGCGCCCAGCGGCGCGATCTGGACGGGTTTTTCGAGGCCGACCAGCAGCGGCCCCATCACCGTCACGCCGCCGATCTGTTGCAGCAGCTTGGTCGAGATCGAGGCCGAGTGAATCGCGGGCATGATGAGGACATTCGCCGTGTCGGTGAGGCGGCAGAACGGGTAGTTCGCCATGTTCTCGCGGTCGAGCGCCACGTCGGCCGCGATCTCGCCGTCATATTCGAAATCGACTCCCCGCTGGTCGAGAATGTTCACGGCCTCGACGATGCGTTCGCTGCGTTCGCTGCGGGGGAAGCCGAAGGTCGATGACGCGAGGAGAGCCACCCGTGGCACGAAACCGAACTGGCGCACCACTGACGCCGCCTGGACTGCGATATCCGCGAGTTCGGCGCTGGTCGGCATTTCATGCACGCTGGTATCGGCCACGAACACGACGCGTCCCTTGGTGAAGATCACGATCACGCCGATCGAACGTTTACCTTTGGGTTCATCAAGTACGAGGCGCACATCGGCGAGTGCTGCGGCATAGTTGCGCGTGACGCCGGTCACCATCGCATCGGCGTCGCCGGCCGCCAGCATCGAGGCCGCATAGATGTTGCGGTCGTTGGTGACGAGCCGCACGCAATCGCGATAGAGCCGGCCATGCCGCTGCAGCCGCTTGTAAAGCGCTTCGATATAGGGTGCGGCTTCTTTCGCCGAATGCGGCACGCGGATTTCGAACGCGGATTCCTCGGCGCCGGCCTGCCTGATCCCCGCCTTGATGATGTCCTCGCGGCCCACCAGCAGCGCCTTGCCGAGGCCTGAGTTCTGGAATGCGAGCGCCGCGCGAATGACGGATTCCTCTTCGCCTTCCGCGAACACCACGCGTTTGGGGTTGGCGCGCACACTTGAGGTAATTCGCTGGAGCAGAACGGCGGAGGGATCGAGCCGCGCCGAAAGCTGATAGCGATAGGTGTCCGCATCCTTCAGTTCGCGCCGCGCCACGCCTGTTCGCACCGCTGCTTCCGCCACGGCCGACGACACGCGCGAAATCAATCGCGGATCGAACGGCACGGGGATGATGTAATCGGGGCCATAGACGGGCCGCGCGCCGCTATAGGCGAGCGCCACTTCGTCGGGCACGTCTTCGCGCGCAAGCTCGGCCAGCGCTTCGGCCGCTGCGATCTTCATCGCTTCGTTGATGGTGCGTGCGCGCACATCGAGCGCGCCGCGGAAGATATAAGGAAAGCCCAGCACGTTATTCACCTGGTTCGGATAATCCGAACGCCCGGTCGCCACGATCGCATCGGGCCGCACGGCCTTCACATCTTCCGGCGTGATCTCGGGATCCGGATTGGCCATGGCGAAAATGATGGGCGCCTTTGCCATCGATTTCACCATATCCTGCGTCACGGCACCTTTGACCGACAAGCCCAGGAACACGTCGCAGCCTTCGAGCGCATCGGCCAGGCTGCGCGCCTTGGTGTCGACGGCGTGGGCAGACTTCCACTGATTCATGCCGCTGGTGCGCCCGCGATAAACCACGCCTTTGGAGTCGCACAGGATCGCGTTGCCGTTGGGCAGGCCCATGGATTTGAGCAATTCGAGACACGCGATGCCGGCGGCGCCCGCGCCGTTCACCACCACTTTGATATCCGCCATCTTGCGGCCCGTCAGATGCAGCGCGTTGATCACGCCGGCCGTCGAGATGATGGCTGTGCCGTGCTGGTCGTCATGGAAGACGGGAATGTCCATCAGCTCGCGCAACCGTTCTTCGATCACGAAGCAGTCGGGCGCCTTGATGTCTTCCAGATTGATGCCGCCGAAAGACGGCCCCAGATAGCGCACGCAATTGATGAACGCCTCGACATCCGTCGTGTCGACTTCGATGTCGATGGCGTCGACATCGGCGAAGCGCTTGAAGAGCACAGCCTTGCCTTCCATCACGGGTTTGGCCGCCAACGGACCCAGATCGCCCAGGCCCAGAATTGCGGTGCCGTTGGAGATCACGGCCACGAAATTGCCCTTGGCGGTGTAATCGAACACGGCGTCCGGCCGTTCGGCGATCGCGCGCACGGCCACGGCCACGCCCGGAGAATAGGCGAGGCTCAGATCCCGCTGCGTCGCCATGGGCTTGGTGGGATTGATCTCGATTTTGCCGGGCTTGCCGGTCGAGTGGAAAGCGAGCGCCTCCTCCTGGGTGAAGGACGGCTTTTGGGCTTTGGGCATGTCTGTTCCGATCGAACCAATCCACAGAATATCGACAGAATATCGACCCTGGGGACCCCCGTTTTCAATGGCTTGATGACGCGGGGCTGCACGGGCGGACCTGGCATCTGATAGTGTCCGGCCCATGAACGAGCATGTCACCCCGGAGGCCGAGAGCGCCACGCCCATGATGGCGCAGTATCTCGAGATCAAGGCCGCGAACCGCGAATACCTGCTGTTCTACCGCATGGGGGATTTCTACGAACTGTTCTTCGACGATGCGGTGAAGGCCTCCGAAGCGCTCGATATCGCGCTGACCAAGCGGGGCCGGCATCAGGGCGACGATATCCCCATGTGCGGCGTGCCTGTCCATGCCGCAGAGCAATATCTCGAAAAGCTGATCCGCAAGGGCTTCCGCGTTGCGGTGTGCGAACAGATGGAAGATCCGGCCGAGGCCAAGCGCCGGGGCGCCAAATCGGTCGTCCACCGCGAAGTGATCCGCCTCGTGACGCCGGGAACTCTCACCGAGGATTCGCTGCTCGAAGCGCGCTCGGCGAATATCCTTGCGAGCCTCGGCCGGGCCGGCAGCGATTTCGCGCTGGCCTCTGCCGATATGTCCGCGGGCGAATTCAAGGTGGCGCCGGTTGCAGTCGCCGATCTTGCCGCCGAACTCGCGCGCATCGCCCCCCGCGAACTTCTGGCACCCGACAGCCTCTTGGCCGACGAAGACTTCGCGCCGCTGCTCAAATCTCTCGGACCCGCGCTCACGCCGTTGCCGGGCTCCAAATTCGATTCGGGCACAGGCGAGCGGGCGCTGAAAGCGCTTTATCGCGTGGCCGCACTCGATGCGTTCGGCGCGTTCGGCCGCGCGGAATTGTCTGCCGCCGGCGCACTAATCGGTTATCTCGAACTGACGCAGAAGGGAAAGCTGCCGGCGCTCAAGATATTGGCGCGCACTCCCGAGCGCGCCTTCATGGGCATCGATCCGGCAACGCGGCGCAATCTCGAATTGACGGAGACTTTGTCAGGAGCGCGCGCGGGAAGCCTGCTCGCCGTCATCGATCGCACGGTCACGGCCGCAGGCGCGCGCGAACTGGCGGCGCGATTGTCGTCGCCGCTGACGGATCCGGAAGCGATTTCGATCCGGCAGGATGCAGTGGCGTTCTTCGTTGCGGACCCCGATCTGCGCCGCGCGTTGCGCGAAGATCTGCGTCGCGCACCCGATATTGCGCGTGCGCTCGCGCGCATCTCGGTCGGTCGCGGCGGCCCGCGCGATCTGGGCGCATTGCGCGACGGCATCAAGGCCGCGCGTGCCTTGCGCGAAAGCCTCGGCGTTCTCGACGATCCGCTGAAGCCGTCGCCGGGCGAGGCGGCTCAGTCGCGTGCGGCGCTCGTCGAAGGCATCGCACGCGCGAGCGCGCTGGCAGACATGCTGGAACGGCTGCTGGTGGAAGAACCACCCTTCCTCGCACGCGATGGTGGTTTCATCGCGGCAGGCGCGCATGCGCCGCTCGATGAAGTACGCGCGTTGCGCGACGAAAGCCGGCGCGTGATCGCGAGCCTCGAAGCGCGTTATCGCGACTCGAGCGGCGTCGCGGCATTGCGCATCAAGCACAATGGCGTGCTGGGCTATTTCATCGAAGTGACGCCGCCCAACGCCGAAAAGCTTCTCGCGAGCGCCGCGCGCGATCTGTTCCGTCACCGCCAGACGATCGGCAGCGCCGTGCGCTTCTCCACGGATGAACTCGCCAATCTCGCAAGCCGCATTGCGGAAGCAGCCGAGCAGGCGCTCGCGCTGGAGCGGGAATTGTTCGACGCAATGACGGCCGAGGCAATGGCGGCAAGTGCGCCGCTTTCCGATGTCGCCGGCGCGCTGGCGCGGCTCGATGTAGCATCCGCGCTTGCCGAACTTGCCGTCGCCGAGCGTCAGGTGCGTCCGAAGGTCGATTCGAGTCTGGCTTTTTCGATCCGGCGCGGGCGGCACTCGGTTGTCGAAGCGTCTCTGGCGCAGGCACATGCCAATCCGTTCGTGCCGAACGATTGCGATCTGTCGCCCGAAGGGCGCGGGCGCCTGTGGCTTGTGACCGGTCCCAACATGGCCGGCAAATCCACCTTCCTGCGCCAGAATGCGCTCATCGCGATCCTCGCCCAGATGGGCGCCTTCGTGCCGGCCGACGATGCGCATATCGGCATCGTGGATCGTCTGTTCAGCCGCGTGGGCGCGGCCGACGATCTCGCGCGCGGGCGTTCCACCTTCATGGTCGAAATGGTGGAGACGGCCGTCATCCTCAACCAGGCGACGGAGAAAAGCCTCGTCATCTTGGATGAGATCGGCCGCGGCACGGCGACCTTCGACGGCCTCGCGATCGCCTGGGCGACCGTCGAGCATTTGCACGAACGCAATCGCGCCCGTGCGCTGTTCGCCACGCATTATCACGAGATGACGGCGCTGTCGGAGCGCCTGAACCGTCTCGCTTGCGTCACCATGCGAGTGCGCGAGTGGAACGACACGATCGTGTTCCTGCATGAAGTTGCGGCGGGGACCGCCGATCGCTCCTACGGCATTCACGTGGCGAAGCTCGCCGGCCTGCCGCAGGCGGTGGTCGCACGCGCGGAAGAGGTGTTGCGCGCGCTGGAAGAAGGCCGCGAAGGGCACAAGCCGCTCGCGCGTATCGACGACCTGCCGCTGTTCTCCGCCATGCCGGCCGCCAAGGTCGATGCAAAATCGAACGCACTTGAAGAGGCGTTGCGCGAGGTGTTGCCGGACACGCTCACGCCCAAGGCGGCGCTTGAACTCGTTTATGCGTTGAAAGCGCTGTCGGATTCGAAGAATTGACCACGCCCTTGCGGGGCGTGACCTGAGAATGGCAGCATCGGCGCAATGAGCGGCACAAACTCGACGAAAGCGGATAGCGCACGACCGCGCAAATTTCTTGTCGTGGTCGACAAGACGCCCGAATGCCGCGTCGCGATCCGCTTCGCCACGCGGCGCGCGCAGCACACGGGCGGCCGCGTCACGATGTTGTGCGTGGCGCAACTGGCCGACTTCCAGCAATGGCGCGGCGTGGAAGAAATCATGCGCGACGAGGCATATGGGGAGGCCGAAAGCCTTCTGCATCACGCGGCCAAGGACGTGAACGATCTTTCCGGCATCATGCCGGAGCTTGTGATCGTCTATGGCCATCCCAAGGAAGCGCTGATCGAACTCCTGAAGAACGACAGGGATATTTCCATCCTCGTGCTCGCATCCGGCACCACCAAGGAAGGTCCTGGCCCGCTCGTCTCGCTGGTTTCGGGCGGCGAATATCCCATACCGGTGACGATCGTACCCGGCGGATTGTCCGACGCCGATATCGACGCGCTGGCCTGACGTGAAGCACCTTGCGCAGTCGTTGCTTGCCGTTTCATTGTTGAATTTCGCCGCCGTCTCCGCATCTGCCCAACAATCGGCCGTACCCCCGCAGTCCACGGACTGGTCGATTGAGAGCGTCACGGTCACCGCGCAAGCCACAGGCCCCGCCTATTGGCACGCGCAAAAGGGTCAAGCCGAAGTTTGGATTCTGGGCGTCGTCGAGTTTTTGCCGAAGGATTTCGCGTGGAACCGCAACCATCTCACAAAACTTCTCGACGGGACGCGTGTCGTGTTGCTGCCGCCGCGGGCCACCGCGTCGCTGTTCGATGCCGGCTGGTTTCTCCTGACCAAGCGCAGCCTGCTCTATCTGCCGGACGGCCAGACGCTGGACGGCGTGTTGGGCGCGCCGCTCGCTGCCAGATTCGCGAGCGCCCGCGCCATCGTCCATCGCGACGCGGATCACTATGCCGGCGACGCGTTGCCCGTCGCCGCACTCGAACTCGAAGGCGATTTTCTGAGCGCGAAAGGGTTGGTATTGGCGGAACCGGCCGATACGATCGAATCGCTTGCACGCAGCAGCAACGCCGAAGTCCGCCATGTTGCGAAATACGATGCGATGCCGAGCATCGAGGCCATTCTCAAAGCGTCGCCGGACAAGGGCCGCGCCTGTGTCGAGGTTGCGATCAACGACATCGAATTCCAGAACGTTCATGCGAATGCAGCAGCCGAGGCTTGGGCCGTCGGAGACGTCGCCGGCATCAAAGCGAATTATTCCGATTCGAACGTGATCGAATGTCTGCTGGCAATCGCACCCGAAGCCACGGAGCTTGAGGCGCGCGCGACCGCCGATACCGTAAGCGCCATCGAAACGGCGTTGAGCGAAGGCGGCCGCACGGTTGCCGTCGTCGGCATCGGTCAATTGCTGCGCAAAAACGGCGTGCTGGAAAAGCTGCACGCCGACGGCATCGCCGTGGAAGGCCCGCCGTAGCAGCCGCAGCGCTATTTGCGCGGTGACGGAATCGGCCGGTGCTTCAATGCCAGCGGCAGGAAGGATTTCAGGATCGCGTCTTTTCCGCCGCGCGTTCTGGCCGCGTCATCCAGCTCTCCGCCCAGTGCAAGATGTGCAAAGCCGTGGACGATGGACCAGGTTGCCAGCAGCAGGCCGTAAGCGTCCTCAGTCATCTCGTCTGTGGGCGCGAGGCCTTGCACCGCGCGAATGGCGCCTTCGAGCGCATTGAAGGCGCGATCGGCGACGACGTGCAACGCCTCGTTCGTCGCGTCGTATTTGTCGTGCCGGAACATGAGCGCGAATCGTGCGGGGTTCTTGAGCGCGAAGGTCACATAGGCGATGCCTTGCTCATCCAGCCGTTTCGCCGGATCGTTGCCGCCGCGCCGGTCCGCTTCAAGAAGCGCGTCGCCGAAATCCTTGAAGCCCAGTCGCGCGACGTCCGAAAGCAATCCTTTTGTGTCTCCGAAATGATGCGCGGGCGCGGCCGGGGAAACGCCGGCGCGGCGCGCCACTTCGCGCAACGAAAAACCGTCGACGCCGCGTTCGAGGATCAGGGCTTCCGTCGCCGCGATCAGCTTTTCGCGCAAATCCCCGTGGTGATAGGGCCGCGCGACGGGCGTTGCGGCTTTCCGCTTTGGCGGCTTTCTCGGCGAAACGGATTTTTTTGCCGGCATCTTGACACTGTTCAAATCGTTGTTTATTCAGACTTGACACTGTTTAGATCGCGGCGCGGGAGTTGTCCATGGAAAACGGCATTGTCAGGTTCGGCCGCTATACGCTGGCGTTTCTGGCGGCCGGCGTGGGGCTCTACGCCCTTCGCTATGCCGCCGTCCCCGCCAATATCTGGCTGGGTGTCGATCAGGGCATTCGCGGCGTGATCGAAAAAGTGCCGTTGCAGGCGCTGACCCATATGATTGTGGCGCCCGTCGCACTCCTGACCGGACCCTGGCAGTTTATTCCCCAACTGCGCGCGCGCTGGCCGCGGCTTCATCGGTGGACGGGCCGCCTCTATGTCGTGGCGTGTGTCGTCGCGGGTGTTGCGGCACTGGCGACCGCGCCCTTCGCATCCGGCGGTCCGGTTGCCGGTCTTGGCTTCGGGACGCTGGCCGTCCTGTGGTTGTGGACGACGATTTCCGGCTGGCGCGCGGCCGTGAACCGCAAATTCGAACAGCACCGCATCTGGATGCGCTTCAGTTACGCGATGACGTTCGGCGCCGTGACGTTACGGCTGCAGATACCGCCCGGGTTCATCTTTTTCCATTTCCACAGCTATTCGGAAATGTCGGTGTGGCTTGCCTACACCGCCTGGATTCCGAATGTGATCGTGGTCGCGATTTATTCGTGGCTGCTTGCGTGGCGTAAACGCGGCGACACTGTGCGGACACCGCAGGCCGCGTGACGAATCGAGGATTGTTGCGTGCCGGCGAATTGTGCAAAATGAACTCGGCCAGCCCGGAGCAACATCATGCGCTATCTGCACACCATGGTTCGCGTCGCGGACCTCGATAAATCGCTGGCCTTCTATTGCGATTTGCTGGGCCTGAAAGAAATAAGGCGCATCGAAAACAAGATGGGCCGCTTCACGCTCGTGTTTCTCGCGGCCCCGGAAGACGCGGAACGCGCCGCAGCCGAACTGGCGCCGATGGTGGAGCTCACCTACAATTGGGATCCGGAGGATTACAAAGGCGGCCGCAATTTCGGCCATCTCGCCTATCACGTCGACGATATCTACGAGACCTGCCGGCGGCTGATGGCCGGCGGCGTCACGATCAACCGCCCGCCGCGCGACGGGCACATGGCGTTCGTGCGCTCGCCCGACGGAATATCGGTCGAATTGCTGCAGGCAGGCGGGTCGAAAGCGCCCGCGGAGCCCTGGGCTTCGATGGCGAACACCGGCGTCTGGTAGGGCGGCCCGTCGCTTGTGCGGCTGCCCGCGAAATCACATATAAGACCCCGGGACTTGGGCCGGAGATTCGCATGTGGGATTTCAGTGTCGGCAAGGCGCTCAGCGCCGTCATCCGCACGACGCCGTTCATTATCCTCCGGCTGGCCGTCTATCTGGGCATCGGCGTGGCGTACCTGTTCACGATCGGTGTGGGCGCGCTCGTAGGCAGCGGTGTCGGTTATGTCGGATCGCATGCGGCAGCCGGCGCGTTCTGGGGCGGCCTGGTCGGATTCGGCCTGACCAGCGCCATTCTCTATCTGGCCCGCGAATACATTCTCTATCTTGTGAAGGCCGCACACATCGCGGTGCTGGTCGAGATCTATGACGGCAGGCCGATTCCCGCAGGCCAGAAACAGGTCAGTTACGGCGCGGAATTCGTGAAGACGCATTTCGCGGAATCCTCGGTGCTGTTCGGCGTCGATCAGATCATCAAGGCTGTGCTGCGCATCATCACCGGCACGCTGAACACGATCACCGCTTTCCTGCCGATCCCCGCGCTGCAAACTGCTATACGCCTGTTCGAAGCGATTCTTCGCGTGTCGCTCACCTATGTCGACGAACTGATCCTCGCCTATCTGATCCGCACGCGCACGACGAATCCCTGGGCCTCGGCGCAGGATGCGCTCATTCTCTATGCGCAGAACTACAAGCACTTCCTCAAAAACGCCGTGTGGCTGGCCATCTTCATGTGGGGGCTCACGCTCGCGATCTTCCTGGTGTTGCTGGGGCCGGCCGCGGGCATCGCGGCGATCATGCCGGGTCACAATGGCGGCATCTGGGTTCTCGCCATCGCGTTCATCTTCGCCTGGGCGCTCAAGGCCGCGATCCTCGAACCTTTCGCGCTGGCAGCCCTCATGCAGGTTTTCTTCAAGACCATCGAAGGCCAGACTCCCGATCCCGTGTGGAGCGAAAGATTGTCCACCGCATCGACGCGCTTCCGCGAGTTGGCCGGTAAAGCGGCAGGCTGGGCGCCCAAACCCGCTTCCAATACGCCGCCCGCCGGTACCCAGGTATCTGCAACATGAACCCAAACATCCTCATCGCATTCCTGATTTTCATCGTTCTCGCGATCCTCGTCGCGGGGCTTTCCACCCTGTGGGTGGGGGGAGATTTCGCGAAGAAATGGTCGAACCGGCTGATGCGCTACCGGATCATCGCCCAGTTCATTGCCGTCGTGGTCATCATGGGATTGCTTTATTTCTCGCGCCATTAGGCGGGGTTTTCGAATCCGCTTGCAGAGATCGCCGGCCTCGTGTTGTTACGGGATAGGAAAACCTGTGACCGGCCATGGCAAAAACACTTTACGACAAAATCTGGGATGCGCATCTGGTCCACGAAACGCCGGGCGAAACGAGCGTGCTTTATATCGACCGCCATCTTGTCCACGAGGTGACGAGCCCGCAGGCGTTCGAAGGCCTGCGGACGGCAGGCCGCAAGGTGCGACGCCCCGATCTGACCCTCGCGGTCGCCGATCACAATGTGCCGACCACCAATCGCGCGGGCGGCATCGCCGATCCGGAATCCGCGCAGCAGATCGCAACGCTCGAAGCCAACACGCGCGAATTCGGCATCGAATATTTTCCCATGAGCGATATCCGCCAGGGCATCGTCCATATCGTAGGCCCGGAGCAGGGCTGGACTTTGCCGGGAACCACCATCGTCTGCGGCGACTCGCACACCTCCACGCATGGCGCGTTCGCAGCGCTCGCGTTCGGCATCGGCACCAGCGNNGAGCATGTGCTGGCCACGCAGACCTTGCTGATGAATCGCGCGAAGAACATGCGCGTGACGGTGACCGGAAAATTGCCGATCGGCGTGACCGCAAAAGACATGGCGCTCGCCATCATCGCGAAGCTCGGAACGGCCGGCGGCACGGGCTATGTGATCGAATATGCGGGCGAGGCAGTGACGGCGCTTTCGATGGAAGGCCGCATGACCCTCTGCAACATGACCATCGAAGCGGGTGCGCGCGCGGGGCTCATCGCTGCCGACGAAACGACATTTGCTTATGTTGCGGGTCGTCCACGTGCGCCGAAATCGGCGTCATTCGAAGGCGCGGTCAGATTTTGGCGCACGCTCAAATCCGACGACGACGCGAAATTCGATGTCGAGCTGTCGTTCGATGCGGCCGAGATTCCACCGATGGTCACCTGGGGCACGAGCCCGGAACAGGCGTTGCCGGTGACGGCCAGCGTGCCCGATCCTGCCGGCGTGTCCGACGACGGAATCCGCGCCGGTCTCGAACGTGCGCTCGCTTACATGGATCTGATGCCCGGCACCGCGCTCCAGGATGTGCGCATCGATCGCGTCTTCATCGGCT
>PLJH01000060.1 GCA_003139615.1 Alphaproteobacteria bacterium
CGCCCTCAAGGGGCGGGTGGGTGGCAAATTCTCAATCGCTACTCGACACCGCGCGCACCATGGTCAGTTCGTCATAATATCGGCCATCGACCAGCAATGCGTGCGGCATGCGGCCGACGGTTCGGAAGCCGTGGCGCTCGTAGAATTTGATCGCGCGCGCATTGTCGGCATTGACGGTCAACTGAATCTGCTCGACCAACCCCGTCGCATGATCGATCACCGCATCGAAGATCGCGGCTGACAACCCCGTGCCGCGCGCGGCTTCGCGCACATACATGCCGCCGATGAACCCGGTGTGTGCGGTCTTGCTGGAGTCTCCGGGCGCGAACGCGCAAACACCCGAGAGCTGACCATCGACGAACCCACCGAACCACGCGCGGGACGCGAGGCGGCCGCGCCATTCGTCGAGACCGTGCTTCTCGTCCTGCTCGTAATCGCGCGAGAACGCCTCGGGATGCAGCTTCAGGCCTTCGAGCCGCACGGCGCGGGCGTTCTCCGCGTCGTCCGGCGTGAGGCGGCGCACGTTCGCAGTCATGCGCCACCGCCGAAACGCAGCTTCCATTCCTCGACCTGCTCATCGGCGATCTTGGCAAACAGAACATCGGGCGTGCCGATCGGCTGACCGGCTTCGAGGTCATCGAGAAACACACTCATTTTTCCACTCGGCCACGGAATGATTTCGGGCGCAGGCTGGAGCGCTTCGTGAATCTTGCGCGCCATCATGGGCATGATCGGCCATGCGAGATGGCCGAACAGATGCACGAGATTGAGCCCCATGCGGACGCCAACGGCGGCGCGCGCAGGGTCCGTCTTGATGGCGGTCCAGGGTGCGGCCCGCGTCAGATATTCGTTGCCCGCGACCCAGATTGCGCGCAATTCGCCCAGCGCCTTGCGGAATTCCAGCGCCGCAAAATAATCCGTATACGCACCAACGCGGCGGTCGAGTTCGTCGCACAGCGCCTGCTCTTCTGCGCCGTATGCGCCCTCGCCCGGCACCTTGCCGTCCATCCGCGCGGCGCAGAACTTCGTCACGCGGTTGACGAAATTTCCCAGCACGTCGGCAAGGTCCTTGTTGATGACGCCCTGGAAATGCTCCCAGGTGAAATTCGAGTCCGAACCCTCCGGCGCATTCGCCATCAGATAATAGCGCCAGTAATCGGCCGGCAGAATTTCCAGCGCGGAATCCATGAACACGCCGCGCTTCTCCGAGGTGGAGAATTTGCCGCCGTCATAGTTGAGCCAGTTGAAACCCTTGAGCCGGTCGACCAGCTTCCACGGCTCGCCAGAGCCGAGGATCGTCACGGGAAAGCCGACCGTGTGGAACGGCACGTTGTCCTTGCCCATGAACTCGTAATAGGTCACGTCCTTCGCGGCATCACCGTACCACCAGTCGCGCCACGCATCGCCCTTCGCATTCGCATCGGCCCATTCCTTCGTCGCGGCGATATATTCGATGGGCGCATCGAACCAGACGTAGAACACTTTGCCCTTGAGTTGGCCGTCGCCGATGTCGTCCGGCACGGGCACGCCCCATTCGACATCGCGCGTGATGCCGCGATCCTGCAGACCCTCGTCGAGCCATTTGTTGGCAATGGACGTGACCAGAGACGGCCAATCGTTCGCGTGGCTCGCGATCCATTCGCGCAGTTGCGGCACGAATTCGGATTGCTTGAGAAACAAATGCCGCGAATCGCGAATCTCAATGTCCGTCGAGCCGGAGATCGCGGAGCGCGGATGGATGAGATCGGCCGGATCGAGCACGCGCGTGCAATTCTCGCATTGATCGCCGCGCGCCCGCTCATAGCCGCAATAGGGGCAGGTGCCGATGACATAGCGGTCGGACAGGAAGCGCTTGTCGGCGTTGGAATAGACCTGCTTGGTGGTGCGGACTTCCAGATTGCCGTTCTTCCAGAGCTGACGGGCGAAATGCTGGGTCAGTTCGCGGTTTTGTTGGTTGGACGAACGCCCGAAATGGTCCCAGGAGAGGCCAAAGCCCTCACCCGCCGCCTTTTGCAGCCGGTATTGCTGGTCGCAGAACGCCCGCACGGCCAGACCCGCTTCGGCGGCGGCAAGCTCGGTGGTCGAGCCGTGCTCGTCCGTGGCGCAGATCGCCAGGGTCTCGAACCCACGCGCCCGGCTGAACCGGGCAAATACGTCGGCCGAGAGCAGCGAGCCCACCAGGGTTCCCAGATGCTTGACCCCGTTGATGTAGGGCAACGCGCTGGTGATCAGTATTCTTGTCATATCCTGCCGCTTGCATGGGCCGTTAAGAGCCGGGAGATTAACCGAGCGAGCGAATCCGTCCAATCCGGCGGCGCCACGCGAGATGGGCACCGGGGGTGCCGGCCATGCCGCAGGATCCGCCGAGAAAGAATCCGTTCAGTTTCAATCTGCAGACCTATCTGATCGCGGGGCTGCTCACCATCACGCCAATGATCGCGGTCTGGCTGGTTTTCGAGTTCTTGTTGGGCGTTCTGTTTCAGGCCGGCCACCCCATGGCCGCGGCGCTGGCCGATTTCATCGACGACCGGGTACCTGCGCTCACGCCTGTGCTGGCGGATTATCGGGTTCATTGGATCATCGCCGTATTCGTGGCTTTGCTTGTGCTTTACGCAATCGGCGCAGTTGCCTCGCGGGTCATCGGCATCAGGCTGCTCGGGCTGTTCGAGCGCATCATCGCGCGCATACCGTTGGTGGAGGCGATCTATTCCGCCACGAAGAAACTTGTCGGCGTTCTCCAGCAGAAACCCGAAGGTGTGTCGCGCGTGGTGCTGGTCGAGTTTCCGCATCCGGGATTGCGCGCTGTCGGACTCGTCATGAAAATATTTCGCGACGCGATCACGGGAGAAGAACTGGCGGCCGTATTCGTGCCGACTGCCCCCAACCCGACTTCGGGCTATCTTCAGATCGCGCCGACCTCACGGCTGACGGCCACAGACATGACGATGGATCAGGCGATGACGATGATCCTCTCGGGCGGTGCCGTGGCGCCGGAGCGGATATCGATCGCCCCGACAAATGCGCTTGCGGACAAGGTTGCTTGAGTCGCGCGCCCGTCGCGATTGAACCCGCTGGGGATTAAAGCTAGGACTTTGGACAAGCCACTTTAGGAGCTCGCGCCATGAAACGGTCGACCACCTTTTTCGCGACGGCCATTGTTCTCGCCGCATCGAGCAGCGTGACTGGCGCCGCGCCGGCGCTTCCGTTGCACAAGCCCGGCCTTTGGCAACAAACGATGACGCAGGACGGCGTGGTCAATCCCAATGCTTCCAGCCAGGTCTGTTACGATCCGCCATCGGAGGTCAAAATCGCCGCGATGGGAGATGAATTCTCGAGCAAGAGCTGCCCATCCAAGCAGGTTGTCCACAATCCGGATGGTTCCTGGACCATGAGTGGAACGTGCTCGTTCCAGCAGGGCTGGAACACGACCAGTCGCGCGACACTCTCGGGAAGCTTCGACTCCGAGGTCACGACGACAATCGACTCCACAACCAGCGGTGCGCCCGCGCCTCAGATGAACGGTACACATCGCACAGTGCTCGTGCAGACCTGGCTTGGCTCGTGCAAACCGGGCCAGAGAGGCGGCGACGTCATCATGGAAGACGGATCGAAGATGAACATGATGGATGAACCGGCTCCGCAGAATTAGCGGAGCGCGGGCTTCCAGCGCGCTTTTGCCGGTCAGGCGAAATTGACGACGCTCCTCTCCCATTACGTCGCCACAGAAGACGCGGGGTTCATTCCTCCGTCAGGTCAGAAACGACCGACAACCGTCGCCGGCCGCATCTACTCTGGCGCCGGCGGCACCAATGCACGATAGGCGAAGGCGGATTGTCCGAACATCAGGCCATATCCGAGCGGGGCGAATACGAGAGCAAACAGCCAACTGTAAACAGCATAGTGAACCACAGCCTGCATCATTGCACCCATCTGGGCCGCGGCCAGTTCGGGATGGAGTTGCTGATTCAGCACCATCTTGAACATTCCAGCACCGAAGATCGCAAACCAAATGAGATATTCAATTATCGTGAGCGGGAGAAATGTCGCGAGGATGACTCCAAACGTCCGCCAGAAATTTCCTTTCGTCATTTGCCAACCCCGCCAAACTCCAAATCTTCCTTCAGCGGTCGTGATCGGCACCATGAAATAAGTGAGCCTGATGAAAAAATACAATATGACGAGATAGAACACGAGCATGATCGGCCTGACGACTGCAGTAACCTTCGCGGTCAAGGCCACCGGATCGACATGAGCGCCGGAATTCCCCGCCATTCCAACGCCAATGGCTGCACCGGCGATTCCGCCCACAAGCACCATAGCAACGACCGCCACGAAATAGAGAGCGATGATCGTCAGGAAACCGGCAAACACCAAGAGCTCGCGCTTTCCGATTGCCAGGTAAACGAGCCGCGGACCGCGCCGCAATCCAAGAGCCTCCTTGGTTACGCCCACGGCCATTACGGGAAAGATGATCAGGACAAAAAGCTCGAACAGAAATATTCGGCCTATCGCGGACCCCAAACCGGGAGGTAGATAAGGAGCTTGAGGGTTTTGCGCTTTGTGTTGCGCCAAGTCCTGAAAGATTGCGGGAAAGCTCGCCAGGGCAGGAAGAAGATAGAAATAGGCAACCACACCTATCGCGAGGAACGGCAGCCAGATCGCGCCCAGAATTGGCAGAAATCGCGCGATCGCAAAACCATAGGTTTGCGAGATTGTTCGTCCGACCGGAATCTTGTTCATTGGTCCCCCCAAGGGCTCGTGCTGTCAAATGGGTAACACAGATTCCAAGGGATGCGCATTCTTCCAGCTGCCCGGCTTGCGCCAGCAGCCCGCGAAGGGTATTTCCCCGCCCGGGCCGGCTTAGCTCAGTTGGTAGAGCACGTGATTTGTAATCACGGGGTCGCGGGTTCGATCCCTGCAGCCGGCACCAGAACTTTTCTCAACGAATTCAATATTTATGCAGTCACCGTCAATCGACCGCGCTCGTCGATGTGTCGTCATTCGAGAATGGGGGGCTTTCTGAGACCTACGGCGCGGGCTTCTCGACGATCTCCGCCGGTGCGTGCCGCAGATATCGGCCAACCTCTTCCCGGACGGCTGCGCCAAGATTCCCGAGATTGCTTGTCGCATCGGCGATATCGGCAAATTCCTGCCGGTTGACGACGAATGCATTCTCCGCGTGCGCCGGATCCGGCGCACCGAACGTCTCGCCGTACCGCGTCTCCAGGAAGTTCCTGTCCAGTGCGATATTGCTCTCCACTTTGGCGGCGGCTTCCCGACCAAAGACCGGTCGGGAGTGCCCATAAAAGCCCGGCATTTTGAGCAGGGCGGAAACGATCGCCTTGCGATCCCGGCGCGTCGGCGCAACCCTGTTTGCCGCCAGCACCGCGATGAGCGCCTTCCGGCTGAGAGAGGGATTGAGAAACGGCACATCGCAGATCTGATGAGCCGCAAATCCGAGATGCTCAAGAACCCTCGCTGCGCAATTGCCGGCCGGATGATAGTTCAGCACCGCGATATCGAACCCGGTCTTCGCAAGCCTGCGCAGCAATCCCGCATAGCCCAGCCCGCCGATCTGCTCCGCAAGGAATTGGTCGGGGTCCCGCCGCTCGCACGTTTCCGCGGCTTTGACGCGCTGGTTATAGGCCGAAGCGGCGCGCTCGAAATGCTCCCGGACAACAACCACGAGTTCCACCCGAAAGGGTTCCGGGTCAAGATGGCGCTGCAACGCGCCCACGAATTCGTTGAGATTGCGCTGCCCCGACAGGGCCTCCGAGCTGATCGCCAGATCGCGCTGCGACTGTTTTGCTTCCTCTGCGATCTTTGCAAACAAGAGATCGGCATCTTCGCGCTTCACGCCCGTCCGCCCATATTCCTGGAAAAAATTAAAAACGAGAGCGTGATGCGAGCCGTCTTTCCACAATCCGATTTTGGGGTAGATCACCACGCTGTTGTCGTGGCGACGCAAGACACCCTGGATGGCGCTGGTGCCCGTCTTGGCGGGCCCGACGTGCAGGTAGAGCGTTCTCGCCAAGCCGTACGGCCCTTGTCGCAATTCGACCCGTCTCTAACATGCTAAAACCGAAATCCGAAATGAGTTCGCGGAGGGGGCCTGACGAATCAAGCCCGCTTACCCCGGATGAGCATTTGGGTTGCAAGGGCGCGAATGTCGATTGAGACATAGGTGGGCTTGACGCGATGAGAGTGAACCGAAAGAAATTGACCCTGAGAGTTACGATCCGGTGTCCACGCCGGTTTCAACAAAACTGTTCGTCAAGTTCGGTTGAAGATCGCCGGCATGATATCTCGTCAAATCCATCTATTCTGGAATGAAAGTCCGCCGCCGGAACACGTTGTGCGGTGCGTGCAAAGCTGGCGAGATATGAACCCTGGGTTCGAGCATAATGTCTGGTCGAAAGAAACCGCCGGACAAATTCTTGCGGAGAATTTCGGCCAACACGCGAAAGAGTGCTTTGACGTCTGCGAGTCCCCAGCTTCCAGGGCTGCGCTTTTCGGTGCGGCGATCCTCGTAATCAGGGGTGGATTTGTCGTCGACCCCACGCGCATGTGTGTTCGATCCATTGCGCCTCTGGCGGAATTGTCTGCCGAATTACTGCTGACCCACGCACACCGCGGGGACGATTGCGATGAAGGGACGGATTTTCTCCTGTGGGCGTCCAATCCCCGCGCGAAATCTGTGGGCTGCGCATTGACCGCCATGTTGACTGTTATTGCCTGCGGTGGACAAAGCGCTTGCGATGTGTCGATGAGGTTTCGATCGATCTTAGATGAGTTGCTCACCGCTGAAGCCGGCGCGCACCTAAATTTGCTCGATCTCGACGGCGGGATATTTCAGGCGCAGTCCGACACAAGCTGTGGTGCCGGATCGAACCGGGAGATCTGCATTCCGACCAGCCAGTCGCGCGACGAGTTGGTTGCTTTTCCTGCAAATGCCAAATTCGGCGTCAGCCGGTGGGCACCGGTTCTTTTTCTGGGTCATCCGCGCTGCGGCTCGAAAGCACTGGCGACGGGCCTCAGGTCGGCGGGATTGCAGATAGGATCCGAAGACTTCGGAACCGACGGCGTCGTTTCCTGGTGGCACACTGGGCGGAGGCTGCCCGACACCAGTTACCCCACTTTTACCAGCGGCGGCGGAAAGGGCAACAAACGAGAGATATGGATCGCCGGAAAGACGGTTCACTACATTCGCGATCCCCGTGATGCGATCCCATCTATCGTTCTCGAGAATGAAGCCCAAGGTCGAAGGAACAATTCATTTATTTACCGGCGTCAGAAGCTCAAGCAAAAATTCGGAATTGACATCGGTCAGCTGGATATCGGCACTGCCGCAGCAACGTCATACGCCCTATGGAACCAGCTGGCCGGGGAACTAGCCACGCACGGGCGGATATTTGTCGAGCGTCCCGACTTCAGCGCCGTGTTCGCCTCAGTAGATCTCTGCTCGTTGCCGCGCGCCAATACGAGCCTGCAGCGGTTCGGCAAGGATAAGCCGGAAATTGATCTTGCGGACGCGGTCGCCCGATCACCCGCCGAGGCGAGACGCTCACTGGAGCAATATATCGCCCTCTATAAAGAATTTGGGAGATCTTGAGCGGTTCCGACTTGAGAAAGCCATACGAAGCGGGTCCGACCTCAGCTGTGGATGGCGTGTCCTTTGCCTTCGAACATGAGCCCATCGCGCTCCGGGCTTCAGCGGACTTCAGAGAAGTGCTATTTTTTGTGCCAAGCCGGGGTCATCCGGGGAATATCGGGGGAAATATGGCGCAAGGAAGCTCGTCACTATTCGGGCTTGGTCAATCTCGAATAGCACACACGGAAAATGCTCCTCTGGTCCTGCAGTATTGGCATACGAAACCTCCGCAGGAGGTTCAAGATCTGATGGACGGTTGGAAATCCAGTTCCGAAGAAGGCTTTTGCTACAAACTGTTTGATGATCCTACGGCGTTGGCGTTTATCAGTGACCATTTCGACGAACGTACTAGGGCCGCATATTTGGACTGTGCGGTTCCCGCAATGAAAGCAGACCTGCTTCGCTTATGCGTATTGCTGATCCACCCGGGAATTTTTGTCGATGCAGATATGCGCAGGCACGGAACCGGTGGCGAAAGCATCGGAGTTAGTTTGGGCCATGAACCCCGCGCTTCGCTGATGTCTCTGTTTGAGCACCTTAAGCGCGGGCTTATGCTCAAAAAAATCTTCAGAGACCGCCCCCCGCGAATTGCAAACGGGTTCATTGTGGTGAAAGAACCTGGAGATAGCCTTCTGCGCACCATGCTTGAAACGGCTGTCGACAACATTGAGCGGCGCACTTCAAACAACGTGTGGAAAGTCACTGGACCGGGAATTGCGACCGACTTGTTTAGAAAGCTTGGACACGAGCATGATCTATTCAAGGAATTTGAATTTTGGGCCTACGGCGAGCTAGAGCCGTATTTGCATAACGTCAGCAAACTTCAGTATAAATTGACAGAAGATCACTGGCTTCTGGCTCAGGCTGCCCGCTCCATCTTTGCTTCACGGTAATTCTGATTAAGATTTCCACGCGGAGTGAAAATGCTCGCGTGCACGGTCATCATCGCCCCGATTTTGACGAGCTTCTCGCGTAGGCAGGTAACTTCGCGAGACTGCGCCACGTTCGCCAAGCTACCCCTGCAGTCGGCACCACTTTCCGTCGCAAGCAAAACATAGAAAGCCGTGCTCGTTCCGGAAATCCGAACGCTGCTCGACGAATCAATGCTGATGATGCTCGCTCGAACCTGCGGGCGGGTCGTAATCCGCGAGCGTTCCATCCGACCACTTTCTGATGGGAATAAAGAACATCGTGAGTTGACTGGAGATGGCGGCCGAGAACACCGGAGAGCCCTTCACGTCCGCACCCCACGCGCTCCCGTCTATGCCCGGCGAGAAGAACATCACATGCGGATGCCATTCGGGGTGGGGAGAGTCGGACAAATATTGCTGCTTCGACATCATGAACGACATGGCGCCTGTCGCAGGCGTCATGTTCGCGCTGGCTGACGTTTTCGAGCGCTCGCTCATCCCGGCCGGCGAAACCCCGGAGAGCGCCCATTGCGCGCGTTCGAGGATCATGGGCAACACGGTGCGCACGGAAGCGTCGTTCATGCAGACAGGCCCCCGCATTTTCGGATTCCAGAATTCGGGATCGTCGAAGGGTTTGTCCCACGCCCGTTCGACGATGCAAACAAATCCATTCGTGCCCTTTGATGCCGTCTCGAAACCGTGCGCGCCGAGGATCATCACGCCGGCATTGTCTGAAATCGACGGCGGCGCCGCGCTGCGCGCCAGCGCAATCTCGGCATTGCGGTCTGCGATCAAATATTGATCCACCGGCGCCATTTTTGGATACGGTGCGCCGGCATTGTCCGCCCAGCTTTGCGCCGCGGGATACAAAGCGAACGTCATCACCAACGCCTGAATCACACCTAGCCTGCGCAGCTTCGCGTTCATTGATTCCTCCTCGGTGGGGCAAAACCCTGATGTGAACCTGGAACGTCCGACGCGCGCCCCATACCCCGATTATTGCGAGCGCGCCCCCGGCAAGCAACTGCCGAACGGTAAAACCACGTTAGTTTTGCGCGATTTCACTTGCAAGTAACAAGTAACAATCGCGCGACTGAACTATGCTGCGGCGTAGCCGAATTTCTCGACCCAGGGCTGAAGGATCGGCAGAACGGGAGCGAGTTCTTCGGCGTAACGGCGCCACTGACCGATTCCTTCACGGTTAAGGCCGCGCGCGATCTGGGCTGAACTCGCGGTTGCGATGGCGCCCAGCTTCGAGCGATCGGCAAATTTGCGCATGGCATCATTCCAGGGCAGGCCCATGAAATTGCAAAGCGCGCGCGTCTGCCCGTCGAAGTCGTCCACCAGCGACTCGTGACGCACTTCGTAGATATCGAGCGGAAGCTTGTCGCGATAGATTTCGGCAAGCGACATGACCGAATCGTAGAAGCGCGCTGTGCCTTCCAGGGTGAGGAATTCGTATGTCGTCGGGTTGATGCGGAAACGCCGGCGATAACAGCTGAGGACCACGTCTCGGGGGTCGCGAATTGCAAACAGGATTTTTGCGCGCGGAAAAAGCCGCACGAGCACGGGCAGCTTGACCGTGTAGATCGGCCCCTTGTCGATGAATATCTTGCCTTGTGGATCCACGCCAAGCTTGCGAACCTTTTGCCAGTAGCGCTCGCGATATTCGTCGAGCGTTTGTTCCGATGCTTCCGCCAGCGCGCGGAGTTTGCGGGCCTGCGGGCTGAATGCGACCGTGGCGTCGGAGGCGGGCTCGCGTTCTTCGAGCGACACTACGTCGGGATTGCCGGCCAACACTTGCTCCATGAGTGTCGTGCCCGATCTCAGGAATCCCAGAAGAAAGAAATGGTGTGTCGGGTCGGCGGATTTGGCCGCTGCCTTTACAGCCGGCGACAGGGAAGGCATGTACCGGAAATGGGCGGTCAGCAGTGAGACGGCTTGTGACATCGTCGTCCCGTCCGGCGCGAGGGGAACGGGATAATGTTTGCGGGCCTCAAGCTTGGAGGCCGCGAACGCCGACATGGCTTCGCCCACCCTGTCCTGGCGGTCGCGCAAATCGCCCAGGAGCCCCAGTGCGAGGTATCGATTGTTGGCCGTCGTTCGCGCGTCGGTCAGCAGCGCGGCAAGGCGCAGATCCGCCGCGTCATATGCGCCCTCTTCGATATCGGTCGTCGCGAGGGCGAGATGCGCCGAGGCGTGGTTGGGATCGGCAGCAAGAGCGCGGTCGCCGTAGCTGCGGGCTTCGGTCCAGGATCCGGTTCTTGTGAGAAGGAAGGCAAGGCGGCCGAGGATTTCCGGATTGTCGGAATCAAGTTCCAGCGCGCGTAGATGCGAAAGCCGGGCCTCTGCGAGTTCCTGCCCAAGCTCATACGCCCAACCCAGGCGGCAATGCAGCACCGCATTGTTCGGTTGAATTGCGACGGCGTCGCGGTAGGCGTCGATCGCCTCAGCGAACCGCTCAAGCTTCATGAACGAGGCGCCGATGGCGCCCTTGATCGCGGCATCGGGCCGAGACAGCAAATCCGCTTGGCGGAAATCGGCGAGAGCGGCTTCGTGCATGCCCCGTTCGGCGCACCAGAGCGCGCGCGCCTTGAAGAGGAGCGGATGGTGCAATCCGCTTGTCAGGCCTTCTTGCGCCAGCGTGGCCGCCAGTTGCGCGTTTCGGGCGCGCATCGCGCCGCCGACGTCGTCCAGCAGCTTGCGGTGAGCGGGGGCGAGTGTTGTCACGTCGACGCCGGGAACCGGATTTGCATTCGGGGTATCACGGTAGGCGCCTCCCGGCGTTTGCGCAAAAAATACGGCGGCCCATGAGGGCCGCCGTATCTTTCAGAAAGTTCGTGACAATCAGTATTTGATAGTCAAGCCGACGAAGATCGAACGACCCAGGGAGTCGTAGGTGCCCGGGAAGGTATTGCCGTTTCCGAGCTCGCTCGGGCCGGCTATGGCCGAATAGACCAGCGGAGGATTCTTGTCGAAGATGTTGTTCACGCCGGCGTGGAAATCGACACCTTCGCGGATGGTCCAGTCTCCGGCGAGGTCGATATAGTCGTACGCCGGAATGTGACCGTCGATGGTATCGGGACACGGCGACGTACTCTCGCCGCAGTTAACACTCAGGAGCGGGTTGTTCGTATTCGCGTCGAGTTTCGCCCCGCTCAGGTGGCGCCACTGGACCGAAAAATCGAAGTCCCACGGGGATGTCCAGGTCACGCGCAACTTGTGACGCCATCTCGGGTCGGGCGAACCGCAAACATAACCGTACATGCCGGCGCAATCGTAACTTTCGTTGAAGCCCGCAAGCGGGGAAGTGGTCAGGCTGTTGAGCAGCGTTCCCACGAAGTTGAAGTTCAACGAACCCCATCCCTTCATCGCCCAATCGTCCAAATCGGCAGTGTAGTTGGCTTCGAAGTCGAGGCCCTTTGTGCCCAGGCTCGATTCGTTCATCACTTTGGCGATTACATAGCCTTGCTGGGTGGCGATCGAGTGTGTTCCCGGATCGCGATTCATGAGCGGACAGGCGAGCGCTTGGCTCGCCGCAGTGGCAGTGGCGCTATAACACGCCGCCAGGTAAACGTTTGCGTTGTCGGCGCCCGTGAGCGCATCCGCGATCGAGATATCGAAATAGTCGATCGTCGCGGTGAACCCGTCGAAAAAGGTGGGCGTGAACACGATGCCGGCCGACCGCGTATCGGAGATTTCGGGCTTGGCCTCCACGTTGCCTCCCTGCAACTGGTTGCACTGGCTCGCGGGACAAGTGAGTGCCGAGGCGTTTCCGATTTGACCGGCCGGGACCTTCGCACCGCTAAACCCGCCGCCGGCCAAGCAATTTTGATACACTATGTTGGTCGTGGCACCCGCGAGAGCCGGATTCGCGCATGGATCATTGCCGCCGAAGAGACCGATCTGCTGCGGTCCATACAATTCGAGCACGTTTGGCGCCCGGACCGCGCGTTGAAAGCTTGCGCGGAGGCGGAAGTCGTCTATCGGTTGCCAGTCTGCGCCGTATTCGAACGCGGAGACAGCGCCGGCAAGGTTATAGGACGAATACCGATATCCAGCCTTTGCCGACAGGCTTTCGATCCCCGGCAGACCTTCCGCGATCGGCACCTGGAGTTCGCCGAAGCCTTCCGTCACGTTAAATCCGGATTTCGGTACGGACGGATTTGGGCCGGCAGTGCCTGAAAGATCCCCGTCCGCTATCGGCAAGTCGGTCGTAAAGATCAGCGATTCGTTGCGATATTCCGTACCGATTGCAACCGCAACCGGATTCTTGGCCCAAGGCGATTTTCCGCCCCATTCCCCGAAATCGCCTGTGATCGAACCGCTGATAACGTTTTCTACGGTGTCGCCATATGCGATTCCGGTCGCAGAAATGTTCTTTTCCATTGCCGGTGTAATGCCGCCGATTCCGGAGAAGATGTCGAGTGGCACGCACCTGGGCGAACCGTTGGTGCACGAGATAACGCCCGGGGAACTGTATACTGCTTGCAAAGCTGCGGCGGACTCGTTGACCCCGACATAGTTCGAAGTGGGGCTGATGAAGGTCGTCTCACCATATTGCGCGTAGACGTCGTAGCTCCAGCCGTCACCGAGATCGCCTTTGGCGCCGATCTGCGCGCGATAGGAGGTGTGCCGGAATTCCGACTGACGGTCGCCGCCTTCGATGTTGCGGCGTCCGATCTCCAGTGTCGCCTGACCGGCCTTACAGCCCGGGATTCCGAAATAGGTGGCGCAATTGCCGTTGGCCTGGCCGCCCCAGTAGCCGCCGCCGGCATATTCCGCGTTCGTGACGAAACTATCGCCGGCGATACCACCGCACAGGATCTTGTTTTCCTGCGCCGACAGCAGCGGATTGGCGCAATTGATGTTGTCGAACGAACCGCTGATCGCACCGGTTCCGAGGAACAGACCTGACGGCGCGATCTGCGCGACCGTATCATCGTCGGTGAACATGAAACTCGTATAGACGTCGAGCTCTTTGTTAACTTCGTAGTGCCCGAAGAACCCCGCCGTCCAGCGCGTATCGGGACGTTGCAGGTAGTTCAGTGCGCCGTAATTGTACTTCTGGGTTGTCGCAGCTGTGTAAGGCACGAAGGTGCCGCCGCCCGCAGTTCCATTGCCGTTCACGAAGTTGTCAGTGACACCGCCAGGTAAGAGGCTGACCGGCTTGCCGCAGGCCGCTGGGCCACAAGACGCCGCAGAGTTGTTGATCGAATAGAAGCGATCGTAGTTGCTCGATCCGGCGCATGCCAAAGTAGAGCCTGGGGCAGAGCCGGTGTAACCTGTCGTACAAGCCGAGAAATCGCGCTGCGATTCGAGAACGGGCTCGGAATTCCTGTAACCGATATAGGCTGTGACATTGCCCTTACCGTTGGCGGTATTCGTGCCCATGATAAAGGTGCCGGTGTCGGTACTGCCGTCCATGATGCCTTTCGGAGCGTAGGCGAAGCCCGTGGCACCGATAAACGGCGTGATCAACGCGCGTTCGGAGGCGTTGTCGTTGTCCGCCTCGTTGATGCCGTACTGGCCGTCGAACTCGACGCCTTCGAAATCCTTGCGCATGATGAAGTTCACAACGCCGGCTTCTGCATCCGAGCCGTACACCGCGGAGGCGCCACCCGTCAGAACTTCAACGTGGTCCACAAGGGCTGCCGGAATATCGTTCAGGTCGGGAACCGGGGAGGACGGGTCGCCCGGCATCAGGCGCGTGCCGTTGACGAGAACCAGCGTGCGTTCCGCGCCGAGGCCACGAAGGTCGACTGTCGCCTCACCGGTCGCGGCGTTCGACATCGTCGAAGTCTGGTCCGCGAACACAGAGGGCAAATTGTTCAGAAGGGTTTCGACGCTCGTCGTGCCTTCCAGTTTCATTTCCTGCTGGCTGACCGCCGTGACCGGACTAGAGCTGTAGAGCCCCTGTTGCGGAATACGCGAACCCGTGACGACGACCGTCTCTGTGGCTTCATCCTGCGCGTATGCCGGCCCGGCAACGCCAACCACCGCGGCCGCACCGAGAAGAAGGCTCGACCGAAGAGCGCGAACACTTGTGAAAAACGCCATGAAATTCCCCTTTTTTTGACCTGCAGGTCTGTCTCGTCGGGCGCACGCTGCCCGCGTACGCTTCGAACTCAGCGCGACGTTAAGAATCTGCGAAGGGGCCAATCCATCCTTATATCGTGGGGCCAATGGGACTTCGAAAATGTGTTGCAAAAAAGCAGGCAGGAAATCCGGTTTAGTCCAGTTTGCCGTGGAAACGTCATGGCGTTTGTAGCCGGTCACGTTTTCGAGAGCGTTCGTGTCTTTGTCGAGACGGCTTTCTTGAACGTTGAGTGCGTCAAAGAGAATTAACTCCGATCGTTTCTTGGATTGGGACCAATCGCCATATAGTTTAATAGTGCAAACAACTTTCGTTGGTTCCTTTGCCTTACGAAATTGCGCGTACGATTGGCGGCGCATTGGAGTGCGCGAAATTGCGCGGCGGGCTCAGCGCTGACGACAATGTTATTTGGAGCGCTCGACTGCTTACGTCATCATCGCGTATGGAGTCGTGGGATGCCGATCCAAACGACCCAAACAGCCGAGCGTCCAATTTCGAAGCGCCTGCTACCCCGGGTGGGGTCGGTGAACCGCAACGAAGGAGGCGATTCGGAGAGAACGAGGGGATTGTATGAATTTCGCCCGAACCGACATTAACCCGGATCAAGCGCATTTTCCGCTGGCGATTTCGAGTATCAGCGTGAACATGAGCTCGCCCACACCGATATACACCCAACTCTGCGCGGCAATTCGCTCGGCCATTATGAGCGGTGAATTGCCCGCAGGCACAATGATGCCGACAAGCCGCGAGTTCGCCGTCGTGCTCGGAGTCGGGCGCAATACGGTCAATGCCGCCTATTCGCGGCTTGGCGCTGAAGGATATCTGGAAGCCAAATTCAGGCGGGGAACCCGTGTTACCCCGGGCCATTCTACCCAAAACAAAACTCAGTCACCCGGCGGAGATGCCCGCGAAATTTCGATGGCGCCGGAGACGGATCGGGAGATCGGTATCGCGTATTCTGCCGAGCGCACGCTTCGGGAGTTGGCCGACACCTGTGTCGACGTGTTTCCGCTTTCGCCTTTTGCACCAGATCCAACGTTATTTCCGCGCACCCACTTCTCGCGCCTTCTATCGGAGAACTGCGGCCGAGCTCCGTTGGACGACGCCGGTTTCGACAACGGCGCCGAACTGAAAAAATTTCAAAGCGCAGTGGCCGTTCACTTGAGAAGAACGAATGGCGTCATTTGCAAGCCTTCCCAGATTCTTCCGATGGCCAGTGCCGAAGGCGCAACCGATCTTGTTGCCAAGCTTACCCTCGATGCGGGCCACGCCGTGCACATGGAATCTCCGTCGTGCGATATCGCCAGAGCGATATTCCGAAGCACCGGCGCGCATTTGTACGAACTTCCGGCCGATTCCTTTGGCGCGAATCCCGACCTCGTCGTCGCGCCGCCTGCACGATTGCTCGTAGTGTCACCCTCCCTGAGCTTTCCGTTCGGCGTACAAATGCCGGAGGAACGCCGACTGAAAATCGCCAATTATGCGCGTGCCTCCGGCGCACTGATCCTGGAGAACGACTTCGACGGAGATCTGATGTTTACCGGCGCACGGCTGAAAACAATCCAGGCGCTCGAACCGAACCGGGTCATTTATTTCTCAAGCTTCAACTATTCGCTGGGACCCAAGATACGCGTGAGCTATTTGATCGTTCCGGAATCTTTCCTGGATCCGGCTGTCAAGCTTTGGCGGATTATGTCCCAGGGCCCGGATCAGATCGTCCTTTCCGCGATCGCGTCCTTTATCGAAGACGGGCAATACGCAGTGCACACCAAAAAAATTCGCGCCGTTTATGCGAACCGCATGTCGCGTCTCACCGAGTTGTGCCGGGAGTACATACCTGAGGCCGTTGTCGTGGAGCCGCGCGGAGGGCTTCACCTGACATTGAAATTGCCCCCGCATATCCCGTCGACGGCAGTCTGCCGTATTGCAAGCCGGCACAAAATCGGAATTCGTCCGCTCGAACAATTTTGCCTGGGCAAGAAGGATAACGGCGTCGTGATGGGTATTGGAATGTGCCCGGACCGGAACCGCGATCAACTGGTCGCCAAACTCGCGGAAATTATCCGCGAGGCCGCCCAAGAAAGCACATCCCGAACCGCCGCCGAATAGAGCTATTGCGGGGACTTGTCGCATTCGGCGGCGACCACGGCGACGCCCGGTTTTTCCCGTTGACGCCGTAGCGGCGTTACGTAGCCCAGCTTGAATCGAATGGAATGACGCTCGGGAGCAGCTGGCTGCAGCTTCGCTCTGCAGGTTTGTGTTGTTCGCGCTCCACGATGCGATCGAGGATTTCCGCGACCAATCCGCGGTTACGATCCGCATAGGCGCGCTCGGCGCCCATCAGCGGCAACACGCTGCAATCGATATAGCAGCGCAATTCGAGGGACCAGCGTTGCATTGCGCCCTCGTCACCCTCCACGAACATCCGTGCGCGCTTATGCGCGAGAACCGACAGATGGGGTGCGATCAGTTCGGCCAGTTCGCTTTCGAACACTTGGCGGCCGCCCGGCGCACCATCGAACGATTCGACGAACAGCCGGGCAACTTCGCGGCATGTCGAGTAGACGCGGATAGGGAAATGGACGATCCCCAATATGAGATCGACCAGAAAATCCTCAATCGCAAGCGCCAGATGCTCCCTCATGAGAGAAGCATACGCCCGACCGTCTTAACGCCCGGCTGACAGGACTGGTTATCGAAGCGTTCCAAAATGCCGTAGCGGCGCTCTGCCATATATCCGCCTTGAAGCCTGCCTAAACCGCCGGATCGAGGCTTGCAGGTGTCCGGGGATGCTGAGACCGTTCGTCTTCATGGGCGCTTCGCACGTCACCGCGATCGCCTTGACCTTCGCCACCCCCCTCGTTCTCGCCGCTGTAAGCCGCGCGTGCAACAGCATCCGGCTGCAGGATGCCATCCGTTTGACCCTGGCGGCCGTCGTCGCGATCAACTGGATCGCTTGGATGCTCCTTCTCTACTTCAAAGGCTGGTTCAATATCGGCAATGAGATACCGCTCAACCTGTGCGACTGGGCGACAGTGGCGACATTCGTAGCGCTGGTGTGGCCCACGCAGAAAAGTTTCGAACTCGCCTATTTCTGGGGCCTCTGCGGAACATTGCAGGCGCTTCTCACACCCGATTGCGTTTACGATTTTCCCGACGCGCAGTTCACGCTTTTTTTCGTCTATCACGGCGGCATCATTGTATCGGTGCTGTACTTGACGCTGGGTATGAAGATGCGCCCGGTTCCGATGTCGTTTCCCCGGGTGATCGCGTGGACGCTGTTATACGGCGTGGTCGCCGGCGCGGCCGATTGGCAATTGGGAACGGATTACGGGTTCCTGCGATCCAAGCCCGATCATCTGACGCTGCTGAGCTATCTTTCTCCCTGGCCATATTACCTGCCCGAACTCCTGCTCGTGGCCATCGCGTTCATGGCGGTATGCTACTTGCCTTTCTTCATCTCGGATATGATCGCACGCAGCGGATCTCGGCACGGCGCGAGTTCGGCCCGCACTTAGAGCATCTTCCCTGAAACGC
>PLJH01000031.1 GCA_003139615.1 Alphaproteobacteria bacterium
GTGTTCTTGCGGCGGCCGCGGAAGCCTTTGGCCTGGGCGAAAACGCGCTTGCGGCGGGCGTGGGACGGGACGGAACGGGGGGCTCGGGACATGGGTCTCTCCTCAGCCGTACGGCATCCAGCGCTTCACGCGCTGGGTTTCAGCCGAGGACAGAACGGATGTGCCGCGCAAGGTGCGGATCTGCTCGTTGGAGCGCTTGATCATGCCATGGCGTTTGCCGACCTGGCCGCACTTAATCTTGCCGTTCGCGGTGAATTTGAAGCGCTTTTTGGCGCTCGACTTGGTCTTCATCTTGGGCATTTTGCGTCTCCTCTGGGCCCGGTGGTTCAGGGGATGGGCCGGTCGCTTTCGGGGTCGCCACGGCATGCCCTTTCGCCGGGCGGCCCGAAGAGGGGGCGTCTTATACGGAAATTGCGGCCGCTGGCAAGTTTGGCCCGGAATTAACGAATTTGCCCGGATTTCGGCACGTCCGGGCTTAAGTCGTCAGATTGTATATCAGCCCGAACGCGTCACGAACGTAACAGCGGGGAAATTGCGGCTCATCCTTGATGACCGTGCAACCGTTCCGAACCAATCGTGCCTTCGCCGCTTCGACATCGTCGACCATGACTTCAAACACTGGCCCGAGCAATGGACCGCGCTCGATGAACATATTGATGTTCGGGCCGTGGAGGCTGACCATGTTCGGTGCCTCGGCCGTAATCTCAAATCCGAGCTGCTCGACATAAAACAGCGCTGCCTTTTTCGGGTCCGGTGTTTCGAAAATAATGTCCGTGCCAAAACTGTTCGCCATGTCGGACTCCAAGCCGTTGTCGACCGACCATCCTAACACAATTGCAACGCCCGGTCAGCGTGCTTGCTGCTGAAGAGACCGGGCGGTAGCTTCGCGTCCAGTTGAATCTGGAGGACTTCGCTTGTTTGCGGAATTCAAGAAATTCGCAATGCGCGGCAGCGTGGTCGATCTTGCCGTCGGCGTCGTCATCGGCGCGGCCTTTACCGCCATCATCAATTCGCTGGTCAAGGATGTCATTATGCCGCCCATCGGTCTGCTGCTGGGCGGCATCGATTTCTCGAATCTCTTCGTCGTGCTCAAGGGCAGCCATGCAGCCATGACGCTCAAGGCGGCGCAGGACGCGGGTGACGTGACAATCAATTATGGCCAATTCTTCAATGCAGTCGTCAACTTCCTGATCATCGCTTTCGTGCTGTTCCTGACACTGCGCCAGTTGAACAAGCTCATGACGTCGAAGGAGCCGCCGGTGCCGCCGCCACCACCGCCGGAAGAACTCGCGGTGTTGCGCGAAATCCGCGATTTGCTCAAGACGCGCGCATGAAAATCATTGCAGCGATTTTCGTCGCGGGATTTTTTGCGGGATCGATTTTGTCCGGCGCTGACGCTGCGACGGCGGCTTCCGACACGCAGGCAATGTTGCAGGCGGCGACGGGATTCTACGGAATCTACCAGACATTGCATCCTTCCGACGGGATTCCGGACGCCGCGTTACGCGCGAAATTCGGGCCCTTCATCTCGCCGGCGCTCGACAAGCTGTTTGCCGATGCCGACACGGCGGAGGAGCGCTACGTCAAAGCGACCAAGAACCAGGCGCCGCCGCTCGTGGAAGGCGATCCGTTCACGCCCAATTTTGAAGGCGCCACTTCGCTGAAAATCGGCACTTGCGTTGCAGACGCGAGAGGCGGCCATTGCCCAGTCGCGATGATCTATGACGACGGCAAGGACAAACCCGTGAAGTGGACCGACACAATCATGCTTGTGAAAGCGCCCGACGGCTGGCGCGTCGATGACGTTGCCTACGGCACGAACGGCGATTTCGGCAACAAGGGTTCGCTGACCGGAACATTGCGCGATGCGATCAAGGACGGCGAGTCCGTTCCGAACTAGCGCAGGCCAATTAAATCTTTAAGGAAAATCATGCCCGCAAATATCGCCGACGAAATCCGCAACATCGCCATCGTGGCGGTGCCTATCATCATCGCGATCACGTTTCACGAAGCGGCACATGGCTATGTCGCACGTCATTTCGGCGACGACACGGCTGCGCGGGCCGGGCGCATCACGCTCAATCCGCTGCGCCACATCGATCCGTTCGGTACGATCCTCTTGCCGGCCATGCTCTATTTAACCACCGGCTTTATGTTCGGCTACGCGAAACCCGTGCCGGTGAATTTCGGAGGCTTGCGTCATCCCAAACAGGACATGGTGTGGGTGGCGGCCGCCGGCCCCGGCATGAACCTTCTGTTGTGCGCAATCTCGGTGTTGATTATTTATGTGTTCGAACTTTTCAAATTCTTCCCGGGCGACTTCGTGTTCGAAATGTTGTGGGCGTCCGTTCAGGTCAATCTGATTCTGGCGATTTTCAATATGATCCCGCTTCCTCCGCTCGATGGCGGACGGGTTGCGGTGGGACTGTTGCCGATGCCGCTCGCCAGGCCGCTGGCGCAGGTCGGCCGGTTCGGCCTTCTGCCGATTCTGTTGATTTTGATCGTGTTGCCGATGCTCGGTCTCGATGTGACCAAATGGCTCGTCACCGGGCCGGTACAATTCCTGGAACGGCCAATCCTGCATCTGCTCAATATCCAAGCTGCCTGAATGTCAGCCGGCGACGAGATCGCGAAATTCGGGATGCTTTGCGATATAGGCAGCAATGAACGGGCATTGCGGGACGATCTTGTATCCCTGTATGCGGGCCAGTTCGAGCGCGCCGCGCGCCAGCGCCGAACCCAGCCCGTGGCCTTCCAGCGCCTTGGGCACTTCGGCATGCGTGAGAGTACGAATGCTACCCATTGTGCGGTATTTCACGAAGGAAATGCCGCCATCTGTTGTAAGTTCGTAACGGTTCAGGGCCACGTTGTCCGTCACCGAGTTCGGCATCTCGCATCTCCAAATCGCACGATCTTACCTTACCCCTTTGGCGCAATTTTATGAATTCCTCCGATCCTTCCATCCGGACCGAAAGACTGCTGCTTCGCCGCATGACGCCGGACGACGCGGAAGCCTTGCACGCGATCTTCCGCGATCCCGAAACGATGCTCTATTGGTCGACCTTACCGCATAGCTCGCTTGCGCAAACGCTCGAATTTATGACGCGAACGATCAATGCCTGCGACTCGGGAGAGGCGGATGATTTTGCCGTGGTCTTCGAAGGCCGGGTGATCGGCAAGGCGGGCGTGTGGCAGGGTGATGAGATCGGTTACATCATTGCGCGTTCGGCCTGGGGCAAAGGACTTGCCACCGAGGCCGTGAACGCCGTGATCGCCCGGGCGTTCACGCAAGGACGCGCGCGGCTGCACGCCGATGTCGATCCACGCAACGCGCGTTCGATCAAGCTTCTCAAAAAGCTCGGCTTCCGCGAAACCGGGACGGCCAAGCGCACCTATCAGATCGGCGACGTCTGGACTGACAGCGTCTATCTCGAACTGCTCAATTCAGGTTGAAGAATTTCGCCGCATTGGTGTGCAGCACCTTTTTGAGAACATCCTTGCCGAGGAAGGCGAGCTTGTCGGCGGCATAGTCGCGCGGGCTTCGCGACCAGCCGTCTTTCAGCGCCGGCGATTGCGATGTCGGATGCGGGAAGTCGGTTTCCCACATGATGTTGTCCGGCAGCACGCGGATGGCGTTTTCAATTCCCGCGTTCTCGTCCTCGAACCAGAAGCTCGCATGGATCTGCCGGCGAAAATATTCGCTGGGCAACAATTTGTATTCCGGATGCTCCTTGCGAACGCTCGTGTTGACGAATTGCCAGTCGCAGAATTCCAGGAATGACGGCACCCAACCGATTCCACTCTCGACCGAGAAGAGCTTGAGTTTCGGGAACCGGTGGCAGATGCCGCCGAACAGGATGTCGACGAGGCAAATCTGATTGCCGAGGAACAGCTTGGTCGACTCCGCGGCGATGTTGGCGCGCTCTCCCATCAGACAGGGATCATCGGTGAAGCTACCGCCGATCGCGCCGCCGCCGATATGGAAGCTGACGGGCAGGCCCGTTTCCTCGATCGCGGCCCAGAACGGATCCCAATGCGGGTGCGGAAGGCGCGGGAAGCCGAAATCCTGCGGCGCCGTGCAGGCGAGAATCGTCTTGTGGCCGATAGAGGCCGCGCGATGGATTTCCTTCACGCTCTCCTTCACGTCCCAGAATGGAATCGCCGCACCCGGCAGCAGGCGCTTTTTGTCGGCGCTGCACCATTCGACGAGGAAGTCGTTGTAGGCCCGCACGCATTCGAGCATCAGCTCGGGCTCGCCGAGTTTCAAAAACCCGCCCGCGCCGAAGCCGCCGACATTCGGATAGAGCACCTGCGCCTGGATCCCTTCGCCGTCCATGAATTTGAGCCGCTCATGTGCGTCGAATGCGCTTTTGGGGATGTCGTCGAAACCTTGTGGATGATCGGGGTAGGAACCGTCGAAACCCGCCATCGTCACCCAGCCCGGCGCATGGATCACCTGATCGCGCACGAACCACATGTCCATGCCGTTCATCCGCTTGATGTGCGGAACGGCATCGCCCCATTTTTTGGAAACGCGCAACGTCCAGACATCGGGCGGCTCGGTGATATGTGTGTCGGTGTCGATCGGTCCGAATTCGTCGAACATGGGCGCGTTCCTTCAGCGGCGGGCGCGAGTACCCGCGGTTCGCCCTAAGCATCGCGCCAGGAAAAGGGTTGGGCAACCTTTGCGGCAGGTTTGCCGGACGCAATGAAGCTATTTCAGGACTTGGGGCGAAGGGCGTAGAGCCGCCAACCGATGACTGGTAGGGTGATCTCCGGAGGGCATCACGATGGGCGACAGCAACCGTTTTTTTCTCTGGTTATGGCGGTTCAATGCGCTTTTTCTGGCGCTGTTGGGAGTATTTCTCGCAATATTTATTGGCGCCAATTTTCTCCAGAGCTTTCCGGTTCATAACGATCCCGTCGACAACTTTCTCGCCGCGCCTCAGGCGCCCACCGAAGATGTGAGCTACGATCTCAATGGCTCGGGCACCGCCTTAGAAGGCACGAGCGTCGTCCTATTCACTCTTCAAAGATCGGCTGTCCCATCTGCTGAAAATACATTGAGGGTTTCGTCGGGTGGCCGCGGCCGCGACGTCAACACGGTCAATCTTCTGGTGGTCGATGGCGCGAACGCCTCCAGTCACTGGCTGTTTAAAGGTCTCGATCGCATCGTCTCGGCGGATTCAGTCGATCAGTTGAAAACAGTGACCGAATCCGATGCGCCCAAAAGCCCTGTGGTGGCGCTGGTGATCGAGGCTTTCGCGGCGCGTCCGGACAAGGCGGGAATTTTGAAAGCCTACGGACCGGACACGCTTTATTTCTATCGACTCGGCGCCGACGAAGCGGTCAAGTTCTTTTCGGCCCCGAATATTCGTTCGATCATTCAGATCGGCGCTGACAGGATTTTGGTGCTGTATGAAAACGGCCATGCAATGAGCGCGGCGACATTTTCGACCAAGGACTTCAAGCTCGTCGGCCAATCGCCGGTGCCTCCAGTTCCGAAATAGGATCGATTCATCCGGAGAGGCTGGCCCGGCTCACACAGAGCCGTCACGAAGGTCCTTTGGCGCCATGTTCTTCTGCACGCGAGCAAACGGCACGCAGAAAATCGCTGCGCATGTCAACACCGCCACCAAAAGCCACGCATCGTTCATCGCCTGCACGAAACTCGCATGCTTGACCATGGAATCGAGGATCCCCTGGGTATCGGGATCGAGCGGGCCTTTAGGGCGATTGACGAACATCGCCAGCGGAATGCCGACAAGCTTCGCCGTGTCGATATCGCCGCGTTTGAGCAGATCGATCATCGCCTGCGCATGAACAGGCGCACGACCATAGATCACGCTGTCGATGAGTGCGATGCCGATGGCGCCGCCGAGATTGCGCATCAGATTGAAGAGCCCGCTCGCATCCGGCACGTCGGCCGGCACGAGTTGCCCGAGAGCAAGGCGCGTCGGCGGCAAGAGGCAAAACATGATCGCAACGCCACGGATGATCTGCGGCCAGAGCATGCCTGCAAAATCCGTTTCGCGCGTCTGAAAGGCGCTGAGCCCCAGGCCGACCGCGAACAGCGCAAAGCCGGCAGCGGTCAGCAACCGCGCATCAACACGGCGTTCCAGTGCGACGGCGACAGGAGCCGTCAGCAATTGGGCAATGCCGGTGACGAGCATGATCTTGCCGATTTCCAGCGCGTCGTGATCGCGCACATAGGCGAGGAACACCGGCATCATATAGGTCGAACCGAACAGGCCGATGCCGAGCACGAAGCTCAGGAAACAACCGATCGCGAATGTGGGGTCGGCGAGGGTTCGCAGATCGACAAAAGGTTTCGAACGCCCGAGCGAACGCTGCACGAAGGCCGCTCCGCTCAGCACAGAAATTCCAAGTAGTCCGCAGACGAGCGGGGAAAGCCAGCCCTGTTCGGGCGCTTCCTTCAGTGCGATCTCCAGCGCCGCCAGCGCAAGCGCCATACAGCCCATCGAAACGATATCGAGCGCGCGCAGTTCGCCGGGCTCAGGTTTTTCCTTTGGTAGGAAGACGGTCGCGCCGATCGCCGACAAAATTCCGGGCACGACATTGATCAGAAAGAGCCAATGCCAGGAATAGGTCGCCGTGATCCAGCCGCCGACAATGGGGCCGACCGTGGGTGCAAGGACCGCAAGTACGCCGGCAATGGTGGTGGCAATCCCCTGCCGCCGCATCGGAAACAGCAGAAACACAGCGGAGAAAACGCCCGGAATCAGCGTTCCACCCGAAAATCCCTGCAGCACGCGCCAAGCCAAAAGCGCGTGGAAGCTTTCGCTGGCCGCACACCCGATCGACGCTGCGGTGAAGATCGTGATCGTCACAACGAACAGCCAGCGCATCGTCAGAAGCCGCGTCAGAAATCCGGTGAGCGGGATGGCGATCACTTCCGCGATCAGATAGGCGGTCTGGATCCAGCTCATCTGGTCGCGCGGAATATCGAGTGCGTCCTGGATCGTGGGCAGCGACGTTGCCACGACCTGCACATCCAGGATCGCCATGAACATGCCGACGCACATCATGGCAAAGCCGGCCCACGCGCCGGCGCCTAACCTGCCTTCGTCAGCCGGAGAGATCGGACGCTCCTCGAAGTGCGGAGTTTTCAGCGGAAATGCGAATCCAGAGGACTGTTCCATTCAGAATCGAAAAGGCCAAAGCGTAGAGCGGCAATCCGAGCGCGAGCGGCAAAACCGCAATCTCTCCGATGACGACCACATAATTGGGGTGACTCAGGAACCTGTATGGACCTGTCTTCACCAAAGGCGCGCCCGGCAGCACGATGATGCGCGTGGTCCAGCGCGGGCCGAGTGTCGCCAGAACCCACACACGCAAGACCTGCAACATCGCAAAGATTGCGAGCCAGCCCCATTGGATGGGCCGATCCCAGCCCAGCAGCCATAGACCAGCCAGCCATGCGACGTGAAGCGCAACGATCAACGGAAAATGCGACGGCGCATATTCCCGGGCGCCGCATGCGAGAAGTCGCGCGGTGTTGCGCCGGGCAAGCGGTAACTCTGCCACGCGCTCTGCCGTGACGAATGCCAGAACGGCGATTGCGGCAATCAAGCAGCGCTCTTCAGCGACACGCAGCTTGCGCTGAATCCCGGGCCCATGGCCATCATGACGGACCGTGACGGCAGGCCGGCGCGCAACGCTTCTTCCAGGACGAAAAGCACGGTGGGCGCGGACATGTTGCCGTAATCGCGAAGGATGGCGCGTTCATGGTCGAGGGCGCCGGGTGCAATGTCCAATGCCTTCTCAAGTGCCGCCACCACTTTGGTGCCGCCGGGATGACAGATGAAGCGATCGACATCGTCCATTCTGATGTCCGCACGCTTCAGAATGCCTGAAACGGCCGGCCCGATATTGGCTTCCGCGAATGCGGGGATCGCCTGTGCAAAGATCACTTCGAAACCTTGCGAGTCCATGTCCCAGCCCATGATATCGAGCGTATCGGGCCAGGTGTGTTCTCCGCTGGCTTCGATTTCGGCGATCCCGCTGTCGCCCGCGCGCAGGAGGCAGGCCGCGGCGCCGTCTCCAAAAAGTGCGGTCGCCACGATGTTCGCCTTGGTGAGTTCGTCCAGCCGGAACGCAAGCGTGCAAAGCTCGACCACCACCAACAGCACATTGCAGCCGGGCTGCGCCTTGGCAAGGCGCGCCGCAATCGCAAAGCCGGACGCGCCGCCGGCACAGCCGAGCCCGAATATCGGGACACGCTGGACGTCCGTGCGAAATCCCATCGCTTTCGCAGCACGTGCCTCCAGGCTGGGTGTTGCGATGCCGGTGGACGAGACAGTGACGACTGCGTCGATCTCGTCTGCCCGCAGATGGGCTTTTTCGAGGGCCTTGGTCGCCGCCTCGACAAAAAGAGCTTGTCCTTCCTCGAGATAGACCGCGGTGCGTTCCTTCCAGCCGCGCGGCTCGGAGAACCATGCGATGGGGCGAACGGCGTGGCGCTTTTCGATTCCGGCAGAGTGAAATACGGCCGCCATGCGATCGAAGGCGGCATAACGCTCCCCGAACATTTTACGCGCGGCACTGGCCGCCTCGTCCTGGCTCACGATGTGCTTCGGAACGGCAGTTGCCAGCGAAATCAGACTTGCAGATCGACTCACGGGACGCCTCAGCCTGGTTTCAGGAGCGGATGCCCCCTCATCGGAAACTCTCCGCGTTCACAAAAGTTGCTCCTGGATAGGCGTCGCGCCTTCACTGAATATCCAAGGCACTTCTTGCCCCGGCGTGTTTGGCTCGCCGACAAATGGCTGCCGTCCTTAAGCCTTTCTTTGCCAAAACCCGGTCAAGGTGCCCGTTGCCGTCAATCGGGTTTCTTTCATGTCCGCGCCCGCCGATTTCTGGGCGTCCGTCGCCTCTGCCGACGTCGTGACGTCGAACGACTTTGCCTCGCTTGCCGAAGACGTGGCGGGTGTCGGGTATTGGAAGCTGGACGTCGCGACCCAGACCATAAAATGGTCGAAGGGACTTTTTCGCATTTACGGCCTGCCGGAAGACCGCCAGCCGGATCTCGCGAGCGCGATGGCCGCAGTCCATCCGGACGACATCAAAGGCGCGTATGATACGCTTCATCAGGCCATTCTCGAGGGGCGCGACTATGCAAGTCAGGCTCGCGTGAAGCGCGGCGACGGCGTCTGGCGAATTCTGAAGAACCAGACCGTTTGTCAACGCGACGAGTTCGGCACCGTTGTGACCATCCTCGGCACGATACTCGACATCACCGACACCAAGTCCGTGACCGGGCCTCTTGAGATCGACGATGCCCGCTATCGCATGCTTGCCGAGAACGCGACGGAAATCATTCTCGAACTGACGACCGAAGGCGTCATCACATTCGTCACACCCACATGCCTTAGAGTTCTGGGATACGAGCCGCAGGAATTGATCGGGCATCGTTCCCTGGAATTTACCCATCCAGCCGATGCCAAGGCGGTTATGAAATCCGTCAAAAGTCTCATTGCCGCCGGTCCGGGTTCCGCTTCGACCGCAGTGCCGTATCGAGCCTTGCACAAGCAGGGTCATTGGATTTGGCTTGAAGGTCAACCGAGCGTCAATTTCGATCCCGACACGAAACTGCCGGTTTCGCTGCAGGATGTTCTTCGCGACGTGACGGCGCGACGCGAAGCCGAGGATCGGCTGAAGGAGAGCGAAGAACGATACCGGGCGCTGGCCGAGCAAAGCAAAGACATCATCGTGCGTGTCCGCGCCGACGGCACTCTGCTTTATGTTTCGCCCGGTTGTCGCTCCATGGGTTACGCGCCCGAGGAATTGATCGGCATCAAAGGCCAATTGCTCGTGCATCCGGATGATTTGCGAAGCTTTATGGAGAAGGCCCTGGAGTTGCGCTCCAGCGCGAGGGTCGGCGAAGGATTGCGGCGAGAACATCGGTTCAGACGCAAAAACGGCGACTGGATTTGGCTTCAGGGTAACCCGACCGTCATCCGGGATGAAAACGGCGTACCGCGCGAATTCCTGAATGTGCTTCGTGACGTCACGGAGCAGCGCCATCAGGAGGTGGCGTTGGCCGAAGCCAAAGTCGCTGCAGAAGCCGCGACAGCGGCGAAATCGGAATTTCTGGCCAATATGAGCCACGAACTCCGCACGCCACTCACGAGCATCATCGGATTTTCCCAACTCCTGAAGGCGCAGCCCGAACTCTCCGCGCAATCTGCCCGCTTTGTCGATAGCGTGACGCAGGCGAGCCAGGCGCTTCTTTCGATCGTCAATGACGTTCTGGATTTCTCAAAACTCGAAGCAGGTCAGATCGAGATCAGGCGGGAGCCGGGTTCACCCCATGCGATCGCGACGGATGCGATTCAATTGTTTGGGCCACAGGCGGAAGAAAAAGGCATTGCGCTAAATCTCGAACTCGACAGCCTGCCCGATAAAGCGCTGATCGACACCGCCCGCCTGCGTCAGATTCTGCTCAACCTTGTCGGAAACGCCGTCAAGTTCACGGAGACGGGATCGGTCACGTTGAAAGCAGGGTTTGCCGACGGGCAATTGCAGTTCGAAGTTCGCGACACGGGTCCGGGAATCCCGCACGATCAGTTCGACAAATTGTTCAAGCGGTTTTCCCAGGTTGACGGAACCAGCCGCCGCTCGCATGGCGGCACGGGCCTCGGTCTCGCGATCTGCAAAGGTCTCGCCGAGGCGATGGGAGGGTCGATCGACGCGCGCAGCAGGCACGGCGAGGGATCGACTTTCTCGGTTCGAATTCCAGCTGATGTCGTTGAAAGTCCAGCGGCGACGTCGGAGAAAAATCCGACGCTCACAAGCTTCGAAGGCCTTCGAATCCTTGTGGCGGACGACAACAAGGCCAACCGCATGCTGATTGCGGCGATGCTTGAACCGGTCGGCGTGCAGCTGGCCCTGGCTTCGACCGGTCGTGAAGCGCTGGAACTGGCGACGGCGCGGCCCTTCGACGTCATTCTCATGGATCTGCACATGCCGGAAATGGACGGATACGACGCCACCCGCACAATTCGCAGCGGAACCGGGCCAAGCTCTGCCACGCCCGTTCTGGCATTTACCGCCGACTCGGAGCTTCGTACCGAGAGCGGACACGCTTCCGTGAAGTTCCAGGGGATCGTTTGCAAGCCGGTCATGCAAAAGGCCCTGCTCGATGCCATTGCCGGGGCCGTCGGGCTTTCGGCAGACGCGTATCCCGTTGAAAAAGCACGCGCGGCCCGAACCGCCTGATCGGTGGTCCCCGCCGGGCGCGGAGCGGCCGTCTCGCGCCAATCTGGGCTGTTGCCTTGCACGTTTATCGCTGCAACGATAAGCCCGGTTTCGCAGCTCCCGGAGAGTTAAGCATGAAGTACGGCATCGACTACCGCATTCTCAAAAAGGGGGCGGACCTGCCCGTCGACAACACGACGATGGCCCGGCCGGTGGATGTCGAAGTCGACGAAACCCAGTTCGCGCTCATTCCCGTCGTCGGCGATTATGTCGACATGGAAGGCGAACACGACATGCGAAACGTTCCTATCCACGGCAAGGTCAAGAGCCGCCTGTTCCGTTACGTGCTGGGCTATTGCTACGTGACGATCATCGTCGAGGAGAACGACGACGACTGGGCCAAGCTCGGGCTCTGACTCGTTGCGCGCAATTGTCGTCCATTTGACACTTCAGACGAAGTGACGCGCGCAATGCGCCATTGCGCGCGGGCGATCGTTGCGAATCCGCTGCGAATTGCCCGGAACTTGGGGATACCCGGTCACGGTAGATTAACGGGGTCGCCGGTAGAATTTGCCCATTGTTCGTTGGGTGTTCGAAGGGCGGCCGCCGACGACGATCTATTGACGGCGGGATCAGTTCCAGATGTCAGCGCCACTGCGTTCGGACCCGTTGCGATTTGACGAATCGGCGGTTGCAGCGAAAGCGGCGCTGTTGCTGCTCGAAGCGCGCGCAAGGGAAGCGGGCCACGAACTCGCAGCCACCGACGCGGGCGAAGAGGTCCTGCATTTCCTGGCGATGAACGGCGCCACGGCCACGCGCAGTGCCGTGGCCGCAAACCCCGCTGCCGGCGCAAAGACCAATCTTGCCCTCACGAACGACAGCGAAGAATGCGTGCGCGTCAGCCTCGCGGAAAAGATCGGGCGCTTGCTGCCGGGCCTCTTGTCTTCGGAGGCGGAGCATCTGCGCGAGCGGACACTGGAAACGCTCAACGCCCTGTCCCGCGACAAAGCGAGCGCCGTTCGCGCCACGTTGTCCGAGGCCATCAAGCATCTCGACAACGTGCCCAGGCCGATCGTGCAGCGGCTCGCGCGCGACGCCGAAACAATCGTCGCTCTTCCCGTCCTCGAATATTCTCCGCTGCTGGACGATCAGGATCTTCTTGAAATTCTGACCGCCGCGCGCGCCACGGACATATTTTGCGCCGTTGCGCGCCGCAAGGGTCTGTCGGCGGACGCCTCCGACGCCATCGTCGCGAAATTCGATGCGAAGGCCGTTGCCATCCTGGTCGGCAACGAATCGGCCAAAATCCGCAATGCAACGCTCGACAAAATCGTCGTGCGCGCAGCCGAAGTGGCGGAACTGCACTATCCGCTCGTGCTGCGGGCCGATCTTTCGCCCGGGTTGATCCGGAAGCTTGCAAGATTTGTCGGCACCGCCCTCATCGAAATGCTCGCGATGCGCGACGATATCGATGACGAAACGCGCGCGAAGCTGAAGACCGAATTGAAAGCGCGCATCGAAGAAGAGACGGCCGACCACAAGGCGCCTGTCAAAGAGACTGCACTTCCCAAGCAATTCGACGAAGCCTTTGTCGAGGCGGCGGCAGATGCCGGTCAGCGCGATTCGATCGTGGCTGCGCTTGCCAAAATGGGGCGCGTCGAGACGGATATCGTCCGAAAGGTGCTGGGGTCCGGCTCCGCCAAGGCGTTGACCGCGCTCGCGTGGCGGGCCGGTCTTGGCATGCGCACGGCCTTCAAGATTCAATGCGCCATCATGCATCTGCGCGGCGGCAGTCTGCTCTATGCGCGTGGCGGCTCGGCTTATCCGTTGAGCGAAGACGACATGCGCTGGCAACTCAAATATATCGGTGTCCCGGATTAGGAATTCGCCGGATTGGCGTACCCAAAAATACCGTCGCAACCGGCTACATCGATCTCCCGAACCGGACTATGCTCCATCCTTGGGCTGGGCGCAGAAGCCACTCGCGGAGCGTGATCATGAATAAGTATCTTTTGACAGCCTTGGCGCTTCTCGGGACCCTGACCGGCGCGTCAGCCGACAATGTCTCCACCTATCACAATTCGATCTATCGTACGGGCGCGTACAAGATTCCCAGCCTGACCCTTGCCGCTTCTCAAGGCGTTCACCTCGATACGGCCTTCAAGCCCAAGGTCACGGGAAACATTTACGCACAGCCTCTGTTTTATCGGCCGCAGGGCGCCAGCAAAGGCATGGTGATTGTCGCCACCGAATCCAACAGCGTTTACGCGCTGGAAGCAGACTCGGGCAGGAAGGTCTGGAAAGTGCAGCTTCCCGCATCCGTGCCGGTTTCCGAATTGGACTGCGGAAATATCAATCCCGAAGGCATCACGGGAACGCCCGTGATCGATCCCGTTGCCGGCGTGCTCTATCTCGATGCGCTAATCAAAACGGGCAAAGGGCCGCGGCAGATGATTTATGCACTGTCGCTCAACGACGGCTCGATCGTCGCGAACTGGCCGCTGGACGTCGAGGCCGCGATGACGGCCGCAGGTATGACCTTCTTGTCAACGACACAAGGCGAGCGCAGCGCATTGCTGCTTTCGGGAGGCAACCTCTTGGCCGTCTATGGCGGCAGGTATGGGGATTGCGGCAACTATCGCGGCACCGTGATTCAAATTCAAACGCAAACGCCCAAATTGCTCGCGAGCTGGCAGACGCGCGCCCAAGCGGGCGGTATCTGGGCCCAGGGCGGCATTGCGGGTGACGGCGATTCATTCTTTGTTACGACCGGCAACACCATGGGCGCGAGCACCTGGATGGACGGCGAGGCGATCATCCGCCTGCGCCCCGGCCTCGCCCATTCGACCGACAAGAAGGATTACTTCACGCCGTCGAACTGGCAGAGCCTGGACGATTCGGACGAGGATCTCGGCGGCACCGAAGCGCTACCGATCCAGATCGCGGTGCCGGGGTCCAAGGCGGCGCTGAGGGTCATTGCGTTCGGCAAGGACGGCAACGCGTATCTGGCGAATCGGCCAAATCTGGGCGGCATCGGCGGCGCCATTCAGGTCCTGCAAGCCTCGACCGGCGCCATCAGAACCGCGCCGGCCGTTTATCAAACGTCGACGGCGACAATGGTGGCCTACACGAATTCCGGCAACAGCAAATGCTCCGGCAACAATGAGGCTATGCTGAACGTGGCCGCGAGCGGCACATCTCCGATGTCGTTTGCCTGGTGCACAGCTCTTTCCGGTGCGGGCTCTCCCATCGTTACCACCACGGACGGCGCATCGAACGGGATCGTGTGGGTTGTCGGCGCCGAAGGCGACAATCAGCTTCACGGCTACAATGCGTTGACCGGCGCGGTTGTGTTTTCGGGAGGTGGCGTGTCGATGAACGGACTGCACCATTTCCAGACAATTCTCGCCACGGAAAAACGGTTCTATGTTGCGGGCGACAACAATGTCTATGCTTTCACGTTTTGACGCCGCGCACATTCGACTGTCGGTCACCTGAAGATTTCAAGTTCGAGCGGCTATGACAAAATGTCATTCTATTCACGCGCAACGAAGGCCATAGACTGACCGGCGAACGGATATTGAAAGCCGGTTTCGATGTTGAAGACGCCCTCGACCCTCGAGGAATTGGTCGCGCCCCTTACGGAAGCAGAGTTCCTGTCGCTTCTGCGCGAGCGCAAACTCACGCTGCTGCGTGGGTCTGACCCCGATCGCTATACGGGTTTGCTGAACTGGAATCTTCTCGTCGGCATGATCGAGCGGGGCGAACATCCCCGCAGCCTCGCGGATTTAAGTCTTTCACGGGAATCGGCGACGGTCCCGGCTGATCGCTGGCTCGTGAAGAACAATACCGGCCCCGGCAACAAGGTCGATATTGCCAGGGTTGAAGCCTACCTGGCGCAGGGGTTCAGTCTGTGCGTCACGCACATCGACGAATATGCGCCGCATCTCTCGGCACTTTGCGACGACATCCGATCGCGATCGTTCGAACAGATCAAAGTCGGCGTGATCGTCACCACGGGCAAGTTCGGCGCGTTCAAGCTGCATTACGATCCCGAAGATCTCATCATTCTCCAGGTCGAAGGAAACAAGCGCTGGAAAATTTACGGCCCTGCCGTTTCGCATCCCGTCATCGGCATGCCGCCGCAGGCGCCGCCGCCCGAGGAACGGCCTATTTTCGATGAGGTGCTTCATCCCGGCGATTTTCTCTTTGTGCCGGGCGGCAATTGGCATCGCTGCGAAAACGGTCCGGCGCGTTCGCTTCATTTGGGGTTCTTTTTTCAGCCTCCCACCGGCTGGCATGTCATCAAGGCGCTCACGTCGGAACTCGTCGCCGACGAGACGTTCCGCACGCCGCTGACGAGACTCACCGGCCCGGCAGAACTCGCCACGCTGGAAGCCGATTTCAAGCTGCGCGCCATCGACACGATCAACCGGCTCAATCTCCACGAATATTTCGCCGACTGGATCAAGGCGCGGGGGCCGTAGTATTTCCGGCGACACGATACGGGGTCGCGCCGACTTTCGCGCACGCAGGCCTCGCGAAAAGATATAGTGTCGACAGAACTCCGAATGCCATTCTGGGCCACGCGAGCCCGACCTGCGAACGGAAGCCCGATTGATGTCGAAGACGCCCTCGACGCTCGAGGAATTGGTCGCGCCGCTCGGCGAAGCGGAATTCCGGTCGCTTCTGCGCGAACGCAAACTGACATTGCTGCGCGGCGCGAATGCCGATCGCTACACGGGTTTGCTAAACTGGAAGATGCTGCGCGGCATGCTCGAACGAGGCGAGCATCCCAGAGATCTCATCCATCTGCGCCTGTCGCGGGATTCGGTGAAGGTGCCCCTGGATCGGTGGTTCACGAAGAACTCCGCGGGTCCGGGCGGTAAGGTCGATGTCGCCAAGGTCGAAGCCTTTCTGGCGCAAGGGTTCAATCTCTGCATCACCTCGATCGACGAGAACGCGCCGCATCTGACAAAGCTCTGCGACGATATCCGCGCGCGCTCGTTCGAGAACATCAAGATCGGCGTGATCGTCACCACCGGCAAGTTCGGCGCCTTCAAACTCCACTACGATCCCGAAGACCTCGTCATTCTTCAGGTGGAGGGACGCAAGCGCTGGAAGATCTACGGTCCGGCCGTTTTGAATCCCGTGATCGATTTACCGCAACCGGCGCCGCCGCCGGAAGAGGCGCCGATCTTCGACGAAGTGCTGCAGCCGGGGGATTTCCTGTTCGTGCCGGGCGGAAACTGGCACTGTTGCGAGAACGGCCCGGGCCGCTCCCTTCATCTCGGATTCTTCTTCCTGCCGCCGACGAGCTGGCACTTCATCAAGGCCGCCATGTCAGATCTGGTTGCCGACGCCATGATCCGCACGCCCCTGACGCGACTGTCGGACCCGGCCGAACTTGCCGCGCTGGAAGTTGACGTCAAACGCCGCGCCATCGACACGATCAATCGCCTGAACTTCGCCGAATATTTCGTCGAGCGCATCAAGGCGCGAGGTGAGTGAGGAACGTGTCGTGTCGCGAACCGGAAGTTCGCGAGATCGATTTTTTGTAGTGCGCGCAACTCGCGCGCACAGTTCGCTACTTCGGTCCAGAAGATGGGAGGTCAGGAACCGGATATACCAACCTGCGTAGTTTAT
>PLJH01000025.1 GCA_003139615.1 Alphaproteobacteria bacterium
CCGGATATGTCGGTATAGGCTACAGGCCGCCGCCCAACACGGACAAGCTTGTGCGACTGCACATGCAAACGACTTTTTTCGAAAACGGGAACGTCTTCCTGCCGAGATCCGCCCCCTGGCTCGCCGATTACGTCGCCGAGCTCACCGGCTTCCCGGGCACAAAATTCGACGATCAGGTCGACTCCACGACCCAGGCACTCGCGTATCTGCGCGAACCCGACGGGCTCGCGATTTGGCGCAAGCTTGGCGAGACGGGGTTTCCAGACTTCTTTCGCTGATGCGTTCTTCCCATTCGTTGTGGGTTACCGCCAAAGGCACGATATTGTCGCCGCGACGTGATAAGCTCGCTTCCGCGATGAAGTCCGAGAGTTCAAACAGGCGACGCACCCTCCCGCCGCATCTGGTTCTTCGCGTCGATCTCGGCGCCGATCTGGGACTACAGCGCCAGATTCGCCAGCAATTGATCGATGCGATCATGGGGGGCGCCTTCGCGCCGGGGCGCCGGCTGCCGTCGTCGCGCCAGCTCGCGCGGCAGTTGGGCGTGGCGCGTAACACCGTCGTGCTCGCCTGCGAGCAATTGATCGCGGAAGGCCACCTCACGGCCCGGGAGCGCAGCGGGCTCTATGTCAATGACGAGATCGTCAAAGGCCTCGCGCTGGCGCAGCGGGTCGTCAATCCCTCGTCCGATGACGCATCGGGATTAGACTGGTCTGCCCGGATCAAGGCGCCTGCTGCGGTCGCCGCTGGCTGGCGCTGCCCGCCCGACTGGCAGAAATTTCCGTTTCCGTTTGTCGAAGGCCGTTTCGACCGGTCACTGTATCCCATCGTCGAATGGCGCGAAGCGACGCGTCTCGCGCTGGGCGTGCGCCAGGTCCACGAATGGTCGACCGATACGGGTGACGCCGACGATCCGAAGCTCGTGCAGGAAATCTGCGGCAAGGTACTGCCGCGGCGCGGGATCAAGGCGCGCCCCGATCAGGTGCTGCTGACGGGCGGCGCGCAGGAAGCCCTGCATCTGGTGACAGAACTCCTCGTCGAGCGCGGCACGAGAGTGGGTGTCGAGGAACCGGGCAATGTCGCGATGCTGCAGCTTCTCAAGCGTCGCGGTGCGTTGCTGTCGCATCTTTCCGTCGACGAAAACGGGCTCATCGCCGGAAGCGATCTCGACGACTGCGAGATTCTTTATGTCACGCCAAGCCATCAGCGGCCGACGGCCGCCACGCTTTCGATGCCGCGCCGCGCGGAATTGCTTGGCGAAGCGCGGACGCGCGACAGCGTCATCATCGAAGACGATTTCGAATGTGAGACGAATTATCTCGATGACGCATACCCTGCGCTGCGCAGCCTGCCGGGTGGTGAGCGCGTGATCTATGTGGCCGATCTGTCGCGCGCGCTCGCGCCGGGATTGCGCCTGGGGTTCATCGTCGCGTCGCCCGAGATCGTCGCCGAGGCGCGCGCCTTGCGGGCGCTCACATCGCGCCAGCCTCCTCTCAGCGTGCAACGCACCGCGGCGCTGTTCTTCTCGCTCGGCCATTACGACAAGACGATGCTGCGGCTGGGCCGCATCTTTCGCGAGCGCATGATTGCGCTGCGCGATGCGCTCAATCATTATCTGCCGCAGTCGATCGCCATCGCGCCCGTGCGCGGCGGCACGACATTCTGGGTGCGGGGGCCGGAGGGATTGGATGCGCGCGATCTCGCGCGGTCCTCGGAAACTCGCGGCGTGCTGATCGAACCCGTCAGCCATTATTATGCGAGCGCGGCCGCGCCCGCGAATGTGTTCCGCATGAGCGTGACGGGGATTCAGGCTACGAAAATTCGCCAGGGCGTGGCGACGCTCGCCGAACTGATCCGCGAGATGTCGGCGGGCAAATGGCTCGATCCGCGCAAATCCAAATGGCTGGGGCCACGCGAACTGCGCAAGCTCATTCCGGGCGCGACGTTTCTCTACAAAACCGTCTATGGCGAACCCTGCACGATCGAACTGCAACGCAACGGCCAGATGATCGGGCGGGCAGGTTACGCGAACGAGGATCACGACACCGGGCGCTGGTGGATCGAAGACGGGCTGTGGTGCCGCCAATGGCAGAACTGGGCCTATGGCGAAGTCTCGAAATACCGCACGCGCATCGAAGGCGACCGAATCCAGTGGTTCAACGCGCAGGGCCGACTGATCGATTCCGCGATCTTTGTGCGAGCCGGACAGGCACCCGCGAAAGTAGTGTCGGGATAGGGCCAGATTTCCGCTCAAACGGGCTATTCTATCCAATCTGGACCAATCGATAGGACCCGACTGGCGCTATGCGCGACGGGCGAAGGCTCTCATTCTAGAATCAAGGGGGCGTCGGATTGCGCAAAATCGGCATCGCAGGGCTGCAGCTCGATCTGGACAAGGGGTCGAACCTCGACCGGATTGCGGGCGAGGTGCGCGCGGCGAAGTCGCGCCTGCCCTGGCTCGACATGGTCGTGCTGAGCGAACTCGCCGTCTATGGCCCCAGTACGCAATTTGCGGAATCCGAAGAGGGTCCCGCAGAGCGCGCATTCCGCGAACTCGCACGCGAAACCAATGTCTGGCTGATCCCGGGATCGTTCTTCACGCGCGCGGGCGCGCACATCTTCAATATGACACCCGTCATCGCGCCCTCCGGCGACATCGTCGCGCGCTACAACAAGATGTTTCCATTCACGCCCTATGAGCAGGGTGTCACGGGCGGCAACACATTCTGTACCTTCGATGTGCCGGGCGCGGGCCGGTTCGGACTGTCGATCTGCTACGACATCTGGTTCGGCGAAACCACGCGCACGCTGGTGTGGCAGGGCGCCGAGATCTTGATCAATCCGAGCCTCACCAACACAATCGATCGCGACGTCGAGCTTTCGATTGCGCGCGCCGCAGCCGCGACAAACCAATGCTACGTGTTCAACGTCAACGGTGCGGGCAAGCAGGGCTTCGGGCGCTCGATCGTGTGCGGACCGGGCGGGGAGATTCTGCACCAGGCGGGATCTGGGCGCGAGATCATGGCGTTCGAACTCGATCTGGATGTCGTCGCGCAGGTGCGTGAACGCGGCTGGCACGGTCTGGGCCAGCCTCTCAAGAGCTTTCGGGACAATGAAGTGGCGTTTCCGCCCTATGCGCGCGGGGCGCATTCGCCCGCGCTCGATGCGCTGGGCCCGCTCGCCGTTCCGAAATCGCATTTGAAGAATTGAGGGAGCGAGCCGGCTGCCGCATCCGCAGCGCACCGGCCTTCGAATGGGGACGCGGACAAACGAAATGACTGAAGGGGCAAGTCGATGAATACGAGATTTCCAGAAGCAATCCGGCGGACCCGGCTCGCGACGTTATTGTTGAGCGGAACAGCCATTCTGCTTGCCGCGCCCGTACTGGCGCAGACGACGCCGGCCACGCCGCAGCCCGCGGGGTCGGAAAAGATCGAGACGGTCATCGTGACGGCGAACCATCGCTCCCAGAATATTCTCGATGTTCCCTACAATATCAGCTCAGTCTCGGGCGACACGATCGATTCGGAGCATATTCTCGACACGGCAGAACTGATGCGCTCAATCCCGGGAGTGAACGTCGTCGATCGCGGCGACCGCAACGCCGATATCGTCAGCGGCATCCGCATCCGCGGCCTCAATGTCGACAGTTCTGCCCTCGGAGACTATGCGGTCTCGGCGCAGGCGACGGTCTCCACCTATGTGAACGACACGCCGATCTTCGCGAATTTCCTGCTGAGCCCCTCCGAAATCGATCATGTCGAAGTTCTCAAGGGGCCGCAGGGCACGCTCTATGGCTCGAACTCGCTCGGCGGCACTGTCCGCTACATCATGCGCGCGCCTGAGCTGGACGAATTCAGCGGCGAAGTCTCCGGCAGCATCTCGAACGTCAAGACGTCGGACGGCGTCGGGTTCTCCGGCACTGCGACCCTTAACATTCCGTTGGGCGAGACACTGGCGCTCCGGGCGACGATCACGCGCAACGATTATCCGGGCGATACCGATTACGTGAATCTCTACAAGCTCGATTCCACCGGCACCCCGGTCGCGCCCAGCGGCATCGGATCGACGGCCGCGTCCTATTACGACAAGAAAGACGCGGATTTCGCGAAGCAATGGTATGGCCGCGCGGCGCTGCTTTGGAAGCCCACCTCGAATTTCAACACGACCCTGACGTTCATGGATCAGTCCGACCAGTTCGGTGGACGGCGCACGACGACGCTGGGCGACAACGGTTCGGGCGTGCCTTATCAGCAAGGCCAGAGCGGATCGATGATCCTGGAGCCCGCTGCGCGCGACGTCTATCTCGCGGCGCTCGAATCTAACTTCGATATGGGTTTTGCCACGCTCACCTCGAGCACATCCGCCTACGACAATCGCGGCGAAATCACGAGCGACAACACGGGCTTCTACGCCCAGAACGGTTGGTTCAGGGATTTCTACTACAATTACCCGCGGCCGCTGGCGGAAGCCATTCGCCACTTCGGCGACAAGGCCTATATCGAGGAGCTGCGCCTGGTATCCGACGGTACGCACACGCTCGATTACATCGTGGGCGCCTATTACCAGAACCAGGAACTCTACAGCGCGCAGAACAGCTATCTGATGGGCTTCCAGCAATGGTGGGATGCGGCCTATTGCGGTTTCTTCGCGCCCTGCGAGGCGGCGGTGCTCAACAACAACGACTTCCTCTATCGCCATACGGAGCACTTCACGGACGCGGCGCTTTATGGCGATCTGACCTGGCACATCACGAATGCTTGGTCAGCGACCGGCGGCATCCGTTATTTCGACGATGTCGATTCCACGCAGGTCTTTCAGACGACCGGTCTTTACAGCTCCATCTTTGCCACATCCGACACGCTTGGCCGGGAAGCCGAGAGCAAGGCGCTGTTCAAGGGCAATCTGTCGTGGAAATTCGACGATGACGATCTCTGGTACGCCACGGTCGCGCAGGGCTATCGCCGAGGCGGCTCGAACGGAACGCCGACGATCGGGCGCTTCGCCGAAAGCCCCGCCTGGGAAACCTATCAGCCCGACACCGATATCGATTATGAGACCGGCGTGAAAGGCGTATGGAAGGGTATCACTTACAACGCCGATATTTTCTATGTCGACTGGAAGGACCCGCAGATCAACACCGCCACGACCAACTGGGGCTTCTTCGCCGTCCAGAACGGCACCAAGGCGACGACCGAAGGGGCAGAGATTCAAATCAACGGAAACATCACCGACAATCTGCGATACGGCCTCGGCTACACCTATACGAATGCGGTGCTCGGCGCCGATCTGTATTCGGCAGACGGCGCTTACGAAATCAACAGCAAGGGTGCTCAACTCCCGGGCGCGCCGCGCAACACGGTTGATGGCGCGTTGGACTACGGAATCCCGCTACCGAACGCCGCAAACGTATTCCTGCACGTCGACGGCTATTATCAATCGCCGACGCAGGACACGCTGTTCTCCAAAGACATTTTCCTCAACACAGCGACAACCGCCTATCTCGGGCAACCGAAGTTCTACGACCTGATGGACGGGTTCTCGATCTTCAACCTTTCCGCCACCTACGAGATGGACAATTGGGCTGCGATCCTCTGGGTCAAGAACGTGTTCGATGCGAACGGCGTGACCGGCGTTTACACGCAGGCCTATATGGGCACGGCGCCGGCGCAGAACTTCGAGGGCAACGATTCCAAGGCGCTGACGACCTTGCCGCGCACCGTCGGCGTGACGGTGAGCTACAAGTTCTGAGCGCCGAACGCGCCGTGGGCTATAGTGGCGGGATGAACCCGCCCGAATCCCGGCCCGATGCGCTGCTGCGAGAAATCGAAGCCCTCGCGGCGCGGCGCGCGTTTGAGGAAGCCGAGAGCAAGGCGTTGGCGTTCACGCAGGCTCTGCCGCGACGGGCCGAAGGCTGGCAGTTGCTGGGGCGATTGCGTCAGCAGCGCAATGATCTTCCCGGCGCGCGCGAGGCCGTGCAGCGCGGTCTTGACGTTGCGCCTTCCGACAAGGGTTTGCGCCTGATCGGGGCCGAGCTCTCGATTCAGTCGGGTTCGATTGCCGAGGGTTTGGTGCGGCTGCGCGCGCTCGAACCGGACGCGCAGAACGACGGTCGCGTGCTGCAGCATATCGCTCAAATGTTCACGCGGCTCAATCAACATCTGGATGCCGAGAGGTGCTATCGGCGCGCGGTCGAGACAGCGCCTGCCAACACGCAATATGTTTATAATCTCGCAACCTCGGTGATCGCCCTGGGCAAGATGGGCGAGGCGGAGGCGTTGCTCGACGAGGTGATCGCGCGTGCCCCTCACGATTACGACGCCTATTACAATCGCGCGACCCTGCGCCGCCAGACGGACACGAACAATCACATTCCGGAGCTGGAGCAGATGCTGTCGCGTCCGCTGCGAAATCCGATGGGCGAAGTGCAGCTCGGATTCGCGTTGGCGAAGGAGCTGGAAGATCTCGGCGAGCACACCCGCGCCTTTGCCGCGCTCAAGCGGGGCGCAGATGCGCGCAAGAAGATGCTGTCCTATCGCGTCGAGGACGACGAGCGCGCGATGGCGGAGATCGCTTCCGTCTTCGATGAGGCAACGCTCGCGCGGATCAGGCTCGGCGCGCGCAATCCCCGCCCGATTTTCATCGTCGGCCTGCCGCGCAGCGGAACAACGCTGGTCGACCGTATCTTGAGTTCGCACAGCCAGGTCGAGAGCCTGGGCGAGGTTAGCGACTTTGCATCGGCACTGATGCGCGCGGCGCCAAGAGCGAAGGACAAGTTCGACCTGATCCGAGAGAGTGTATCGGTCGATTTTGCGGTGGTCGGGCGCGCTTATTGCGAGTCGACGGCCGCTGTCGCGGGCGGCATCGCCCGGGCAATCGACAAGACTCCAATCAACTTCCTGTATCTCGGCCTGATCGCGCTGGCGTTGCCGGAGGCGTCGATCATCCATGTCCGCCGCGGCGCAATGGATGTGTGTTATGCGATGTACAAGACGCTGTTCCGCATGGCCTATCCTTTCTCCTACGATCTTTCCGATCTTGCGCGTTACTATCTCGCTTATCGCGAATTGATGGCGCATTGGCGAAAGGCCCTGCCGGACCGCTTTCTCGAAATCGACTACGAAGACCTTGTCGCGAACCAGGAACGCGTAACGCGCAGGCTCGTCGCGCATTGCGGTCTCGACTGGGAAGATGCGTGCCTGGCATTCGAGAAGAATGAGCGGCCGTCACTGACTGCGAGCGCGGCGCAGGTACGGCAGAAAATCTACGGTAGTTCCGTGGGGCTATGGCGGGCCTATGGCGGCGAGCTTGAGCCGCTTGCGCGCATGTTGGGGACGACAGACGTGGACATCGAATGATCACGCGCGCGGCCCTGATCGCTCTTCTGTGCTTCGCCTGCATGTCTGCACGGGCCGACACGATCTATTCGGAGGATTTTCAGAGCGGAAAATCCGAAGGTTGGCTCGCCATGGGAAAGGGCGAAGTGCGCCTTTCGACTTACGGCACGAATATCTCGCTGAAGTTGACAGCGGGAGCGACGGCTGTGAAGGCCGTTTCCACCGTCGGGTTCAGCCGGGTGCGCTTGAGCGTCGCCTTCGCGGCGCTGTCGCTCTCTGGCGACGACGCGTGCATCGTCGACGTGTCTGCCGACGCGGGGCATAACTGGACGTTTGTTTCACGCCTCGGTCATGGTCAGGACGATGGCGTTACGATGCATTCGGGCACGGCCGAAGCCGCGATCATGGATAACCAGCCCAAGCTCGTAATCCGGCTGCGCGCTGTGGGGACCGATCCGCATGCGACATGCTGGGCGGACAATATCCTGCTTTCCGGCGACGAGGGTCTCGCAGTCGTTGCGAGGCCCGCATTCGCTGCCGACGGCACGCGACTAGCGCAGACCTATGACGAATTGACGAATGCTGCTGTTGCGCCATCTCCCGCCGACATGTTGGCATTTGCGCCGCCGGCAAATGCCAAACCGCCGAGCAATATCTTTCGGGGGATGCTTTCGCTGGGCGCAGAGCGCACCGGCACCACGATGCATGTACTGACCGACCAATATGGCGACTCGACCGCTAATGGCGGCGCTGCTGGTCATCTGCCGGCATTCGATTTCGCCTTCGTGCAATCGGGAGTATCGCTGATCCCGGTTCGGCGCGGCGCAATTCCCGCGAACCATCCCGAGTGGGAGTTCATCCTCGAGCCGGGCCGCGTGTGGGACGAGACAGCAGACCATGGACTCACGCGCGCTGCCGTGCCGTTCGCGCTGGAAGAGCGCAACGCCAATTGCATGCACAATGGCGTGCTCACCTTCCTGTTCGGCAAGAACGGGAAAGTTTCGGATGTCGCCTGGCAGATCGGCAGCGAGGCCTGCATCTATTTCAAATTCGACATGTGGGGACGTGCTGCGGCGACCTATAGACCGGGGCAGGTGGCCGATGCGTCGCGCATCGCTGCGGATTACGCGCAGGAAGTGGCCCACCGCTTGCCGACGCGGCCGATCGAGACCCTCGCGCATGATTTTCCAGGAGCTGACAGTTCGAATTTCGGCTCTGCCGGCGTCGTGCCCGCGAGCGACATTGCACTTTACGGTCTCGTCGCGAACGGCGTGAACTATGTCGGCGGCTGCGACACCCGCTTCGGGCTGTATCCCTATTGCGCTGTGATGGACTTGCCGTCCTATTCGCTCGCCAAATCGATCTTCGCCGGTCTCGGCACGATGCGGCTGTCATTGCTTTATCCGGGCGTGACGAAGGAGATCATCGCCAATTACGTGCCCGACTGCGCGGCGGCGGGAACCTGGAACGACGTGACCTTCGGCAATGCGCTTGACATGGCGACCGGGCACTACAATTCGCCCGATGACCAGGCCGATGAAAATGCGCCGGATTTGACACCTTTCTTCCTGGCAGAGGACCACGCAACTCGCATCGAATTCGCCTGTACGCATTATCCGCGCAAGGCAGCGCCCGGAACGCGTTGGGTCTACCACACAGCGGATACCTATGTACTCGGGACCGCGCTCCGCGCATTTTATCGTGGGAAAATCGGCGCGAATGTAGACGTCTACAATGACATTCTGGCGGCACCGATCTGGAAGAAACTCGCGTTGAGCCCGCCGGTCTACGTCGTGCGGCGCACCTATGATGCGACAGCGCAGTCCTTCACCGGTTATGGCCTGACATTGCATCGCGACGACATCGCGAAGATCGCGGATTTCATCAATGTGGATCACGGCGCGATTGGGGGCGAGCAGCTTGTCGATCCCGCAATGCTGCGCGCGGCGCTGCAACAGAATTCGGATGACCACGGGTTGCGGGCGTCGACCGACGACTTCCGCTATCATTATGGCTTCTGGGCCTGGAACGCGCAGCACACATTAGGCTGCAAGACGCCAGCCTGGATTCCCTTCATGTCGGGCTTTGGCGGTATCGCGGTCGCGATGATGCCGAACGGCATGACCTATTACTATTTCAGCGACAGCGGAATCTGGGTGTGGGCGAAGGCCGCCGCCGAAGCTAACCGTCTCAAACCCTTCTGCGAAAGATGAGCATGGCACAGGACAAGGCGCGCGCATTTCTCACCGCCGCGCCCGACGGGCTCATCGCTGCGGTGCTGCTGTCCTTCCTCGCGACCGCGGGCCTGTTCTATGTCAACATCATGGCCGCGCTGGTCAGCGGCCTTGTCGAGGGTCTGCATTTCACCGAAAAGCAGGCGGGATTCGTTGCATCTGCCAACGTCTATGGTGCGGCGTTCGGCGCGCTGATCGCGGTCTTTTTCGTGCGCCGCGTTTCCTGGCGCAGAACGTCCGTCCTGCTGCTGTGTGCGCTGATCATGGCGGATCTGTTGTCGACATTGATCAAGAATCCGACGGCGATGATCGCCATGCGCCTGTTGCACGGCACGATTGGCGGCATGCTGGTGGGCACGGGGTTTTCCGTTATCGCGCGCGCGCGCGCGAGCCGGATCGTACCTTCGGCATGCTGCTCGTCGTGCAGTTCGGCTTTGGCGGGCTCGGCGTGATGGTGCTTCCGCGGCTGGTGCCATTGTTCGGCACACCGGTTCTCTTTCTCGCATTGGCGCTGTTCAGCGCGGTGACGCTCGCGATGGTTCCGTTCCTCGCCGACTATCCGGCGCATGTTCCGTCCGCAACCGACGCGCCTCGCGCCCGAACGAGATGGATTCCGCTTCTGCTCGCTTTCGGTTCGGTCGTCCTGTTTCAGGCCGGCAATATGGCGCTCGCGGCATTCATGATCGAGCTGGGCCACGGCTATGGTTTGCAAACGGATTTCATGAGCACGGTTCTCGGAGTGGCAGGCTGGATCGGCGCTCTGGGCTCGCTGATGGTCGTGTTCTTCAGCACGCGCTTTGGGCGCTTTAGGCCGTTGCTGATTGCGCTGATTCTGACTGTATTCGGCAATGCGATGTTTCATTTCAGCGCGTCGCCCTTTATCTACGCCGCGGCCAATATCGGCACCTCGATCACCTGGGCCTTTGTGATTGCCTATCTGCTCGGAATGTGCGCGGCCTCCGACCGGACCGGGCAAACCGCTGCGATCGGGGGATTCGTGTCGAAGCTCGGGCTTGCCACCGGACCGCTTGTCGGCAGCTTCCTGATCGTCAATAACCACTACACGCTATTGATCAATGTGTCGGTCGTGATCCTTGCATTGAGCGCCGTGGCGGCGCTTGTTCCGGCCGCGTTGCTGGATCGCAATTCGGCCAGAGCGGCAATCTGACCGGAGGTTTTCATGTCGTCCAATTCCGATCATTTGACGCGCTGCCTCGCGGCCGTTCCGCGGGCGATAGAGTGAAGAAATTAAATCAGTCATGGATTTTTGGGATACGGGCTTTACCTCAGAACGAAGTCTTATCGATAATTGGGAGTTATCGGCAGTCACTCTGGGTTCGCGATCTGTAAAGACTTGCCAAATGCAAGTCGGTGGTACCTGTTCACGCAACACCGAACTGCGCGAATGGGCGGATGCATAACGTCTTTGCCTGTCGCTATTTCGCTGCACCCACCAGGGCATCGATTAGCGCCTCTCCCTGAGGGCTGCCCAAACCGGTCACCAGATCGTATTTTTTGACCGCTCTGTAGTTTCCGCTCCTGCCTTTCGTCTCATCGTGAAAAATTGTCTCGTATTGCAAACTGCGTGCGAGGCGATAGATCGTTGGATTGAGGAAGCCCACCATCGGCTTGCCATTCGCTGCGGCTTGCTGGTTTGCCAGCGCAATGAACCCGGCCCAGATGGGTGACGCGAAGCTGGTTCCGCCATAACCTCCGGAACAAGTTTTGTTGGCGCAGATGTAGTTGTCGGTATTGGCATCGCCGGCTATGTCGGGAACGTTGCGTAGCGCGAGAGACCCGTCATTTGCCGAGTTTATAAGTTGCAATTGGTAACTCTTGATCGGTATTGTCGGATCCAGCGATGGACCGCCGGCGCTGCTGGACCAGCCGGTTTCCATGTCCCAAGCTCCGCCCGCACCATCGGTCTCAAGGTCGGTGCCGCCCACGGCGGTGAGATTGGCGTCTTCCTCGGGCCAAGGCCCGCTCATCTGCAAGCTCGAATGATCTCCGGTAGCCGTCAGGAATGTCTGGCCCTGCGCCGCCATTTCCTTGAACAGCGGGTTGTCCGTCGCAAAATTCTCACTCCACCCCCAGGAGCTGCTGAGCTGCTTGCTTGTATTGTCGCTGGCCATTCTGCTCAGCGCGCTGACAGGTTGACTTGCCACATAAACTTGCACCTGGCTCAGCCCGGGAGCCATGGAGATTGCGTATTCGAGATCCAGCACTTGCTCAGTGTCGTCTGTGCAGGTTCCGGTGCAGGTGATGGGTGTACCGTCGGTCGATATTCCGTTGACGGGCGCCGTAAGCGGCGGACCGAATTTGGAGAAATATTTTGTCACGTCGGAAATGTTGTAGCCCGCAAGCTCCATCAGGCCGAGGGACTGGCCGGCGCCGGTCAAGACAGTGCCGCCATAATAGGCTTTTCGAATGTCGCTTCCGATGAAATTGCCGTGGGGGCCCGAACCGGTGCTGGTGTTCGTGGATGAATCGTCGGAATGCATCCATCGCGGCGCGGGTAGCGTGTAATTGTCCAACCCGGTCACATGCAGCACGGGAACGGCCAGATCGAGCGTCGGCTCGCGATCCGGCGCGATGAAGTTGCGATTTTCGGTGGGATGCTTGTAGAGGCCCATCTTCACATGAAAGACGCGCTCGACATCGGCAACGGTTCCGGCAACATCGATCAGGTAGCGATTGGCGCTCGCGCCTGTTACTTGCAACCCGGCGGCCGCAAAGAAGTTTATGGCTGCGGTATAATCGGACTCGGTCGGACCGAAGCGTGACGTAAACTCGGCCACAGACAGATAGTGGCGGTAAAGCGGGCTTGCCGGGTCGTATATCTCTCGCAACACGGAATCGAGTTCGGCCTGGTTGCGCATCGGAAGCGTGATCGCCAGGTGCAGCTTCAGGGTAGCGGGCGGAGTCCCGACGCGAGGCACAAGATTATAAGCGACTGCTGAGGGCACGTTCCTGGTCAGTGTGGCGAGCGGTGCCGCATCCGCAGCGCACAAGACGACACAGACGAGAGCAGCAGCCAGTTGAAGCGACCAGAGACGCGCAGGATTTTGGCAAACGCGCATGAACTTCCCCCCGACAAATATTGGTCCATCGGCAATATATGACAAATTACGGGACGTATCATGTCCAATGCGGGAGACTGCGTCACTGAACAGTCCGAGGCACCAAGAGGTTCAGCGTGCTGAATAGTCGAATCGCCCAGTTTTTCTCATTTTTGTCGCCCCACCGCGGTCCGCCCAACAGTGTCTGTTTGCCTTCGCGGGCTTCCGCATGCCTAAAAAACAGGCTACCGTTGTCGTCGCCCTGGGGGCCTTCTGGGGTGCGTTGGGGTAGTTCGTCATCAAATTGTTATTTGTGCTCGATGCCGGTCTCCGATTGTGACGGTGGCGGCATTGCGGCTCGGTTTTTGAGTAAAGGGAACATTTAGCGACCACATTATTCGCCTGAGTTGAGCGACGCGGCCAAGGGGGGAAGGGCATGCCAGTCTTCATGTGGAACGGCGGCACCGGCAATTGGGACGATGCTGGCGATTGGAGTACGGGTCAGGCTCCCGTCGCGGGTGACGATGTTCTTATCGGCGTCAGCGGCAGCGATGTGACGCTGGACACCGGCGACACCGTCGTATCTCTGACGGTCGGCAGCAACACCGTATCGGCAGCGACGCTCGACATCTCGAATTCCAGCGGAGCCGACACGGTGACAGGCGATGTCACCAACTACGGCACGATCGGGCTGCACGACAGCAACGGGGACACCACCACATCGCTCACTGTTGACGGTGGTTTCGCGAACAGCGGCGCCCTCATTCTCGATGGCGGCGACTACGAGGGCGGCAGCAGCCTGACAATCACCGGAACGCTGACCAACACCAATACGGTGCAAGTCGGCGACACCGACCAGGTACTGGGCGCAGCGACGAGCATTACTCTCGGCGGCTTGGTCAACGGCAGCGGCACCAGCTTCAAGCTGTTCGGCTCGTCAAGCCATAAGGCAACGCTGTCTGATAGCGGTGCTTTCACGAACAGCGGCTCGTTTGGGCAGCAGGAGAATACCACTTTCACACTCACCAGCGGTCTCACCAACAGCGGGACATTGGACATCGACACCAACGGCGGCGCCGGCGGCAGTAGCCTGACGAGTGTCGGTACATTCGATAATTCTGGCGTCGTTCAAGTCGGAAGCACTTCATTGGCCGCGGCGACGACGTTGACAATCGGCGAGTTGATCAATGCCAGTGGCGCGAGCTTCACACTCGATGGCTCAACAAGCCACACGGCGACGATGAACATCAGCGGTTCCGCCTCAAACTCCGGATTGGTCGACATCGGCTCCGATGCGGCGGTCGACGTAACGGAACCGAGCAGCATCTTTACTCTGTTGGCAGGCGGCACACTTGAAGGTACCGGCACCATGACGGGTGTCGTCAACAACACAGCGGGGTCGATTGCCGGCGGTTCCGTGAACAATTCCTCTCCGGGCGCGCTGAATATCACGGGCAGCTATCAATCGAGTGGGCCGGGAACGCTCGTCGCTTTGCTCGCTGGCACGGGCGCTGGCCAAGTCAGTGCTGTCAATATCTCCGGTGACGTCAGCCTTCAGGGCGGCGTGCTCGAAGTGAAGACCGTCGATGGGTTGTCGTTGTCGTCGGGCCAGATTTTCAACAATGTCCTGACCTTCACGCCAGGCGATCTTCAGGGCCTGTTCAGCGAGTTGGAAGTTGGAAGCAAGCCGGGGAACGGCACGACCGTCAACCTCGCCAACAATCTGACATTGGGCGCTCTCTACAATGTCGCCGCCGGAAACGCCATTCTCGAAGTGGTCGAGACACCGCTGACGACCGTCGATACGTGGACCGACAGCACCGGCAATTGGGGCACTCTGAACAATTGGAGCGTGCGCGTGCCCACGTTCTATTCCGACGTCACGATCGGTTCCGGCGGGAATGTCACGCTGAGCCAGGATGCAACGATCGACAGCCTGACGATGAATTCCGGTGGCGCGCTCGACGGCAGCGGTTCCAGCCTGACCGTCGGCGGCGGCGTGACCATCCAATCCGGCGCCTCCGTGACAATGACGAATCTTTTTATTGGTGGTGTCTTCACGGACGACGGCGACGCGACCATCGGCGGCACGCTCGATCTGCTGCAATCCCAAACGATCGGCGCCACGGGGACCCTCGCGCTCGCCGGCGGAACGATCGAGGGAGCGAGCCTGACCGTGGCTGCGGGCTCCACTCTCTCCGGCTGGGGAACGGTCGGCGATCCCCTCATGAACGAGGGAACGATTTCGGTCTCCGGCGGATCTTTGTCCTTCACGGGCACGGGCAACAATTTCGGCGGGGTGATCAATGGCGACGATTCCGTCATTATCGACGGCGCCAGCACCTTCAGCGGCCTGAACATCGCAGGCACGGTCACGGTCATCAATGACAACGTCATCACGGCGTCGGGGTCGGTCACGATCGGTGGAAATCTTACCAACAACGGGACGCTGAATGTCGATGCCGGCAGCGGCGAAGGCGGAAGCGACCTGACGATCGACGGCACGCTCGATAACAGCGGCACTGTGCAGATCGGCAACAGCAAACTGAGCGCGGCAACCACGCTCACGCTCGGCAATCTCATCAACGAAAGCGGCGCAAACTTGGAGTTGTTCGGCTCGTCGCATCAGGCGGTGACGCTGGACATCACCGGTTCGGCTTCGGTCGCAGGTACACTCTATATCGGCGGCGAGGTCGATTTCGTCGTTCCGGGCGGAGTTTTCAGTTTGACGGGCGGCGTTGCGGTCGTCGAAGGCACGCTCGACGCGCCATCGATCGATATTGAGGGCGGAACGCTGGAAGGCACCGGCACGGTCAAGGGGGCCGTCGGCAGCACCGCGGGCGCGATCGCGGGCGGCACGGTGGGCAATTCCTCACCCGGAACGCTGACCATCAATGGGAATTACGTCACGAGATCCCATCAATCGAAACAGGGCGGGATGTCGACAGTCATCGAGCTGCTTTCGGGTACCGGCGCGGGCCAGGTCGGCA
>PLJH01000107.1 GCA_003139615.1 Alphaproteobacteria bacterium
GCGAGGGGGGAAGGCTAAGAAAGAGCGATAGCGCGCCTTATTTTTAACCTTCCCCCCTCGTGGGGGAAGGTGTCGCGCGGCGTAGCCGCGTGACGGAAGGGGGGCCGCGGGCGGAAGGCGCTCATGCTAGAGATAGTTTGATATTCGGGGTCTCAATTCATGTTCCGCGTGCGAATGTCCCTGACCTTGATCCTGCCGCTTCTTCTGTTGCTGGCGGCGTTGATGTGGTGTTGGACCGATCCGGGAAACATCATCGACAGGCAGCGCCGTTCCGTTTTCGATTATTATCAGCGCCTCGCGCCGCGCGCGTATCAGAATGCGCCCGTGCGCATTGTCGATATCGACGATGCGAGTCTCGCCCAGGTCGGCCAATGGCCGTGGCCCCGCAGCGCCGTCGCCGCGATGGTCGGCCGGCTGTCCCAGGCGGGCGCGTCTGCCATCGTGTTCGATATCGTATTTGCGGAACCCGATCGCACGTCGCCGTCGCAAGCCCTCGCAATCTGGGCGGCCGACGGCGTGCCGGTCGATGCATTGCGTCATTCGCTTTCCGGCGTGCCGGATCACGATGCGTTGCTGGCCAAGGCGATCCACGATGCCGGCAATGTGGTGACCGGCTTCGGGCTGACCGATGCCGCGGGCGGGCGCAAGCCCGTGTTGCGCAGCGGCTTCGCCAGCCTGGGCGACGATCCGCGGCCTTTCATTCCGGACTATGCCGGCGCGGTCGACAGTCTGCCGATACTGGAGCGGGCGGCGGCCGGAAACGGCAGCGTCAGTTTTTCGTCGGACAGCGATTTCATTCTGCGCCGCGTGCCGCTCGTCGAGCGCGTCGGACAGCAACTCTATCCGACCCTGGCCGCGGAGGCGCTGCGCGTGGCCGAGGGCGCACACACGATGCTCATCAAATCGACGGGCGCCAGCGGGGAATACGGCTTCGGTAATGAGAAGGGCATTGTCAGCATCAGGATTGGCCGCACGATCGTGCCGACGGATGCCGAAGGCGCCGTGCTGATTCATTTCACGCCCTTCGTGTCCCGGCGGGTTGTTCCGGCATGGCAGGTGTTCGCCGACAATTTCGATCCCGCGCTGGTGCGGGGTTGCATCGTGCTGATCGGCACGAGTGCGGCGGGTTTGCGCGATATCAGGCCTTCGCCGATCGATCCCGTCATGGCCGGAGTCGAAGCCCATGCCCAGGCGCTCGAGCAGATGCTGCTCGGGCATTATCTCGAACGGCCGGATTGGGCGCGGGCGGCAGAGTTCTGTTTCGTGCTGGTGATCGGCAGCCTTCTGATTCTTGTGTTGCGAACGCTGGGCGCGGTGTGGTCGGGCGTGCTTGTCGTCGGCGCGATCGCCGCCGCGTTCGCCGCATCCTGGCATGCCTATACCGCGGACCTCATGCTGTTCGATCCGGTCACGCCATCGATCGCGGCGTTTGCGGTGTATCTGTCGTCCACGATCATCGGCTATCTGCGCACCGAATCCGAGAAGCGCCATGTGCGCAGCGCATTCGGGCAATATCTGTCGCCGGCCCTGGTCGAGGAGCTGACCCGGGATCGTTCGCGCCTCAAGCTGGGCGGCGATTTGCGCGAGATGACGTTTCTGTTCTGCGACGTGCGCGGCTTCACGCGCATTTCGGAACAGCTCAGATACAACCCCCAGAGTCTCACCAGATTGCTCAACCGGTTCCTCACGCCGATGACCGACATCATCCTGTCGCGGCGCGGCACGATCGACAAATATATGGGCGATTGCATCATGGCGTTCTGGAATGCGCCGCTCGACGATCCCGAACACGGGGCGCATGCCTGCGCGAGCGCGCTCGCCATGCTCGATGCGCTGGGCCGCCTCAACGTTGCGCTCGAAGCGGAAGCGCTGGCGGAAGGCCATGTCTTTCGTCCGCTGCATGTCGGCATCGGTCTCAACACGGGGCAATGCGTGGTCGGCAATATGGGCTCGGATCAGCGCTTCGATTATTCGGCGATCGGCGATCCGGTGAATCTCGCATCGCGGCTGGAAGGCCAGTCGAAAGCCTATGGTGTCGGCATCGTCATCAGCGAAACGACGTTTTCGACGATTCCGCATTGGGCCGCCGTCGAGATCGATCTCGTTGTCGTCAAAGGCAAGGAGGAAGCGATTCGTCTCTATGCGCTGCTGGGCGATGAGGCGATGGGCAGAAGCGAAGCGTTTGCACAATTTCGCGCCACGCACCGGGAGATGCTCGACGCCTATCGCCAAAGAAAATGGGACGATGCGCAGGTTTTGCTCGACCACTGCCGGACGATGGAACCTCTTCTGGGCGGATTGTACGATGTTTATGCCGCCCGCATCGGGAACTTTGTCGAAGCCCCGCCGCCATCGGACTGGAACGGCGTGTATATCGCGGAATCGAAGTAATCTGGGAAATTGACGGCGCTTCGCTATCGCTGCTAATGAGCATAAGATAAATTTCGGGTAATGAGGGGGACATCATGCGCGGCTCATTCCATCGGCGGGTCATCGCCCGGTTGCTCGTGTGCGCGCTGGCGCTGTCGCCTTTCACCAGCGAGATCGCGCGCGCCGATCAGGACATCGGCAACACGCAAGTTGTCGTCAACGATGTTCGCGGCGTGATCGGAACGCAGCAACCCGCCGTCCTGCGTGCCGGAATCGATGTCTTCCAGAACGAAGTCATCCGCACGGCCGACAAGAGCGCGTCGCGCGTGAAGTTCCAGGACAACACCGATCTTTCGGTGGGCGCCTCTTCGGAAGTGACCTTGGATCATTTCGTATTCGATCCCGATCCCACGAAATCGCAGGTGGCGCTGTCGATCGCCAAAGGCGTCGTCCGTTTCACGACCGGCAGTCTGCCCAAGAGCGCGTACAAGATCAGCACACCCACCGCCACCATCGGCGTGCGCGGAACGGTTCTCACGATTACCGTCGCCCTCGACGGCACGACCGTCGTGACCGTGGAGGAGGGCAGCGCGCTCATCACCTCGCATGGCGAGACCGTGACGGTGGATGCCGGCATGACGACCACCATCGCACCAGGCGTGACGCCCACGACACCCGGACCGACGCCGCCGGCGCCGCTTCCTCCGGTCGGAGAAATGGATTTCCTGCTGGCCTCGAACAACCTGCCGCCCGGCTATGCCGCCGGCCACGCCGCGCTCACCATTTTCGGAAATCCGCTCGTTCCTGCCGGAATCGTTGCGGGCCTCGCAGCACTGACCATCACGCTGGTCGTCGGTGGGGGTCACAACCACAGCACCCCGTCCACCACGGGCAGCCGCTGACAGCCGGCGGAGTCTCTATTGCGACGGGTCCGCAATGCGCGTGTCCGTCGCGATCCAGTTCGTTTCCCAAGTCTTGCCGCCGTCATCCGAGAAGGATTGCTCGAAGCGGCCGGAATTGGGCGTGATGTCGGACCAGATATTCCGTACAAGGATCATCCGGTCGCCGATCCGCTCCTGGTCGATGAATTCGCCGCGGCCGTTCGTGAATTCGCCCACGGTCGGCACGCCCATTTCGCCGCCTCTGCTGTTCGCGAAATTGAGGCTCCATTGGTGCGATGCCGGATCGTAAAGCCGGAGGCTCAAGCCTTCGATATGACCCGCGGGTCCGTCGACTTCCAGTTCCACCGTGTTCGCCTTGCCGTTCCAGATCTTCCGCACCACCGATGTGCCGTCGTAATCGGTCCAGCTCGTCGAGCCCGTCAGCGGATGCACGAGGCGGTGGATATGCGTTTTCCACGTGCCGATCTCCCAATCGAAATCATGGCTGCCGTCGCGTAGCGGCGGGTTCGCGTATGCCGCGGTCGTGCAAAGAATGAGCGCCGCAATCGCGCAGCGCATTGCAGGATGAAACACGGATGTCCTCACAATCAGTTGACCGCAAGCGCATGCATGATGCGCGACTGCATCTGATAGGATCGGCGAACGCTTCGCCAGAACGCACCTGAAGGTAACCATGCACGCGAGATTGAATCCCATCGGCAATTGTCCGCTGACGGCGGCCTGGGCCGCCATCGGCGGCAAATGGAAACTCACCATCGTCTATTGGCTCGCGCACAAGCCGCTGCATTTCGCAGGCTTGCGGCGGCAGCTCGATGCGGTGTCCGACGGCATTTCGCAAAAGGTGCTGGCGCAGCAATTGCGCGAGTTGATGGCGGACGGACTTGTGACGCGCGAGCGCACGGGTGCGGTACCTTCGCCCGTGATCTATTCGCTGACGGAGTATGGCTGCTCTGCGCTGCCGATGCTCGATGGCGTCAAGCGCTGGGGCGAGAACCACATCGCGCGCACGCGCCGCGCTGACGGATCGCACGCATCCTTGAGCTGCGATGCGCGCATCGGGAGCGCATCGTGAAGCTCGCCGCTGTCGTTCTTGTCCTGAGCGCTACGCCCGCGCTCGCGAGCGGATTGCCTCCCGATCTCGCCAAAGCGGTGGATGCTTACAGGCAGGCCACGCTGCACAACGACATCCCTGCGCTTGCCAACCTCGTGACCGACGATTTCCTGCTCGTGAATTCGAATGCGAGCGTGGAGGACAAGCGGCAATTCCTCGCCGATTTCAATCTGCCGGGATTCAAGATCGACGGTTACACGGTCGAGCAGAGGGTCGAGAAGGCATGGGGCGATGCTGCCGTGCAGGGTGGGCTGCTTCATCTGAGCTGGGCGCAGGACGGCAAACACCAGACGCGCACGCTTCGCATCGCCTATGTCTGGCAAAAGCGGGACGGCCACTGGCGCGCCACCTACGCCCAGGTCACGCGCGCGCCGGATTGATATCGCGCGCCCCGCGTCTTACGAAAACCGCTCGCCCACCATCTCCTCGCTCTTCGCCCACAGCGCCTTGGCGCGTTCGGGGTCGAGCGCATAGGGCCGCACGCCTTGGCGAATCTCGGCGCCTTCGACGATGCCCGCGACATGGCAATCTTCGCAGTAGCGGCCTCCGACATCGTTTGCAGCCGCGACGAAGCCCGCCCACACCGATGTGGCCGCACCTTGCGGAATGGTTTTCCACGAGAAGGTCGGTGCTCCGGCCGGCGCGCTGGCGGCGATCGACTTCATCAGATTGTCCCGCACTTCCGGCGTCATGTAGCGGCCGAGCTCGGTCTGGATGCCGCCAGGATGCACGGCCGTCGCGCGAATGCCGCGCGCGTTGTGCCGACGGTCGAATTCGACGGCGAACAGGATATTGGCCGTCTTGGAGCGGCCATAGGCGCCGAATTCGGTATAGGACGTGCGCTCGAAATTCGGATCTTCGATATCGACATCCGAGAAGCGATGACCGGCGGACGACAGGTTCACCAGCCGCGATCCCGCATGCAGCAACGACGCGATCCGGTTGACGAACACGAAGTGGCCCAGATGGTTGGTGCCGAACTGGGTTTCGAAACCGTCGGCGGTCTTTCCTTGCGGCGTCGCCATCACGCCCGCATTCGCGATCACGACATCGAACGGCTTGCCCGCGGCGACGAGCTTGTCCGCCGTGGCCCGCACGCTCTTGAGCGAGGCGAGATCGAGTTCGACCAATTCGAGCGCACCGCCCTTCGCGGCACCGTCGCGCACTGCCTGGGTTGCACCGCGCGCCTTGCCGAGATCGCGCGCCGCACCCACGACATGAGCGCCGTGGGCCGCGAGAGTGCGCGCCGTCTCCACGCCCAGGCCCGCCGATACGCCCGTCACCAGCACGCGTTTTCCTGCGAGATCGATGCCGGCCAGCACATCATCGGTGGTCGAGGTCGCGCCAAATGTCTTGCTCATGATCGTTCTCCTGTTTGAATCGGTTTGAGTCAGTTAATTTTCCGCATCTCGCGCGGGTTCGTGCCTGTCCAGCGCTTGAATGCGCGCGAAAACGCGGCCGGTTCGGAAAATCCCACGAGGTAGGCGGTTTCGTTCACGGATGCCTTTCTCCCGCGCAGATATTGCAGCGCAAGCCGGTGGCGCAATTCATCCAGCACTTTCTCGAACGTCGTGTCTTCCGCTTTCAGCTGGCGGAAGAGCGTCTGCCGGCTGAGCCCTATCTTCTCCGCGATCGCGTCCATGTTCGCCTCGCCCTTGTGCAGGATCGGCATCAGCAGGCTCTCGACGCGCCCGCGGACCGTCTTCGAATTCTCCAGGCTCTTGAGCAGCGCGTCGGCATGTTCGCTTAAGATTCCGAACACATAGCGCGGCTGCACGGCGATCTTGTGCGTCATCCATTTTTCGTCCATCAGCACGGCGTTCCATTCGGCTTCGAACGTCACGGGCACGCCATAGATGCGCTCATATTCCGCCCGATAGGCGGGCGCCTTGTGCGTGACATGGACGGCTTTCGCGAGACTGGTCACGCCGAAACGGCGCGGACCGCAAATGGCGCGCGCGAAAGTGGATTCGGTGAGCTCTGGAAACGCGTTCGGATTCTCTCGCGTGTCGACGGTCCACAATCCGCCGTCTTTGGCCACGATCTTGAAGCGGTCTTTCGGTCCGTCGAATTCGACGACCAGGCGGCCGAAGCGATTCACCTGTACCATCGCCTCCGCCATCGTCTCGCAAGCATCGGCAATCAAACCCACGATGGAGATCCGGGACATGTCGTTGGTTTCGCCGTAATGCAGGGCGAGCGCAGGATCGTTCGCGAGTTCCTGGCCCGCCCGCATCAACGCGACATATTTCGCGAACGGGATGCGGCGATCGACATCAGTCAGGTCTTCGGCGGCGATGCCGGATCGTGCCAACAGCTCCGCCTGGCTCGCGCCCTTTGAGACGGCCAGCTCCATCAAGCCCCGCGCCAGCCCTGCCGCGACCGTCAGCTTCGGCATCGGTCTTGGGTGCGGTTGTTACCTGGGATCATCGTTTCCGGCGCCTGATGTCATGTCCCGCAGCATTCGCGGCGGATAGGGTCAGTATGTGTACCGCAATGCCCAGGGGCAAGCATGAACGCCGGCCCGTTCCACAACCTGACGACGCTCGCCTTTGTGTTTCACATCGGCGGCGGCACGCTCGGGCTTATTTCGGGAACGGTCGCCGCGTTCGCGCGCAAGGGCGGGCGCCTGCACCGCGCGGCCGGAAACGTCTTCTTCGTGTCCATGCTGGTGATGGGTGCGTTCGCGCTCTATCTCGCCGTCGTACTCCCTCACCAGATCCTGAATGTCTTCATTGCCACGTTCGCCACCTATCTCGTCGCAACGGGATGGATGACGGTCCGGCATCGGGAGCGCACCGTCGGCTTACCAGAAAAGATCGCCCTGATTGTCGGGCTCGTTCTTTTCGCGCCCTTTGCCATCTTGTCGGCTCAACTGGCCATGGGTCTCCCGCCGCTGTTCCCGGCGCCGATCCCGTTCAAAGGCCCGCTTCTCATCGCGCTCTACGGTATCACCACGGTGCTGGCGCTTGCGGCGTTCGGCGATGCGAGGGTTGTGTTCGCGGGAGGCATCGCGGGCGCGCCGCGGATCGCGCGGCATCTGTGGCGCATGTGCCTGGGGCTGACATTGGCCGCAGGCTCCGCCTTCACCAACGGATTGCCGCGGCTGTTGCCCGGTCCCATGCATGTGACGACGATCTTTTTCCTTCCCCAGCTCATTCCCGTGGGCCTCTTGATCTTCTGGATGATCCGCGTGCGGTTCACGGGCTGGTACAATACGGCAGGGCAGGCGGCTTAACGGACGATCTATCCGTCGATCATCTCGCGCACGCGATTGGCGAGGGTGGACATCGCGAAAGGCTTGGCGAGGATTTCCATGCCGGCATCGAGATAGCCGTTTCCGACCACGGCATTCTCGGCAAAGCCCGTGATGAAGAGAATTTTCAAATCCTTGCGCTGCACGCGCGCGGCATCGGCCACCTGCCTGCCGTTCATTCCGCCGGGAAGCCCGACATCGGTGATCAGCAGGTCCAGCTTCCTGTCGGACTGCAATATTTTCAGCGCGGCCGGCCCATCCGGCGCTTCGAGAATTTTGTATCCGGCGTCGCCAAGAACTTCGGCAACCAGCATGCGCACCGTCGCCTCGTCATCGACGACGAGAACCACTTCGCCGGAGCCGGCTTCGACCTTCTCGGCGCCGGTATCTTCGCCGATCTCTTCCACCGATCCCGCATAACGGGGAAAATATAGGCACAGCGTCGTGCCCTTGCCGACCTCCGAATAAACCCGAACCTGTCCCCCCGATTGACGCACGAAGCCGTAGATCATCGAAAGGCCGAGGCCCGTGCCTTGCCCCATCGGTTTGGTGGTGAAGAACGGATCGAAGGCATGTTCGATCACGTTGGGTTCCATGCCGCTGCCATTGTCGGTCACACACAGCGAAACATATTGGCCCGGCAGCAGGTCGCGCTCGCGCGCGGCCCTCGCATCCATCCATTTGTTGGCGGTTTCGACGACGAGCTTCCCGCCTTCCGGCATCGCATCGCGCGCATTGATGCACAGATTGAGCAGCGAGCTTTCGAGCTGTGACGAGTCCACCCGCACGGGCCACAATCCGGCCGCGCCGACAACGTTGACGTTCACCGCAGGTCCCATCGTGCGGCTGATCAGATCTTCCATTCCGCCAATGAGCCTGTTCACGTCCGTCGGCTTCGGATCGAGCGTCTGCCGGCGCGAAAATGCCAGCAGGCGATGCGTGAGCGCGGCTGCCCGATTGGCGGACTCCATCGCGGCCTTCAGGAAGCGGTCGATGTCGGAAGTTCGGCCCGTGGCGACGCGATGCTGCACCCGGTCGAGCGCGCCGGTGATACCCTGGAGAAGATTGTTGAAATCATGTGCGAGGCCGCCGGTGAGTTGGCCGACCGCTTCCATCTTCTGGGCCTGGCGGAGTTGTTCTTCGAGACTCTGGCGCTCGGTGATGTCGCGCGCGGTGACGGCCACGCGCCGCCTTTTTCCGGGCTCGGCCGGTATCGGCGTCACCACGGCCTCGACCGTGGCGTCGCCTTGCGTCCGGGAATATCTGTACGGCTCGCCCCGGCGCAGCGCTTCCGTCAGATGCCCTCTGAGTTCGGCCGCGGCATAGGGTTCGAAAACCTCATCCAGGGTCCGGCCGATCACCTCGTCGCGGGACATTTTATAGAGGCGCAATGTGGCCGGGTTGAGCTCGTCATATTCGAACGTGCCGTCGTCGCGCAGCGAGAGCGTGGCGTGGCATTCCGACGAGTGCGTATAAAAGGTCTGGATGTTCTGCAACTCGGCCGTGCGTTCCGCAACGCGACGTTCGAGGGTTTCGTTCAGCTGGGCGAATCTCTGCTGCTCGGCTGTGAGATTCCGGTTCGCGACGACCTGGTCGGTGGTTTCGATGCACGCGCCGAACAACCCGCCGACGGAACCGTCCGCCTCGCGCGCCGGCGTGTAGGAGAAGGCGAAATGCGCTTCCTCGAGTTTTCCGTGCCGGTCGAGCTCAAGCGAAATGTCGTTCATATGGACCGGCCGGCCCGCGCGGACCTGAGCGAAAAGCGGTTCGAGGTCCACCCACGCCTCGGCCCAGACGTCGCCGGCGGGCAGGCCCAGGCAATCCGGATGTTTGTGGCCTGCAATGGGAATAAAGGCGTCGTTGTAAAGCCAGTTCTGGTCGGGACCCCAGGCGATGAACATCGGCTGCCGGGAGTTCAGCATCAGCGCAACCAGCGTCTTCAAGACGGCCGACCAACTTTCAATGGGGCCGAGGGAGGTTGCCGACCAGTTGTGCGCGGCAATGCGCGCGCCGAGCAGCCCCGCCGCTGCCCATTGCTGTCGGGCATCGCTGAAGTCTTGGCTGGTCATTCGGATTTATCCCACACCGCCCCGAAAAGACGAAATGCGGTGGGCGCATAAAGGTTCCGAGGCGATGGGAAAGGTCGAGGACGCCGCGAAGCTTCGAACTCCGGCTTTCGCGCGGATCATCCCGATTCTATTCCAATTCGGATTCCGTGCTCCTTGCGGGCCATCGCAGATAAGGCGACGGCGTTGGACTCGTTGCTCGCGCGACCTACGCCTCAAAACGACCCGAGGCGTCGCGATCGCGGTCGTATCGTCTCGTGAGCGGAAACGGCGGCAACCAGGACTCGCGACGGACGATCCAGCTTTCGTAGGTTGGCATCAATTGGTTGGGCTCATCCAGGGATCCCAAATTCACTTCGATTTCGTCGGCGGTGCGTCCGAAAACGGACGAGCCGCAGCGGGGACAAAAAAACCGCCCGGCATAGTCGCGCGTTTCGCCATCGATCGTCACCGAACCTTGGGGGAACACCGCGGACGCGTGAAAAAGTGCCCCATGATGCTTGCGGCAGTCGAGACAGTGACAAAGGCCGACCCGGAATGGGGTGCCCTGCGCCACAATCCGGACGTTGCCGCACAAGCAACCGCCCGTGACTCGATCCATGGCTCGCGTCTCCTCTGAGTTCAAGCGGTGTTTACAGCGAACACTGTCGAGCGTCCATGAAAGCGGGGCGGGTCCATCACTGTAAATCCGACGAGTCAAAGATGGGCGTCGGCGCCTGTGGCGTACAACAGCCCTTCCATGAGGGAGAAAAAGATTTGCAATGCGCGCAGTTCAGCCGTGCTGATTTGACAATTGCCATGCCTGCCCCCAACAAATGACCCGGACTACCTCGATACGCCCGGCGACAGGCAATAGCGCTCTTCCGTCTGTATTGATACTTCGGGACGAGACCGGCAACGTTCGTGAGAGTTGGGGGTGGTTCGGAATTGGCTTTCACATCCCCGCATTCCTATCTCATGTCCCGGCATTACATCCGAAAGACAGTGCATCGGAGGGCAGGGATTGATAGTGTCGGAACGGCGTTTTTCATCCTTGAAGGAGCATCGCTATGAGCGAGACGACGGAATATGTGCCGCCCAAAGTCTGGACCTGGGACAAGGAATCGGGTGGGCGCTTTGCCAACATCAACCGCCCCGTCGCGGGCCCCACGCATGACAAGGTGCTGCCTGTCGGAAAACACCCTTTCCAGCTTTATTCGCTGGGCACGCCGAACGGCGTGAAAGTTACGGTGATGTTCGAGGAACTCCTGGCGGCGGGTCACAAGGGCGCGGAATACGATGCCTGGCTGATCAATATCGGCGGCGGCGACCAGTTCGGTTCCGGCTTCGTGGAGATCAATCCGAACTCGAAAATCCCCGCGCTGCTCGACCGCTCCACCAATCCGCCCACGCGCCTGTTCGAGTCCGGGTCCATGCTGCTCTATCTGGCCGAGAAGTTCGGCGCCTTCCTGCCCAAGGACCATTACAAGCGCACCGAAGCGCTCAACTGGCTGTTCTGGCAGATGGGCAGCGCGCCCTTTCTGGGAGGAGGCTTCGGGCACTTCTATGCCTACGCGCCGATCAAGATCGAATATGCGATCAATCGCTACGCGATGGAAACCAAGCGCCAACTCGACGTGCTCGACCGCCATCTGGCGACGCATGAATGGATGGCCGGCGACGAATATTCCATTGCCGACATGGCAATCTGCCCGTGGTACGGGGCATTGGTGAAGGGCCAGCTATACAACGATTCGGCTGCGTTCCTGTCGGCGCAGGACTACACGCATGTGCAGCGCTGGGCGGACGCGTTCATCGCGCGACCGGCGGTGAAGCGCGGGCGCATGGTCAACAAGGCTTTCGGCGATCCCTCCACCCAATTGGTGGAACGCCACGACGCATCCGACTTCGAACTGCGCACACAGGACAAAGTGTTAGCCCAGGCGGAGAAGTGAAACTGCAGAAGTGCCCGCATCAAAATCAGGTTTGAATCCGCATTCCCCGGATGAAGATAGGCGTTGCATGTCCGTTTGAGTCGATTCAGACATAACAATCAGAGGCTTATGTCGTTGGATCGAGGACAATCATGGCGCACCCGGCGGGTGAATCGGATTCGGATGGTCCTCGGCTCATTTTCGACCGCCGCCTCAAGCTGGAATTCCACGGCTCCAGCGTCACGTCCGATGCGGGTCTTCTGGCGTATCGCGAACTGGACGATGCGCTCGGTCTGACTGAGTTCGCCGGTGCAACACTGTCGGACGGTCGTCGCGGCAAGAACGCGCGACACATGCTTGTTGGGCTTTTGCGTCAATCCGTGTTTGGCCGCCTTGCAGGTTATGAGGACGTGAACGACGCGGAGCGTTTGGCGCGCGATCCTGCGATGCGCTGGGTTGTCGGTGGTCACGCTGTCGCTAGGCAGGCGGCATCGGCGAGCCAGATTGGGCGCTTCGAGACGGAATGGCTCGCGAGCGACAAGAACTTTGCCGCTCTCACCGAGTTGTGCGGTCGATGGATCGGCCGGGTTCATGGCCGCCGTCCGCCCAAGGCCATTGTGCTGGACATGGATTCCAGCGTCAGCCCGACCTATGGCGAACAGGAAGGCACGGCATACAACGGGCACTTCGGCTGCACCTGCTACCACCCGCTGTTCGTGTTCAACCAGTTCGGCGATCTGGAACGCTGCTCGCTACGATCCGGCAACGTCCATTCCGCCGATGGCTGGCACGATGTTCTGGAGCCCGTGGTGGCGCGATACAAGCAGCGAAACATGCGCCGCTACTTCCGCGCCGATGCCGCCTTCGCAAACCCCGAGGTCTATGAGTTCCTTGAAGACGAGGGCTACAAATACGCGATCCGGCTTCCTGCCAATCAGGTTCTTCAGGAACGCATCGCCCATCTGCTCATACGCCCCGTCGGGCGTCCGCCGCATGAAGTCCGTCGCTTTTACGCCAACTTCAGCTATCAGGCTCAGAGTTGGAAGACATCGCGTCGCGTCGTGGCAAAGGTCGAGTGGCATCCCGGCGAGCTATATCCGCGCGTCGGCTTCATCGTCACCAACCTGTCTCGCCCGGCCGAACGTGTCGTCGGCTTCTACAACCAACGCGGCACCTGCGAACAGTGGATCAAGGAAGGCAAGAACGCGGTGAAGTGGACACGGCTGTCGTGCTGCTCCTTCGCCGCCAACGCCGTCCGGCTTCAGCTTCATGCGCTGGCTTACAATCTCGCGAACTTCATGCGGACGCTGGCATTGCCGGAGACCGTCAAGCACTGGTCGCTGACCAGCTTGCGCGAAAAGCTCGTCAAGATAGGCGCGAAGATTGTCACCCACGCGCGTTACGTGACGTTCCAGATGGCGGAGGTGGCCGTACCGAGCCAATTGTTCGGGGAGATTCTGAGGCTGATCGATGGACTGCGGCCACTACCAGCCCCGGCCTGAGAACGTGGAGCGTGCAATGCATCATGGCGACGGGAGGAGTGTGTCCGGATGTCAGAAAAATCGAGCCGAATCAGCCTCTTGAGCTTGGTCTTGCCTCGACAGTTGCGCTGGCCGCGACGAAAACGGCCGCTGGCACTTCCGCGTACGTCAGAAATGCGGCATATTCCGCTTCAATCCGGGGTCGTCCGGGGAATGTCGGATAATTCCAAATGGACTAGGGCCCGTCTGGTGAATGCCGGATGATTGGTCAGTGCGCGTTCGCAAGAATTGCGGCTATATGCAATCGCATCTGTTGAGCAACGGGGGCAATCATGAGCCGTACATTGGAAAATGTAGTTCGTGATCTGAGGCGCATGCCGCGACGTTCCCTGAACATTACTTCCGATGTCCCTAGACTGGCGAGCAAAGTCCGTATTGTCGCCGTGATTGTCGGGGCCAGCCTAGGCTTTCTTCTTATCACACCCAGCCCGACCCGGGCGGATTGCCCCGGCGGTTGGCAAGAACAGGAGGTGTGTCCAGAATGCTGTTTGCCTGATCGAAGTGCCGCTCCATCAATCTCACGGCCTACGGCGGCCGAGGCGCAGCGGCAGCAGGCCGACAGCCTTGATCGAAAGGGTGTGGACGCGCTCGACCAAGGAGATTGGGAAACAGCACACAATTTATTTGAAGCTGCGCTCGCGCTCGCGCCTGACAGCGTTGCTATTCGCGCGCACCTTGATATAGCAAACGCGCATCTCATCGATGCCAAATCCGCACCACAACTCAGAGAGTTCCATCAGAACGCTCTGGACGCTGACAATGCCGCAACTCTTGCCGCCGCCCACCAACAATTTCTGCATGACGACATTCAGATCGCTATCCCGGCAGCTTGCTTGGTCCTAGGCGGCCGCCTTGGGTCGACAGAGGCATGCGATGTCATTGATGCTGTCAGGCTCGGTTGGAATGCTGCCAGCGCGGATGAGCGGCGTTGGAAAATACTTCACATCCTAGCAGCGGTCGGACAAAAAACTGTCTACTTAAGCTTTGGATCGGAATTGGGGATGGCGTTGGAATCCCGCGTCAACCTCGTTCAGGCGCTATACTCGGCCCAGGCTCAGCAGTTCGCGTTGCTGGTGTCCCGTTTAGAACTCGGAATGCAGAATGATCAACAGGCAGCAAAACTTCGAACGGAATTTGCGATCAGCGACTCCGCCGCTGTTGAAATGCTCCGGGACAATGCGATTCAAGAAAGTCGCCGGAACGCCGACGCAGCGACGCGATACATCAGGGATCATTCAGAGAGCAACGGTATCTCGTTTCGATGTGATCTAGCTTGTCATCGGATAGTGGCTGCATCCAGAGAGATCGGCGTATTTGATTGATCAATCGACAAAGGTAGCCGCTTCTCAAAATAGTGAGTATCAATCATGCAAAGAAAATCGTGGCTGCGTTTGGCAGGGGCAGTCGCGGCGGGCGCGGCAATAGCTTTTTATGTCATAGTTTTCGTGCTGCCTCCGCGTCGGGATCGTCTCGAAGCCAGCGGAATTGCAGCCTTCGATGATAAAGGTTGGCTCACAATTTGGGTGCCCGCAGCCGTAGTCGGGGACAATTATTGGGTTTACTTAGACGGACATCTGATTAGTGCACCGCCGCATGATAATCAGACCAAAAGCATCTCCTATTCAACGTTCAATGATGGCAACGCCGAGGTGTCTTGGGACTCGAGCGGCCCCTTACTACTTAAAATTGTCAACGGCGAATACAATCCACAATCAATACAAATGTATAGGGCTCGTTTCATAGACGTTCTTACTCGCACAGACGATTGCCGCGAGATGAGCCCCCACGGTCTCATTTACGACGCTGAATGCATTCACCGCTATATGTGGCAGACAGAGAAGGACGATCAGTGGACCCTAGACCGCAACCACATATTCTATCCTGTTACTCGTCGACTTCATAGCGGTGCGTTCAAGGTCGACGCTCTTTACTTTTCAGACCGAGATGCTCAATCAGTTTCATTTCCATTTGTGATTACGCCGCAATATGTCGCCGACGTTGAAGTCGGCCAGAGAGCAGAAATTTTTATTGGGATTCCCGAAAATTGGAGCAACGAGGAAACTCCCACGGCCGCCCACCACGCTTGTTCGTTGCTTGATGGGTCGCCAATTCTGGATTATATAATGACGGAGAGTAGAAGGTACATTAGCGATCCCGCAGTGCGGGCCCTGAAAGCCCCCGGCGTGTTTGACGTTTCCACACCAGATGGCAATGTCGTTCTCGATTTACCCCCTGATCAGGGCGGAACAAGAGAGTTTAACCGCGCGCAAATTAGAGACATAGCGAACCAAATTCTCAAAAACTATGAACTTCCCACTCTCGCGCAGATCACCGACTGTAAGAATGCCCATCCCGAATCTTCTCAGACATTTGATGAGCAGTACAGCATGGTTTCTGATTTTAATGAGAAGCTCAAATTCTTTCGCGCGTTGGCTGAGAATTAAAGTCGTTAGCGCCGATGACCTGCCCCTTAGTGTCCGTCCGGCGACTTTGCGAGTCGCGAGAATCGGTTAGCGAAGGCGGCGGGTTGCAAGGCGGGAATCTGTTGTGATTCCTTATGTGGCACCGAATCGTTTTGGAGGTGCCG
>PLJH01000041.1 GCA_003139615.1 Alphaproteobacteria bacterium
ACGATGGGATAGAGCGCGTACCGGTCGCTCGCGGGCACTGCGACGAACGCGATATGGGCGTTCGCCCGCGCCTCGGCTGCTGCGACGGCCGCGCGACTGCGGGCGGTTTCCTCATGTGTAAGACGCGACGGCATTACCAGCTCCCCGAGGCGCCACCGCCTCCGAAGGACCCGCCGCCGCCTGAAAAACCGCCGCCGCCGAATCCTCCGCCGCCAAATCCCCCACCACCAAATCCTCCACCGCCGAAGCCACCTCGACCTCCTCCGATGCCGCCAAGGAAAAACAGCGGCCACAGGAAGCGCCCGAAGACGATCCAGATGATGATGATAATGAGGAAAATCGGAATATGACCGCCGCTGTGACCATTGTCGGCCTGCACTTCCACAGGCTGTGGCGAGGCGTTGAGATTCGCGCCGCCGACGATGTGCAAGACGGCCAGCGTCCCGTTATAGACGCCGGCGTTATAGTTGCCCTGCCGGAATGCCGGCTTCATCACCTCGTCGATGATGACATTCGATTGCGCATCGGTGAGCACGCCTTCGAGACCGTAACCCACCTCGATGCGCACTTTGTGTTCCGTCGGCACGACAATGATCAGCGCGCCATTGTTCTTGCCCTTCTGGCCGATGCCCCAGGCACGGCCAAGCTGATAGCCATAATCCTCGATCGAATCGCCCTGCAGCGATTTGAGCGTGGCAACGACGACCTGATCGCCCGTTTGCTTTTCCTGCTGTGCGAGCAGATCGGTAAGTTTCGCTTGCGTGTCCTGAGACAGAATGCCGGCATCGTCGACAACCCTGCCGGTCAAAGGCGGAAATGTGGGTGCCGCGATCGCCGCACTTGCGATGAAGCAAAGCAGCGCGGTCGCGACGACCGTCAGGATTCCTGCGCGCGCCACCCTTTCCCGAACGGGAAGCGGCGCGAACTCACGCATCAAAACTTGACCTGCGGCGTCTGCTGGGCCTGCTCGCTGATTGTGAAGTTCTCTTTCACCTTCGCGTCCGGATAGAAGATGCCCGCGATCCAGCGTCCGGGAATCGTACGCAAGGTCGTGTTATATTGCTGAACGGCGTCGATGTAATCGCGACGAGCCACCGCAATGCGGTTTTCGGTGCCTTCCAGTTGCGACTGCAGCGCGAGGAAATTCTCGTTCGATTTGAGATCGGGATAGCGCTCGCTGACGGCCAGCAATCGCCCTAGCGCGCCGCCGAGTTGCGCTTGATTCTGCTCGAACTGACGGAAGGCCTGCGGATTGGAAGTGATGTCCGCAGGGATCGTCATCTGCGTCGCCTTGGCGCGCGCTTCCGTGACGGCCGTGAGAACCGACTGCTCCTGATGGGCATAGCCTCGGACCGTTTCCACCAGGTTCGGAATCAGATCGCTCCGGCGCTGATACTGATTTTCCACCTCGCTCCACGCGGCCTTCACGGCCTCGTCCTGCTTCGGCACGTCGTTAATGCCGCAGCTTGCGAGACCCAGAACCACAAGAAACATGGCGCCGGCGCGGGAGAACCCGCGAATCACCGAATGAGACATGCCCGCTCCTGAATATACCGATCTAATCGCACATCACATCTGCATGAGCTCAGAGGATTTCAAGGGAACCCGATCACAACCCCTCGACGCCCAGCGCGTGCAGCTTTTCACGTAAGCTAGCACGGACGGCATCCGGCAGCGGCATTAAAGGAGGCCGGGGCGTGAACCACGCAGGCTCACCGTGAAGCTCGCCGACCATTGCCTTCGTCGCGGGCAACAGCGGCCCCGGCTTTTCAAGCGTAAGCCGGACTTCCGTCGCGCTGGCCTGCAATGCGTCCGCATTCGGCCCACGCCAATTCTCATAGATCTGCCGCAAACCCAGGGGCTGCACATTGGCGCTTGCCGAAATGCAACCGGCACCGCCGGCGCGCAGGTTCTCGAGCAGAAGCTGTTCCGAACCCACATACATATGCAGCTGCGGGAAGCGTTTGAGGATCTCCGCGGTGTTGGCCCATTGTCCGGAACTGTCCTTATAGCCTCGGATTAGATCGCCGTGACGGTCGATCATCCGGCCTACGAGATCGGGACCGATCGAGACGCCGGACACTTGCGGGATATGATAGAGATAAATCGGCGGCACATGCGAACCGCAACCCGCAATCGCCATGTCATAGGCACGCGCGATGCCTTCGTCGCTCACACCTTTGTAGAAGAATGGCGGCAACAGCAGCACGCCCGCGCATTCAAGCCGTGCGGCATGGCGCATCAATTCGACCGTGTCGGCATTGGCGCAACACCCCGTGCCGACCAGCACTTTTCCCGCGCCGATGCCCGCATCGAGCAGACTTTCGAGCGCCGCCTTGCGCTCGGCGACGCTCAGCGAGGCCGCTTCCCCCGTGGTGCCGAACAGCACCAACCCGTCACAGCCATGCGCGAGCAGCCATTTCGCATGCGTCGCCAGCAGAGCCGTGTCGACCTCGAGGCTTCCGGGCTTGAACGGCGTCGTCATCGCCGGCAACACATGCGCAAAGGCTTCGGACGGCATGATCATCTCCACTCGCGTCTGCGCCAATAGATAGACAGCAACTCCGGATTCAACGCGATATAAAAGGCGGCGAACATCGCCGACAGATCGAGAGCATAAAGATAACGGTAATCGCAGGCGATAGAGATCACGAAAAAACTCAGTGTGAACACGAACGCTCCGATCAGCATGAAGGCGATTGCGATGTCGTCGGGGCGCCCGCGGCGCAGCAACGGGAAAAGAGCCAACAGCGCGATCAACCCAAAGGTCACATGCGAGAAAACCGGCGTATGGATGAACGCGTTCGCATAATTCTGCAGCGCAACATCGCGGACATCCATGCGCAGCTTCAATCCGAGGCGCCGCATCTCGTCCGCCGGCCCGCCGACACCGACGACGAAGGGCACGCAGCGCCCGATCTGGGGCGTAAACGCAACCCAGCCGAATGCACGCGCGCGCGTCTCCAGATAGAGCCAGGGATGGTGGAGAACGAGATCGATCCATTGGTCGCGGATTTCAACGGCATCGGAATTGGCCAAAGCCGTCTGGAGCGGAACCGATGCGGCGAGCGTATCGTTTCGCTGCGGTGTGTAGAGCCGAACGCCATCCGTGCGGATCGCCTTGGCGAGATCGGGTTCGGTGTCGTCGAGTTTCGTCAGCTCCAACCCCGGATCGGCCGCGACCATTCCCACGATGTCGTAATTCTGCAGGAGTTTCGTTTGAAGGATGGGTCCCCATTCGTCGGGGTCGGCATCGCTGCGCGCATTCAATGCCGCACTGGCGCAAACACAGAGGATGACGGCGCCCAGCAGCGCGCTGCCGCCATAGACAAATGCGCTGCGCCATCGCGCCGTGCTCGAATGTTTCTCGGCGATCCAGCCCAGCGCGACACAGCCGGCAAGTCCCACGACAATGCCGTTCTGGCGGGCAAGTGCCGCCAGAACGAAAAGCAGGAATGCAAGCACGATGAGCGCGATGCGCACGCGGATCGCGCTCCAAAGTCGCGCAGCGTGCGCGAGGCACACAAAGCCCGCGATCGCGGCGTCGGAAAACAGCACGTCCTTCCAGACGATTCCCTGATAGATGAGAAATTGCGGCGACAGCACACAAAGAGTCGCCAGCGCAGCCGCGGCCCAGAATATCCGCGAGCCGAACCGCAGAAGCGACAGAAACGCGCCAAACGCCAGCACCACATCGAAAAGCACGAACAATCCCGTGCCGGGCAGAAGTGCGTCACCCAGCCCCAGGAGCCAGGACATCACCGGCGGGTGCCAGGTTCCATAAACCCCGGTCCGGCCCTCGAGCAGCTGAATCACGGAATCGTAGGAAAGATGGCCCGGCCAATCGAGCAAGAGCGCGGCCATGGCGCCCGCGACAATGATCGCAGCGGTGGCCAGTTCGGCCGCCGGGCGCTCCCTCCAAGCTCTCATCAATCCCCCTCGACGCGGCCCCAAAAATGCCGTCTAGCTCTGATCATTCTGCTTCCAGCGCCGTCTGCCAAGACGAAGCCGGCGAAACAGGATGCGAAAAGCGGTCTCATGGGTCGAGATCCGCGATCCGGAAATGATGGCGCGGCCCGAGCCGCATGACTAAAGTCGGGTTCGCTCACATGACTGCATAAGAAGAACATGGCGGATAAGCCTATCTTTTTCGATTCGACCGGCCGGCGTGCGGCACGTGTCGCCTTCCTCGCCTGGGCGCTGGCGGTTGTCAGCGTCCTGTTTGCGTCCGGCTTTGTTGCGAGTCTCATCGTCGTTCCCGAAATGGAGAACATCAATCTCAGAGGTCGTCTGACGGCAATCCATATGCCGGAACTCGAAAAGAAAGCGCAGGCGCCCGGATTGCTCCGTTTCGCGGCACGCCTGGCATCCGAAGCGCGCGCTCGCCGCGCAGAGTTCGCGCATCGGCGACTTCAGGCGGCCGAGCGCGAGGCCCAGACGCGCACGCTCGGTTCGATGCTGCGGCCGCAATCCAACCGTTCGCTGTCGATCGCCTTCTACGCCAACTGGCAACAGGATGTCGGCTTTCCGGCGCTGAAGACCGCACTCCCGCATCTCGACTGGGTGTTGCCCACCTGGATCGCGCTGCAGGGACCGGATCTGAAATTCACCACCTTCTTCAATGCGAGCGTGCTCGATTATATCCGGCGCACGAAACCGACAGTCGCGATCCTGCCGACCATTCAGAACGCAACCGCCGGCAAATGGGACGGCCCCGGAGTCGCGCAGCTTCTTGCAGATCCCGAAAAACGCAAGACGCTCATCGACCAGATTACGGGATTTGTCGGCGCCAATAAATTGCAGGGCGTGACGGTCGATTTCGAGGAAGTGCCGCAAAACGGCTATCACGACCTCAAGACGTTTCTCGGCGAGTTGTCGGCAGCTTTTGCGCCACATGGCTGGGTTGTCGTTATTGCGTCGCCGTTCGACGACGACACATGGCCGTTCGCGGCGTTTGCCAAGAACGTCGATTACACGCTCCTCATGGCCTATGACGAGCATGACGACAACGGGCCGGCCGGAAGCATCGCGGGTCAAAGCTGGTACGAAACGACGCTCGACAAGCGCATGAAGGTGCTGTCGCCGCGCCGCACGCTCATCGCCATCGGTAACTACGGCTATGACTGGAACGGCGGACAGGCGGACAGCATCACCTTCGAAGATGCGGTCATCGCTGCACACGACTCCGACGCCGATATCGACTTCGACGACGCCACCAACAATCCGCATTTTTCCTATGTCGAAGAAGACCACACGCTGCACGACATCTGGTTTCTCGATGCAGCAACCGCTTTCAACGAAATCCATGCCGCCGATATCTATCAGCCGGCGGGCTATGCGCTTTGGCGGCTGGGCGCAGAAGATCCTTCAACTTGGTTCGTCATGGGCCGGCCATGGGGCGCGCCGGCGCCGCAAACCCTGCGCGACATTCCGACGGCGGAAGATGTCGACTTCGAAGGCCTGGGCGAAATCCTGAAAATCGAAGCCGATCCGACATCCGGTCAGCGGAAATTCGAACTCGATCCTCAAACGGGCGATATCAACGACGAAAATTATGTGAAGCTGCCGACCGGTTATGTGATCCGGCAATTCGGCGCCAAGCCGCACGAACTTGCGCTGACCTTCGACGACGGCCCCGACGCGGAATGGACTCCGCAGATTCTCGATATTCTGCGTGAAAAGCATGTGCAGGCCACCTTCTTCATTATCGGCGGCAATGCGGAAGCCTATCCGGGACTCGTGCAGCGGGAGTTGAAGGAGGGGCATGAAGTCGGCAACCACACCTTCACCCACCCCAACCTCTCCGATACGGCCGGTGAAGCGGTGGCGCTGGAGCTGAACGCGACGCAACGATTGTTTCAGGCAGTGACCGGACGCTCGATGCGGCTGTTCAGGCCGCCCTATCTCGGCGATGCCGAGCCGACGGATGTCGATGAGCTGATCCCCGTCGAGATTGCGCAGAAGCTCGGCTACATCACGGTCGGCGAGCATGTCGATCCGGTGGACTGGGAATTGCCGGGCGTGCCGACAATCATAAATCGCACGCTTGCCCAGGTGAACAGCACCAACCCGGATGTGCGCGGCAACATCATCCTGTTTCACGACGCCGGCGGCGATCGCGCGGAGACCGTGGCGGCGTTACCGACGATTATCGACAAGCTGCGGGCGCAAGGATATCGCTTCGTTCTCGTCTCCGATCTCGCAGGCCTCTCACGGGATCAGGCGATGCCGAAACTGTCGCCGACGATCGCACTTCTCACAGACCGTGTCGTGTTTCTCACCCTCAGTACACTTGGCCATACACTCTATTTTTGTTTCCTGATTGCGATCTGGCTAGGAGTCGTGCGTCTTCTGTTCCTCGCGATTCTGGGATTTCTTAATCGTCCGAACGAACTCGAACAGGATGCCCCGCCCGCGGCGGCGGCTCCATTCCTCGTCTCGGTGCTTATCCCGGCCTATAACGAAGAAAAAGTCATCGCAAAGACGGTTGAGCGAATTCTGGAAAGTGATTATCGCCAACTCGAAATCGTCGTCGTGGACGACGGCTCGCAGGACAACACATCCGCCGTCCTGCGCGCCCGTTTCGACAACGACCCGAGGGTATCCCTCGTTCGCGTCACCAATGGCGGCAAGGCGAAAGCGCTGAATGTCGGCCTTGCGCATGCGAAAGGCGACATCGTCGTTGCGCTCGACGCGGACACGCAGTTCGCGACCGACACGATTTCCCGCCTCGTGCGCTGGTTCACCGATCCGAACGTGGGCGCCGTGGCCGGCAATGCGAAGGTCGGAAATCGCACCAACATGATCACACGTTGGCAGGCGCTGGAATATATCGTCGCGCAAAACCTGGAGCGGCGTGCGCTGGCCGCACTCGGCACGCTCACGGTTGTGCCTGGCGCCGTGGGTGCGTGGCGCCGCTCGGCGCTGGCGCAACAAGGCGGCTTCCGCTCGGACACGCTGGCCGAAGACCAGGACCTCACCATCAGCCTGCAGAAAGCGGGTTATCGCGTACGCTTCGACAGTTCGGCCGTGGCCTATACCGAGGCGCCCAGCACGTTCCGTGGCCTCGCCAAGCAACGCTTCCGCTGGGCCTATGGCACGCTGCAGTGCCTTTGGAAATACCGCGATCTGACGTTCAATCCGCGTTACGGCGCGCTTGGACTTGTGGCGTTGCCCCAGGTTTGGCTGTTTCAGATTTTGTTGACGGCGCTCGCGCCGCTCGCGGATCTGTTGCTGGTCTGGCAGCTGTTCAGCCAGTGGATTGCCTATCTTCAGCACGGATCGGAATTCAGCAACGCCGATCTTGTGACGGTCGGCATCTATTATGCCGTATTCACGTGCGTCGATCTTGCCGCCGCCATTCTCGGCTTCCTGATGGAGCGCCGCGAGGACTGGAGCCTGTTGTGGTGGCTGGTGCTGCAACGGTTCGGATATCGGCAGTTGATGTATTACGTCGTCGTGCGCGCCATCTCGACAGCGCTCAAGGGACCGTTCGTCGGCTGGGGCAAGCTCGAGCGCACGGGCACCGTTCATGCGGGACGAACCTGAACTTCACCGCGGTATCAGGAATACGCCGTCGTCATTCGTGTGATCGACGCGATAGGCACGGTCGAGGACCAGATGTATGCGGTCGCCCAGCGCAAAAGGCGAGAGCGTATCGAGCTGGATCGCAGCAAAGCGTTGCGCTGAAATCATTTGCATCAGGGCGTCATCGCTGCGGGAATACGTGGCGAATTGTTGGCCGGCATTGAACACGTCGACTTCAGCCGCTTTGCCGGCCCAATAGCAATAGGCAAGCGTTTCGCAGAGTGCGGGTCCGGAGCGCGCCCGCAGAAATGCGATGTCATGATTTGCGAGAACAGCTTCGTCGTGCATCGGATGAAACCAGTAGTCCCTGCCCAACCATTCGGAGCTGAAATTGGACCAAAGTCCGAAGGTGAGCGGCAGCAGGAAAGCTGCGAGGATTGCGCCGGTATACATAGCGCCGCGTTGTGATGACCGATTGAGCGCAAGCCCTGCGACGAGCGCAAGCGCGATATCCGCATCGAACATCGCATTGACATCGATACCAGCCCCGCCGAAATAGGACGCGCCAACGACAAATCCGATTGCCGCATAGAGCGCGCACAAAACGACGAACTTGTCGTCTCGACGCGTTGCAAGCAGAAACGTCGTGACGGCCAGCGGTAACGCTCCCCAAATGAGCCACGACCACAGATTCACGGCGAGATCGTGGAACGCGAATGTCCGCGCCGAATGCAGCACGCCAAGCAGGTCGAAGCCAAACACAAGACGGAACAAGAGCAGACCAGCGATCAGGAATGCGGCGCCGGCGGCTGCGAAAATCGACGCGTTTCGACGGTCATATAGTGCAAGCCATACCGTGACCGCGAACGGCAGCACGATCAGATTGTGCTTGATGAAAAAGGCGAATGTGAAAAGCAACGCTGCCGCGGCAATAGCGGGAGCGCCGGGCCGTTGTCGCAGGACGAGCAGAAGGCCACCCATTGCGACGGCGTGTCCCAGCAGCTGCGGATCGTCCATGCCGACATAGTCGCTGTTCAGCAGCAGGCAAGCAGCGAACACCAAAGCGCCGGAGGCGGTTTGAATTGTCGAGCACGCCATCAAGCGGAGAGCCGCAGCGATGGCAGCCGCGGCCGCGAGGAAGGCTGCAAGCGACCCCAGCCTGCCCGCGACGATCATGTCGCCGATCGCGCGGCCGAAGGCTCCAACGATGTAGAACGACAACGGCGGGTAGTTGTTCGTCATGAAGCTTTGCGGCGACGGATAGGGCGAACCGGCGGCCATCGCCGCGGTTGCGTGATACGCGTTCCACCCTTCGTTGGGATCGAACGGCACCATCAGCCCGATGGTCGATAAAATGCGGATCAGGCCGAGCGCACATCCAACGGCCGACACAGCGACAGCAACCGGCAGCATCCATGCTGCAGCAGCGCGCGCGCTCATCGTCTGCCGCAATTGTCGTTTTTTGTTACGTCATAGATTGCGAAAAAGCTGCCGGCGTGACGCAAATGCAGGCTATCCGGCACCGGGCTGCGCGTGCCGCCCAAATGGATGAGAACCACTTCGTCGTAATGGCATTGAAACCGCATCAGATAGGGAAACACATCCCTGATGTCCTTGTCGCCGTCGATCTGCCCGCCCTCGAGATCGTCCAGCTCGGAAATGTCCGGCGGCGAGCCCTGGTTCGCGTTGTCGGCAGCCCATTTGTCGTAGGGCGGTTTCAGATAGACGACATGCTGGCCTTTGGTCGTGAACATCAACGGTGTGAACGCGCTTCGGTCGACGACGGCGAATTCTGCCATGTGCCAGTAAGGCTCGTCCGAGGCCTGGCCCATCGCGTCACCGTCCAGCACAGTGAATATCCGCGAGCCTTGCGGAATGGAATTTGAGGCCGCACGAAATTCGCCGAACCGTGTGTCGTAATAACGCCAGTTTCCCGCTAGAACGGCGGCACTATAAACCAGAAGGCCAAGCATGGCGGCCGCCAGAGCACCTGCGACTTTCGGACCAAGACGAATTTCCATGGCGGTGAATGCGAAGACGCCGAGAACCGCAGGCAACCGTAAATCCACGCCCCAGCCGCCCATCGCCCATTCGGGTGCGAAAATCGTCAACGCCACAAGCGCCATCAGGAGATATTTCATGCGCGGGTGAAACGTAACCCAGCGTCGCCACACGCCCATGGCGAGAAAGAACAAAAGAGCGGCCAGCAGGAAATAGGCCGGCTTGTCGAAATGAAACAGGATTGCGGAGTCGATGCGATCTTGCCACGTATCGGCCAGATTGAACTCGAACCGGCTGCCAGGTGCACCCGCGGGCTTCAGAAATAGAAACGCAAGGGCCGCGGGAAGGAAGATCGCTGCGACGGCGCCGAAGTTCTTCAGCAGCGCCACCCGGGTCAAATTGCGCTGCTCGATCAGGATGCCGAGTTCATAGGCGCCGATCAGCAAACCCAGAACAGCGGCGGCAAACACGTGACAGAAATAAACGATGGTGACTGCGGCCGCGAATAAAGCCAGCCGCGCGTAACTCCGGCGTTCGCGGCTCACAATCCAGGCCGCAAATACCACAAAAGCGAGCCCGGCGGCGAAATAGTAATTGAGAAAACCCCACATGAAATTGGCGTTGTAGGCGAAAAAGGAGGCTGCCAGAGATTCGACCCCGAAGCGACCGTACAGAAAACGGTGCACATAGGCCGGTGCGATCACCCACATCGCGATCGCGGCGCTGAGGAACAATTTCATGCCGGCGGTAAGTCCGAGCAATTTGCCGAGCGCTGGCACGGCAATCTCGGCCGCCAGATTGGGAACGAAGCCCCATTCGATGCGATAAAACTGCGCGAGCGCAGGAAGCCTTGCGCCGCCGGCGACCAGATAGAATGTCGCAAGATGCGCCGGATAATCGGGCATTGCAGGAGTTGCGGCCAACCATAGCGGAGCAATCAGAATCACGGCGGTCGCCAACACCGCGGCCAACGGCCAATTCGTCCCCCAATCGACCCGCATCAGTGAAATCGCATCGGATATATCAGCGCGTGCGCCAGACGAACTGGCTCGACATCGAGTAGTTCCACAAAGCGCCCATTACCGCACCGGCTGCGCCCGCGAGCCACCACACCGAATGCTCGGAATAAAGCCACGAGGCGATGCCGACATTGGCGATCGCGCCAACGGCGCCGATCGCGCAGAACCCGAGAAAGCCCCACAGGAGACCAAAGCCCGAAAGGCGGCGGTCGCGATAGGTCAGCATGTTGTTCAGGAGAAAGTTGCTGGCAAGCGCCATAAGTGTGGCAATGCTCTGCGCGATGGGGAAGCTGTGCGTTCCCAGCCGCAGCGCAATGAGCAAAGCAAGAAGATGCACGGCCAGGCCGACGGTGCCGACCAATGCAAAAGAGACAAAACGCGGATCGACGATGCCGCGTGTCAGCTTCGCGAGGATCAGCCCCAGGAATTCGAGCCCGATCCGCGCATCGAACTTGCTTTCGCCGAACAGACGCTCGCGGAATTCATAGGGTACCTCGACCACGCGCAAATGCCCGCGCGCCGTCACCATGATGTCGAGGAGTATCTTGAAACCGATGGACGAAAGTTCCCCGGCCACCTGCTCGAACCGATCGCGGCGCATCATGAAGAAACCGCTCATCGGATCTGAAACGGAAACGCCTAGCAGCATCTGCGCGATTCGGTTCGCGAGCTTGCTGAAGGAGGCGCGGCTGGACGCAAACGCGTCCGCGCTGCCGCCCGGGATATAGCGGCTGCCGATCACGAGATCGGCGGAATCGTTTGTGAGCAACGACAGCATACGCGGCAGGATGCACTCGTCGTGCTGCAGATCGGCGTCGATGACGACGACATAGGTTGCTGCCGAGGACATAATCCCTTCGATACAGGCGCTCGCGAGTCCGCGCCGTCCCAGGCGCTTGATGCAGCGCACGCGATCATCGGTTGCGGCAAGCGCCTTTGCTTCGGCAGCCGTTCCGTCCGGCGAATTGTCGTCGACGTAGATGGCTTCCCACGCAATTCCCTTCAGGGCAACATCCAGCCGCGATATCATCTCTCGGACATTCTGCGCTTCATTGAAGGTGGGAATGACGACCGACAAAAGGACAGTGCCCGCAGCGGAATGTGCAACAGGTTGCGCGGTCTGCGCGTCAAGCGCGGGCAAAGACATTTGGAACAGGCCTCGACGACCTCCGCCTCTGCTCGAAGGTGCTTTCCATTGCGCAACGGCCGGACGGCGCCGCCGACAACGAATGAAATGACAATTGGACCCGCTGAGGGTGGGCCGCCGGTCCGTGATATGACATTTTTGTGAGATTTGAATAGGGCGTCAACGTGTCGAAAATGCGCACAGGCGAGCCTTTGGCGCGAGGCAGGTATCGGCCAAGCCGTTTGGCCTTATAATCCGCACAGCAAAGTGTGGCAGCAAAGCATCAGACCCTATGGCATCTTTCCCCAAATCGGACCTCGTCCATCCGGCAATCCTTTCTGGCGGCTCCGGCACCAGGCTTTGGCCGCTGTCCCGGCGCGAGTTTCCCAAACAGCTTCTTCCGCTGGTGACGCCAACCACCCTCCTGCAGGATACCGCAACCAGGATGTCCGGAACGCGCTTTGCGCCGCCGCTGGTCATCTGCAATCGCGATCACCGATTCCTGATTGCCGAACAGTTGCGGGCAACGGGAATCGCGAACGCAACCATCGTCCTCGAGCCGGCCGGCCGAAACACTGCGCCTGCGGCTGTGGTCGCGGCGTTGCTGGCGGCAGAATCCGATGCGGATGCCATCGTCCTCCTCGCGCCATCCGATCATGCGGTGCGCAATATTGCGGCGTTCGAGAGTGCCGTTGCCGCGGCGACCGCCGCTGCACGTGCCGGCGCGCTGGTCACATTCGGCATCACGCCTGACACGCCTGAAACAGGTTATGGCTATGTGCAGCGCGGCAGCGCGATCTCCGATGCGCCGGGCGCATTTCGTGTCGCGCGCTTCGTTGAAAAGCCCGATCGCAAGACCGCGGAGACTTATCTGGCGGCCGGCGACTATTTCTGGAACAGCGGCATGTTCCTGTTCTCTGCGGCCACGCTGTTGCAGGAGATGGCGCAATTGCAGCCGGAAATCCTCGAAGCATGCCGCCAGGCCGTCACGAAAGGTCATCGCGACGCGGATTTCTTCCGGCTCGACGAAACGGAATTTCTCGCTTCGCCTTCAAACTCGCTCGACTACGCGTTGATGGAGCACACGACACATGCGGCCATCGTTCCGGTCGACATGGGCTGGAGCGACGTCGGCTCCTGGGGCTCGCTTTGGGACATTTCAGAGAAGAGCGGCGACAAAAATGTCATACGCGGCGACGTGTTGCTGACGCAAACGCGCAATTGCTATTTGCGCAGTGACGGACCGCTCATTGCAGCCGTCGGCGTGGACGATCTCGTCGTGGTTGCCACCAACGATGCTGTGCTCGTCACCAGGCGCGATGCGGCGCAGGATGTGAAGAAGATTGTCGACGAACTCGAGCGCCAGGGCCGCAGCGAGCATATTCGCCACCGCGGCCCGTCGGAAAAACCCTAGCGCTGCAACAGACGCCTATCCATTGTCCTTCTCCTGTGCACGCGCATAGGCCGGTCTTTCAAGGCAACGCTTCACATAGGCTTCGATCACGGAGGATTTCGGCAACATCGGACTCGCGCCGAACATCGCGAAGGTGGTTCCGTAGAGAACATCCGCTGCCGAAAATTTCTCACCCAGAATATAGGGGCCGCGCGCGAGCGTCTGGACGATAAACGGTATCGCCTTTTCCACGGCCACCCAACCGGCGGTGCCCACAGGCACTTCGACATTCATGAACTTCGACATGAATGCCGGCTCCAACACGCCGGTGTAGTAGGCGAGCAGCGAGAGATAGGTCCCGCGGCCGGGCTGGCCGGCAAGAGGCCCCAGTCCGTTCTTCGGAAACTTGTCTGTCAGGTAGAGCGCAATCGCCGGCGACTCAAACACGATTTCGCCGTTGTCGGAGATCGCGGGCACCTTTCCGTGGGGATGCGGATTGGCGGGATCGACTGCACCCGTCCCGTCGCGCGTCAGCGTATTGACGATCTTGATTTCATAGGGCGCACCCAACTCCTCCAGTAAGAAAATGAAGCGGGACGAGCGGGTCTTGGGGCGGTGGAACAGGGTGATCATGGTTCTGGCTCCTTGGGTGGTCGGGGAAGGCTACTGCCAGCTTGCTGACAGCATGATGTCAGTAGCGATGGTCCGGGCAAGCCCCTTCTGCTCAGCATAGCGGCAAGCCTATGATGTGTCGCACAGCACAACACAGGAACGCCATGACGGACGCCCCGCTCATTCTCCTCGATACGCCACGGCCGGCCATACGCCGAATCACTCTGAATCGGCCCGAGAAGCGCAATGCGCTGTCGAACGAATTGCGTGTGGCTCTGTTCCAAGCGCTGGAGACCATCGACCGCGATCCGGATTTGCGGGTGACAATTCTGCGGGGTGCGGGACCCTGCTTTTCCGCCGGATATGATCTTTCGCGCGATGGCGCGAAGCAATCATTGCCGTTTCAGACGGCAGCCGGCGCCGGGCAATGGGCACGCCACGTCGTCGAAGGCTGCTTCCGTATCTGGGACATGGCGAAACCCGTCATCGCGCAGGTACATGGCTGGTGCCTGGCGGGCGGGTCGGAACTTGCAACCGCGTGCGATCTCGTTTACGTCGCCGAAGACGCGCAGATCGGCTATCCGCCGGTGCGCATGATGAGCCCGCCCGACAATCAGTTTCATGCGTGGCTCTGCGGACTGCGACCCGCCATGGAAATGATGCTGACGGGCGATGCCATCAGCGGCATAGAAGCCGTGCAGATGGGATTCGCCAATCGCGCATTTCCAGCCGCTACGCTCGACGATGACGTGCTCGCGATCGCCGAACGCATCGCAAAAATTCCGACAGACGTCCAGCAGATGAACAAGCGCTCCGTCCATCGCGCGATGGAGATCATGGGGTTGCGCGCAGCCATTCGCGCCGGAACCGAGATTCAGGCACTCGCGCTCACGACGGAAAGTTCGCGCGAGACATTCGCCAAATTTCGCGAGAGCGTGACCAAGGGGCTGGACGCGCGCGATTCAAACTTCGGCGATTACCGCACCAAAAAATAATCTGCGACGCAGGTCAGACGGCGATAATCTCAGCGTAGGAGTTGAGATCGATATTTCCGCCCGAGAGCACCGCCACCATACGCTCGGGATCGTGTCCGGCGGCAAGCGCCCCGGCCAATGCAACCGCGCCGCTGGGCTCGGCCACCAATCCGGCTTCCGTCGCGATCCGGCGCATTGCGGCGCGAACGGCATCTTCCGACACCGTGACGATGTCGTGCACGAAGGCATGGATGTTGATCCACGGCAACGCGCCCAATTGAGACACGCGCAAGCCATCGGCGATCGTGCGGATCGTGTCTTCCGGCGGCAGGCGGACGATGTGCCCGGCTTTGAAGCTTTGCGCCGCGTCATCGGCCAGTTCGGGTTCAACGCCGATCACGCGAATGGCGGGATTCGACTGCACAATCGCGGCGGAAAGGCCGCCGATCAGCCCTCCTCCGGACACCGGCACAAAAACGAATTCCACGTCCGGTTTCTGTGCCAATATTTCGAGACCGATCGTTCCGGTTCCGGCCATGATCGCGGCGGCGTCATAGGGTTCTATGACGACATAGCCATGCTCGCGCGCGATCTTCGCCGTCACCTCGGCCCGCGCATTGCCGAACGGGCTGCAAAGCACAAGTTCCGCGCCCCACCGTTTTGTCGCTTCCATTTTGAGGCGCGACGACGTCTCGGGCATTACGACGGTCGCACGGATGCCCAGTATTTTCGCTGCATAAGCGACAGCCTGCGCATGGTTGCCGCTGGAATGGGCGACGACACCTCGGCGGCGCTCTTCCTCACTCAGCGTGAGAAGAGCGTTAAACGCCCCCCTGATCTTGAACGCGCCGATGGGCTGCAGATTTTCGGCTTTGAGCGAAACGCCGGATGGCGTCATGCGGATCAGCGGCGTCATAGCCACAAAAGGTGCAATGCGCACGGCCGCCGCGCGAATCGTGTCGAGCGACACTGTGCCGGTTTTCTGCGATGGATCGCTGGCGCTCATTTGCGTGGCTCAGATATGGATAGGGTTTCAACCGAGATAATGGAGAATCCTGGCCGCGGCGTGAAGCGAAATGGACGGCGATGTCTGTATCCCATAGCCGCCTTGTCCCGCGAGCCAGAAGAAGCCCGGCGCCGAGGCATCGAATTCGAAAATGGGTGTCCGGTCGGGAGTAAATGTCCGCAATCCGGCCCATTTGCGACGGATGCGGTTCACCTTCATCGTCGTCACTTCTTCGATCCGCCAGGCGATGGTCGCCACGTCGATCTCTTCGGGCTGGGCATCGCAGGGTTCGGACGGCGTCTCGTCTGTCGGAGACGCCAGCACCAGCCCCGCTTCGGGCTTGAAATAGAATTCCTCGGATATGTCGTTTACGAACATCCATTTCGAAGCATCGCCACCTTCGGGTCCTTCGAATGTGATGGCTGTGCGACGCAGCGGCATCAGTCCCCGATCGCCGAGTCCGGCCACGATGCCGACGCGGCCCGCCCATGCGCCGGCGGCATTGACCACAACGCGCCCGGTATAGGCGCCTTTGTCGGTTTCAACGCTCCAACGCTCGCCCGCACGCACCACGCCCAGCACTTCGGCCGAGGTCACAATGTCGACGCCGCCATGGACTGCCATTCGGCGGAATCCTTCGAACAGTCCGTGTACGTCGATATCTGCAGCGCCGGGCTCTTCGGCAGCTGCCGCGAACAGATTGCGACGCAGGATCGGCATCCTGTCATAGGCTTCGTGTAGCGGCACTGCGCGCGAGACGCGCGGGTTTTCGGTCAGCCATTCCTTCAGCGTGCCCTCGTGTTCCGGTCGGGCGACGAACAACGTGGTGCGCGGTGTCAGCAGCGGATGATCCGCAAATCCGCTCGGCGGATTAACAAAAAACGGTCGTGCCTCCGAGGTCAGCGCACGCACAGTTGCATTGCCATAGGCTTCCGTGAAGACGGCGGCCGAGCGCCCCGTCGTGTGCATCGCGAGCAAGGCTTCACGCTCGAGAAGAACAACATGGGCTCGGCCCGCCAATCGCCCGGCGAGCGACACGCCGGCAATCCCTCCGCCGATGATAACAACGTCAGCCGAATTCATGATTCATATGCCCGCGTGAACCTTGCGCGCCAACTCATCCGCGCTTTCGCGTGCGCAACGCGCTATCGGCCAGCGCCACAATCTCGTCGTATCGCGCGCCCGACAACGGGTAGCGGGGAGGGCGCACGCGCGCACTGCCCTGTCCGGCGCGCTGCTGAACCAACTTGATGCATTGCACGAGGTCGTGGCCGGCATCGAGATGCAGGAGCGGCATGAACCAGCGATAGAGTTCGCGCGCGTCTGCCAAACGCCCTTCCTGCATCAATTCGTAGATGCGAACCGATTCTTCCGGAAATGCACCTGTGAGCCCGGACACCCAACCTTTGGCGCCCAACGCCAGCGCTTCGAATGCCAGATCGTCAAGCCCCGCGAACAAAACATATCGGTCGCCGAGCGCATTCGCGATATCGGTGAACCGGCGCGTATCTTCGGCCGCTTCCTTGAGCGAAACGATATTCGGCTCGTCGGCCAATTGGGTGAGCGCGTCGAGCCCGATATTGACGCGATAGGCGGGCGGATTGTTGTACAGCATGATCGGCAATTTGGTCGCGCGCGCAACGGCGCGGAAGTGCGCGACGAGCTCTTCCGGCTTTGGCACATAAACCATCGCGGGAAGAACCATCAGGCCGTCGACACCGATGCGCTCGGCATCTCGCGCGTACGCACAGGCTGCTTCCGTGGTGAACTCGGTCACACCGGCAAGAACCGGAACCCGCCCTCGCACGGTTTCGACGATCGCGCCGAGGACCGCACGCTTTTCGTCAGCCGAAAGTGAAGCGTTTTCCCCGCAGGTTCCCAGCGCCACGATGCCATGGACACCGGCCGCCAGCATGAATTCCAGATGGGATTTCGTGGCCGCGATATCGACAGCGAGCCCCGCGTCGAACTGCGTGGTCGCGGCGGGAAAGACGCCCGCCCATTCGATTCTTGCCATGCTCGGCCCCTTCGCGCGATTCGGGCGAAGCTAGCGCATTTTTTGGGGAAAACGACAAGATCACACGGGCTGCCTAGCGCCCCGGGGCGATCGGCCGGCCGGCGGCGGGAGTCCGAAGCGGCCCGCCATGGGGTTGTCAGTTGGGAGCACTGCGCCCCGAGATTTGCGAAGACGTCATGCTGCGGAGATCGCATGGCGCGATGAGCACGCTGCCGTCCTCTTCAAACTGACCGGACAGATATTTGTGCAGCGCCAGCGCGTGCAGCGCCCGCCGATGACGGTGATACACTTCGACCAAACAGTCCGGCGGTCCGTCGCCGGTCCAAAGCGAGCGCATGATCGCTTCGCGCGCGATGGCGAATACGATCAGCTTGTTGCCGTCGACGACGGGAACCCTCACCGTATCGGTAGAGCCGTCATAGATGGCGCTGGCGGTATGAAAGCGAACGGACATAAGAGTCTCCCGCAAATGAGTGGCCCCAGGCTCGCAGACATAAATGTAATCCCTCTCGGCATTTTCGCCAGTCACAATTTTCCCAGCATCTCGAGATCGGCGCCGCCAAAGAACGATCGGCGACAAGATTTGCCGCAGATTTCAGAAAACGCATCGAATTAAGCGAAATTCGACTAACATATGATAGCTTGGAGCGGCTGTAATTTGTGCCCGTCACCCCTTTTGGCTATTTCGCGCTCGTAACCTGCGCAGAGTGATCCCGTAATGATTCATCCACTTCAATCGGCAATTGCGATCGCGGCGTTCGCCATTGCGGGCGGATGGAGTTCTGCGCGCGTCGCGGCCTCACTTGCGGGCAATCAATTTCACATTGCGCTGGCTGCAGTTCTTTGTGCCGGCTTCGCTGCGTGGGCGCTCTCTGTGATGGGGTGGACACTTGTGTTCACGATCACCCTTGGTCTCGCCTGGACGCTTCTTACGCTCGCAGCGATTGATATTCTGGCGTTCCGGTTGCCGGACATTCTCACACTTCCCCTCGCTGCTGCAGGCCTTCTCGTATCCCTGACACTCACGCACGACATTTGGGCGCATGTGGCGGGCGCCGTTATCGGCTATTGCGTATTCGCGGTTATCGGTTGGGCCTTTGCGCGCATGCGCGGTCACGAGGGACTGGGGTTGGGCGACGCCAAGCTTGCGGCGGCGGCGGGCGCGTGGCTCGGCTGGGCGCCATTGCCGTCTGTCGTTCTGATTGCCTGCGCTGCAGGTTTTCTCTGGGTTGCGATCCTGGCAATTGCACGGGGCCGCGCAGCGCTCACGGAGCGAATTCCATTCGGCGTGGCTTTGACGATCGCGATTTGGATAGTTTGGCTTTATGGACCGCTGGAGATTCTTGGTCCGGCGGCGTGACTATTCGATATATCGGATCCAGTAAGGATTCGTCTTGCTGCCGGTCAATTCCACAATTGCGGCGCGACTGAATTCGCCTCCGTCCACATCGCGGACTGTGACGCGCACCGTCAAAGGTCGGCCAATATAGCTTTCTGCACTTGGATCGTAAACGGGCGTATCGGGGTCGGTGTTCTGCGGCACCCCCGTCGGTTGACCTTGGTCGGGACCGACCCCCGACATCACCGCCAATGCCAGCGGCTGCGAGGTTTGAACGCTGAAGCCGCCTGCGTCGCCAAAGAAAACCGTCAGGGCCGGCTTGAGCTTCGCGAACAAGTTCTGATCCATGCCGCGTATCTCGCTGAGTTCGTCGATGGTGCGGAACGGACCGTTGCGAGGCTTGATGCCGTAGGGCTGATAGTAGGGCGCCTCGGCTCCATTGGGCCGCGCATCGTCGTCTTCGTCCTGCCAGTCCTCGAAAGAGTCGACCAGCGTGTCGAGGCGATTGCCGCCGATACCCACGTCCGCGAACATCGTCCGCACCTGATCTTCATCGAGACGATTGACCGGAATCTTGCCGCGCTCGTCTTCGACAACAATCTTCAACACCATATTGTCGATGGCCAGCGTTCGGGGCTTTCCGTCGATCCACCAGCGTTGCTTGGTATCTTCGACGCCCAGGCCGTTAAGCGCAACCGCGATGCCCGAATCGGCGGCAGCCGCGAGCTTCGCGCGCTCGACCTGCCCGGCAACGGCAATCGTAGCGCCGCGATTGACGGCAACAGCTTCGAAGGACACATAAGCGAAAGCCATCATGCCGGCGACGGCCACCACCATGGCGTAGCCCGTGTCCCGGCGGCTTTTCAATTGGGCTTCGCCTTTCTCGGCTGGAGCGGGTCGGCCAATTTGATCTTCTCGCGCAGCTCCTGGGTGACCGTCTCGGCATCGGTCGTATTTCTGATCACGCGGGGCGTAAGCAGCACAATCAATTCGGTACGCGTATCCGAATCGTCGGTGTTGCTGAACAGGTTGCCGAGATAGGGAATGTCCTTCAGAAGTGGCAATCCATCCTTCTCGTCGGAACGCGTGTCGGAAATCATTCCGCCCAGCGCGATCGTCTGCCCGTCTTGTACGGCAATCGAACTCGCGATTCGTCTCTGCTCGATGGTCGGCGATTGGATTTGGGCACTCGCAGGAGGCGTGCCCGCCACGTCGCTCACTTCCTGCGAAATGTCGAGAAGCACCAAACCGCCGTCGTTGACGCGCGGCGTCACCTTCAGGATGACGCCGGTATTGAGATAGTCGATCGAATTCACGATTGGTGCGTCGGAGCCGATGGTGCTCACGGAAGACGCCGTCTCGACTGGAACTTCGTCGCCGACTTGCAGCGCCGCGGTGTGGTTGTTGAGAACCAACAAATTGGGTGCCGACAAGACCTTGACATTGGTAATGGACGCAAGCGCATTGAGCGTTGCACTGATCGTTGTGCCGTTGGTGAACAGGTAGGAGAAGCCGGGGAAATTCTGCACGGGCGTCGACGTCGTTCCTTCGGAATAAGACACCGTATTCTGCCCAAATCCGAACGACCATTGCACGCCGTATTGAAGCTGCTTGGTCAGCGTCACTTCTGTAATCGCTGCCTCGATCACAACCTGCAGCGGCCTGACATCGAGCTTCTTGAGAGCGTCGGCAATCAGGTCGTATTGCCTCTGTGTCGAATAGATGACGATCGCGTTGTTGGCATCGTCGCTGGTGATTGTGATCGGACCTTCGGCGGCGTTGAGCATCAGCGTTTGGCTTGTGTCCTGGTTGGCCTCGGGCTGGCCGAACGTATCGCCCGGGATCAAATCGCCGGAGCTGCCAAGCCCCCCGGGCGATCCGGAGCCCGATGTCGACCCTCCCAAACCTGAGGTCGACGACGACGAACTCGTGTCCTGAGATTGGAATGTCGCGATGGGCGCCTGGCGGCTCGTATGCTCGGCATGCGGCTGATTCTGAGCGCTGGTTTTCGACGCGCCGCCGAAAGCGTTGACGAGTACGATGGCAACGTCCGAGGCACGGCCGTTCTGGACTCGATACACGAACAGTTTGCGCGCATTGCTCTCGCCTTCCGCATCGAGCATGTCCACCCAGTGGCGTACCTGGCGCAGATAGGCCGGTTGTGCCGAGATTGCGAGAATGCCGTTCAACCGGTCGACGGCGATCAGGCGCACGAGCCCCGCGCTTGGCGAGCCTTCGCTGTTCAGAAGCTGATCGAGTTCGGGCAGCAGCTGCTTGACGTCTGTGTGGTGCGGGACAAACATCGCGAACGACATGCCGCGCAGCCAGTTGACGTCGAACTGGTTCACCAACTCGCGAATGGAGCGGCGCTCGCCCGCGGACCCCGTCACCATCAGGATGTTGCGTCCCGCATCGGACTGTGAGATCGCGTTCTCCGGTACGAGCGGATCCAGAAGTTTCTTGAGTTCGGCCGCATTGACGAATTTGAGCTCGATTTCTTCCGTGCCGAATCCCGGATCGCTTGCCGCTACGAGTTGCGGCTGCCGCCGCGCTTCCGCCATGGGAACGATCGTGTAGACGGCGCCGCGGCGCACCAGGCCGAGACCTGCTGCCTTCAGCGAATCCTCCAGAATCGGAAATACATCGGCCTTCGCCACCGGATGGGCGGTGACGACCGTCACGGTTCCGGTCACCGAGGGATCGACGGCATAATTGAGACCGAGAATGTCACCGAGAATGGCCTTCGCCGCCTCGTGGACGTCAACGCCCGGAAAATTCAAATTCACGTCCGCATTGGCCGACATGGGCGCCGCGGCCGGCGCGGAAGGCTGTGCCGGGACGTAGTTCTGTGCGAGCGCCGCGGACCCGCAAAGGAACAGTCCCAACACAAGCAGATAGCGTTGCAAGATCTTCACGCTCATTGATCGCTCTCGCTATTCTGATCCTGCGTCGCTGCAGTCGTGGGCGGGGTTAAAGGCAGCGCCGGAGGAAGCGGTTTTTTCTCCAGCGGCAAGATGTGGCGCTCGCCGTTGTGCTCGAAGGTCAGCGAACTCAACTCGACAGCAACAAGTTTCCAGCCGCCCATGTCCTCGCCAGGACGAACGCGCACGATCGTTCCATCGGGCCCTTTGACCAGCGCAGTCGCCGTGCCATCGGTTGCCGTCGCAATTCCCAGGACCGTAAAGTCGCCCATTCCTCCGGCCGGCGGCTCGACGCTCGCATCGGGCTTGTGGTCCGGCGCGAAAATCGGATTACGCAAAATTTCCGGATAGCTCGGGACAATAGGAAGCGCAGGCTCTCGTGCACGGCGCGGCGCAAGATCGGACGCTACGGGCAATGCCGTCTCGGACGGCAGCGCCAACTGAAGTCCGGCGGCAGCGAGCAAAAGGGCGGTGGCCAACACGGGGATCAGCTCCGGGTTACGACGACTGAGAAAGCTGGATGGGCGCAGAGACTTCAATTCGGACAGCCATCGGCCCCAAATGTCCCGTCTCAAAGGCGCGATCGGCAACGACCGAAAGGTGTTCAACAACGACATAAGGCTCCTCGCTTTCGAGACGCGCCAGACATTTGTAGAGTTGACCGTCCGTGAGTTGCAGGTCCGCTCTTACCCGAATCCACCCGGCGGGGACATCCTCCTGGACGTCCTGAATGGCTTGCACGGAACCGCCGGTATCTTCCGCGAGCTTGGTAAACCTGCTTTTCAAGGCCTCGGCGGCAAGCGCCTCCGTAGGTGCGCCAATGCTGAATTTCTGTGCCGACGCCCGCTGCTCTTCGGCCTGTTCCCGCCAGACGGGCACCCCCGCAAGGATGCGCTGGTTGCGGGCATAGAGATCGAGCAGCGATTGGCGTTCGTCCGCGCGGTCGATGAAGCCACCGATCAACGGGCTGATCACCGCAAGCCAAAGAACGGCGATGCCGGCCACCAGCAATCCGACCGCAACCAGGCGACGTTCGCGCGGGTTTAACGGTTTCATCGTTTCACCGTTGGGCGAATGTCGGCGGCGATCTCGAACGCTTCGGGCGTATTGGGCGCGGCAGGCTTCGCGTTGGTGCTGAGCGCACGCGCATTGCGAAGAACGGGCGACGATTCGAACTTGACCAGAAGATCGGCCGGACCCTTCTCATATCCGGAAACCTGGACGGTTTGTCCGTTCCATTCGAAGCGGCGCGCCCAGGCATTCGCGGGCATCACATTGGTGACCGCATTCCAGATACGAAGTGGTGCATTGTGGGCGAACCGATCGAGCAGAGCGGTTCGGCGCTCCGCTTCCGCCTCGACCTTGGAATGCAGGCGCATCGCCAGAGCAACAGTCGCCTGCTGCGAATCCACATTGCTGCGAAGCTCGTCCAGAGAAGTCGAGTCCCGATAGGCAAAAAGACCGACATTCGCAACCATGAGCACGGCGACCGCAGCCCACCACAATGGAAGCCGGGCACGCGCGCCGCTCACGCCGCCGGATCCGCGCGCCTGGGCGAGAAAGTCGAAATGAATGTTCGACCCGGCCTCTCCTCGCATTCCAACGGCGGCCGCACTGAGCCCCGCCGACTGCGCGCGCTCCAGCACCTCCGCAAAGGCGGCGCGCGGCATCACACCCAGCAATACGCGCTGCTTTCCCCTGTCCGCGTCCCGCTGAATGATTTCGGTGTCGAAATAAACCGTGTCCACCCGAAATGGCGTCAGGCGATCGATATCGAGCGCGACCAGCCGGCGAATGTCGTTGGGTGGGAGCAGCGGCAGATCGAGTTCGCGCGTCAGCACGTGGGACATCGGTATGACAATGGTCGCATTGTCGAGTTCGCCTGACGTGTGGGAGGCGGCGTCGAAGGGCTTCGCGTTGCCCTCTTCTCGGGCGGTCAAACCTTGTTCGTTCCAGTCGACAATCAGCTTCGGACGCTGAGCAAATCTCGCGCGCCACTGCGGCGGGACGAGCGCAAGCAATTCGTCGATCCACCACGCCAGACCCTGCCGGATGAGGCGTCCGGTCGTTTCCATGTCCAAAAAGAGAATATCTTTGATGTTCATTGCCGGCCCCGACAGCCCCCGCTGGCAGCATTGAGCACACATAGTGAATCGATCGTAACTTTCGGCTTGATCAGAAGCTCCGGCCACGCCCGCCGGTCCCCCTGTTCGAATTGCAGCCGGATGCGCACCAGCTGCGGAAGGGAAGTCTGGCGATCCCAGCTCAACTGCCAGGCGGGCGGCCCCTTGGCTTGCGATCCGAAATAGGCAACATCGAATTCCTGGACACCCCGCATCAGAACCAGCACTTCGCTCGCAGCCGCCTGGTTAACGGCGACATCGCTCACGCCTGAAAGCACGAGGTCGCCATCCGTATCGAGCGCGAGGTGATATCGGCGCAGAGCAGTCGGACGTTCCGAATCGCGCGCCTCGCCGAGGAACGAAATGGAATCCGCTTTTCCTTCGAAATCGGAAAAGGGCGGCACCGTGTCGTTCCGGGTCGCCGGAAATGCCGATTCGATACGCTCGCGCAGCAACAGCTGGGCGCCGGCGACATTCTCTGCCGCCACGTCGCTCGCATCCATGCGCTCCCACACGCGCCGTCCCGTCGTGATCCCGGATATCATCATTGTTCCGATCATTCCGAGAATGACGAGGCTCGCCAGCATTTCGGCAATCGCATATCCCGCTGTCCTTTCCGACATTGCTCAGGCTCCCGAAGCCAGCGCGAGGTTCTTGAGCGTGACAATGGCGTTTTCACTATCGAGCGCGCGCACGGAAACCGTGACCTGCCACAACGGGCCCGCGACGCTCGCACTGCCGCTGCCCACATCCGAAGACGAGATGTCGACACGCCAGGCATAAGGACCTTCCGTTCCACTCGTCATTCCCTGCGCCAGCGGTATGCCGGATCCCACTGCGGCCAACTCGGACTGCGCAATGAGCAACGCCGTCTGCTTCTCGTTGACGGCGCGATTGCGCATCGCGCCGTCTTCGATCACGCGATACATGGCGGCAAGCGCCAGCGCGACGATCGCTGCTGCCACCATCGATTCGATGAAAACCGAACCTTCGTCGCGCTTCATCATTGCCCGTCAGACACGGCGCCCGTCGCGACATCCACCGAAATATCGACCTGATGCGCTCCGGAGGCGAGCGTGACTGCGCCTCCCGACGTGGAGCCATCGGCAAAGAACTGAATCGTTTGCCCCTTCGACATCCGCAGATCGATCGCGTCCGGCACGCGGCGCGCCTCTCCTTCGTTCCAGCCATATCCGTGCCCGTCGACCTGTATCGAGAACTCGACGTCGCGGCTCTTGTCGATTGCGTCCGCATGGGCGACGCGCAAATTTGCCGCCAGCACTTCGGCCGTCTGGCGCAGCATCAGAATCTCGTAGGTCCGCTCCATCGACGGAAACGCGATAAGACCGAGCATCACGGTCAGCGTCACGACGACAAGGGCTTCGAGCAGCGTCATTTGCGGTCGCTACCAGTTGCCGACGTCCTGGGCTTCGCCTGTCCCACCCTCGGCCTTGTCCGAGCCCAGCGTATAGACATCGACTTCGCCGTGTTGACCCGGCACTTTGTAAAGATAGGGCTCGCCCCAGGGATCTTTCAGCGCACTTTCCTTGCGCAGATAAGGGCCGTTCCATCCGGGCGCCGTCGGCGGATCCGTGACGAGCGCGTTGAGACCCTCCACCTGGGTCGGATAGTGCCCGACGTCCAATTTGTACAGCTCCAGCGCCGAGGTGATGTTCTGGATCTGCACACGCGCGGTTTGCGTCCGCGAAGTTCCCAAATATTTGAGGACCTGCGGCGCGATGATGGCGGCGAGCAGCCCCATGATCGCAAGCACGACCAGAAGTTCGAGCAGGGTGAAACCGGCTTCCCGCCGGGAGGGTTTCATCAGTTTCATCATGGTCCAAGCGCCAAATCGTTAAAGCCAAGGATAGCCGACATAATCGAAGCGATGACGGTTGCGACCAGCGCACCCATCAACACGGTCAGGGCCGGCGTCAAGATCGCAATCATACGTTGGATCGTGTTCCGGACGTCGCGGTCTAACACATCCGCAAGACGGTTCAGCATCATTCCGAGCTGAGCCGTCTCCTCGCCGGTTCGAAGAAAGCTGAGCGCCATCGGTGGAAACAGCTTTGTCGCGGCCAAAGGACCCGAAAGGCCGCTGCCTTCCTTGAGGCCCGACACCACCCGGCCGACGGCCGCCGACATATAGGTGTTGACGAGCGAGCGCTGGGCGATGCCCAACGCTGTGGGCAATGCCACACCGCTGTCCACGAGGCTTCCGAGCGTGCGCGCCATGCGCGCTGTCTCTGCGTTCGTGATCAGAGGGCCAAATTGTGGAACACGCAGGATGTTGCGGTCGAACGCGCGCCGGACGGCAGGCTGCGCCATCCAACGCATGCCGACAAAGCCGGCGACTCCGAGCGCGATAAGGCCGACCCACCAATAATTCCGCAGACCATGGCTTGCGCCCATCACAAGCTGTGTGATGAACGGCAGCTTGGCGCCCTGGTCGGAGAAAAGATCTTCGAATTGCGGAACAACAACGAGAAGCATCATCGAGATGACGCCCAGCGCAATAACGATCAGCACCGCCGGATAGATCAGCGAAGACACGATGGTCTGGCGCAATGCGGCGGCGCGATCGAGCGCTTCGGCCAGCCGCGCAAGACTCGTGTCGAGCTTGCCGCTTGCTTCTCCCGCTTCGGCCATCGCGCAGGCCATCGGCGGAAATGTCCCTTCCTCCTGTGCCATGGCGCGCGCCAGTGGGACGCCTTCCTTCACGCGCTCACGCAATCTGACGAACACCGCCTTGAGCGCCGGCTTTGAAATATTGTCGACGCAGACGGCAAGCGCGCGATCGAGCGCGAGGCCCGCGTTCAGCAATACCGCAAGCTCGCCAAGCGCATTCGCGACCGCCTGACGCGTCGCCGCGCCGGCCATCTTGGTTTGCTTCACCGGACGATCCGCCGTTTCGATCGCTTCGATCGGCATCAGTCCGAGCCGGCGCAGCCGATCGAGCACGTCGATCTGCGACGCGCCGTCGAGCGTCCCCGCTTTCAATTCTCCCGAGGCCGTTGCGGCGCGGTAGCGGAAGGTCGCCATGTCTATGCCTCCCGCGTCACGCGCAAGATTTCCTCAACCGTCGTCAGCCCGGCCTGCGCCTTGGCGATTCCGTCGGCGAGCATCGTGCGCATTCCGGCAGAGACGGCGGCGCGCTGAACTTCGCGCGCTTCCGCGCGAATCAGGATGAGTCGCGAAATTTCATCGTCCATCTCGAGCAATTCGAACAACGCAATGCGTCCGCGAAAGCCGGTATTGCTGCAGGCACTGCAGCCATGCGGCTTGAAGAACTGCATGCCATCCATCGTTGCGGCATTAAGGCCGAGCGAAACAATCGCCTCGCGGGACAGCAACGTGGCGGTCCGGCATTGCGGGCACAGGCGCCGCACAAGGCGCTGTGCGAGTACCGCATTAAGCGTAGACGTGATCAGGAACGGCTCTACGCCCATGTCGAGCAGGCGCGTGACGGAACTCGCCGCAGTGTTGGTATGCAATGTTGACAGGATCATGTGACCGGTGAGCGCGGACTGGATGGCAACCTGCGCCGTTTCGAGATCGCGGATTTCGCCGACCATCATCACGTCGGGATCCTGGCGCAGGAAGGATCGCAACGCAGCCGCGAAGTCGAGACCGATCTGCGGTTTGACCTGTGTCTGATTGATGCCGGCGAGGCGATATTCGATCGGATCCTCGATGGTGAGAATCTTGCGTTCGGCGGTGTTGAGCGTCGCGAGTGACGCATAGAGCGTCGTCGTCTTACCGCTGCCGGTCGGTCCCGTCACCAGAAGAATGCCATGCGGCTGCGCGAGAACGCGCCGATAGCGCACAAGCAGCTCTTCGTCGAAACCGAGTTTCTCGAATTCCAGCGCAAGATTGGAGCGGTCTAGGATGCGCAGCACAACCGCTTCGCCGTGAATGGTCGGCGATGTTGCAACACGAAAATCGATTTCCTGGCCGCGAACTGCCAACCGCAAGCGCCCGTCCTGCGGCAAGCGACGCTCGGCGATGTTGAGACCGGACATCACCTTGATACGCGAAACGAGCGCGGATTTGAGATGGGCCGGCAGCGTTTCCTCGTCACGCAACGCACCATCGATTCGGAACCGCACCTTGATCGCGCTCTCCGTCGGTTCGATATGAATGTCCGACGCCTGCGCTTCGGACGCGCGCGCAATCAGGCTGTTGACCGCGCGAACGACAGGCGCGTCGCTCGCAAGATCCTTGAGCCGCTCCACATCGGCGTCATTGTCGTCGGCACCGAGACCTTCTTCGTGGGGCTCGTTCGGCGCGCCGTAAAGCCGATCAAGGGCGGCTTCCACATCGCTTGTCCGTGCCACAACCGGCGTGACGGTACAGTTGAGCGCAAACGACAACGCCTTTGCGACATAAGCATCGAGCGGATCGACAAATGCGATCTCAATACCCGAAGGAATTTCACGCAGAGGCACCGCACGCGCATCGCGCAGAAAGCGCGGCGCGAGCGTATCTGCCGCAATCGGCTCGGCCGGAAAATCGTCGGACGTAGCCAGCCGGAATCCCGTCGCGCGCGAGATTGCCTGGGCGAGCGAAATTTCAGAGATCAACCCCAGCCGTGTCAGCACGGCATCGAGCCGCTCGCCCGTCTCCGACTGAACGGCACGCGCACGCGCAAGCGTCTCCGGCGAGACAAGCTCGCGATCCAGCACGAGCTGGTCCAGACTCCCGGCGACTTCAGATGACACAAGCATGGCGGTCACGCGGCAGCGCCCCTCCCGATCCAGACACTGACTTCTTGAAAGCGGGCCGCCACCTCGACCATGATCGCGAGCCCGCGCTAAAGTACCAGAATTACACGAGAATATGCAATGTTGGCGGGCCTCCCGGGCTTTACCCCAGGCTAGCTCGCCGTCCATTTAACGGGGGATTTTGCGGCCAAATTCTTAAAATCTCGCCGTTCGACCCAAACCTTACGTAAACTACATGCTTCGCGATAACCCTTCTGTTGAAAAAAGCGGCAGGCGCGTATCATTCGGGCGCCGAGAACCCGCCGAGTTCTGCCATTGGTTGCTGACGCCCTGAGCCCGCCGGCACTGCGCGAAACGCCCTTCGGGCTTCGCATCGCTGTCATCTGCGTCATGCTCGGCATGTTCATGCAGATGCTGGACACGACCATCGCCAACGTGGCGCTTCCCTATATGCAGGGCGGCTTGCAGGCGTCCCGCGACCAGATCACCTGGGTGCTCACATCCTATGTTATTGCCGCGGCGATCCTGACCGGTCCTGTAGGCTGGCTTGCGGCGCGCTTCGGTCGGCGCGAGATATTTCTGGTGAGCCTCGTCGGATTCACGATCACGTCTGCGATGTGCGGCCTCGCACAGACTCTGGACCAGATGATCTTGTTTCGCCTTCTTCAAGGCGCATTCGGCGCAGCGCTGTCTCCCCTCTCGCAGGCCATCATCATCGACCGTTATCCGCTCGAGAAGCGCGGACAGATCATGGCTGTCTGGTCGATGATCATCATGCTGGGGCCGATCCTGGGGCCGACGCTCGGTGGATTCCTCACCGACCACTATTCGTGGCGCTGGGTGTTTTACGTCAATGTTCCCGTCGGCATCGTGTCCACGGCGGGCGTGTTTCTGTTTCTGCATGAAGCGCGGCACGACACGCCGCCGCGTTTCGACTGGTTCGGATTTATTGCGCTCAGCATCGGCCTTGGTGCGCTGCAATTGATGCTCGACCGCGGAACCACGAAGGACTGGTTCGATTCTGCCGAAATCATTGTCGAAGCGGTGCTGGCGGGCCTCGGACTTTACATCTTCACCGTCCAAATCCTTACCATCAACAAACCGTTTCTGCGGCTCGACCTGCTGAAAGACAGAAATTATCGCTCGGGCCTGGCTCTGACATTTTTTGTGGGAATCATTCTTCTCGCGACGAGCGCATTGTTGCCGCCTTACCTGCAGGATCTCGGCGGTCACTCCGTCATGGACACAGGTTTGCTTCTTGCGCCGCGCGGCGTCGGCACAATGATAACGATGTTGTTCGTGGGGCGGATCGTGATGAAGGTCGATCCGCGCAAATTGATGGCTTTCGGCGCATCGATTCTCATCTGGTCGCTATGGGAAATGTCGCGCTGGACGCCCGACATCGATACCCAAATCCTCGCCTTCACCACATTCATGCAAGGTGTGGGAATGGGATTCATCTTCGTTCCCTCCAACATCTTCGCGTTCGCCACTTTGCCTCAGCAACTGCGAACCGACGGCGCGAGCATCATCAATCTGGTACGAAATGTGGGTTCGGCGATCGGGGTCTCGGTCACATCGACCGTCCTGATCAGCATGACGCAGGTCATGTACGCGCAACTTTCTGCCCATGCTTCGCCGTATAATCGCATGCTCAACGTCAATGCGCCGAGCTTGTTTCTCAATCCTCAAATCCCTCTGGGCGCCACGATGCTGAACGGAATGGTGATACAGCAGGCAACCATTTCGGCCTATGCCGATGTCTTCCTTCTGATGTTCTATATCAGTCTGCCGATTCTGGTGCTGATCGTGTTCCTGCCGAAGACGGTGCTGCTGCCGACCGCAGCGCCCGCCAACGAGATGGAAGCCGTGGAATAATTATAAGACTTCGAAAAGTTCGTATTTCACGCCGCCTTTCATGGCGCCTCCGACGCCCACCGAAATCAAATCGTTCAGCCACAAATACCGCGAATCGCCGGTTTCGAAGACCGGGCTCGTGCGAAAATAGAGCCTGCTGTGATCTTCCTCGGTGGTTCCACCCGCAGATCCCTGCCGGCGGATCTCGGAGAACGGCCGCAACACGCCGCGATAGGAGACATAGATTTTCGCGCCGTCATGCGTCTCCCATGTCACGCGCGCATCGAGCCGCAGCACATCGCGCTCCTCCTCGATCAGCGCCCAATCGCCCCCGCCGTTCAAAACTTTGCCGTTGAGACGCTCGCCTTCGAACGCCCCTCCCGTGACGACCGCAATCAGCCGGCGGCCGAATGGTCCGGCGCCCATGTTGTGTTGTACCGGCTCCAGATTGGCGTGATAGACGCACAAGGGACGTGTTCGGATCTCGACCATTTTCAAATCCCATTAAGGTTTTGCGGCTGTACTCGAACCGGCAGGTTATTGTTTGTGCGCCGGACAGTCACGTGCCGGCGCAACTCCGGCGTCGCGAACCCACGCCTTTCGGTCCGGAATCCGCTAACGTGGCCCAATGACTCACGAAGACGATATCCTGACCAGCTTGCGGTCTCTTGGAATTGTCCCGGCGAGCGCCTGCCCGTCGCTCGTTCGCCTTCCGGGCGGCGTTTCAAGCGATGTGTATCGCATCGACCTCGCTTCAGGTCCCGTTTGCGTCAAGCAGGTTCTGGCCAAGCTCAATGTGTCTGCGGACTGGCACGCGCCCGTCGAACGTGTGCACAGCGAAGCGGCCTGGTTTCGCTTTGCAGGCAAAATCGTGCCGGGCAACGTGCCGACGGTCCTGGCGGAAGACCGTGCCTCACATTTGTTCGTCATGAATTATTTCGATCCCGTGACGCATCCCTGCTGGAAGACTCAGCTACGCGACGGCATCGTCGATCCCTCTGTTGCGGCGCAAATCGGCGAAATCATTGCGCGCATTCACTGTACCGGCGCGGGTTCGAATGCAGTTCAGGACGAGTTCGCCGTTTATGATCATTTCACGGCGCTGCGCATCGATCCCTATCTGCTGACGACAGCGAAAGCGCATTCCGACCGTGCCGGTCGCATATTCAGTATACGACCTATTTCCTGACAACCACANNGCCGGTCGCATCCGCGAAATCGCGGGCGACCTGGCACGCGCCCGCATCGCGCTGATGCATGGTGATCTCAGTCCGAAGAATATTCTGGTTGGGCCGGACGGTCCGATCATTCTCGATGCGGAAACTGCCTGTTACGGCGATCCCGCATTCGATCTCGCCTTCTGCCTGAACCACCTTCTGCTCAAATGCGTCTGGAATCCGTCGCACGTCCGGAACTATTGCAAATCGTTCGACGCATTGCGTAACGCCTATCTCGCGAAGGTCGATTGGGAGAGCGCGCCGGCGCTCGAAGCCCGCGCGAGTCCGTTGCTGGCGGCGCTTCTGCTGGCGCGGATCGACGGAAAGTCCCCCGTCGAATATCTGACCGCGCCCCGCGATCTCGATTTCGTGCGCTCTGCTGCGCGCGACTATCTTGCGGCGACCGAACTCACCCTTGATGGCATCAGGCAGGATTGGGAGACACGGGCGCTCGCACGTTAGAGAAAATCATCCCGGCGCAAATTCTCTCGCGCGTTTGTGGCCCGTCGCATCGACGGGCTCGTGCTTCACATCGACTTTGGGATCGAGCGGGCGCGTCCACGCGGCAAACTCCAGGCAGACGCCGTCGGGATCGAAGAAATAGATCGAGCGCACGAAGGTCGTCGGCGATACCGCGAGACTCATCTGGTATTCGGAATCGTCGTGATTCAGAATCTTCGTCGGCTTGACGCCCCTGGCAACGAGCTTCTCGTAATATTCGTCGATCTTGTCGGCCGGCACATTAATCGCAACGTGGTTCATCGATCCATGCGCGGACGCTATCGACTTTCCGGATGTCGGCAGGTGTCCCGCCGAAGCGATACCCGGCTGCGCCGCGGGCGCATCGGGAAACCAAAAGAAGGCGAGCGCGTCGCCATTGCCGATGTCGAAAAAGAAATGCTGGCCCATCCCCATCGGCAGATCGATCGTCTTGATCAGCGGCATCCCCAGAACATTGGTGTAGAAATCGACCGTACGGGCCATATCCTTGCAGACGAGCGCCAGATGGTTCACGCCCTGAAGCTCGAATTCCCTGTTGCCGGCCATCCGTCGATCCTCCAATTGCACACTGCGGGAGCGCGCGATGTATGATGCGGCCCAGCCTAGGAAATTTGGGCTGCTTGTCCAGATGCGATGAGCGGGAACGGAGCGGAAAATGAGCGAGACCTTCAAGCAGATCTCCGTCGAATTTGTAGGACTTCCCTCCCCGACGATGCCCGCTGCAAAACATGGCAGCCATCCCTGCCAGGGTCTTTATTGGTCACCGAGGGGCAAAAAGCCCCGCGTGGCGGCGATTGCCACGCATTACAATGTCGATTTTTCGGAACACTATTGCGGGCCGTTGTTTGCTGCCCGCGGGCTTGGCTTTCTCGGCTGGAACACGCGCTATCGGGGTGCGGAGGATCAATTCATTCTTGAGCATGCTCTGGTCGATATCGCGGCCGGCGTCAAATGGCTGCGCGAAACAGCCGATGTCGAAACCATCGTGCTGCTCGGCAATTCGGGCGGCGGCTCGTTGATGGCCGCTTACCAGGCCGAAGCGGCCGTGCCCACTCTGGCAGACACAGCGGGCGGTTCCCTCGGGGAAGCACTCGCCGCTTTGCCGCGAGGCCAATTGTATATTTCGCTCAATGCGCATCCGGGGCGCCCCGAAGTGTTGACGAACTGGATGGATGCATCGGTCGTCGACGAGTCCGATCCGACCAGGACCGANNCGCGGCTCAAGGCCGCCGGAATTCCGGACCGGATCTTTCCGTTGTTCCGCACCTGGGCGGATTTGCGATTCATGGATCCAGCCATCGATCCATCGGACCGCCCCTGTCCCGCCTGTTATGCGGGCTCGCCGCCGCTCGCCAATCGCAATCCTCTCGGTATCGGACGTGCGAATACGTTGCGCGCATGGCTTTCGATGTGGAGTCTGGAAACCTCGCATTGTCGCGGTGAGGCACAACTCGCGAAGCTCGATCTGCCGCCGCTGGTTATCCAAAGCACAGCCGATACGGGCGTCTTCCCGAGCGATGCTCGCCGGATTTTTCAAGCGCTCAAAATCGCCGACAAGACGTTGGAATTCCTGCCGGGCGCGCACTATTTCGAGGATGACGACAGGAATCGCGACCGGGTCGCGGATGTGATGGCCGCGTGGATCGCAGCGCGTGTCTAAGGCATCAAATCCCCTCGCCCATGCCGAGGAAATCGGCAGTGGTGAGACGCGGCGCCGGCGTATCGCTCGAAAGCTGCGCGACAAGACGGTCGATCTGGATGTTGATCTCGGGCACGGCCGTGATCTCCCACCACGCCGGGCGTGTAAGCGGTCCCAATGCGAACAACCAACTCGATGGTCGTCCATTTGCATCGAGCACCGCACAGTCCTCGGTTTCGAATCCGACCCCGAGAGAATCCGCCCTGGCCAAACCCCGCTCCCGCAAATCGGCCACCAGCGGGATCGCGATCTTGTCGAAGTCGTTGCCGGGACCGGTGCAATTCACGACCTGCCCTGCCTTGAACACGCGTGAGCCGCCGCCGCGCAGCTTCAACGTGGCCTCGACCTGATTTCCGGCTTCCTGGAATCCGGCAAGACGTCCCGCAACGATCTCGAGCTTGCCGTTCTTGAGCAACGAATCCAGCTCTTCGCCGATGCGCGGCGCCATGCGGTGGCGATGAATGTCCCAGCGCACGCGAAGGTGGCGCAGGAATTGGCGGCGACTCTTGTCGTCCCAATTGTTCCAGACACTCGCGACCGCCGGCCGCGCCGCGTCGAACACGCGCTGCCACGGAATGTTCTGTGCTTCTGCTTTTTCGATTTCCGCGCGAACGATTTTCGCCAGTGCCAAAGGCGACGCCGGAATTTTGTCGTGCAGGAACGGTACCCATGCGCCACCGCCTTTGTGCGTGCGCGGGTTAAGACCCCGCCGCGACACGGCCAGCATCTTGCCGCGATGGCCTTCATCGGCGAGACGCAACGCGATATCGACCATTGTCAGACCGGCGCCGATCAGAAGGACCGGCTCGTCGGGATCGATGTCGTCGAACGCATCCGCGGCCCACGGATCCGGCACGAAGTAACCCGTGTCATAGAGCCAGTTGTCCGGCCCACTGGGTGGACGCGGGGGCAAATTGCCCATCGCCAACACGACGAAATCCGCTCTGATCTCGCGCCCGTCCGTGAGCAACACGCCGCGCCCTTGCGAAAGCAGGCGCACGGCTTCGCCGCGCACCGCCGTCAAACCCGTGCGTGTTTTCGCGGCCAGAGCTTCGCCGATGCGCTCTTCCATATAGTCGCCGAACAACCGGCGCGGCGCATAGGCGGAGGGAAGATCGAGGCCGCTTTCGACAAGAGCTTCCGCCATCTCATTGCGGCGCGGCTCAAGCCATTTGGCGAAACCGGGTGTGAGCCCGATCTCCATGCGGCTCACGGGCACATTCAAAAGATGTTGCGACCCGCAGGCGCCATATGCGACGCCGCGGCCCAGTTTCTTTTTCGGCTCCACAATCACGATGCGCCAGTTCGGGTGCGCGCGATGCAGCTTCAACCCGAACAATGCACCGCTGAACCCGCCGCCGACGACAACGACGGATTTTTCCTGGATTATCATAGGAGACAATTTCCAATGCCGATGAGGCGCCGCGGCTCCGGCACCTTTTATGGCATTGCGATTCGGGAACTTCAAATCGGCGAAGTTGCCGCCTAAAGAACGAGCGTCGCGCGAACGATGCCACGGGACGGCGCCGAAATCTTGAATCCGAGTTCCCGGCACAGGGTCAGCATGGGTTCGTTTTCCACCAGCGTATCGCCAAAGAGCTCGTGGATGCCCCGCGCCCTGGCGTAAGCGATCAAGCGGTCCATGAACAAATGGCCAATCCCGTGTCCCTTCAAATCGCTGCGCGCGAGCACCGCAAACTCGGCGCGTGCGCCATCTGGGTCGGCGGATAAGCGTCCCACACCGGCAACCTCGTTTTGTGCATCAAACAGAACAAAGGCCATTTCGCGGTCGTAATCGATCTGGGTGAGGCGCGCGAGAAGCGCGGGCGGCAAGGTCTTGAACGGAGAGAAAAAACGCAGGCGAACATCTTCCGGCGCCAACCGTTCGGACAGGCGCACAAAGGCGGGCGCATCTTCGGGCCGCACCGGTCGCATCAGGAATTCACCCAGCCCGGGGATCGTCTCGCGACTCTCGAGTTCCTGGGGATAGGGCCGTATCGCCATCCTGCGATGCGGTATTGCAGACGGGTCGGTCAGCGCAACGCGGATGCGGGCATCGACGGCGATGACGCCGCGCTCATCCGCGAGCAGCGGATTGATATCGAGCTCCGCGATCTCATCGAAATCACAGACGAGTTGCGAAAGCTGCACGAGCGTCAACGCGATCGCATCGAGCGCGGCGGGCAAGCGGTCGCGATATCCTTTGAGTTGATGCCAGATACGCGTCCGCTCAATCATCTCCTGTGCGAGTTTGAGATTGAGCGGCGGCAGGCCGAGCGCTTTGTCGGCGATCACTTCGACGGCCGTCCCGCCATGTCCGAACAGCATGAAAGGGCCGAACGTCGCGTCGTCGGCCATGCCGAGAATAAGTTCATAAGCGCCGGGGCGGCGGATCATCTCCTGAACCACGAAACCTTCAAGATGGGCTTTCGGCGCTGCCTTTGCGACACGCGCCAGCATCGCTTCCGCTGCCGTCTTCACCGCATCCGCACCATTCAGATCGAGCGCCACGCCGCCGACATCGGATTTGTGCGTGATGTCGGGCGAATAAATTTTGAGCGCAATCGGGGCGCGATACTCGTCCGCCTTCGCCGCGGCTTCGGCAGCATCGGTCACCCGTGCGGTTCGCGCCACGGGAACACCATAAGCCGTCAGCAAATCCTGCACGGCAATCGCATCGAGCCAGCCCCCGCCCGTCTTGAGCGCATCGCCGATCACGGATTTCGCCTTCGTGAGATCGGGCCGGAATTCCGTGGGCGCCGACGGTGGCACCTCCATCAGCGTTTCCTGCCCGCGCCGGTAGCGCACCATGTGCATAAAGCCACGCACGGCTTTTTCCGGCGTGTCGTAGGTTGGGATATTGGCCGTCTCGAATTGGCGCCGAGCCTGCTCCGCTGATTGCGCGCCAAGCCAGTTCGTGAACACTGGTTTACCGAGTTTCGGCGCCGAAGCGATCACGGCCTGCGCCGCCTCGATGCCCGATGCGACGGCCGTCGGACAATTCAGGACCAAAATGGCATCCGTATCCTCGGAACCGATCAGAGCTTCGAGGGCAGCGCTGTAACGCGCGCCATCGGCATCGCCGATGATGTCGATCGGATTGCCGTGCGACCAGGTTGGCGGAAGCGCCACGTTGAGTTTCGCAAGTTCAGACTCGGCGAGCGGCGCGAGCTCGCCGCCCTGCGATATCAGGGCGTCAGTCGCCAGCACACCCACTCCGCCGCCATTGGTGACGATGGCCAGCCTGTCGCCATTCACACGCGGCCGTGTCGCCAGCGTTTCAACAGCATCGAAAATCTCGTCGAGATCATAGACCCGCAGGATACCTGCGCGCTCGAACGCCGCGTCATAGACGGCGTCCATTCCGGCCAAGGCGCCCGTGTGCGATGCAGCCGCCCGTGCGGCAGCGGCCTGGCGTCCGGCCTTGATCGCGATCACGGGTTTCACGCGCGACGCCGAGCGCGCAGCAGACATGAATTTGCGCGCCTGCGTCACTGCTTCCACATAGAGAAGGATCGCCTGCGTGCCCTCGTCCATCGCGAGATAATCGAGCATGTCGCCGAAATCGACATCGCTCATGTCGCCTAACGACACGAGATGCGAGAACCCGATACCGCGGCCGCCGGCCCAGTCGAGCACAGTCGTCACCATCGCGCCCGACTGGGCAACGAACGCGACATTGCCCGGCTTCGGCGTGGACTGCGCAAAGGACGCATTCAGCTTTGCGGGGGTCGACAGCACGCCGAGGCAATTGGGTCCGACAATACGCAGCAGATGCGGTTGCGCGGCATCAAGCACGGCTTGCTGGAGCACGCGGCCCGCTTCGTTACCGCCTTCGCGAAACCCGGCCGTGACGACAATGGCCGCCCGCGTGCCCCGCGCACCGAGTTCGGCGACGAGGTGCGGCACGGTCTGCGGCGGCGTGCAGATAATTGCGAGGTCGGGTACCAGCGGCAGGTTTGCGACGCTCGGATAGCAAAGGATGCCCGCGACCGATTTGTGCGCAGGGTTGACCGGCAGGATAGGGCCGTCGAAACCGCCAAGCCGCAGATTGTCGGCGATCACCGCACCGACCGAATGCGGCCGATTGCTCGCGCCGATCAGGGCAACGCACTGAGGACGGAATATGGCGTCGAGATTTCGAATGGACATCGGGCAGCCGTCTGGAATCGGCGAAGGCTAATGCGAATCGCGCGTTCACGCCAGATATTCGCGCGAATGTATCGTGCCCCGCATGATAGTTTGCTGCGTTCCCCGAACGTCGCGATTTGCGCAGCAAGATTGCGCGCAGGGCCGTCACCGCAAACGCGTGAATTCCAGATACGTCTAAGTATCGCGGCCGGATCACTGCGGCAGGATGAATTGCGCAAAACATCACTTGGCTCGCGTTTGATCCACAAAGCCATGCACGGCGTACACCTTTCGGTTGCCGCGCGAGAGGAGCGTTCGCTCACGTCGCAGACAGGTAACCCAAAACAGCAATTCCGGAGATGGCCTCAATGAAACATTTCAATACGTCGAGCGCGATGGCGCTCGTGTTACTCAGCACTTCGCTCGCGCTGACAGCGGCAAGCGCTGCGCCGATGTCGAACCCAATGGTCGGCGGTCAGGCAATGATGAAGAATATGGATATTGTCGACAATGCCGTGAACTCGCCCGATCACACGACCCTCGTGGCCGCTGTGAAAGCAGCCGGATTGGTGGATACATTGAAGGGACCCGGTCCGTTCACGGTTTTCGCGCCGACGAACGAAGCGTTCGCAGCTCTTCCCGCAGGAACAGTCGACACGTTGCTGAAGCCTGAAAACAAGCCCACGCTGACGAAAGTCCTCACCTATCACGTCGTTCCCGGCCGCTGGGATTTTGCGTCGTTGTCGCGCGCGATTCGCTCCGGCGGAGGTACGGCCGATTTAAAAACCGTCGAGGGCGGAACGCTGACCGTCATGATGAACGGGCCTCACAATATCGTGGTGCGCGACGAGAAGGGCGATATCGCCGATATCTCGACTTACGACGTCTATCAGTCGAACGGCGTGATTCAGGTCGTCGACAAAGTCCTGATGCCGAACTGATTTAAAGCACCCGGCGCTGTGCACGTGTTGCGCGGCGCCGGGCGCCTCATTGTTGAAGCCTCGAACACGCAAATTCGCGAGTCGCGAAAATCATGCCCCAACCGGAGCCCACAGCACCGGTTCGACGCGTCGAATGATGACGCCCCAGCCGACCGCGCCCGCGAGACTGACGGCACCTGCAACGAGAAATGCCAGTGCGAACTGGCCTGTACGATCGACGATCGCACCGGTGACAAGGGGCGCCATGATGCCGGCGCCGTTGCCTACGCAATTCTGCAATGCGATCCATTTCCCGCCCGCTCTTGGGCCGGCAAGGGTTTGTCCGACGGCATAAATCGTCGGAGTATTGAAGCCGAAGAATATTCCGGCGAACAGTAGGCTTCCGATCGAAATCAGAGGACTGCCGATCGCGCAGACGAGCATGCTGATTGCAATGCCCACATGCGCCGAGACCGAGAAGGTCTTTCGCACAAGCGTGTCGCTGGCACCTCTGCGCATCCACCAATCGGAAACCCGGCCCGTGAAATGCGCGGAGACGGCATAGACGACATAAATCGTGCCGCCGATCTGCGCCATCTCGCTCACGGAAAAGCCCCGCGCCTTCACAAGATAGAGCGGGAGCCAGGAAATGACGAAATAAAATGCGTAATTGGCGGAAAAGTGACCGAGACTGGCGCCCCAGGCATCGGGCTTCACCAGAATTGCAAGGAACGACGGCGCCGACGCCTTGGAGTTGGAATTTGCGGCGAGCGATGCCTGGCGCGTCGCAAGCATCCATGGAATCAACCACAGCATCGAAGCAATGCCGAACAGCAGGAACACCGGTCGCCAGCCGAGATGCGCCATGATCGTGCCGCCGCCATAGGTACCGAAGGCCGGCCCAAGCGCGAGACCGACGCCGATCAATCCGTTGGCCGCACCGAGGCGATGGCGCGGCAGATGTTCTGCGAGGAGCTTCGAGCTGCACGGAAACGCCGCGCTTTCGCCGAGGCCCAAAACCAGCCGCAATACGATGAGCGCAAAGAACCCGCTGGCGATGCCCGACAACGTCGTCGCGAGCGACCAGATCGCAAGGCCGAGCGCGAGGGTGCGATAAGCGTTGATCTTCTCGGCAAGCCAGCCCGACAGGATCTGCCCCGGCGTGTAGGTCCAGAAAAACGCGCTGAGGAGCAAGCCGATTTGCGTATTGGAAAGTTTCAGCTCGTTGCCGATCAGCGGCGCTGCGGTCGCGAGATTGCCACGATCGACATAATTGATGAACACCGCGAGCGCGAGAAGCGCGACGACGCCCTTGCCGATGCCGTCTGCGGCATCTGAAGTCGCGCGCACCCCACCTGCAATCTCAGTCGATGCCATATGCCCCCCGATAGGCCGAATGCGCCCACTATGTGCTGGCGCAAGATGGCCAGCAAGCGGGCCGAATTCGGGTTTGTCCGGATGTCCGGAAATGCTTCCGCCGTTCCGGGAAAGGGCTATAGTCCATCGGAACCAGCAATCGAAACGGGAGTATTCCAATGGCAGAAGCATTGATCATCGACGCGTGCCGGACGCCGCGCGGCATCGGCAAAGTCGGCAAAGGCGCACTCGCCGATATCCACCCGCAGCAATTGGCGGCATCCGTTCTGAAGGCGATGGCGAAGCGCAACGACCTCAACACCGCCGAAGTCGACGACATCATCTGGGGAACGTCGAGCCAGCGCGGCAAACAGGGCGCGGACCTCGGCCGTATGGCGGCTCTCGATGCCGGTTATGACGTCAAGGCGAGTGGCGTCACACTGGATCGTTTCTGCGGCTCGGGCATCACCACGGTGAATATGGCGGCGGCGTCCATTATGTCCGGCATGGAAGATCTTGTGATCGCGGGCGGCACGGAGATGATGTCCTACACCTCCTCCACCGCCGATCCGAAATCACCGCCGATGATGGATGGCGGCAATCTGCGTTTGCGAGCGCGTCATCCGCAATCGCATCAGGGCGTTTGCGCCGATGCCATCGCAACCATGGAAGGCATTTCGCGGCGCGCGACGGACGAACTGGCGCTTGTCAGCCAGCAGCGCGCCGACGCCGCCATCAAGGGCCGGCATTTCGACAAGAGCCTCGTCGCCGTTCACAGGGAAGACGGAACGCTTGCGCTCGACCGCGAAGAATTCCCCCCTCCGCAGACCACGCTCGAAGGTCTTTCGGCGCTCAAGGCATCATTCGAGGTGATTGCCGAAGTGCCTCTCGACGAAAAGGGTACGACCTATGGCGGGTTGATCCGGCAGGTCTATCCCGACCTCAAGATCACGTACATTCATCATGCGGGCAATTCGTCCGGCGTGGTGGATGGCGCAGGCGCCGTTCTGCTCGCTTCGCCCGAATATGCGAAGAAGCACGGCCTCAAGCCGCGCGCGCGCGTGGTCGCGATGGCGAATATGGGCGACAGTCCGACCCTGATGCTGAACGCGCCCGTGCCGGCCGCCCGCAAGGTGCTGGAGAAGGCTGGACTGACGCTCGACGATATCGACCTGTTCGAGATCAACGAGGCGTTCGCCGTGGTTGCCGAGAAATTCATCCGCGATCTGAAGCTCGATCGCGAAAAGGTGAATGTGAATGGCGGCGCGATGGCGCTCGGTCATCCGATCGGCGCCACGGGATCGATCCTCATCGGGACGATCCTGGACGAACTCGAGCGGCGCGATCTGAAGCGCGGGCTTGTCACCATGTGCGCGGCAGGCGGCATGGCGCCCGCAATCATCATCGAGCGCATCTGACCGAATAACGCTGCCGCGATGGCGAGACCACCGAACTTTATTGTGATCCTCGCCGACGATCTCGGCTATGGCGATCTGGGCTGCGACGGCGGGCGTATCATCCGCACGCCGTCGCTCGACCGGATGGCACGCGAAGGCGTGCGGTTCACGGATTTCTATGCATCCGCGAATGTCTGCACACCGTCACGCGCCGGTTTGCTGACGGGCCGCTATGCGATCCGCAGCGGCCTCGCGCATGAAGTGATCCAACCTTCGGATACGATCGGCCTGCCGGTATCTGAAGTGACGATCCCGAAAGCGTTGAAGCCTGTCTATGCATCCGCGTTAATCGGCAAATGGCATCTGGGCCATGTCGCGCCGCACTGGCCGCCGACGGTCTTCGGCTTCGATCGGTTTCGTGGCCTGCCCTACAGCCATGATATGCGCCCGATCGCGCTCTATGAGGCTGAAGGCGAGCATATTGCCATAAGCGAATCCCGCGTCGATTTCCCAACGCTGACGCAACGGTTCTTTGCAGAAACGTTTGCCTTCGCAGAGGCCAATCGCGAGCAACCCTTCTTCATCCTGCTCGCGCTGACCGCACCTCATGTTCCACTGCGGCCCAACCCGGCGTCGCTGTCGAATTCGCCGGCGGGCGATTACGGCGAAGTCGTCGAAGAGATCGATCGCAACGTCGGCGCGCTTCTCACGCGCTTGGGCGAACTCGGACTGGAGCAAGACACGCTTGTGATGTTCACGTCCGACAATGGGCCATGGTTTGAAGGTTCAAGCGGCCCGTTCCGAGACCGCAAAGGCGGATCCGGTTGGGACGGCGGCTTCCGTGTGCCGTTGATCCTGCGCCAGCCCGGACGCATCCCGGCCGGCGTTGTCACGTCTGCGCTCGCCGGCAATCTCGATCTGCTTCCGACACTGACCGCGATGGCCGGGCTTCCCCTCCCCGAGACCGAACTGGATGGTCGCGACCTGAGTGCCGTCATCTTCGAGAACGCGCCTTCGCCGCACGAAGAGATTATTCTCTTCGACAACACCCATATTGCGGCAATCAGAACCGCGCGCTGGAAATATGTCGTGCGCTCCTACTACCGCAAATATGACGTCTCGCTTGCATCCTTCGGCTATCCGCTGCTGTTCGATCTCGAGCAGGATCCCGGTGAGAACTACAGTGTTGTGAGCCGCCACTCCGATATTGCAAATGAAATGAAAGAGCGCGTGGAACGCGCACGCGCGAAATACGAACCTCTCGCAAAGGCATTCCCGCCTTACATCCCGCCGCCCGGCGCCGAGAATCATCCGGATTGAATCGGATGTGATCCAAATTGCGCCATCACGCGTAAAGATCATCCGTGGGCATATCTTCGAAGCCATCGGCCATGCAGAAAATCGTCGTCGTCCACGACAAGATGCAACAAGGATATCGCTACGCTCGCGTGGCGCTGTCGGGCAAATCCTTCGATGTGGCGTTCGCGCCTGACCTGACGCCGAAGGAGATGCTCGAACTGGGCGTGTTCGGCGGCAAATATATGACGGACTGTCGGTCGGAATTTCCTGCAAGTTGGTTCACACATGCCAAGCTGTCGCCCGTCAAACGAAACCCGCGTCTAAATTTTTTCGGCGTCGATGCCAGCCAGCCCCTCGCCGAATGGCGCAGGAAGGGCTGGATTCACGATGACGACCCACGCGGCTGGTTCCAATGGTATTGCCGCTATTACATGGGCCGCCGCATGCCGGACGAAGACCGGCGGCAGATCGGCCGTTGGAAAGCAATGAAGCGCCACATCGCGCAGATAAAGGCCAATTGCGATCCCGGCAACATCCTTTGCCGCCCGCGTCAGCGGCAAGCCCTGCTCCACTGGGCCTATGACAGCCGGAAGTTCTGACGGCTGGTTCGCGTGGATATATACGAAGGTAACCTTTGTAGTTTGCCTTAGCATCTGCTAGGCTTCGAAAATGAAGACGCAGAAAAGCGATTTCGATGCCGCGAAAGCATTGGCCTTGGCGGTGGAACTTCACGTTTTGGCAGGCAAGCTGAAACGGCGGTTGCGCGAACAGGGAAATCCCGGCGACTTGACGCCGTCTCAAACCTCCGTGCTTCGCCATCTGGAGCGCGAAGGCCCGGCGACGGTGACGTATCTGGCGCGCGCCGAAGGTGTGCGACCGCAGTCGCTGGGTGCCACCGTTTCCGTGCTCGAGGCGGCAGGACTCATTAGCGGAGAAGCGGATCCCGGCGACGGACGGCAAACCATTTTGTCGCTCACGCCCGCCTGTCGGAAAATGATCAAAGCAGGACGTGCGGCACGCGAGGATTGGCTGTTCCGCGCCATCCGCTCGAAGTTCACATCCGCCGAGCAGGAAGAGCTTGCGAAAGGCGTGCAATTGCTCAGGCGCCTCGTCGATGCATAGCCGCTCACACGTTCATTGCGGCCCCAATCACCACCAGGAGAACACCATGGCCCCGACCACTCTCGACACGAAGACCGCCCTGATCCTGATCGATCTGCAAAAGGGAATCGTCTCGCTTCCCACAGCGCACTCGACAGCCGATGTCATAAAGCATGCCGGCGCATTGGCGGAGGTATTCCGAAGTCACCGTCTGCCGGTCGTGCTCGTCAATGTTGCCGGCGGAGCACCGGGACGGACCGAGCAGCCGCGCAGAGGCGGAGATTTTCCCGCCGACTGGACCGATATCGTCCCCGAGCTGAACCAAAAACCGCAAGATCACACGGTGACAAAGCGGACATGGGGCGCGTTCACGAAGACCGACCTCGAGCAGCATTTGAAAGCGCTCGGCGTCACACAAGTCGTGATCGCCGGCGTCTCCACCAGCGTCGGCGCCGAGTCGACGGCCCGCGAGGCATATGCACTGGGCTTCAATGTCACTCTCGCGACCGACGCGATGACCGACATGAACGCGGACGCGCATCACAACAGCATCACGCGAATTTTTCCAAAGCTCGGCGAAACCGGCACAACGCAGGAGATTATCGATCTCCTCAAGAAAGGACGCTGAGATGGATTGGATTCACGACACATCCTACTTCTTCGCCGGCGCCTTTCTCACAAACGCCGTTCCGCATTTCGTCAGCGGCGTGATGGGTCGACCCTTCCAAAGCCCATTCGCCAAGCCTCCCGGCAAAGGTCTGTCTTCGTCGACTGTGAATGTGGTGTGGGGATTTCTCAACCTGGTTGTCGGTTATCTTCTGGTGTGTCGTGTGGGCGATTTCGATTTGCGTTCCTGGGAACAGGTCGCAGCTTTGGGATTGGGCGTTCTTCTTGCCGGAGTCATGTCGGCGCGCGGGTTCGGACGATTTCACGGCGGCAATGCTCCGCGGAACGCATAAATGCATATAAAAGGAACCTTTCGTTCGCTGAACGGCTACAACTATCGCGTCTGGGCCGGCGGAGCGATTGTATCCAATGTCGGTACGTGGATGCAGCGCATTGCCCAGGACTGGATCGTCCTCACGCAACTGACACACCATAACGCAACAGCAGTCGGCGTCGTGATGGCGCTCCAGTTCGGACCTCATCTTCTGTTGCTGCCGTTGACGGGTTTTGCGGCCGATCATCTCGACCGGCGCAAGCTCCTGATTGCCACGCAGGCCGGCCTTGGCGTGCTCGCACTGGGGCTGGGCATTCTCACTGTCAACGGACTCGTACGGCTTTGGGAAGTGTACGTGTTTGCGTTTCTACAGGGTTGCGTCACGGCATTCGACGCACCGGTGCGGCAGACATTTGTCTCGGAGCTGGTGGGCGAAGCCGACCTGCCGAACGCAGTGTCGCTGAATTCCACTTCGTTCAACGCGGCCCGGATGATCGGTCCCGCCATCGCGGGCATCCTCATCGCGCGCGTGGGTTCAGGCTGGGTATTTCTGATTAATGCCGCATCGTTTGCAGCCGTGCTCTGTTCGCTGTACTTCCTTCGCACCGGCGAGCTTCACGTGAATGCGAGAGCCGTTCGACATCGTGGGAGCCTCTTGGAAGGGTTTCGTTATGTCTGGAAGCGTCCCAATCTGAGAGCCATTGCTCTGGCGCTTTTCCTGATCGGCACATTCGGACTTAACTTTCCGATCTTTATTTCCACCATGGCTGTCACCGCCTTTCATTCAGGCGCGGGCCAATACGGGTTGTTGATGTCGATCATGGCGATCGGAACGATCGCCGGCGCGTTGCTCGGTGCCCGGCGCGCCCACCCTCGCATGGATCTTCTCTTCGGGAGTGCCGCGATTTTCGGGGTTGGCTGCGCACTGGCCGCGATCATGCCCAATTACTGGCTCTTTGGCCTCGCTTTGATCGTCATCGGCGTGTCGGCGCTGACCTTCGCCAACTCGACGAACAGCTTGATGCAACTGTCGACCGAGCCGGCGATGCGCGGTCGCGTGATGGCGATCCGCCTCGCCATCGCTTTGGGCTGCACGCCCATCGGTGCCCCGATCGTGGGTTGGGTGGCAGACCATTTCGGCCCGCGCTGGGCGCTTGCCGTGGGCGCGGCCTCGGGTTTTGCCGCCGCAATCGTCGGGATTCACTATTTTGCAAAACATCGTCGCCTGCGCGTGCTCATCGGTGCGGGACGCGTGCACGTTCACTTCGACGGCGACGACTCTGTGACCGTTTCGCGTCCAATCGACAATAGCACGGCCGAGCGGAAAGCGGCGTAAACCATGGACTTCTCGGCACCTTTGCCGGGAATACCCCATGCGGAATTGTCTGGATGGGGCGGCCCGGGCGGGCTAACTTTTGGCTTGGTCGGTATTCTGCCCTTCAGGCGATGGATTTGATTGCGCGTCTAGATGAATCGTTCGCTGCGACGCCTCTTGCCGCGGGCGACAATTACGTTCGCGAGAATGGTCCCGGGCTTATCGGCTCCGTGGCGCTGCACGCGTTGGCAGCGCTGATCGTTTTGCTTTTCCTGTCAAAAACCCAGTCGCCCCAACAGCAAACCATCACGCGTATCTTTCCGGTGGATGTCGTGCGGTTCGGCGACAAGACAATGTCGCCCCCGCAGCTGCAAAAAGCGCCGATCCCGCGCCAAAGATCTGCGCGCATCCCTGTGCCGGAATCCGCGAGTCCAAAACTTCCGGTCGGTGTGGCGCCGAACAAGAGCGCGCCACCTGTCGACGAGTTGCAGGCAAAACTTCGCTCTCTGGCGAGATTGCGCCAGCCCGAGACTGCTCTGGCGCCGCTCGACGATTCGCCGAACAGTGACACGGATTCGACCAGCGACGATGCGGTGTCCGGCGATCGTGCCCTTTATAGTGTCCGGGATTTCATTCGTGCCACGGTCGAACGGCGCTGGAGTTTGAATCTCTCCATGCTGGGAGCCCACGAGTATAAAGTTCGAGTTCACGTGCAGATGACGCGCAAGGGCGTTGTCACGCTCGCGGAAATCATCGACCAGCAGCGCTTCAAGACGGATGCCGCCTACCGCGAAATCGCGCTCAGCGCACGGAATGCCGTCTTGCTGTCGTCGCCCTTTGCGCTGCCGCCGGGCGATTATCACGACGGGATGGATATGATCCTGAGTCTCAATCCGAGAGACACGTTGCGCTGATTGGCGACGGGCCGCTAGGGCAGATCGCGCGCAACGCGAAACGTCGCCAGGCTTGAATAATCGAACTCGCCGCCATCTGCCAGAGAACCCGTCCGCGTCGCCGAGCGAATGAAGATCGGCACATTGTCCCACGAGCCGCCTCGCAGCACATATTTGTTGCAGTCCTTCTCCATCCAGGCCGAACCGTTCGCGGACGCACCGACATAGCTCTTGTGCCAGCAATCTGCCGTCCACTGCCAGGCATTGCCGAGCATCCCATAAAGGCCGAACGGATTGGGACGGAATTTGTCGACCGTCGACAAATCGCTGTCGTCCCATCGGCTGCCGCAGCCGTTGCAATTCGCATTTCCTGTGCCGATCGCGCTGCCCCACCATCTCGCCGTGGTCGTACCCGCACGAGCCGCATATTCCCATTCGGCTTCGCTCGGCAATCGATAGGGGCCAGTTCGCTTTGCGAGTTCGGGCCGCGCGGCCTTCACCCTGGTATTGAGCCACGCGATATACGCGTCGGCGTCGCGCCAATCGAGACAGACGGCGGGCCAGCGCAAAGGCTCCGCCTCGTCGGGTGCAACCGCACGTCCGTCGTCCAGCACATGCCAACCGAGATTCAAAATCTTGTTGCAGGGCGCGGGCTGATAGTGCGTGGCTTCGAGGAAGTTCCGAAACTGTTCGCTGGTGATGTCGAACTTACCGAGCGCGAAGGCTTTGACCGACTCCACATGCTGCGGGCCTTCATTGTCGTAGCGGCCCGGCTCGCTCGCCGGACTTCCCATGACGAAGCGCCCTGCCGGGATGCCGACCAGAACCGGGCAATCGGTGCATTCCTGAAATTCGCGATCGCTGCGCTCCTGGGCGAATGCGGGAACTGCGATGGCGATGGCAACGCCAAGAACTGCCAGGACAACCGCCAAACACACAAAACCAATTGATTTCACAAAGCTTCTCGCGGGCTGTTCGCCGTCAGTATAGGCATAAACGACAGGAATTCAGCAGGCCCGGGACGGAAATCACGCTTTCGTGGCGGGAAGGCGCGAACGCGTCAATGAACCGTGGGTTGCGGGATATGTCTCCAGAAGTCGACCAGAAACGACTCGACCTCGCGAGGGTCGGTCAACCGGCAGGCTGTCGACTTGGCAGCCCGCCGCGCTTCGGCATTGATGGGCCGCGGCGCGTTCTCGAGATACCAGCCCAGATGCTTACGAAATACTCGAACGCCCAACGCATCGCCGTAGAAATTCAACGTGTCCCCAAAATGATCGAGCGCAATCTCCAGTCGCGCGTTCAAGTTCGGCTCGATGATATCTCCGCCGGACGACAAGGCGCGATCGATCGCCGGTGCAATCCATGGTCTCCCATAGGCGCCACGACCGATCATGACGGCATCCGCGCCGGACGCCGCAAGCGCCGCGCGCGCTGTCGCAGCGTCTGTAATGTCGCCGTTGACGATGACCGGCAGAGTGGTCGCGGCCTTGACCTCTGCCACGGCATTCCAATCGGCGGCATCCTTATAGAATTGCTGGCGCGTGCGGCCATGCACGGTAATCGCCTTCACGCCCGCGCGTTCTGCCCGCATGGCAAGCTCCGGCGCATTCTTGCTGTGGTCGTCCCAGCCGAGCCGCATCTTCAATGTCACGGGTCGCGCGGTCGCGCCGACCGCTGCACAAATCAGCGATTCGGCGAGATCGAGATCGCGCATGAGCGCCGAGCCCGACAACGCACCCGTCACTTCCTTGGCCGGGCAACCCATATTGAGATCGATGATATCGGCGCCGGCTTTTTCCGCGAGCGCCGCGCCTTTGGCGATCCAATGCGCTTCGCGGCCAACAAGCTGCACCACCATCAGGGGGAGTCCTTCGCCGACGGCAGCGCGCCGCACAACGTCCGGTCGGCCGCGCGCAAAACTATCGCACGCCACCATTTCGGTCGCGACATAGACGGCACCAAGCTTCGACGCCGCGCGCCGAAACGGCAGATCGGAGACGCCGGTCATTGGCGCGGTCAACACGCGCCCACCGACCCGCACATCTCCGATCATGAGAGGCAAAGAACTCACGGTATTATTGCGCGGGCGCAACCGAGATCAGCGTCATGTCGAATACGAGAGCCTGATTGGGCGGGATCACGCCGCCGGCGCCCTGTTCGCCATATGCCAGATTCGCCGGGATCACCAATTCCCACTCGTCGCCTTCCTTCATCAGCGACAGCGCCTCGACCCAACCGGGGATCAGGCGGCCGGCCTGGAATGTTGCCGTGTTGCCCGGCTGCGTCTGATCGAACACCTTGCCGGTGATGAGCGCGCCGCGATAGGTCACCGTAACCATGTCGCCGGGGCTCGCCACGGGCTTGCCGCTTCCGGCATGGATCACGCGATATTGCAGCCCGCTGGGGCGCACGATGACGCCGGTCTTGGCCGCGTTGTCGGCCAGGAACTTCTTGTTTGAATCGGCACTGAGGTCGTAGGTCGTCGATGCTTTGGCAGCCATAACGTTGTGGTCCTTGCAACTTGCCAGTGAAATGGCGCCGGCTGCGATCATCGCCGCGGCGATCAGATTTCTTGCACGTATCATTGGTGGGCTCCCGGTCACTTGTCGGTACAGGCGAAGACGGTGGCTCGCACGCGGCGCCGCGCGCGTCAATGGTTGTCGTCAGATCGCGCCTTCGATTTCAGCCCGCAGCGTTTCAAGTTCGATCCACCTGTCTTCCAAGCCGGATAGGGACGCCTGTGCTTCCCCGAGCCGGGCCATGATCGCGGCGAAGCGGGCCGGATCGCGCGCATAAAGGGAATTGTCGGTTAATTCCTTTTGCAGTGCAGCGATTTCGGCTTCGAGACTCGAGATCCGCCTGGGCAATTCCTCAAGCGCGTGCTTGTCCTTGAAGCTCAGACGACGTTTCGATGACACGGCTTTCGGACCCGCCGCGTTTCCCGAAATCTTCTGCGGTATCGCGGCTGCGACGCTTTTCGCCGCAACGCCGCTGCCGCGCTGCGCAACCATGTCGCTATAGCCGCCCGCATATTCGACGAAGCGACCATTGCCTTCCGCCATCAACACGGACGTGACGGTGCGATCGAGAAAATCGCGGTCATGGCTGACCAGAAGAACTGTGCCCGGATAATCGGCGATCATCTCCTGAAGCAGGTCGAGCGTTTCCAGGTCGAGATCGTTGGTCGGTTCGTCCAGCACCAGCAGGTTCGACGGCATCGCCAATGCTTTGGCGAGAAGCAGCCGCGCCCGCTCGCCGCCGGATAGGACGTGTACGGGCGTTCGCGCCTGTTCCGGTGTAAAAAGAAAGTCCTTCATGTAGCTCACGACATGCCGCGACTGCCCCGCGACGACGATGTTGCTGCCGCGGCCGCCAGTCAGGACATCCTGCAATGTGGATTCCGGATGGAGTTTCGTTCGGTCCTGATCGAGCGACGCCATGACCACATTCGCTCCCGGCTTGATCTCACCGCTGTCCGGCGCGAGGCGGCTGGTCAGCAGATTGACAAGCGTCGTTTTCCCCGAGCCGTTTGCACCCACCATGCCGACGCGATTGCCGCGCAGAATGCGGATGGAAAAATCATCGACGATCTTTCTCGGCCCATAGGATTTCGTAGCGTGCTTCGCCTCGACGACGCGCGTTCCCGATTTGTCGGCCGCTGCGGCATTGAGATTGACGTCGCCCGCGACGCGGCGTTGCTCTGTGCGTTCCCGCCGCAATTCTCCGAGTCTCGCGAGCCGGCCCTGATTGCGCTTACGCCGCGCGCTGACGCCATAGCGTACCCAATGCAGTTCCATCGCAATTTTGCGGTCGAGCTTGTGACGCTCGAGTTCTTCCTGCTCCAGCACGCCGTCTCGCCACACTTCGAACTGCCCGAATCCCTGTTCGAGCCGCCGTGTTTGGCCGCGGTCGAGCCAGATCGTGACCTTGGACAGATTCGCGAGGAATCGCCGGTCGTGGCTGATCAGAACGAGCGCCGAGCGCATCCCGGCCAACTCGCTTTCGAGCCATTCGATGGCGGGCAGATCGAGATGATTGGTGGGTTCGTCGAGCAGAAGAATGTCGGGAGACGGCGCGAGTACGCGTGCCAGTGCCGCGCGGCGCGCCTCTCCGCCGGAGAGTTCGCCGGTCTTTTCATCACCGGTCAGACCCAGTTCCCCCAGCAGATAGGTGACGCGATGCGGATCGTCGCTGGGCCCCAATCCGGCAAGCGCATATTCGCCGACGGTCGCAAAACCGGAAAAGTCCGGCTCCTGCGGCAAGCATCGAAGTGTCGTGCCCGGCTGAAAGAACCTTCGCCCGTCATCGGGCTCGACCAGACCTGCTGCAATTTTCAGGAGCGTCGATTTTCCGGAACCGTTACGGCCAACCAGGCATAAGCGCTCGCCTGCGCTCACGGAAATCTCCGCACCATCGAGAAGCGCGGTCGTTCCGTAAGTGAGGTGGATGTCCTGGAGGTGAAGAAGCGCGGCCATGCCGATTGCTATACGGGACGCATCGCCTGGAGCAAGCTTTCTCCAAACGTCGGCACGGCCTTGGTCAGCGCTCTCTTCAGATTAACGAACTCATCCGCCAGGCGGGGGAGCACCATATCCGGGTGACGGCTGATTATACCCTTGCGGCGGTGCATAGCCTTGCTGCGCGCCATAACCCTGCGGGGCTGTGTAACGCTGCGGCCCGTAATAGGCCTGCGGTGGTGCGTAGCCTTGCGGGGGACCGTAATAGCCTTGCGGCGGGCCGTAATATCGGGGTGGCGCATAATAAGCCTGCGGCGGCGGATAGCCTTGATACCCACCGTAATAGCCCGGCGCTTGGCGATAATAGCCTTGCGGCTGCGCATAGTATCCGCCGCGCTGATCGTAGCTCGGCCCCGAGGCCGCATTCGCGATGATGGCGATTGGCGCAGTCGCGATCGTTGCGGCTCCCACGACTACTGCCGCACCGAGACCAAACAACCCGAAAACAGGACCGCCGCCATGCCCGTGATGGAAAAAATGCGGCCACGCCGCAGCGGATGAAATCGGTGCGGCGGCAAGCGCGATCGCCAGAACGCCGATCGATAGTGCTCTAATTCTCACCTTGGCGTGCTCCTTAACAAGGGACGCCCCCCGCGCTGCTTGTATCACGCGATGTCCCAAACAAGATAGTCCGGCATGAACGTAACCTATGTTGGGTTCCCTTCGAAGCCATTGCTTAGAAACGCCTCCGCATACGCGCAATGCATCGCCACACCGCGCGCCATCGCATTCTCGTCGAGGACCATGCGATTGGAATGAAGGCCGCAACAGGTTTGGAAATCTCCGCCTTCCGGTGTTGCGCCCAACATCACCATGACGCCCGGAACTTTCTGAAGCACATAGGAGAAATCTTCCGCGCCCATGATGGGGCTCGGCATGGTGAGCCACGATGCATCGCCGAACAGGCTCTGCGCCGTGGCTTTGGCGAGCGCCACGGCTTTGCTGTCGCAGTTCGTCACGGGAAAACCCGGAATGATTTCGACCGACACATTCGCGAGATGCGCCGCGGCGATATTGGTCGCGACGCGATGCAATCCTTCATGCGCAAGCGCGCGCGATTCGGGCGAGAAGCTGCGGATCGTTCCTTCGAGCTCTGCCGTCTCGGGAATGACGTTGTTCGTCGTGCCCGAGGTGATGCGCGCAACCGTGATGACGACGGGATCGAATGCCGGAATCCGTCGCGTCACGAGACTTTGCAGCGCGGTCACGATTTCGCAGGCAATTGGAATGGGGTCGACGGCCAGATGCGGCTGGGACGCATGCCCGCCTTTCCCGGTCACGGTCAAGACGATGCGGTCGGCGGCGGCCAGGAGCGGTCCGGGCCTGCTGCCAAACATTCCGCTCGGAAGGTTTGGCGCCATGTGAAGCGCGAACGCGGCATCGGGCAGCGGGTCGATCAGGCCGTCGTCGAGCATATAGCGGGCGCCGTGATGGCCCTCTTCGCCCGGCTGAAACATGAACATCACGGAGCCGGCCAACTGCTCCCGCCGCGCGCACAAGGCCTTCGCAGCGCCGACCAGCATTGCAACATGGGTGTCGTGCCCGCAGGCGTGCATCTTGCCGTCATCATTCGACGTGAACGGCAGGCCGGTATCCTCATGGAGCGGCAGCGCGTCCATATCGCCCCGCAACAGGACCGTGCGCCCGTTTGCCGGGCCCCGCAGCAGAGCGATGAAGCCGGTCGTTGAAGGTCCTTCGACGATTTCCAACGGAAGCCCGGCGAGTGCCGCTTTGGCCTTGGCTGTGGTTTTCGGCGTCATCAGGCCGAGCTCGGGCTCTGCGTGGATCGCCCGGCGTAGCGCGACCATTTCGGGCATGAGCGCCCGCCCTGCTTCCGCCCATTCGCCCGAGAAAGACTGCTGCGTCATCTTGATCCCCACAATTTGAGTCGTATCTGCGAACACCCGGCAAAAGCAGCGGGCCGACCGAATCTAACAGGGTCCGCCATCGGTTTGCACGCGTCCGTTTCGAACCCCCGCCCCCGATTTGCACCGGATCACCGCGCATTGGATTAACGCTCCATTATTCGGGACTTGTTACACATTCGTTGTCTCGGATTTGGGGAATTCCGCGACTGTATTGTTCCGGGACATCGGGGTTCTGAATGGTCGCGCCGATCTCTGACATTGCTCCGCGCGCTTTGCGCGGCCCCTCTGCATTGCGGCTGCTCGCGATCGGCATCCTCGTTTTCGCCTCGGCCTGCTGCGGATTGGAATTATCCGACCTGATTGCACACACAAGCGCAATCTGGATCGCAAACGGAATCCTCGTCTACTTCCTTCTCAAGCATCCGCGGCGGGAGTGGATTGCCGTCCTGGCCACCGGATTGGGCGCGAATTTTTGCGCCGACATCGTCATGGACGACAGCATCTTCGCGGCAACGATGCTGACGCTCTGCAATGCCGTCGGCATCCTGATCATTGCCGCGCCGCTGCAGCTCATGGGCTTGCACGGCGATCTCGCCCGCACAAAGCCTCTTTGTGTGTTCTACGCATTGGCGCTGGGTGCAGCGCCCATGGCTTCGGGGTTGCTGTCGGCAGCCTTCTTCCATTTCACCCAAGGTCGCGATTTTCTTTCGGCCGCACTGGACTGGTATGCGACCGATGCGCTCGGCTACAGCATCGTCGTTCCGATACTCATGACGGTGCATGTCGACGCCATTAAAAGGATGTTCGCGGCAGATCAGATAGTCGGCACATTCCTGGTTCTCGGCACCGTCGCCGGAACGATCGCGCTCAACTATTTCACCGGTTACCCTCTTGCCTTCCTGCTTTTTCCGGCCGTCCTTCTGCTCACGTTTCAGCGCGGATTTGCCGGCGGGTCCATCGGCCTCCTCATGGCCGCAGCCTATTTGATGACACCCGTGCTGATGGGCGCGGGGCTTAGCGGGCTCAAGCCGCATTCGCTGCGCGAGCAGATTATCATCGTGCAAATTTTCGTTGCCGTGATCGGGTTTTCGGTGATCCTGGTCGGCGCAACATTGGCGGAGCGACGTCGACTCGAAAGCGGTCTCGCCGCGGCGATCGTCCGCGCCGAGACGTCGCGCGAGGAAGCGGTCGTGGCGAAGGATTCGGCGGAGCGGGCGAACCGGCTGAAGTCGATGTTTCTGGCCACCATGAGCCACGAATTGCGCACGCCGCTCAACGCCATCATCGGATTTTCCGAATTGATGCATGGCGAGCTGTATGGATCGCTCGGCGATGCGCGCTATCGTGAATATTCCGGCCTGATTCAGGGGGCAGGCCACCACCTTCTCAGCCTCATCAACGACGTCCTCGACATGTCGAAGATCGAAGCCGGCAAATTCGAATTGCACCGCGAATCTTTCGACATTCGCGAGATCATTCGCGATTGCCTGGATTTGATGCGCGAGCGGGCGCAGCACAGCGATGTCGAACTTTCGGAGGATATCCAGGCGACGCCACTGGAGATCAAGGCCGACCGGCGCGCTATCAAACAGATATTGCTCAATCTGCTGTCGAACGCGATCAAGTTCACGCCTGCGGGCGGTCGCGTGATCGTTCACGCCAAATCGGCCAATAACTCGCTTGTGATTTCCGTCGAAGATACGGGCATCGGCATCCCGGCCGATCAGGTCAGCCGGCTGGGCAACCCGTTTGTCCAGGTCAGAAACAGCGCAGGCGCGGCGCACGAAGGAACCGGGCTGGGTCTGGCGCTGGTGCGCGCCCTGGCCGAGATCCATGACGGCCGATTGAAAATCGAAAGCGTCCTGGGTCAGGGCACCATCGTGAGCGTTGTTTTGCCCGGGACGTCCGACCGCCTGCAGTCCGCTTCGGCCGGGCTTGGCATCGCGCAGGATGCGGCATGAGCTGACGGGACGCTGCTTCGCACGGCGCTTCATGTCATAGACTGCCGGCGCAACAATCCGCGATTCGCCGCGAACACCGGAATCGACCCCGTGAGACCGACCAGGAACAAGCCTCAGAAGCGGCACGCGACGCATCACGCGCCGGGCAAGCCCGCCGCTCACCCGCCCCGCCCGAAGCAACCGCAGCAGCTGCCCACCAACCTCGAGCGGATCTTCGGCAAGCATTCGGTTCGCGCCGTGTTTCTGACCCGGCCGCGCACGGTGAAGCGCCTGATCATCGCGGGCGACGAATCCTATCACACCGAGTTCATCGAAATGGCGGAACGCGCCGGCATCAAGCCGGAGTTTCTGGCGTGGCCCGAGTTCGAACGCCTGGGACATTTCACCAAGGATGAGAAACACCAGGGGATATTCATTCTCGCCGACCCTCGAAAGATCTACGCGGAGAAGGATTTCGATTCTCTCGCCGATGCGCGTGTCGTCTTGGCGCTCGATCAGATTTCCAATCCGCAGAATTTCGCGACCATTTTGCGCAGCGCGGCATTCTTCGGTGTCGAAGCCGTCATCGTTCTGCGCGATCGATCCGTGGATGTGTCGTCGGAAGTCGTTCGTTACGCCGTAGGCGGGGCAGAATTCGTCAGGATCTTCCGGGTGACAAATCTTTCCCAGGGTCTCGAAGAGCTCAAAGACCTTGGCTTTGCGGTCATCGGCCTCGACGAACGCGGCGAGAAGACGCTTGCCGAAACTATCTTCCCCGAAAAGATCGTGTTCGTCGTCGGCGCAGAGGGCGAAGGCCTGCGTCCGAAGACGAAGAAGTATTGCGACACGCTTGTCCGCATTCCGGGCGGACGTCCCGGTCTTGAGAGCCTCAATGCCGGTGTGGCGACCGCGGTCGCCGTGGCGGAAATATTCCGGAACGCGCCGCATACTACGCCGTAATCGATCCGACGATCGATGCGCGCTGGGACAGTTCGATCCAGTTGCCGTCGGGATCGCGGATCATCGAGATGCGCGCGGTTTCGCCCAAGGTTGTGGGCGCCAGGCCTTCGCGCGCGCCATGTGCAAGTGCGTGCGCATGCTCTTCATCGACCTTGTGAATTTGGAACGTGATGTAGCGCCAGCCATAGCCGTCAATGACAGCGTCGCTCGGCGCGTCGTCGGATTCGTCCAGCAGGATCAAGCTGTCACCCGCGCGGAACGCTGCGCCGGCGCCGTCAACTCGTTCCTCTGCGAGCCCCAGCACATCCGCATAAAAGCTTCTATGCGCAGCGAGATTGCGCACGGCAACGCGAATGCCGATCTTGTCGACACTGAGATGCCCCGGCGGAACGAGCGCGACGCGATTGCCTTCCGGATCACGCAAACTCAGCGGCTCTGCGATGTCGCTTCGCGCGACCAGCAATTCGCGATAGCCCGTCGGGGGATTCTCCGGCACAGGTTCGCGTGAATTGTTAATCTTCAGCACGGACCCGAAAAGATCGTGGCGATGCTGACGCACACCGCGCCGGATCGCGAGCGTGTGGTCGAACACGGCGCCGACTTTTTGCTGCCAGAACGTAAGAGCGGCGTCCGTGTCGCGCACATAGAGGCCCACATCGAGGTGCGGCTTGACGAGTTTCATCCGTCACTCCGCCGGACTGGCCGCCGCAATCTCGGCGGCAACGTCTGCGCCGCGTTCCGGATTGGCCTGACCGTCCGTCGTGGCGATCAGATATTTCGGAATCAGCAGGAGCAGAGGCAGGATCAGCGCGTAAACCGCAGTCGTCGCGAGCACGCAATAGAGAAAACCGTAAGTCGGACTGAGATTGTAAAGCCCGACACCCAGCACGTCGCCCGCGCGATTGGAGAGAAGATAAACGCCGTCCACCATCATCATTAAGGAGCCCTGCAGACCGGCCGGGCAGGATCGCATCGAAAGATCGTAATAGGCCGCCGCTGCAATGCCGCCCATCACACCGATCGGCACAGCCAGGATCAGCGCCTCGGCTCCCGTGTGGATGAAGGCCAGCGGAATCATCTGCGGCACGGTGATGATCGTTCCCCACCACAGCAGCTTTTTCAGCGACACGAATTTGCAGATGTAACCGTAGAGGAAGAACACTGGTATGAACGCCGCCGCGAAAATACTGTTGAAGTCGCCATATATCTGGTCCGACACATGCAGATGATTGGACAGGTAGTATTGCAGGGCCGTGTTCGATCCGGGCGCAAACTGGAAGAAGAACATGATCAGCACGGCCGGATAGACGGGGCGATGCCTGAGGAGCCGCTTGATGTCTCCCCAGAGATCGGCCCCCTTGGCCAGCGGCTGATCGTAGATGTGGCTGAACACCGACCGCGGCTTCCACAGCCCAAGAAACGCAACGGCCACGGAGAGCGCTGCCATCAGAATGAAAGTCTCGCTGGGCCGCAGATGCATCGCGATCCAGCCCGATGCGAACCCGCCGACGATATAGGGGATGGAATTGACGATGAGCCACAGCGCGCTGAGCCGGCCGGACATCAGCTTCTCCTGGCCGACAAGCGCCATCAGCCCCATATATCCCGCCGACACGAAACGGAACGACACCATCACGAGAACGGTGCCGAGAAAGAGTCCGGCGTAAGATAGGTTGGACGCAGCCATCCAGAGGAATATGGCCGCGGTCAGCGGTGCGAAGATCAGGAAATAGCCGCGATCGCGCAGGCCGAACGGGTTCCAGAGATCCCGGGCGAATCCAAACACGACCGAGACATAGACCGGAATCGTCACGAAGAACCGGAAGAGTGTGACCTGTACATCCGTTGCGTGCAGCTGGTTCTTCAGCATGTAGGACGTGGCGATGTCCAACAGGTAGCCATGCGGCAGCACCAGATAAACGAGCAGAGTCAGCGGCGTGAAATAGAGAAAGACCTGCCTGGTGTTTGACGAGTCCGTACGCGCGACAACTGTTTCGGTCATTCAGACATCCTCAGGAAGGCCGGCTCCGGACAATGGGAAACGGCAGAACGAACCGTATCCTCGACCGCGGAGAGCGGCGTCACGAGGATCACGGACATCGGCAAATTCCTCGGCCGCCTTGCTAAACGAGGCCGCGCTGGAGGGGAAGGCACAACCCCGCCGGCTTCCCAAACGCGCGCGCTCACGATCCTCTTCCGCCACGATCCGCATACGCTGAAGCTTCGGCGGATTGAACGCAATGTCCGGCGAAGCCTTGCCTGCGCGCGCTCCAACATCGACCATGGCCCGCAGTTTCCCCTGTTAAACAGGGGAAAATAACAGGCGAAACTTTGCCCCGGTCTCGATCCTCTTCCCCCGCAAGCGGGGGAAGTCCGGCCGAAGGCCGGGAAGGGGGGAGTCAACGCAAATCCCCCCTCCCCCACGCCTGGGGGAGGAGGATCGGCATAGAGGCTCGTCGCTCAATGCAGCGTATCCTTGCGGCCTACTCCCGGAGGCGGATTTTCTCGCGAAATTTTTTTTGCTTCCAAAATCCTGTGCGGAATCAATGGCTTGGGTCTCTGGATCAGGGCTTTCGCGCCCTGCCGAATTCCCAGCCAAATCCCCTGCAAACGGCCCCTTCTTGAGATGCGGAAAGATGTGCGGCCAGTCGGGATAGAGCAGCTGCTGCTCTTCCTCCCGCGACAATGCACGGCCTTTCGGATTGCCGGATTGTCCCTTCTTCCAGCGGGTTCTTATGTCGGCCCGTTCCGAATGCGATGTCTCTTCCATTGCAAACTCCACGTCGGAAAACACCCAACATGGCGACGAAAATTCCCACGCGCAATCGTATGAAACGCAGATTCTTGAAACGAAATTCGAACACGCGTCGACTTCGTTGCAGAAACGTTCCAGCGAAAAGTTTTGCGTGTCAGACGGTTGGGAAGAGGACGCAATTTTCGGATTTATTTTTGTTCATGCAGCGATCATCGATCCGGTGCCAGGGGACGGTAAATTGATTTCCAACATTTATCGCGGCTGAAACCGGCGACAGTCCGCGACGGAAAGGCGCGACGGCGCGAAACTTCTCCGACAGTCGATATGCAATATGCTCGTCATGGCTCGTCGAGAACATCGGCCGACGAACGAGCGGAGATTGGCGGGATGCAGAGGCGATGGTGACGTGGCGCGGCGCATTGACGATTGCAGCCTTTATCGTCGTGTCGGATACCGTTTGCGTAGCGGCCGCGGATGACGGCCTTTCCGATTTTGTGAATACGTATCAGTGCTCGCTCGCGGACCTGATCGCGAGGATCGCGGCGCACCACGGCAAGCCCGGCGAGAAAGGACGATTCGTCGTCATTTCGTCTCCCGGTCAGGCAGCGAGCTATGTGCAATGCGCTTTCGACCGTGAAAACCGGGAAGGGCTTTGCGAGGCGGCCTCGGGCTGGTGGAATGATCCCGGGACGAAACCGCATTTCAGCCCGGTTCAACTGACTGCCCTGGCGCGGCTCGGTTTTTCGACCGACGGCGTGCACGGCAATTTCCAGCAGCAAATGCACTTTCCGCCGGAGGGGCTGGATTCGAATGGGCTCGCGGACCTGATGCTGAGTGCGCTCTATGAAGGTTATGGCGCGCGCAAGGATATGCCCATCGAAGTGGTCGCCCCCTTCGCGCTCCGCCACGGCTACCTGCCGCGGCAGCGTTGCGCGCTGATCAGTTGATGACGCGATTTGCAGGGATCGCTGCCGATCCGGCATGGGGCCACAAGACCGCATTGGTTTCTGCAGAACCGGTCTGGACTCTTCTATTTGTTCATGATACGTTCCTCTCTGTAACTGGCCTATGGGTGAGAGCAATTGACCCGCGAATTTCGATTGTCAGCGCCCGGCACCGGGCGCGGCGTGTCGTGCGACGCAAACGGCGCCTTTATCGGCGCTATATCGCTTTTGCAGCGAACCAGCATGCATGGCGAAGAGCGATGGGAGCCGCGCCACTGCGAGGATCTCTCGAAACAGCTTGGTTTGGAATTTGATCTTCCCATCGACATGTCGTCGAAGACGGGCGGTCTGAAGGCGATCTGCAACGCGCTCAACGAAGGCGATGTTGCGCGCGCGCAAATCGCCACCGTGCTGCTGGGCATTCCCGAGCCGCCGACGCTTTCCAATGGTGTGCACACGCGCGACGAAATGATGAAATTCATCCGCGATCTTCATTGGAGCCGAATGATCGCGTGGAACGACGAGGGTCCAACCTTGCCGTCGCCGACCGAACCAGAGAATTCGGCCCTGCGCAAAAGCGAAGCTGTTCTGGCCAAAGCCGGCTACAATTCCGATGAGCCGCGCGATGAACGCGGACGGTGGACGAGTGACGGCGGCTGGAGCGCCGCGCCGGGCACGGAAAATCGCAACCCGCGCACACAACTTGCAGACGCCGGTATGAGCGATGCCGACAACGATCCTGTCGTGGAAGCAGTCCGCGTTGCCGCACGGCAAAATTCGGCTTCGCGAGAAACCGCGTCCTCGCGCGCTCATCCACCAGTGCATCCGAATGTGGTGGACTTCATACGGCAGAACCACGCCGCTGCGCAGCGTCTTGCAAATCAAATTCCCGGCGTAACGCCCGAGATGATGCTTGCCGCCATGGGGCGCGAGTGTCATTTCGGTGCTGACTGGAAAGCAGTGCAATACGGAAACTATGGCGGAGTTCACTTCGCCGACTGGTATACCGATGCGAACGGCAAGCACATACCGGTCAATCAAGGGCAACGCGGCAATAAACCGTTCCTACCCGGTCAGACCGGAATCTTTTGGACGGCAGGTCGCCCTTCTCCGAGCAATCCCAATGTTCGGGTGAAGCGCCAGGAAATGGCATCTTTCCCCTTGGATCAGGGATTCGAATTATCGGGGCAAATCGCAATAAACGAAATCAGGCCGTACGTTCCGCAGGGAGGCATTCAGAGTCCGGAAATGTTCTTCGAACTTCTTCACGAACACGGATACGGCGTGGGGAATCCCACATACGTGCGAGACACGCTTCTGCTGGGGCCGCCAAAATGGGGCCCTTATTGGCTCGTGCTGGCTGCGTCAAATGCGGAGGAGTAGCCCTATTTTCACGAAATGGAGTCATTCTTTTCTGCCGATCGCCATCATGCTGGCGCTGATTGGCGAGGCGCCGGCGTCTCCAGCGGTCAAACCACTGGTGGCCCTTGGAGAGGCTGAACATCTCGTCATGGCTGAGTTGATTCATGAGCATCGGAGCAAGTTGCCTGGGCTGGTCCTGTCGAGCAGCCCCGACCGATATCTTCCTTCGTTCTGGGTTATATCCGTCGACTGGGACGAAAGGGTCAACGGCGAGCAATATGGAACCGGCCATTATGGATACTATGCCGTCGACAAAATGACCGGCGATGTCGGGAGCGCGATAAGCTGCCAAGACTATCATTCTCGGGAGCTGGCACGGGCGCAGGGGCAATTGCGCCGGCGGCTCCGAATGAGCGCGCGAGATTACAAGATACTTCGCCGTGATGGGCCGTATTGTGGCTGCACGGAGCCTCCTGTGCTTGGGCCCTGTCCCTAGGAAATTCAGGAAATACGGGACAACTATGGGTGTGAGATTTCTGCCGGTTCTCCTCGCTTGTATCGCCTTAACCGCGGCGTGTGGCCCGAGATGCTTGTATTGGTGGGATGCGACCGGGAAAAATCGAGACGAGCGCATCGCTGTTGTCGACAGCAAAACATGTCATCTCGATGAGGCCTACCGTATGAAAGATTTTCTCGCGCAGGACCATGCCTATGATCAGATGTTCGATTGCATGAAAAGACATGGTTGGGTGATGTCGGACCGCGTCTGTCCACCCAACGAGCGTTAGAAACTTCACGACGGAATGCTTGATGACCTTACAACACCCAAACCCTATGCGTGCAATATCGGCTCATTTTCTCGTGGCGGTGGCGATCATGTCGGCGCTGATCGGCGAGGCGGCAGCTTCTCCGGTCGTCGGACCACTCGTGGGTATCGGAGAGGCTGAACACCTCGTCAAGGCTGAGATGATTCATGAGCACAGGAACAAGTTGCCGGGCCTGGTCATATCTTCGGAACCGCGCCAGGACCCAAATATGCCTTCGTTCTGGATTATATCTGCCGATTGGAACGGAATCGACGACGTGGGAACAGGCGGGCACTATGGATATTTTGCCGTCGACAAGATGACCGGCGATGTCTGGTTCGCAACAAGCTGCGGCGCCTATCATTCTCCGGAACTGGCGCGCGCGCAGGGGCAATTGCGCCGGCGGCTCGGAATGAGCGCGCAAGATTACAAAAGACTTCGCCATGATGGGCCATTCTGCGGCTGCAAGGAGCCTCCTGCGCTACCGCCCTGTCCTTAGGGAATTCCGTATGCAAAAAACGGAGAGACGGGCCATAAAGATAAGCCCGGAAATACGAGGAAGACTATCTACCCACGGGCAACTACCATGAAACAAATTCCCCGTTTCGCTTGGCGGCGGAGCCTCTGAATGAAGAGGCCGTAGGCCTGCCGCCGTTCAAATGGGCATTGCCCGGAGCTGATAAGCGACACTCTGAGCCCGAACTTCCTCGATGTAGAGGGTCACGGCGAATCAAGCGCACTGATGGTGACGTAGTAGCCGTCGCGGTCCCGCAGCGAAAACTCCGCGGTTCCGGTGCTGGGATTTACATGCGGCTCTTCTTCCAGCCGGCTGACGAGCGCGCGCGCTTTTTGCAAAGCGACGTCATAGTTGTCGACCCGGAAGAACAGGAGAAGGCCGTTGCCGGGTTTGGCAGCGTGCGGACTTGCCAACGGGGGATGCTCGTGGGCGCCCCATTCGTGAAGGCAGAGCAAGACCGTTCCATCCGCGTCGAGGATTTGCCCGAAATCGTCATGGGCAGGCGCCGTCTCCGGCAGGCCAAGCAGCGACTGGTACCATTTGAAGCTCCCGGATACGTCAGCGACGCCGATGATCGTCCATAAACGCTTCATAGGTTCCTCTGCGATCCGACAATCATGAGATTGATTCCCGAACGATGCCTTTGGCAACAATTGATTCCAGCCGAAGGGTGGATTGGCAGTTTCGGATTACCTGTAGCGTGAGCTGGACATTTCCTATTGTAATTTTTTGACCGCGTCAGCCGACGTCGGACATCAGGCGCAGGAATTCCGTCGGCGTCGTGCCGGCAAATTGGCGGAATTCCCTGATGAAATGGGATTGGTCGAAATATTGCCACCACTAAGCGTCCCTAAAATATGTCTCCGCCGTTGAGCTGACAAGTCCTACGATGGTCTCAACTGTTCAAGAGGCTTCAAGCATGCCGGAACGCCGCGCAGAAAGACACCATACGGGAAAAGCCGGATGGCTGCGCGCAGCGGTATTGGGAGCAAACGACGGCATCCTGTCGACAGCCAGTCTGGTGCTGGGTGTCGCCGCGGCACATGGAAGTCGGAGCAGTTTGCTTATAGCCGGAGTCGCCGGTTTGGTCGCGGGGGCTATGTCGATGGCCGCAGGCGAGTACGTTTCGGTTCACTCCCAGGCCGACACCGAGCAGGCCGATCTCAAGCTTGAGCGCAAAGAACTCCGAACCGACGACAAGGGCGAGCACCGGGAACTCGCTGCGATCTACGTCGGCCGTGGTCTCGAACCCGCTCTCGCCAAACAAGTCGCCGAACAGCTCATGGCTCATGACGCTCTCGGTGCGCATGCACGCGACGAACTCGGCATCACGGAAACTCTGCGTGCCCGTCCGATCCAGGCTGCACTGGCGTCGGCCGTCAGCTTTTCCGTAGGGGCGGCTGTGCCGCTCTCTGCGACCGCGATTTCTCCTCAGGCGAGCGTCATCGTCTTTGTTTCTGCGACTTCACTGGTTTGTTTGGCCGGTCTGGGGGCGCTGGCGGCGCAGGCGGGCGGGGCGAGCCTGGTGAAGGGCGCAATACGCGTCGCATTCTGGGGTACCCTGGCGATGGCCGTAACCGCAGGCGCAGGCGCCTTATTCGGGGCACTTCTTTGAGCGGACTATGCGCCAGGTTTCTGAGTTGCTCGCGGTCGAGCGCGTCGCTTAAGGGGCCGCCGATGACGGAATTGCCGGACGCCATCGGCGCCACCAACATGACAGCGGATGCGATCTTTTCGCGGGCATCGTCGCCGCCGGGCGAAAGACACGTCTGCCTACCAGGTGCAACCGTAAACCGTGCAATGCGGCGAAGGCATTCCTGAATTCGCATTCGGCTGCGCCGGGGTCGACGGCCTACCAGCTTTGGTGGGCGCGGATACGCTCACAATGCGCGCTTGCATATGTTCCGCAATGTCCTGTGCGTCGACGATTCCGGTTGCACGCGGATTAATGTCGCCCGCGCGATAGACATTGATCGTCACGTTCACCCCGGGTCGTATCAATTCATTGCCGCTGCGGTCCGATCCAACGCTATCCGCGCCCATAATCCGGAAATAGCGGAAGCCGTGATCGAGCGTCATCGCTGCCGCTTTGACGAGGACGATCTGCGTCGCATCGTTTGGATTAAATCCGGAGGTCTCTCGACCTGAGATCACGGCTGTACGATCGGTCAGCATGGGCGGCGCTGCATGCATGCATGCCGTCAGCAACAACCCGCACAGCGCCACGGTCGCTGCGCCGGCGCTGCGGGCCTCGAAATGGATTTCACAGGACCTTCGCATCTGCATCACATCCCTCAAGCACTTCCCCGGATTTTTCCAGTTTTTCCGGGGAATCATTATCTTATTCTCACCCTGCGGGTGTGCAATTTTGACCAGTCAACATGACGACGGCGCTCTACACTTATATCCGAAAGATTACACGGGGGATAAGCCCAGCTTGATCTGAATCAAGGTCGTCCGACCGAAATTCCAGTCAATTGCCGGAATCACATGCTGCCATTGGTCGACTGGTCAAGCCGTTGGCGGCGAAAGCATTTTGGAAAAGGGGAAGCACCAATGTCCGAATGCAGGAAATCCAACGAAGTTTCGCGTCGCAGTCTTCTAAAGAACGCGACGATGATGGCGGGCGGCGCCGCGGCACTTGCCGCAACTATTGCGGCGACTCCCGCAGAGGCAGACAAAATGTCCCAGAAAGGGGCTCTGTATCAGGACGCCCCGAAGAACGGGCAGCAGTGCGATGGATGCGCACTTTTCAAGGCGCCCGCTTCCTGCACGATCGTAGACGGCACCATCAGTCCCACCGGCTGGTGCAGATTCTTTTCGAAGAAAAGCTGAAGTCTACGACCGTTCGGGCGGCCCGTTGGTCATTGAATTACTAGGGGAAATTGCCATGTCGCATCGTCCAGGGCGCGCGCAGTGGTTGTTGCGTATTTTCTTTGGCCTTTTTGCATTCGTTCTGACGGGCCTTCCTCAATCGGCTCTCGCGGTGCCCAGTTTCGCCCGGCAAACCGGACTTGCCTGCGAGGCCTGTCATACCGTTTTTCCACAGCTCACGCCGTTCGGCCGCGTGTTCAAGGCAAGCGGTTATACGCTGTTCAACACGCAGAAGGTCGAGGACATCGACAGGACAAAGCAGAGTACGCTTTCCTTGAGCGATCTGCCGCCGATTTCGGCCATGATTATTGCCGGAACCAGCTCTGTCGCCAAAGCCAACGACGCCGACTCGAGCAAAGTGTCCACGGACTTCCCGCAACAGGCGAGCTTGTTCTACGCGGGGCGCATCTCGGACAATATCGGCGCTTATTTTCAGTTGACCTATGACGATCAGAGCGGGTCTATCGGGATCGACAACACCGATATCCGCTTCGCGGATGTCGCGAATGTCGACGGTCACAATGTGATCTACGGCGTCAGCCTGAACAACAATCCCACGGTTCAGGATCTCTGGAACAGCACGCCCGCCTGGGGCCAGCCCTTCATCAGCGCTCCGTCCATGCAGACACCCGCCATTCCGGGAGCCCAGATCGAAGGCGCGATGGCACAGATCGTCGCCGGACTGTCCGCATATACGTTTATCGACAATTCGCTTTACGTCGAGGCCGGCGTCTATCGTTCCGCATTGCAAGGACAGTCGGTCGCCAACAACGGCAATACGACCAACAATATCATTTCCGGCGTCGCGCCCTATTGGCGCGCGGCCTATGAGTGGGATTGGGGCAAGAACTCCTGGGAATTCGGCACGTTCGGCATCTCAGCCGCGCTCGAGAACCCGACCACGCCTGCGGGAAACGCCATCAACAACTCGCTGCAGAGTGCGCCGACGGATCGGTTCCTCGATGCGGGGCTGGATTCGCAATATCAGTTCATCGACGACGAAACGCAGATTTCCATCGATGCGCGGTGGACGCACGAGAACCAGAATCTCGATGCGAGCTATGTTGCGGGTTTCGCATCGAACAAGAGCGATCGATTCGACAGCGCAAATCTGATAGCCGGCTATTACTGGCACCGCAAATTGGGCGCGAGCCTTGGTTTCTTTGCCGTCAGCGGTTCGAATGACCCGCTCTATCTCGGGACCGCGTCCGGTAATTCCAACAGCAGTTGGGGGACTGCGGAGATCGACTATCTCCCCTGGCTCAACGTGAAACTCGGGCTGCAATACACCGCCTACATGCGATTCGACGGCGCGTCTTCGGACTATGACGGCGCCGGGCGAAATGCCTCCGACAACAATCTGCTCTACGCCTATCTGTGGCTCGCGTTCTGAATTCGCGAAGGAAAAGACGTCCATGAAGCTTAGATTGGTCGCGATCCTCGTCGCCGGCGCGTGCCTCGCCGCTTCCTTGGCATTTGCGGAAGACAATGCCGCCGGGAGGGCCGCGGAAGCCAAAGCCACGACGACCTGCCAGGATTGCCATGGCCCGAAGGGCGATAGCACAGTGGCGACGTTTCCGCGGCTGAACGGCCAGCAAGCCGATTACATCGCGGCCCAGCTCAAGAATTTTCGCGATCACAGCCGTTCGGACCCACATGCCCAGGCCTATATGTGGGGCATGGCCTCGCAACTCGACGATTCGATCATTACCGAACTTGGAAAATATTATGGCGGCCAAACACCGACGCCGCCGCAAAGCGGCGGCGCGCTCGCCGCGGAGGGCAAAAAGCTCTATCTGAGCGGCGCTCCCGCGCAGAACGTGCCCGCCTGTGCGACCTGTCACGGCGCGCACGCCGAGGGCAACAGCATCATGCCGCGGCTGGCGGGTCAGCATGCCGACTATCTGAAGAAACAGCTCGAGGCGTTCCGCTCGACCCTGCGCGAAAACGACATCATGCACGCCAACACCAAGGACATGACCGACAGCCAGATCGAGGCGCTCGTCTCCTATCTCGCCAACGATTGAACAATCGCTATCGACAATCGTCCGGATCGATATCCGGCACCGGGTCACTATGGTAAGGGGCGGGCCGTGCTGGCGGCCGAAGGCTCCAAAAGCTCCGCCGATTGAGCTGTCAAGAGTTGCACGCCGAAGCTGGATCGGCCCTGGCCGGTGTGGATGATCGCATTTCAAACGCTTGAGGTAATATGGTAACATGGCCCTGGCACTCGCCAGGCGAGCCGCAGGGAAGTGAAGGCCTGCCATGAAAGCTGCGAAGAAAAAGCCTCTGTTCGACCCCAAGGTGTTTCTCTCGAAGATCAACGGTGGCCGAACCGTATCCGAGTACCGGAAAAACCAGCGTGTCTATCGCCAGGGCGATCCTGCGGATTCGGTTTTCTACATTCAGACAGGGAAAGTGAAGGTCACTGTCATCTCGCCACAGGGCAAGGAAGCGGTGGTGGC
>PLJH01000137.1 GCA_003139615.1 Alphaproteobacteria bacterium
ATCGGTCGATTCGAATTGCGTGAACGCATATTGCTCGGAGCCGTCGGACACCTTGTAGAGGCCGGCCAACGATTGGCCGAAAGGCGCGTCATAATCGAAGATCAGCGTCGCGGGCCCAGTGGGCACCGTGTCCGCGAACAACAGCCGCGCGATTCCCGACGAATGCACCTGCTCGTAGCGCGCCGCAACGGTTTGCCCGGATGCCAGGCGCACGACCACACGCTGCACATGCAGGTCGAGCCCATCGAGATAAATCGCGCGGCGCGGCGTCGCAAATTTCACATCGATCTCGTCATGTCCCGTGAAGCGCGCCTGGGTGGGATCAATCGTGAATGTGAGCCGGTAATCGGTGGGCGTCACGACGCGCGGCAGCATCGCCATGGGGATCGGGCCGGCCTGGGCGGCGGCCTCCTGCCATGCCGCGTCGCCCGGCGCCGCAGTTTTCGCCTGATTGGTTTTTCCACAGGCCGCAACCGAAACGANNAAGTGCGAAGGAAGCGAGAATGGCAAGGGATCGCATGGCGGGGCTCTCGAAACGGGGTTGGGATCAATACATTAATCGAACCCGACTGGGGTCAAATGGTTCATTTCCGTCTTTAACCGTCCCCCACTATAGCGATATTTTCGGTCAAAGCGGCTCGTTCCGGGGAATCCGAGGCCTCCTCGCGCGTTCGAGCCTGCCTTCGGGCGTCCGATTGCGGTACCATTCACGCGGGGTTCAGGCGACGGCGGAGACTATCCCGCCTTGAGCAAAGGAGAGCGCGCATGTCGAAGGGTTTGAAACGAATTGCGGTGGCGGCCGCGATCGCATTGGGCGCGAGCGCAGGCAATGCTTCGGCCCAGAGCTACTATTACGGCGACGATTGCCACAACCAGAATCGCGCGGCCGGGACAGTGCTTGGCGCCATCGCGGGCGGAATCATCGGCAACCAGTTCGGCCATGGCGGCGGCAGAGTCGCCGCGACGGTCGGAGGCGTGTTTCTCGGCGGCATGGCAGGGGGAGCGATCGCCGGAGACATGGATTGCGACGACCGCCGCTACGCGTTCAAGGTCTATCAGCAGGGCTTCATCGGCCCTATCGGTCAGCGCTATGAATGGCGCAACGATGCCGAAGGCGACTACGGCTATTTCACGCCGGAGCGGGAATATTACGACGGTCCCTATCTGTGTCGCGATTTCTATATCCAGACCTGGCGCCACAACGCCTGGCACGAGCACAACGGCACGGCGTGCCGCGAAGACGACGGCAACTGGCATTTCCGCTGAACGGTGCGATGGTTGCGACGCCAGGAATAAAGCCGCCGAAATACGCAAAGATAAAATCCATCGCGCTCGGTTTTCCGGGCGCGCATGAGGTCGTCTGGCGCGGGTGGCCCTGGTTCAATGTCGGCAAAAAGACGTTCGCGCTTTATTCGGACAAGGATAAGAGCTGGATCTTCAAGCTGCCGCACCACCAGCAGATGATGCTCTTCGATGCGCGGCCGGAAACCTTCAGACCCATGATAGCCGGGCGCTTGATCTGGTCCTATGTCCGGATCGAAGATCTCGATCGCGCGGAGATGCGGGACCTTCTGGAAGCGGCATGGCGCATGGTGGCGCCGAGAAAGCTGGAGCAGGCCCACGCGGAATTTCTGAAGCGGCTCGATGCTCCGGCCCAACCCAATGAGAAGCTGCGCCGGACGATGCGAAAAGCCGCGCCCTGAGAAGAATCGTGAAGCTGGTGCGGCATAAACCTTGGAACCTGCTGAAAATTCGACCATTAACGTCCTGTCAGTACCGCGATTGCATATTTCTACCGTGATATGGCTTAGTATACTGTCTAAAGGTGCCAGCCGCGGGGCAAAGGACGACCATGAGCCGATTTACAGTTTATGCAAAATGGGATTCCGAAGCGGGCGTTTGGACCGCCTTCTCGGACGACATTCCCGGTCTCGTGACGGAAGCTCCATCTTGGGATGAGTTGAAAGAGCGCCTGCGCGCGGCTGCGGCAGAATTGATTCAATTGAACAACGTGAAAATCGATCGCGACGGTGGCGAACTTCATATCGTGACCGACGAACGCGTGAGCGTGCTCGCTGCTGCGTAATGGCCGGCTCATACACGCCAGATGTCAAGCGTGTGCTTGCCGAACGTGGCTGCCGTTTCCATCGACAAGGTAAGGGCGACCATTCGATCTGGTACAGCCCCATATCCAAGAGATATTTTACGGTCGACGCTAAATTACTGTCGCGTCACACGGCCAACGCGATCATGAAGCAAGCTGGGATCGATCACAAATTCTAGGCTTCAGCGCAATCCCTCACCGCCCCTTCCACTGCACAGGACGCTTTTCGGCGAAGGCGCGCGGGCCTTCGATGAAATCTTCGCTGCGAAACATCGCGGCGACCGCGGGATATTTCGACTGGTTTTTCAGCGCCTGTTCGACGGAAGGTTCTGTGAGTCCCTTCTGCACCGCCTGCTTCGACGCGCGGATCGACATCGGCGACAATTCGAGAATCTGCGTCGCCCATTTCTTTGCAGCCGTCATCAACTCTGCGGCAGGCACAACCTGATTGACGAAGCCGAGTTCGGCTCCTTCTTTCGCGCTCACGCGCCGTCCGGTGAGGATCATCCCCATTGCGCGCTTTTCGCCGATCAGGCGCGGCAGGCGATGCAGGCCGCCGGCAAGTGCGGCGAGTCCCACGCGCGGCTCCGGCAACGCGAAGACCGCCGTATCGACAGCCACGATGATGTCGCAAGCGAGCGCAATCTCGAATCCTCCCCCCATCGCAATTCCGTTGACCGCCGCGATCAGGGGCTTGTCGAGATCGAAGCGGCTGGAAAGCCCGCCGAAGCCACTGGGCGGCGCCGACATCTTTCCGCCGCCTGCCTGATATTTGAGATCGTTGCCGGCGCTGAAGGCGCGGTCGCCAGCCCCGGTCACGATGGCCACCCATTGCTCGGGATCGGCAGCGAACGCGTCGAACACGCCCGCCAGCTCGAAATTGGCCGGCGGATGAACGGCGTTCATCACCTCGGGCCGGTTGAGGGTGACGATGGTGAGCGGCCCTTCCCGCTCGACCTTGCAAAACTGCAAATCGGTCATTTTGGGCTCCCTGATGGCTATTGAGGCCCAGATTGGCGCTTCGGAGACGTCTCCCGCAAGGCTTGGGTAACCATTTAACTCTAGCTTGACTCCCAGCGCCCGCATCGGAACCGAAGTCATGCCAGCCTCCTGGATCGTCAGCGTCGCCGGACGTGCCTACGGGCCGTACACGGACGCACAGATGCAGGCCTTCGCATCCGAGGGCCGGCTCGCGCCGCAATCCCTCATCGCACGCAACGGCGAAACGCATTTCCGTGCCGCCTCGGACGAACCGGCATTGGCCGCCTTGTTCGGAATCGCCAGGCAAGCTGCTCCCGAACCTGCGAAACCCGCCGCAACGGTGACATCGATCCAGCCGACCGAAACGCCATCGACATTCGGCCAGAAGGACGATGCCGCAAATTCCGGTGAGCGCGCTCACATCATCATCATCGCCGACATGAAATCGCGCTCGATCGACGGCCTCGAGGAGGAAATCTTCAAGCTCGGCCCCGCCTTCGCGTTCCTGCCGCAGGCGTGGTTGCTGTCGAGCGACATGTCGGTGAATGCGATCCGAAATCTGCTTGTCCAGCAGCTCGGCAAACTTGACGTGCTCTTCGTCGTCGATGCGACGCGCGACAAGGCGGCGTGGTTCAATTTCGGTCCCGAGTCCGACACGCGCATCCGGCGCAACTGGGCGCGCACGCCGGAAATGCCAACCGGCCGCAGCGCGACGGGCTAACCTATTTCCTTCAGTTCGTCGCGGAAGCGTTTGGAATTCCGGACATAAACATCCGCCGAGATTTTGAGATAGGCGATCTGCGGCTCGGTGAGCGGCCTCACCACGCGGCCGGGCGAGCCCAGCACCAGCGAACCATCGGGTATCTCCTTGCCCTCAGAAATGAGCGAGTTCGCGCCGATCAGGCAGTTCTTCCCGATTTTCGAGCGGTTGAGCAAAGTTGAACCCATGCCGATCAGCGTGTTGTCGCCGATATTGGCGCCGTGGAGGATGACGCGGTGACCGACGGTCACATTGGCTCCGATCACGGTCGGCTCGCCCGGATCGGCATGGATCACGGAGTTGTCCTGCACGTTCGAATTCTCGCCCACCGTGATCCAGTCGGCGTCCCCGCGCAGCACGGAGCCGAACCAGACGCTCGCGTTCTTCAGCAGCCGGACTTTTCCGATCAGGACGGCGCTGGGCGCGATCCAGTATTCGCCCTCGGGCGGCAGTTCCGGCGAAACGCCGGCAAGGCTGTAGATGGGCATGGGCGATTCCTGACTGGCGATGCCGGTATCTTGGCTTGTCGCGCGCAGTCTGGCGAGACTTTCGCGAAACCGTCGGCCGGGCCATAATGGGCCATGGCAGTAAGAGCCGTTTCGCGGCCGCCCGCGATCAATCACGAGCTTGCCCGCTCGATCGTCGAGAGCGCGATCCGCATCTATTTCCGCAAGCGCCGCTCGCGCGTGCCGCGCTTTGTCGACGAGACCTATTCGGTGCTGGGCTCGATGCGCCTGCACAAGCACGCAATCGGCCACGATCTCTGGCGCGCACCGTTCAACGCGCTGATGGCCGGTCCGCAGCTTGGCCTCACAGCAGCGGCTTACGCCCTCGAATATGCCGGCCGCAAGCGCGACGCCCAACGGCTGAAGTCGCGCGAGTTGTTCGTGCGCACGACCGTGATGCAGGAGATCGAGCGGCGCATCGTCGTCGATCTGCTGGAGCTGCCTTATTCCGGACCCGGCAAGACCTCGTTCAAGGATGCACTCGCCATCGAGATCATGGGCGACCGGCGGCTCACCGATGCGCTCTCCGTGCTCGAAGGCCCCTGGGGCGAAGACGAACGCAGCCGGATCGAGGCGCTGCTGTCAGAGAACCTGTCGATCTATCTGAGTGGCCGCGCGGCGGTGAATGAAATTACCAGCGGCGCGCTGACGCTGGGTGCCGGTGCTGCGATCCTGCACGAACTGACGCCAGGCATTCTGACGCTCGGTCCCGCCATCGCGCGCGCCGTCGCGACGAAGGCCGCCGGCACAGCCGGCGCGCTCGCGGCCGGCGGCAGCGTGTTGCTCGCGACGGCCGCGGCCTCGGCCTTCTCAGGCGTCGTCACCGACCCGATCCAAAAGGCGCTGGGCATCCACCACCGCCGCCTGATCGCTCTCCTCGACACCCTCGAAGACGGCTTCCTCGGTGGCGATGCAAGGCTTGCGGTGCGCGAACATTATACGGCGCGGTTGGTCGATATCTTCGGCGCGGTTGCGTCCGTATGGAGCTATGTGAAGGCGGGGGCATGATATGCCGCGCGACGCCGTGCGGGCGGCTATCACGGCAGAACAGAAGGCTGCGAAATGAAGGCGTCGGTCGTCAAGCTGAACTTCCATCTTCCGACGGCTCAGGCCGTCACTGCCAATCATATCGCCGTTGCTTTTCGACCGCCTGCGGAGATTTCAATCTCCCTTTTGGACGAATTGGATATTGATTTGGAGAACTTGGACACGGAGCAGGACGTATTAAACCTGACTACTGGCAAGCGGTTCCGTGCAAACATCGCCACAAATAATATACACGACCTTACGTTCCCGCCAGCGCACGGCACATCTCGATTCCCGTCCTTGGCCCGTAGACGTGGCGGCTAAATTCAATTTGGACCTCCATCTAATTTCGCAATTTCGCGACGAAACCCAAAAAACGCGTTACGCTTTCCCCAAGCCGATTGAGTCGGGCTTGGGGGGCTTATCCGTTGCGGGGTAGCGCGTTGGCAGCAAACAGGCCGTTTCGAGCAATCCTTCACCTCGCCCCTACGTCACGCCCGTCACACGGCTGCAATCGTTCTCAGCGCACTCTCCATCAACATCATCCGTTTTTGACCAGGGAGCATCCATGGCCAAGCGTTCGGCGCGTCACAAAATCCGCGAGCATCACGAACCTGCAAATGTTCATCCCCTCTTTCCAGTCTCAGGTGGCTACGATCCGCTGAACGCGGACGGCCGCGATCGAAAATACGTCAAAAACATCCGGGCGATGAGCCCGATGCAGCAGCGCCTGCTCGATGCTATCGACGAGCGCTCCGTGGTGGCGGCGCTCGGGCCGGCCGGCACGGGCAAAACCTATCTCGCCATCGCCAAGGCCGTCGAAGCGATGGAGCAGAACAAGGTCGGCCGCATCGTGCTGTCGCGCCCGGCGGTGGAAGCGGGAGAAAGCCTCGGCTTCCTGCCCGGCGATCTGCAGGACAAGCTCGCGCCCTATCTCCGCCCGCTATACGACGCGCTGACGGAACGGCTCGGCACCAAGCGGCTGAAATCGCTTTTGGCGGAAGGCACGATCGAAATCGCGCCCGTCGCCTATATGCGCGGCCGCACGCTCAACGATTGCTTCGTGGTGATCGACGAGGCGCAGAACTGCACCTATGGGCAGCTCAAGATGCTGCTCACGCGGCTCGGCTGGCGCTCGACGATAGTGCTGACGGGCGATCCCGATCAGACGGATCTCTTAAGCGGACTTTCGGGTCTGGGTGAGATCGCGTCGCGGCTGGAACGCGTACCGGAAATCGCCGTCGTCAGACTGGGCGACGGCGACATTGTGCGTCACCCGTTGGTGGCAAGCATGTTGACGGTGCTTTAGCCGCGGAAGCCAGCGTTTGGGGCAACGTCCGAAGATTTAACGCGGGGGACGCAGAGGGCGCTGAGGACAACGAGTATTTGTTGTCCGCCTATGCCTTTGATAATTTGTTGCGCGCTTTGCGCGCAGGAAGAGTCCTCGCTGACGGTTGGCTGATCCGCTGTCGTCCTCTGCGACCTCCGCGCATCCTCGGCGGCCGCCGCATTAAAATTGTTGACCGCAGCGCAAACCCAGAATTCGAGGTTTAGAGCGCCAGCGCGAGTTCGATGACGAAGAGGCCCAGCGCAAAGCTCCAATAGCCGCAGATGGCTGTCGCGAGCCAGAACGCCATGGCGGAGCATGACTTCGTTTTCCAGGAACGGGCGGCGTTGTCGAAGAGCACCGTCGGCCCAGCGATGACCATGACGGCCCAATAGGAGATTTTCTCGAGCGGCTTCTCGGCCTTCTTCTTTGTCAGAAGGCGGTAGATGTTGGCGATGATGCCGGATGCGGTGAAGCCGGCCGTGGTGGCGAACAGGACCACCAAAAGATCACGAAACATGCGCATTCCCCGGTCTCGACAGATCGGAGACTGCAGTCCGCGTGCCCGTTTATCGGGCGGGCGCGCGCAACAATTGTTTCATTCCGGGCCAGAGATGCCGGATCCACCCGGTTCCGCCGCCTCCGCCGTCCGATTTCCGGGCAGCATGTCGCAAATTTCACCCGCCATGCGGCGAGGTGTCCGCCGGCCGCTTAGGCGAATTAACGCGTTTTTGGTCTTAACCTCGTTGCGGGCGAATCGAAGTGGCATGTTAAACAGGGCCGAGGAACGGATTGTGCCCGCAGCATTGCCGATGAGTCGACGCGATCAGGTGGACGAGACTGTCAAGCAGCGCTCGGGATGGCTCATTCCGATTGCGGTCTTTGTCGTGACCGCCGTGCTGTCAGCCGTGATCCTGCTGCTCTATCTGGCGCCGACGCCGCAATCCTTCCTGCAGGAACATCCGTCGCCCACGTCCCGCGCCGATCCGATCGACCTGTCGGTCAACGGGCTCTCCCTCAAGATTCCGGCGAACTTCATCATTTACAGCAGCGCGCGTCAGGGCGGGCCGCGCAAAGACGTGGCGCTGTTCACCACCTTTCCCGACTTCCGCGGCTATTCCGATTGGGAAGCCTCGAACTTCACGAGCAACGCGGCCGACTCGCCCGTCATCTACATGCTGATCCGGGAAGAAGTTCTCGATCTCAGCGAAGAAGAGCGCTTGCAGAGAATCTATCTCACCTATGTCGCCGACCCCGCGGCAAAACCGGGTCCGTTCGGATTGACGGACTACGCGTTCCGCGACGATTCCGGCTATCACGGAAAAGATCTGTTCGTCGGCCAGGGCACGACCGGTCCGGTCGTCATGCTGTGCGACCGATTCAGCCAATTGGTGCCGAATCCCAGTTGCCTGCGCGACGTGCGGCTCAAGCACGGCGTGGCGCTCAGCTATCGTTTCAAGCGCGCGCATCTGGCGAACTGGCACGAAATCGCCGACGGCATCGGCGTGCTGGTGCAATCTTTCAGGCGGCCCAAGTCGGGTTAATTGACGCGATACCGCGCTTCGATGGTGCTGCGGCGCGGCGCCAGCGTTTCGATCGCGATCGTCAGAGCCGGCTGCAACAGAACCGCGCCGAGGCCTGCAAAGAACAGGGCCACGGCAAGCGCAATCGCTTCGCGGCCGATGCTCAGCGAAAGGCCAAGCAGAACGACGATGGCGCAGAATGTCGCCGCAGCAACAACGCCTGTCTTGCCCATGAGCGAGCGCACAGATGCGGCCGTTGTGTCTTCGCCCCCATCCGGGCGCGCGGCCTGCGCCACGAACAGGCTGAGCGCCACGCCGATTCCCATGATTTGCATCAGTGCAATCCAGGAAGCGAAGTTCAGCGAAATGCCCGCGCGCGCATAACCCCAACACCCGACCAATGCCGCGAGCCCCAACGCGATCGTGGCCGCGAGCGAACGCCGCCAGTCGCGTGTGACCGCAAGCGCGGCTCCTGAGACCAGGACGGCAGCGACGAACCAGATTTCCAATGCGAAAAGCGCCACCGGTTCCGTCGCATGAAGCGCGCGCGAGCCGAAGAAAGTGAGCGCGAAAAACACCGCGCCAATTCCCGTCAGGCTCAAGCCCCAGCGCGGCTCCGTGACGGCGGCGAGTTTTTCGGTTCTGCGTTCGCGCAACTCGCGCAACCGGTTTGCGCGCGAAACGAAATCCTCGCTGTAAGGCAGCAGCGATGCGACAAGCGGCAAAACGATCAATGCACTCAACCCTGATGCTGCTTCGTCAAGCGCCGCCATCAACGGTGTAGCGGCGCGATGTCCTGCCAAAAGCATGACTGTCGCAAGCGCGGCTGCAGAGATCGCGGCGGCACCACCCGCAAAAGCGTTTTCGCGCAATGTCTCCGCCGCTGCGTCGGCACCGCCCGAGCCGTCCACCACGCGCAATGCGATATCGTCAGCCAGGAACAGCGCAATCGTGAGACCGGTCAGATAGGCGAGTACCAAAGGGCCGAGGAACAGTCCCAATGACGCCGCGGCGATCAGGCCCGACAGAGGTACGACCGCCGTAGCCAATGCGAGACCGGCATGGCGCAGATGCGCGAAGGCAATGACGGAGGAGAGGCCGAGCATTGCGACAAGCGCCATCGCCGCGCGAAGCGAAAACCGATGTCCGAACAGGACGAAGACGGCGACGACGCCTGCGGCGATAGCTGCCAGCAGCGCCACGACAATCACTCGTGACTGGAATACGCCCCGCAACACACCCGCCGATCGGTCGCCTGCCCCCCGGCCTGATTCCACTCCCGCCTAAGTACGCGACGGCGGCGGTTCGGGAAGATCCATCTCGAGGATCGCCATGTTGAAGGCATAGGAGATTTCGCCGTCTTCTTCATCCTTGAAGAGGACGCCGATGAACTCGCCCGCGACATGAACTTCCACGGAATCGGTCTGTTTGGGCCGCTCCACCACGGTGATGGTGTCGAGGCGGAACAGGTTGCGCAGGTATTTTTCCAGGCGCCAGATTTCGCTGCGGGTCAAGTCGGGCTCTCCGTGTCGGCTGAAAGCTGAACTCGCACGCGCGGCCTTTGGGGTCAAGCGAGATGGCAAGACTTGACGAATTCGTGCCCGGACGGCACGCCATTCCCAACAGCAGGGGGCACCTTGAGTACCCACCAACCGCAAGGCTATTACGCCGCGAGCGCGCCACCCGCGCCTGCCAGGTCCGCATTGTCCGGCGATTTGACCGTCGATGTGTGCGTCGTCGGTGCGGGCTTCACCGGTCTCTCGGCCGCATTGCATCTGGCCGAAGCGGGCGTACGCGTCGTCGTTCTCGAGGCCGAACCGGTTGGGTTCGGCGCATCGGGGCGAAACGGCGGACAAATCCACACCGGCCTTTGCCAGACGCAGGCAGAACTCGAAAAATGGCTCGGCAAAATCCATGCACACGACCTTTGGGACCTGACCGAAGATTCAAAGGCGCTCGTCCGAACGCTCATTGCACGGCACAACATCGACTGCGACCTGAAACGCGGCCTCATCATCGCCGCGCACGATCCGCGCGCGGCACGCGATCTCGCAGCCGATACCGAGCATCTCGCAAAGAACTACAATTATTCGGCGGCGCGCATGTTGGACCGGCAGGAAACCGCTGCCCAGATCGGTAGCGCCGTTTATCCCGCGTCACGCTTCGACGAAGGCGGCGGGCATCTGCATCCTTTGCGCTATGTGCGCGGGCTTGCGGCCGCGGCCGAAGCTGCAGGCGTTTCGATTTTGGAAAAATCGAAAGCCGTGTCGCTGGAACGCGGCGCAAACAGCGTCACCGTGCGCTGCCCAGCGGGCAACGTCACAGCCGATCACGTTATCCTCGCCTGCGATGCCTACATGACGTCGATTGCGCCGGAACTGGGCCGCACTATCGGCCATGTCGAGAGTTTCATCATCGCGACGGCCCCGCTTCCGCCAGATCTCGCGGCACAGGTGTTGCCCTGCGACGCCGCGGTGGCCGATACGCGCCATGTGCTCGATTACTATCGCAAGAGCAGCGACGGGCGATTGCTGTTCGCCGGGCGCGAAACCTATTTCCGCATTCCCGATGACATCGCGCGGCTTGTCCGCCCGCGGATGCTGAAGGTCTTTCCCATGCTGGAAAACATTGCGATCGAATTCGGCTGGAGCGGCTCGGTTGGACTTACGCTCTCGCGCATCCCCCATCTCGGCCGCCTGTCGGAGCGCATTTTCTTCGCACAGGGCTATTCGGGACAGGGCGTTGCGCTGACGTCGATCGCGGGTAAGCTGATGGCCGACGCCGTGCGTGGTGATTCCGAAAAGTTCGAAGTGTTCGCACGCGTGCCGATCAAGCCAATCCCCGGCGGCCCGCTCCTGCGCAAGCCGTTCATCACGGCCGCGCTGTTCGCTTACAAGCTGATGGACGCGATCTAGATTTGATAATCCGGTTCGAAGCTTTCGATGAGCTGGTTCATCGTCTGCGAGGGGCGCTCGGAACCGGCGCAACCGATCACGCGGGCCGGCACACCCGCAACCGTGCAGCCGGGCGGCACGGATTTGAGCACGACGCTACCCGCGCCCACGCGCGAATATTCGCCGATCTCGATATTGCCGAGAATCTTGGCGCCTGCCGAAATCAGCACGCCGCGCCGCACTTTCGGATGGCGGTCGCCTTTTTCCTTGCCGGTGCCGCCGAGGGTCACGCCATGCAGCATCGAGACATCGTCTTCGACGACGGCCGTCTCGCCGATCACAATGCCCGTCGCATGATCCATCATGATGCCGCGCCCGATGCGCGCCGCGGGATGGATGTCGACCGCGAACAATTCCGAAATGCGGCCCTGCATGAAAAGCGCAAGCGGCGTGCGGTTCTGAGTCCACAGCCAATGCGCCACGCGATAGCATTGCAGCGCGAGGAAGCCTTTGTAGAACAGGAATGCATCCAGATAAGAGTGGCATGCGGGATCGCGTTCGAACACGGCCGAAAGATCGGAGCGCACCGCGTCGCCGATGCCGGGATCGGCAGCCATCGCCTCTTCGAAGATTTCCCGCGCCAGCATCGGGCTCAGCTGATCGCCGCCGATCTTGTTGGCGAGATGATAGGAAAGCGCGTTCTCCAGCTTCTCGTGCTTGAGAATGGTCGCGTGTACGAAGCTCGCAAGCGATGGCTCGGCGCGCGCGAGCTCATCGGCCTGCGCATGCATGGCCGACCACACGGGATCGCACAGGGCGAATTTCTCGGCTTGGACCGACATCAATGCCTCCACTTGCGCCATTCTACCGGAGCTTTGTTGCAATTCCCACTCGACCTGTAATTCCCACACGCCCGATCAGGCGCCCGGCTCCTTAGGTGGCTTGGGCGGCGGCGTAATCAAGGGTTCCTGGCTGGAAGGCGGTTCGGGCTGTGGCGCGGGCGGCACATCGTCCACGACAAGCACGGCGGTATGGGGCTCTGCCGGGACGACCGCCGTATGGGGCGGGGCCGGGGTGACGATCGGCGCAGCGCTTGGCGTCGCGGCGGTCTGGCCCGACGACGGCGGCCAGGCCGGCATGGGCGGACGCGGCGGCGGGCTCGGTTGAGGGCGCGGCGATCCAGGCTGCCTCGGCGGCGGGGGCGGCCTCGGCTCGTTGCGGCGGGCGGCCATCACTTGGCTGACCATGCGGTCTTCCCAGTCGCGGCCGATGTCGTGTCCGAACAGCCGGATACCCTGCAGCGCGATGAGCACGCCCCAGATCAGCGCGATCCAGAACAGCCAGAAATGCGCATACCACATCCCGCCGGCGACGAGGTTGGCCAGAACCAGCACCGCCAACACCGCCACATAGACGAGAACATGCTCCTTGAACCGGCGAACTTCCGACCGGACGCGATGAACTTCCGCATCGGTGGTGTCATACGCCATGGCTCTCGCTCCCGGAGACTCGAACGGCTACATAGGCCCACATCAGGATATTACCAACTCCGCCGCCGGAAGTTAACGCATGAGACGCCTCGATGGCTGACAAGCCCGCACTGAATGACACCGCCTCCGGCACGCTGGGACTCCTGCTCACGCGCCGGTCCGGCTCCGCCAAGGCGATGACCGCGCCGGGGCCCGACGCCGACCAACTGCGCCGGATTCTCGCGGCGGGCATGCGCGCGCCCGATCACGGCAAGCTTGCGCCCTGGCGCTTCATCCTGTTCGAAGGCGAAGCGCGCCACGGCATGGGGCGGCTGCTGGTCGAAGTCTTGCGCGAGAACGAGCCGCAAGCGAGCGAGGAGCGCGTTGCCCTGGAGCGCAACCGGTTTGTGCGCGCGCCGGTCGTGATCGCGGTCGTGAGTCGCGTGCGCGAAGACATTCCGATTCCGGTGTGGGAGCAGGAGCTTTCCGCCGGCGCAGTGTGCCAGAACATTCTAGTCGGCGCGCATGCGATGGGTTTCGTCGCGAACTGGATCACCGAATGGTATGCCTATGACACGCGGGTGAAAGAGCGGTTGGGGTTGAAATCCGGCGAGCGCATCGCGGGCTACATCTATATCGGGACAAGCGCCGCGCCGCTCGAAGAACGCGTGCGACCCAATCCCGACGCGCTGGTCACTAGATTCGAAGGCTGACGATGGGCCGCAAGATCCTTTTCATTACAACGGACCAGATGCGTTTCGATGCGCTGGGCTGCAATGGCGGAAAGACCGCGCGCACGCCGCATATCGACAGGCTCGCCCGCGAAGGGATCAATTATGGGCGCTGCCATGCGCAGAACGTCGTCTGCATGCCGGCGCGCGCGACAATGATCACGGGACAATATGTTTCGACGCATGGCGTGTGGATGAACGGCGTGCCCTTGCCCGTCGATGCGCCGTCGGTCGCGCGACAGCTGAAGGAGAAGAAAGGCTATCGCACCGCGCTTCTCGGCAAGGCGCATTTCGAGCCGTTCCTCGATTTCCAATTGCAGTTCGCGGAGAACCGGATGGGGATCGAGAACAGTTTCGGTCCTCATCGCGGTTTCGATCATATGGAGCTTGCGGCGCATGGCGCGCGCGGCCCCACGCATTATGCGCGCTGGTTGATGCTGAACCATCCCGCGATGGCGGAGAATTTCTATCCGGTCCTCAACAACACAATGACCCAGAACGCCTTCGGCGAAGGCGACACGGGCGCCGTCCAGGTCAAGCGCAACGAAACGCCGCGTGGGCTCTACCACACCGATTGGGTGGCGGACCGCGCGATCGCCTATCTCGATTCCCTGTCGTCCGACGAAGACTGGTTCGTGTGGATGAGCTTTCCCGATCCGCATCATCCCTGGGACCCGCCGGCTGAGGAACTTTCTCGCGTCAACTGGCGCGATCTCGATGTGCCTGCGGGCTATCCCGGCAGTCGCGAAAAGATCGAACAGATTCTCGGCGAAAAACCGCGGCATTGGCTGGAATGGTGGAACGGCACGCGCACGACATGCTTCGAGGCTCCCCCCGATTGGGTGCCGTCGACGCTGACTACAGACCAATTGCGCGAAATCGATGCGCTCACCCATGTGAAGAACGAACTGATCGACGAAGCGGTGGGCCGCGTGATGGCGCGCATCGCGGCGCGCGGATGGAACGACGACACGGATGTCGTCTTCACAACCGATCACGGCGAATTCCAGGGTGATTTTGGCTTGCTGTTCAAAGGTCCGCATCATGTGGAAAGCCTGATGCGTCTGCCGATGATCTGGCGGCCCGCACCGTCGGCGAACATCGCACCGATGGCGAGCGACGCGCCCGTCGGCCAGGTCGATCTCGCGCCGACCTTCTGCCGGATCGCCGGCATCGCGCCCGGCGACTGGATGGAAGGTTCAAGCCTGCCGCTCTCCACCGGCGAAGCGAGCAACCGCGAAGCCGTCTTCACCGAATGGGATTCCGAATTCAACGGCCTGACGATTAGCCTGCGCACACTCTATCGCGACGGCTGGATCGTCACCGCCTATGGCAAATCGTCGATCTATGACGGCACCGAAGGCGAACTCTACGACCTCAAAAACGATCCGCGCCAATGGCGCAATCTGTGGAACGAACCGTCAGCCGCCGCAATGAAACGCGATCTCCTCGCCGATTTGCGCGCACGGGCGCCGAAACCTCGCGAGCCCCGGCTGGAGCGTGTGGCAGCGGTGTAGGTCGGCGGCGGGCCCCCTTCCGCCTCGCTGCGCTCGGCACCTTCCCCCGCGAGGGGGGAAGGCTAAGAAAAAAACGCGCGGCTTATTTCTTTTGACCTTCCCCCTTGATGGGGGAAGGTGGACGCGGAGCACTTCGCGAGGCGGACGGAAGGGGGTGGGGCAAGCAGCGCGGTCTCAAAACTTGTTACGGTATCCCGATCAGCTTGTGCGTCTGCAGGCTCAGCCGCCACTGCGGATGGGCGAGACAATACTCCGTCGCGAGCTTGGTGTTCGCTTCGCGGTCGGGGCCGTCCATGGGTTGCAGGAAGAAGTGATCGAATAGCAGACCCGCGAATTTCTCCGGCGCGCCGTTCGCTTGCGGATAAACGAGCTTCAATTCCTGGCCTTGTTTGAGATTGAACTCTGCGTCTGCCTTGGGGCTGACACAGATCCAGTCGATGCCGGGCGGCGGCAGGAGCGTGCCGTTGGTTTCGATGGCGATCTCGAAGCCGTTGGCGTGGAGCGCCGCGATCAATGGCTCGTCCAATTGCAGCAAAGGCTCGCCGCCGGTGCAAACCACATAAGGGCGCGCACGTAAGTCTCGCGGCCAAAGTGCTGCGACCGCCGAGGCGAGCGCGTCCGCATCCGCGAATTTGCCGCCGCCCGGGCCGTCGACGCCGACAAAATCCGTATCGCAGAATTTGCACACCGCACGCGCCCGATCGCGCTCCAATCCGCTCCACAGATTGCAGCCGGCGAAGCGCAGGAACACGGCCGCCCTGCCCGTCTGCGCGCCTTCACCTTGCAGCGTGTAATAGATTTCCTTGACGGCGTAGCTCATCGCGAAACGAAGCGCTCGTGCCCTTTGGCGCGCAGATCGCAGGCCGGACACGCCGCGCAGCCGAAGCCCCAGTCATGGCGATGCTCACGGTCGCCTTCGTAGCAGGTGACGGTTTCTTCGACGATCAGATCGACAAGCGCCTTGCCGCCCAGCGATTCCGCCATGGACCAGGTCGCGGCCTTGTCGAGCTTCATCAAGGGCGTATGGATCGTGAAATGTGCGTCCATGCCCAAAGAGAGCGCGCGGCCTGTCGCCTTGATGGTCTCGTCGCGGCAATCAGGGTAACCGGAGAAATCCGTTTCGCACATGCCCCCCACGAGCTGGCGCGAGCCGCGGCGATAGGCGAGTGCGGCGGCCGCGGTCAGAAACAGGATGTTGCGGCCGGGCACAAAGGTGGTCGGCAACCCGTTCGCGCCCATCTCGATCGTCATCGCGTCCGTTAGCGCGCTGCCGCCGATCTGTTTCAGCACGTCAAGCGACAGGACGTGATCGGCGCCCATCTTGTCGCGCCAATCCGGAAATTTCTCGCGCAACAATTCGAGCACGCGCGGACGTGCATCCATCTCGCTCGCGTGGCGCTGGCCGTAGTCGAAGCCCACTGTCTCCACGGTTCCGAAACGATCGAGCGCCCAGGCGAGACAGGTCGTCGAATCCTGTCCCCCCGAAAAAAGGACCAATGCGGTATCTCTGTCGGACATATCCCCTCCATACGCGGGCGGCGCGCTCCGGCCAAGCCCGCACATCGCAGGCGCTTGCCTTTGTGCCGTGCCTGCGACAGCCTGTCCGGAAACAAGGGAAACGCGCCGATGGCGGCAATGGCTTTAAGCGGAACCGGGCTTTTCACGCCGGCCGCTTCGATCTCTAACGATGAGCTGGTTGCAGCCTTCAACGAATATGTCCGCCGCCACAACAAAGCGCATGCGCAGGCGATCGCCGAAGGCAACGTTACCGCGCTCCAGGAATCGAGCACGGAATTCGTCACCAAGGCATCCGGCATCGAAAACCGCTATGTGATGGACAAGACGGGCATTCTCGATCCGGACATCATGTGTCCGCGCATTCCCGAACGCTCCAATGACAAAATATCCATCCTCGCCGAAATGGCGGTGACGGCCGCGCGCGACGCGCTCAAGGCCTCCGACCGCACCACGGCCGATATCGATGGCGTGCTGGTCGCCTGTTCCAATCTGCAGCGCGCCTATCCGGCCATCGCCGTCGAAGTCCAGGATGCGCTCGGCATCGACGGTTTCGCGTTCGACATGAATGTCGCCTGCTCGTCCGCTACCTTCGGCCTGCAGGCGGCCGCCGACATGATCGCGGCCGGCCACGCGCGCGCGATCCTCGTGTGCAATCCGGAGATCTGCTCGGGCCATCTCAATTTCCGCGACCGGGACAGCCATTTCATCTTCGGCGACGTGGCGACGGCCTTCGTGGTCGAGCCAGCTGCGAATTCCGTCGGCGCCAATGCGTGGGAAATCGTCTCGACCCGGCTCAAGACCAAATTCTCGAACAACATCCGCAACAATTTCGGCTTCCTCAATCGCGCCGCGCCCGAGGGCATCGGCACGCCCGACAAGCTGTTCGTCCAGGAAGGCCGCAAGGTCTTCAAGGAAGTGGTGCCGATGGTCTCCGAACTGATCGTCACCCATCTCGCGGACAACGGCGTGGCGCCGGAATCGTTAAGACGCCTCTGGCTCCATCAGGCCAACCTGAACATGAATCAATTGATCGCAAGGCGCGTTCTCGGCCGCGATCCCTCGGCCCAGGAAGCACCCAATGTGCTCGCGGAATACGCAAACACGAGTTCCGCGGGTTCCATCATCACTTTTCACAAGTTCAGCGACGATTTGAAGCACGGCGATATGGGGCTTCTTTGCTCCTTTGGAGCAGGATATTCCGTAGGCAGCGTAATTCTTAAGAAGCTTGGCGGAGCACGATAATTCCTTGCCTTTGTCTGTGCGCTGCGACAGCCTAGCAAGCACACGTCGAAAGGCCGGGGCTAGTGACACGCGTCGCGATCAGCGGGACGGGGCTTTATACCCCACCCGATACCATCACCAATGCGGAGCTCATCCTCGCGTATAACGAGTTCGTGCGTCGGCACAACGCGGCGCACGCGGCCGAAATCGCGGCGGGAACGATGCCGTCGCTCCTCAAATCCAGCGACGAATTCATCGTTAAGGCGTCCGGTATCAAGAAGCGCCATGTCGTCGCCAAGACGGGAATGCTCGATCCCGAGATCATGGCGCCGCGGCTGGCCGAACGCCCGAACGAAGAGGTTTCGCTGACGGCCGAAATCGCCATTGCCGCCGCGCGCGACGCCCTTGCCGCCGCTCATCGCACGCCTGCGGACATCGACGGCGTGATCGTGTCGGCCTCCGTCACCCAGCGCTACTACCCGCAGATCGCCATCGAGGTGCAGAACCAGCTCGGCATTCAGGGTTTCGGCTTCGATATGCTGGCCGGCTGTTCTTCGGCAAGTTTCGGCATTCAGGTGGCGCACGACATGATCGCGCAAGGCCACGCCCGCGCGATCCTCGTGCTCAACCCCGAAGTCTGCACCAGCCATCTCAATCTGCGCGATCGCGAAACCCATTTCATTTTCGGTGACGCGGCCACGGCCTGCGTGCTCGAGCTTTCCGCCGGCGCCGACGGCGGCAACAGCTGGGAGATCGTCAGTACACGGTTGGAATCGCAATACTCGAACAACATCCGCAACAATTTCGGACCGCTCAACCGCTTCGATCCCTCGACCGTCGGCACGCCCGACAAACTCATCACGCAGAAGGGCCGCAAGGTCTTCAAGGAAGTCGTGCCGATGGTCGCGAACTTCATGCAGAAGCATCTCGAGGATTTGGGCATTAAGCCGTCCGAGCTCAAACGCGTGTGGCTGCATCAGGCCAACATCAACATGAACGATTTGATCGCCCGCAAGGTGCTGGGCCGCGTGCCCGAAGCGCATGAGGCGCCGAACGTCCTGGACGAATACGGCAACACGAGTTCCGCGGGTTCCATCATCGCCTTCCACAAATACAGCGCCGACCTGGCGCCGGGCGATCTCGGTCATCTATGCTCTTTTGGAGCAGGCTATACGGCCGGCAGCGTCATCCTTAAAAAGCGCGGCTGACGCCGAAAGGACCGTATCCCACAATCTGAAAAGAAATATCCGTGTGATGGGGAACAATCCTGCCCGACCGGAGTTGTGTGTTCTGCCTTGATAGTGACCGGCGGGCACCCCGAGCCATGGTTTCGGCAGGCGGGAGCCCGGCGGGTGCTTCGATTTGATCGTCACGGCAGAAAGAGCGCAGTTGGCCGTGATATTGATTGTCGAAGACGATGTTTTCATCTGCCAGATCGCGGAGTTGATAATACGAGACTGGGGCCATCAGACAATTTCGGCCAGCGACGTAAACGAGGCGCTGGCGATTTTGCGCTCGCCCCGGCATATCGACGCGCTTTTCACCGATATCTATCTCAAGGATGATGTCCTTGGCGGGTGCGATCTCGCGCAGCAGGCGATAAAATTAAGGCCCGGGCTGCGCGTGCTCTACACGACCGGAAATGTCGTCACGGAAAAAATGAGAGCCTTGTTTGTCCAGGGCGCCCGATTTCTGTGCAAGCCTTACGCCGAAGATCAGCTGCAGGAATCCGTCGAAGGCCTGCTCGCAGCGTAATTTCGACTCGCGTAATCTTTGAGGTGCGGCGCCATGTCCGACAAAGCCACCGGGAAAAAAGCCGTATCCGACATTGCCGCAAGCGACATCGTCGAAACCGTACCCAGCGCGCTCATCATTCTCGACAGAAATCTGATCATAACATCCGCAAATCGCGCGTTTTATCAAACCTTCCGCACGAGCGCCGACGAGACGGAGGGCTGCCTCATCTACGACCTTGGAAATCGGCAATGGGACATTCCCGCTTTGCGCACACTGCTCGAGAGCGTCATCCCGCACCGCGCTTCGGTGGAAGGATTCGAAGTCGAGCATGATTTCCCGACCATCGGCAGGCGCACGATGCTGGTCAACGCGCGAAAGATTTTCCGCCCCGGCGATCATGACGGTTTCATCCTGCTTGCAATCGAAGACGTCAGCGAAGAGCGCGCGGCGCGCAAGGAGAGCAACCGCAATTGGCAGCTGACGCAAAGCATCGTCGATACGATCCGCGACCCTCTGGTCGTGCTGGAAAGCGACATGACAATCGTGACCGCAAGCAAGGCGTTCCTGACGATATTCGGCATCACCCAGGCCGACGCGCACGGCAGACGCGTTTCCGAGCTCGGCGAGCATCAATGGGACGTGCCGGCGCTTCGCAATCTGATGGAAAAGGTGCTTCCGGAAAACAAGCCGATCGAAAGCTTCGAGATCGAGGACGATTTTCCCGGTCTCGGCCGGCGCGTTTTCAATCTGAATGCCCGCAAGATTTCTCAACCGGGAAACCACGCCCACCGGATGCTTCTCGTGTTCGAAGACATCACCGACCGCAAGCAGCGCGAGCGGGATGCCCAGATGCTGACGAATGAAATCTCACATCGCATCAAGAACAATCTGCAGCTGGTCGTCGGCCTGATCGCCTACGAAGTCAGATCGACAGCCGCCCCCTGCGTCCAGGGCTATAAGGCGATGCAATCGCGCATTGGCGCGATCGCCCAGTTATACGACCTGATATCCCAATCCAGCCGGGGCCGGACTGTCGCCGTGGACGCCTATCTGCAGGAAATCGCCCGCGTGATGTCGGCAGGTCTCATCGGAAGCAGATCGGGCATTGAGATAGCGGTGAAAGCTCAGAAGCTGGAAATCGATCCCGACCGGGCCGTGCCGTTCGGCCTGCTCGTCAACGAACTGGCAACGAACGCCATCAAACATGCCTTTCCCGACGGGATGGGTCATGTCCTGTTGAGCGCGGAGCAGATCGGAGACGAAATCGAGTTGACCGTTTCCGATGACGGCGTGGGCATGAAGGACAAGGTCCTCACGAAGATTCCGGAGAAACGCGGTTCCGATTACGTCGCGATTTTCGTACGGCAACTTGGCGGCAAACTCACCGCGTCGGGGCCGGACGCAGCGGGAACCAGCATCAAGATAAGACTTCCCGTTCTTACGGTTCCGTCCGGCGGCGCGGAGCCGCTGGCGGCGTAGTGACAACCCCCGTCCGTCCGGATCCGCGCATCGCGGATTACGCAACCCGGGACGCCATTGTCAAGAAGCGCGACTGACAATTCATCAACCGGATTTGCACCCATATGGCACGCGCCGCGAAACGCGTGCTAGCGTACCCTATGACCCTTAGTGCCGTTCCATTCCCCGCCTGCAGATTCCCCTCGCACGATACGAGAACGACCGATCATGAATACTGCGCAGATCTTGGGTTTCCTGCACTCCATACAGCCGCTCTATGTGCTTTCGGGTCTGGTCGTGGGCACGCTCGTTGGATTGACCGGCGTCGGCGGCGGATCGTTGATGACGCCGATCCTCATACTTCTCTTCGGCATCCACCCGGCGACCGCGGTCGGCACTGACCTTCTCTACGCCTCGGCCACCAAGACCGCCGGCACATTCGTTCACGGCTATAACAAAAACGTCGACTGGCGCGTGGTGGGGCGTCTCGCGCTCGGCAGCGTGCCGATGACGGCTTTGACGATTTTCGTGCTCTCCCGGCTCAATCTCGACAGCCCGGAGATGCAATCCCTGATCACCAAAGTTCTGGGTGCGGCACTCCTCTTCACCGCGATCTCGTTGTTCTTCCGCGAACCCATGATGAGGGTTTACAACCGGCGGGTCCGTGAACCGAACCCGCGCCTCGTGCGGAACCTGACCATTCTCACGGGCGCGATCCTCGGCGTCCTTGTGTCCATCTCATCGGTCGGAGCAGGCGCCATTGGCGTCACGGCGCTGATCCTGTTGTACCCCGCAATGCCGGCGTCGCGCATTGTGGGCTCCGACATCGCCCACGCGGTGCCGCTCACGCTTGTCGCCGGCATCGGGCATTGGCTGGTGCTGGGATCGATCAACTGGGTTGTCCTGGATTCGCTTTTGGTCGGATCGCTGCCCGGCATCGTCATCGGCAGCATCATTGCGACGCGCGTTCCGGATGTCGTGGTACGGATTACGCTGGGTGTGACACTTCTCCTGGTCTGCGCACGGTTCTGGCTTTCCTGACGCTGCGAGCGATCAAGGGTATTTGCGCGAGCCTTTAGAACGCGCCGACCCAGACGAAAAGGATGATATATTCCACGACATCGCCGACATTGTGCCCGATGATCGGCGCCACCACGCTCTTCGATTTCTCCAGCCAATAGGCATAGAGAACGCCGAGCGCGAAGGCGTAGAATTGTTGGCCCAGAGCTTCCGGCCACGCTCGCACCGAGAAGTTCGTCGCGTGGAGCAGCGCAAAAATCAGCGCAACAATCACACCGGCCCAGTTCATGTTGAAACGGCCAACATGTAATTTTCCGGGCATCGTCGTTGCGAGATAGGTGACCAGCAGCGCCCGGAACGGAATTTCTTCCGTCGGTCCGACATAAACGCCTTCGAAGAACAGCCAACCCCACACATTCGAAGGAGTCAGGGGAAATCCTGCGTTGGGCCTGGTGTGGGCAATCAGCTGGGGCGCATAGTCGACCGCCGTCATCAGCACGCCGAAGAACACGCCCCAGAGAATGGCGGGGAGGACATAGGATTTTTCGCGAGGGCGGTGCAGCCCATAATCGGCCGGCACCAGATATTTCAGCACAGCGATGACGATCAGCGCGACGAGCAGCTGGAACGCGTGCTGCATATAAAGCCAGGGCAGCGTCGGCCCATATGGCGACGCCGTATGGAAAATCCTGCTGGAAAAGAACGCGCAATATCCGGCGACATAGGGCACGCCGTAGCCGAGCAGCGCCACAACGACGATCGGAACAATCTTCAACCGGAAGCGCACATCGCCTGTTGCCGTATCCGTCATGCGGCGATCTAAGCGAAACGGCTCCGGCCTTTCTTGAACGGAATTGACTTCAGACGCCAGAAACGGGGGGGAGCGCCGGTCAGCGCCTTCGTGGCGCGTGTCATATGGGCCTGATCGGCAAAGCCCGCTTGCGCCGCGATACCCGCCAATGTCATGGCGCTTCCCACGAGGAGCGCGAATGCGCGCTGCGCCCGGACTTCGGACCGGAAGGCTGCCGGTGTCTGGCCGAACAATTTCCGGAACCCCCGCGAAACGGTTTCCGGCGAAAGTCCGTGCCGCCGCGCCCAGACTTCGAGACGGGTATTCGGTTGCTCCATGAGATCGGCGGCAAGAATGTCCGGCCAGTCCTCAGCGGCACGCCCTGTTTCGCGAAGCTGCTCGCCGAGCTGCAGGCTCGCCGCAACCGGATCGCGCTCGGCCATACGCACGACCGCATCCGGGTCGGTCAAATGCCCCAATGCGAAAGGCGGCGGGTCAACAAGCACAATGTTGAGAATTTGCGCGCCGTTGCCGTCGAAACGATTGAGATGTGCGTCGAAGGGCCTATGCAGAAGAACATCGCCCGGGCGCACGCGAAACCGCCCGCGGCTTCCACTTTCCTCATATCCGCCCGACAAAACGATTGCGGCATAAGCCTGATCGTGGCGGTGACGTTGAACGCTGCCGCCGGCACTCCATTTTTCCCGTCCGTTCGCGATGCGCGCAAAGCCGCTCATGACACTCCCTTCGGCATCGATGTTAGCGATGCACCGGGCCAGACAAAAGCGAGCGAAGGGGATCGACCTGTAACATTGTGGAGAGCGGGTTTCGCGAGGCGTCCGCAGGCGCTATAGCGCGCGTTTGTCGGACGCGTTGAGCGGCTCATTTCCCATTTTTACGCGGCCGACAAAACGCTCCCCGACCCAGATCTCCACGGAGCAATCGACGCAAAGCGTTCTTGCACATTCCAGCGCCGCCAGATCGTCGGCGCACAGAATCTCTTCGCGACCGGCGACTGCGCCGTTCTCGTCGATAAGATCGAATCGATACTGCGCCTTCACCGTCCAGCCCCGTCGAGCGCGGCGGCAAAAACTTGGCCCGCCGTTCCAGCAACGCAGACTCTAGTTCGCAGAGCGATATCCGACAAACAAAAATTTGTACGCAACCGAACGCAAAACGGACATTGTCGATCAATGCATCGCATTCGCAGCGACCGACACAATCCATGTTAATCGCAGACGGCGCGACGCCGGATTTGCGGTATCCCGGATCGATCAATGCACGAGAAACAGCGGCAGGTTCGCGTGGCTGACGACATGTCTTGTCACGCCGCCGGAGAAGAATTGCCGCAAGCGGCTGTGGCCGTAACCGCCCAGCACCAGCAAGCCTGCGCCGGCGCTCGACGCAGCCTCCAGCAACACTTCCCCAACGGGCCGCGTACCTGCATCCAGTATGCGGCACGTGCAGGAAAGACCCTGCAACGCGAGATATTCGAGGATCTCGCTGCTTTGAATTTCATCGGCACCGCCCCGGCGCACCGCGAGGATTTCGATCGCCTCAGCCTTTGCCAGATAGGGAAGTGCCGCGCTCAACGCATGCGCGCTCGCCAGACTCTCGTCCCACGCGACCGCCACGTTGCGCGCAAAATCGCGCGGCGGCACTTGCGCCGTCAGGAGGACCGGCCTTCCCGTCTCGAGCAATGTCGCTTCGAAGGCTTCCGTGAGTCCGGGTTTGTCACCCTCTTTCAACGGCCCGAACACGACGAGGTCGGCAAGCCGTCCCGCCTGGGTCACGCGATCGGCGAAGTTGCCATGCACGTCGCGGAAGGACACGCTGGGTACATCCTTGCGAGCGGGCGCATCGAGCACCAGCACACCGCCGGCTTCGGCCGCCAGCCGCAAAGACTTCTTCGCTTCCTCGGACGCCTTGTCGGCCGCATCCTTCGCGACATCGACGATTTCCTGCACGATCACGCCCGAGACGCCTTCGCCGAAAAACGGCATCGCCTCCGCCGGATCCGGCCGCACGAACAGCGCCACCACATGGGCATTGAACGGCTTGGCCGCCGCGAACGCACTGGCCAGAACGGTCGCGTCGCGCGCGCCGCCCGTCAGTGGCGCCAGGATTTTTCCGATGGTCATGATCGTCTCTCGCTGTGCGTGACTCACGAGGCAGCATAGCAGAAACGCTGTCCACCCGCCCTGAGAGGGCGGGTCGAAATTATCTTTGAGCGTCAGCGAAAAGAGAATTTCGGGGCGGGGTGCTTGATCGGCATCACCCCGCCCCGAAAAATTCTTCGAATTTTTCGACCCGCCCAAGGGGCGGGTGGAAAAAACTAAAACAGCCACCAGCCGTCGAGGCGGATGGGGCGAAGGATGCGGGGGCGCGCGAACCAGGTGAGGCGGTCGGCGACCTTGCGGTTGAATGTGCCGCGTGGGAAACCGCCGCCGGCGCGCAACGCGCCCGCCTTCATGCCCGTCAACACTTCGATCGCTTCGTCGACTGTCTCGACTGCATACACGGCAAAGCGCCCTGCCCGCACGGCCTCGACCACGTCGTCGCGCAGCATGAGGTTCGAGACATTCGCCTTCGGCACGATCACGCCGTTGCCTTTCGCCAGCCCCCGCATCGCGCAGATATCGAAAAAACCTTCGACTTTTTCCGTCGCGCCGCCGATGGGCTGGATCGCGCCGTGCTGGTTGATCGAGCCCGTGATCGCGATGCCCTGCTTGAGCGGCACATCCGCAATCGCGGACAGGATCGCAATCAGCTCAGCCGCCGAGGCGCTGTCGCCGTCGATAGGCCCATAGGATTGCTCGAACGCGACGCTTGCCGAAAGCGAAAGCGCGCGATTGATCGAATAGTGACCGTTCAGATAACCCGAAAGAATCTGCACGCCTTTGAGATGCGTGGGGCCGCTGAATTGGGCGAGCCGCTCGATATCCGTCACGCCGCCATTGCCGGGACGCACCTGCGCGGTGATGCGCGCAGGCAGACCGAACGCAAAACCGGGCGTACTCAGAACCGTGATGCCGTTCACCTGACCCGTCTTCGCGCCGTCCGTGTCGATGAAGATGATGCGCCGCTTGACGAGTTCGTGTTCCAGCGCCTTCAAACGTCCTGCGCGGTCCTCGCGCGCGGCGACGGCCCGGCCGACATCTTCGGCGGAGATCAGCGAACGCCCGCCCTCGCCCGCGAAATGATCCGCCTCGCGCAACAGGTCGGTGAGACGGCCCGTGCGCACGGTGATCTTCTCCGCATCGCCCGCCTGGCGCGCGGCTTCGTCGATCATGCGGGCCGCACCCGCGCGATCAAGTTGCTTGAGCCCGTCAGTGCGCGCGACGCTGGCGAACAGGCGCAGCAACGCGCCGCAATTCGCATCGTCGCGATCGGCGGAGGTCGCGAAATCCGCATGCACCTTGAACTGATCCGCGAAATCCGGATCGAGCTCGCGCATGCGATAGTAAAGCCACGCCTCGCCGAACAGCACGATCTTGAGATCGAGCGGAATGGGCTGCGGCTGGATCGTCACCGTGTTGCTGCGATCCAAAATCTCCGCGAGGTTCTGGATCTTGATCGACGCCTCGCGCAGCGCACGTTTCAACGTCTCCCACGACACATCCTGCTGCAGCAGATCCATCGCATCGATCAGCAGGAACCCGCCATTCGCCTTGTGCAGCGAGCCCGGGCGAATGAACATGAAATCGGTGATGATGGTGACGAGCAGCGGCACATGCTCGACCTTGCCGACAAGGTTGGACAGCGACGGCAACGCCAGCGACACGACCGGCGCGCCCGCGAGCCCCGTATTGTCGACCAGCAGATTCACTTCGTAACGGTGAAACGGAACTTCGTTGCGATTTTCGTCCTTGGCCGTCGCCTTCGCGCTCGCCTGCAGCGCATCGATATGCGCCATCACATCCCCGAACATCGCTTCCAGATGGCCATGCGCCTCGCGATTGGAATCGAACCGCGCGGCCAGCGGCTGCATGAGCTTGCGCACTTCCGCTTCGCCCAGCTCGTGATCGAGCGCGCGCACCCGTTCGACCGTCTTGTCGCGCAGCGAACTCAACGCTTCCATCGTCTTCTCAAGCTGCTCGCGCAATTCGCGCGTGCGCTGCGTCAGCCGTTCGCGATCCGCCTTGGGCAGTTTGCGGTATTCGTCTTCCGAGAGCGCAAGCCCGTCGCGTTGCGGCGTGAAATCGAAGCCGCCTTCGTCGCGCTCGATGAGCGAAAGACCTTGCGCTTCGGCAAGCCCGCGGATCTTGTCGAGCGCGCCTTGAACGGTCTGCTTGAATTCCTCTTCGATGGCACTCTTGCGGCGGCGATAATCCTCGCTCGCGAACAGGCGCGGCATCGCAGCCTTGAGCGTCTCCACGAACGCGCCCATTGCGGCCTTGAACTGTGCGCCCTGGCCTGCGGGAAAGCGCAACGGCAGCGGGCGATGGGGCGCGGCGAAATTGTGGACGTAGCACCAGTCCGGCGAAGGCGGCATGGCGGCCGCCATCTTCTCCAGCGCGCGGCGGATGGAGGTGTGTTTGCCGCTGCCCTGGGGGCCGGCGACGAAAATGTTGTAACCCGGTTGGGCGATGCGGGCGCCGAACGCCACCGCGCGCATGGCCCGCTGCTGGCCCACCGGCCCGTCGGACTCGGGCAGATTGGCCGTCGTCTCGAACGGCAGACGCGCCGGATCCGTCTTCAGGCGCAGCTTGTCCGCAGCCAGCGGCTTGACCGTCATACCCACACGCCCCGTTTTGGGCCGGCCCCTGATCACCCGGACCTGTTGATCCTGGGACAGCCTGCCGGTTTAACCCTTCGACAGGCTCACTATAGCAAGGCCCGCGCCACGGGACAGGGTTTGGTGGTAACGGTCCCGCGATTCAGGGTAAACCCGCGAGATTTTCGAGTTCCCAAGATGCCCCCCAAAGAACCACCCCGCGCCTGGCAGCGCATGCTCAGCGGCCGCCGGCTGGACCTGCTGAACCCCTCTCCGCTCGATGTTGAAATCGGGGATATCGCGCATGGCCTCGCGCGCGTGGCCCGCTGGAACGGCCAGACCTCCGGCGCGCATGCCTTCTCGGTGGCGCAGCATTGCGTGCTGGTCGAGCGGATCACGAGCGAGCTGCGCCCGCGTCTTGCCCGCGAGGCGCGCTTGGCCGCCCTCCTCCACGACGCGCCCGAATATGTGATCGGCGACCTCATCAGCCCGTTCAAGGCGGCGGTGGGCATCGACTACAAGGATTTCGAATTGCGCCTGCTCGCCGCGATCCACATCCGCTTCGGCCTGCCGCCGAAAACGGGCAGCGAATTGGAGGGCGTCATCAAACGCGCCGACCTGATCGCCGCCTATTTCGAAGCAACGCAGCTTGCGGGCTTCGAACAGAAAGAAGCCCGCAGCTTTTTTGGCAGGCCGCCAAAAGGCATGCGCACACCGCGATTGACGCCGCTGGCGGTGGCGGATGCAGAGGGGTTGTTCTTGGAGAGGTTTCGGAAGTTGGCAGGGTAACTCCCGCACGCCGACGGCGGCTGTTGTGGTGAGATAGTTTCGTTTGAAATATCGGGACAGCCAACGGATTCCCGTTCAACTCTCGCAATCGCAGAGTTGGGGAATCCGAAAGCTGTCGATCGATCCGGCAATCGTGGGCTCCGGCGCCTACTCGGAATCCTCATCCGGCAAAACGGCGTCGGGCGCGGAACCGGATGATGCCGTTCCTGAAATGCCGAGCACGCAGGTGAAGCCCTCGACCGTGTATTGGAGCTTCGATCCTTTTCCGCTCGCAGTGGCCGCCGCGGTCAAGTCCTGCGGCGACGGACTGAAGCTTCCCGGATGCGTGAGCACTGCCGAGGTCCAGCTGTTCTTGGCCAGATAGCTCGTTTCGACGACGGTGACCGGGAGGCCGCTGAGGCTGAAGACATATGTCAGCGTCAGGATTTCGGCTGTCTTGCCCAAACTGATCTTCATCCTGCCCGGCGAGGCGTTCTCGTATGTCTTGCTGCCCACAACCAATGTGACCGCGCCGGCGGGAATCCTGTACGTCGCCGATGTGGCCGTTTGCGATTTCGGGCTGATCGTTTCGTTGAGCAGCAAGGTTGCGGTCGCCGATTTTCCATTGAGGCCCGCGATATCCGACCCGGCGAGAACCGGTCCGGCGGTTCCATCCAGGACGATTGTCAGCGTCGAGGGGTGCGGAGGGTTCGCTGTTTGCGATAATGCGGCGCCCGCCGACGCCAGAGATACGACAAGAACCAACGCCGAAACACCAAGCGCGCGTAATGACATGAAAACTCCTTTGAGATTTTTGTGAACCGGCATTCCCCGACGGGCCGATGCGGCCAGTCTTAGCCGTTCCGGCTGAGGCCTGACTTGGATGAATCGGACATCGGCATAGATTAAGCGACCGAGGGAGGCTGGAGCCCCTGCATCGCCTGTCCGACGCTCGTGATGCGTGCAACGGCCGCCGGCTCGAGCATATCGCGACGAAGCGAAAAATACTCGGACGGAGGCATGCCCATGAATCTGTTAAAATCGCGCGAGAGATGCGATTGGTCGTAGTATCGCGCGTCGATCAGATCCGCCCACGGCCGATCGAGGTTTTGCCGGAGGATCGCGAGCGTTCGCAGGAAGCGCTGCCGCTGCAGCAGGAGCTTGGGCGGGAAGCCGAAGACGCGCAGGCTCAGGCGATGCGCTTGCCGCACGGAGACGCCGAGCGCGGCGGCGAATTCCTCGACCGTGGCGATTTCCGGTTTCATCAAAACGGCATGGGCGAGCCCCACGATGTCGTCGCCGGGCGGACGCGCCGCCATGCGCGCGAGGAAAAAGCTATCGAGTGCCGCTGCCCGCGCTTCGTGGTCCGGACAGGATCTGAGCTTGCCGAGTTCGGACGCCGCGATGTCTCCCATGAACGCCGCGAGGGGAGCCACGTTGTCCGCGAGATCGGATGCCGGGCCATCCACGAGCGTGGCCCATCCATGGGGAAGAATGCCGACGCCGAGTCCGGCGCCGCCCTGGCCGCGAATGGAAACCGCGCGGCTGGTCGGGCCGAACAATTCCGGCGGCGACGCGGCGTTGCTCACGCTGCCGCCGAGCGTCCAGATGCCCCCCAACGCCAGCCGGATATTGGCCCATTCCGGGTGCATCAGATCGGCGATCGCCTCGCCATCTTCCGGTGGTTCGACGACATAATAGGCCGATATCGCCCGGCGCAATGACGGATGGGGAAGAAAGAAACTGACTGCCGCTTTGGGCATATTCTTGACTATCCCTCAAAAACAGACGGTCGGCCTATCGGCGGACGTGCGCAAGGCCGCTTGCGGCGCGAGGGGGATGTGCGTTGGCTCCGCCTGCGCTTCGCTCGGCTTGGCGCTTCCCCCACGAGCGGGGAATAAGGATCGACGGTTGAGGGATTCGGTGACAGTTACATCATTGAAACGATTTTAAAGCGCTTCCGGTGGGAAACGATGTCACCGTCGCGCCAATTGGCACGAAACCTTCGGCCCGCCAGAGCGCTTGTGTTACGGCACCAGGTCCTGATTGTTTCCTCTGACGCCGCTGCACCCGCCCTGGTTTGAGGTGCCCTGCACGTACACGATCCCACCGGCGACCTCGGCGCTTTCGTAAGCAAGTCCGAGGGGCATGGCAGGCGAGTAAGCTTTCCAGCGGTTCTTCGTGGGATCGTAAACCTGCACCAGCGTCAGGGGGCAGCCGCCGTTCAGTCCGCCGAACACGTAAAATTGGTTCTTAAAGCGAACGCCGGCGGCGACGGTCACGGCCGTCGGCATATTCGCGATCGGTGTCCATGTGTTGCTGACGGGATCGTAGACCTGGGTCGTCGTGATGAGCGTGCCGCCCGCGTTGCTGTAAGCGGCCGTGTAAAGTTTGCCCGCGATGACGGCGGCACTGCCATTGGTGGTCGCTACGGGCACACTTGCCAACGCGGTCCACATATCGGTCGCGGGATTGTAGACATCGAATGCCGTTCCGTCGCATTTCCCGTCGGTGCTGCACGCGGCCTGCACGTAAAGCTGGGAGCCGATGACGCCGGACACGCCTTCCGCGCTCGGCTGAGGCATGTTGGCCTTTTGCTTCCATTTGTTCGTGACCGGATCGTAGACGTAGAGGCTCTCGGTCCCGGTGCTGGTGGAGAGAGAATTCTGGCCGCCCGCAACATAGAGCCGGCCTTTGATCACGCCCGCGGAGCCGAATGAAAGCGCTACGGGCATGGGGGCCAGGGTCGTCCAGGTATTTGTCGCGGTATCGTATGCCTGCAACGTCGTCGAAGGTGCCGACGAGTTGTAACCTCCGGCGACGTAAATGACGCCGCGGATCTCGCCGGCCATCGACGCATCGAGCGGCTGAATCTCGCTCGCCAGGGTGTTCCACTGTGCCGCCTGCCCCCCCGAACTCCAAGTGATCGCACAAAACCCGGCCAACGCGATTGCAGTGTGACGAAGTCCGGCCATGTTACTATATCCTTCCCGAAAGAAATCGACGTTTCCCCGGATGACTCCGGCTTGGAGCAGACAGTATCGCTCTTTCGACGCTCCTTGATACCCCTCGTTCAAGAGGCCCTTGGCTTGTGGGAGTGAAGGCAAGTTCGTGGTCGGAGTCAGAACGCAGGGACGTGGGATATATTTTTCGACCCTCGGCCGAACGCGCGCGTGACACAGGGGGACGTGACGATGCCCCCCTGCGCCTCGCTTCACTCGGCGCTTCCCGCACTCGTGGGGGATAAGGATGGGTGGCGTGCGTCGGCGCGATACCGTAGGCGGAAAGCTTCACATTGCTGTGACGCGCGCCGTCAAACGATGCGCGGGAACTACCCAAGCGGAACGGGACGCGCCAGCATGACGAGGGGGTTTGTCATGCGATTTCGTCCGCTCCTAAAACTGCTCGCGCTGCTGGTGTTCGCTGTGTCGATCGCTGTCGCGCCGGCAATGGCGACTCCCGTTGCGATTTCGTTCGGGCCGTCCGTTATGCCGCTCAACGGTCCGTGGAAATTCCATACGGGCGACGATGCGCGGTGGGCCGCGCAGGATTTCGACGACGGGAACTGGGAGACCGTCGATCTCACGCCGAAGCCGGGTGCGCATGACGGCGATGTCGGGCTCAGAAATTATGTTCCCGGCTGGCAGGCGAAAGGTCATCGCGGTTATACCGGTTTTGCGTGGTATCGCATGGTGGTGCACGTCGTCGCGTCCGGCGCCGACACGCTGTGGCTTGCGGGGCCGGCATCCGTCGACAATGGCTATCAGCTTTATTTCAACGGAAGGCTGATCGGCGGCATCGGCGATTTCGCGCGCACGCCACCCGCGATCGTCAGCACTCAGCCGCGCATGTTTGCCCTGCCCCGTGTGTTGTGGACGGCGCGCAACGGCGAACTGAGCGGCGTCATCGCGTTTCGCGTTGCGCTCATCAAGGGGTTGTTGGCCGGGCCGGATTCCGGCGGCATCCATATCGCGCCGCTCCTCGGCAACGAAATGGGTGTCGGCGATCACACGCGCCTGGAATGGCTGCAGGCGGTCGAGGGCTACACCGTCGATGCGATCGAACCGATCCTGTTTCTTTTTCTCGCGATCATGGCGCTCAGCATTTTGAAGTTCGATCCCCACCAGAGCTTCTATCCCTGGCTTGCAGCGGCGCTGATCCTTCTCGCGGCCGCGCGCGCGAACCAGCCGCTCTATTTCCTCGGCCAATTCGAAACGATGTGGGGATTTGCGTTCTGGCGGTTGACGGTGATCGACCCGCTGGCGCTCGCCGCCTGGGCGATGGCGTGGCGCGCGGGTTTCGGGCTGCAGTCGGAACGCTGGATCGCGATTGCCTGCGCGGTGCTGGCGGCCGCCTATATGGTCTCGCGCTATTTCGGCACCTCTTTGCTTTCGCCGGAATTGCCGCACGCGGCGATCGTCGCTTTTGCTTCGATCGTGCAATGGACGCGATACGGATTCCTCGCATTGTTTTGTTACCTCGCCTATCGCGGGATTCGCATTGGGAACCGCGGAACCTGGTTCGCGATCCCGGCTCTTCTCAGCGTCGGCATCGGGTTGTTCGCGCAGGAGTTGAGCCTGATCGGCGTTCCGGGGATATGGTTTCCATTCGGCGTCGGCGTGTCGCGCACGGAATATGCCTATATCGCGCTCGATGTGTTGCTGTTTCTGTATCTGCTGTACCGGCTCTGGCAATTCGCGCCGCGCCGGAGCGGGGACGCGCCGGTCGACACCGGCAATGCAGACTGACTCGATGATCGCGCAATGCCCCGCAAATTCGCTTCCCCTGCGGCGCGGTCTCGTTTAGCAAGGTGTGCAGGAGTTTTGCCTATGTCCATGATCCTCGTGACGCCGCTCTCCGCGGTCGAGGACACGATCCGTCGCTACCGGCCGTCACATATGATGACGCTGCTGTCGCCCGAACACATGATCGAAACGCCCGCGGGCATCGCACCGGCAAAGCATCTGCGCCTCGGCGTGAACGATGTGAGCGAGGTCGAGGCGGCGGATGTGCCGCCCTCCGAGCGGCACGTCGCGCAGCTCATCGAATTCGCGCGGGCGTGGCCGGCCGCATCGCCCCTGCTCGTGCATTGCTGGGCGGGCATCAGCCGCTCGACCGCCGCGGCCTATATCGTGCTGTGCGACCGGCTAGGGCCAGGCGCGGAAACGGCCATCGCACAGGCGCTGCGTTTGCGCGCGCCGCATGCCTATCCCAATTCGCTGATGATCAGTCTCGCCGATCGCGCGCTGAGCCGCGAAGGCCGCATGGTCCAGGCCGTCAACATGATGGGGCGCGGCAAAATCGTTGCCGAAGGCGAATGTGTCGAGCTGCCGCTCGAACTGGCGGATATATGAACTCGGCGTCGCCGAAGAACGTCGTCCGCATCGGGCTGAGCGCTGCCATCGTGTCGGTGGCCGAAGAGCGCCCGCGCGTGCTCGTCGTGCATCACGCGAATGCGCCGGATGCGCTGCCGTTCGGTCCGTTCGATCCCTTGGGGCATCGCACGCTCGAAAGCGGCTTGCGCAGCTGGGTGAGCGAGCAGACGCATCTCGATCTGGGTTACGCCGAACAGCTTTACACCTTTGGCGATCGCGGGCGTCACGCGCTGAAATCCGGCGAAGGTCCGCGCGTCGTGTCGGTGGGCTATCTTGCGCTGATGCGCGCCGGCAGCGAACTGAAGACTCCCGACACGTTGTGGCGCGACTGGCATCTCTATTTCCCCTGGGAAGATTGGCGCAGCGCAAAGTCCGCCCTGGTGGATGGCGTGATCGTGCCGGCATTGGCCGCGTTTGCGAAGAGCGCGTCCTCGGCCGGCGAAACGGAGCGGCGGCGTGAAAGGGTGCGCCTCGCGTTCGGCCTCGAGGGCTTCACCTGGGACGAGGAGAAAGTGCTCGAGCGGTATGAGTTGCTATATGAGGCGGGGCTTGTCGAAGAGGCGGTGCGCGACGGCCGGGCCTCCACCGCGGGCTTGTCTGCCAATCCGCTCGGCGTCAGTATGAGTTTCGATCATCGCCGGATCCTGGCGACGGCCATCGCGCGGCTGCGCGGCAAGATGAAATATCGCCCGGTCGTATTCGAACTGATGCCGCCGACATTCACGTTGCTGCAGCTGCAGCGCACCGTCGAAGCGATTTCGGGCATCCAGCTTCACAAGCAGAATTTCCGCAGGCTGGTGGAAGATCAGGGGCTCGTCGAAGGCACGGGCAAATCGGTGCGCATCGCGCGCGGGCGCCCGGCCGAGCTGTTCCGTTTCCGCCGCGAAGTGCTGGGCGAGCGCCCTGCTCCCGGTGTGCGGTTGGGCTCGCGCCGTGCAGCAGGTTAGCCCAAAGAAAAACCCCGCGAGATTGCTCCCGCGGGGTCGTTCCTATTTTTGTGCAGGGAGATCAGAATACCGCATCGATCAGATTGGTTTCCGTACCCCAATTTGCATTACCCGTGCGCTGACGGTCGACAAGCGTCGAAGCGCCATTGCCGTTGAGGTAGAACTTCAGTCCGACCGTCCACGTGCTCAAATGTGTGCTGCCGCCCGAAAAGTCGGAATAGGTATAGCCGCCATACACAGAGACCGGCACGTGCTCCGAAACCAGCCACTCCACCGTTCCGCCATAGTTCGTGATGCTGTCGCCATGGCCGGCGCTGAAGTAATCGATATCGGCGTTGAGCGCCAAATTCGGCATCGCATAGAACACAGCCTCGCCGCCGACATAGGTCGCCGTTCCGCTGCCGAAGCCGCCGTCATTCGCCGACGCACCGCCGCCTTTAACTCCGACCGTGAACATAGGCGCCGCATACCATTCCGCGAAGCCGCCATAGTTCGTGATATTGATGTTGCTGCCGCTGCCGCTGATGCCGTTGTAGCCGACCGTGCCGCCGAGACGGCCCCAGCCGCTCTGCCAGAACGCCGCGCCGTCGACATTCCAGTCGTCGATCGAGCCGTTGCCCGAAACAGTGACGCCCTGGTAGCCGCCATCGACCTGCAGCTTGAGGCCGCCCCAGCCCGTGCCGAAGGCGCCCGAACCTTGGCCGCCCCACTCGTTTGCGTTGCCGCCGCCGCTGCCGGCGCTGATATTCGAATACTGGCCCTGCAAAGTGCCGGAAAAGCCGCCGCCCATATCCGCAAAAGCCGGACCGGACACCGCAGCAACCGCAACAACACAAGCCGTCCCAAGGATTGTTGACCGTAACGACATATGAAACCTCCGCTCTCGCCCGCGGGCGTGTTGCCCGTCTGTGAGTCCCCTAAGTAGTCTGTGTCGGCTGGATGACAGAGTGCAAAAACGCGACGAACCGCCTAAATCCGCGGCAAGTGGCGGATAGGCCACATGCCTAACGACAGCGTAATATATGGCGGGACGATATACGCGCTACGGCGGCTCAGAAGCCCAGATCGAACGGCGTCGGCGACGCGGCATCCCAGTTGGTCGGCCCGTTGCGCTGGTAGTCGACCAGGGTGCCGCCCCGTCCGCCGCCGCCCAGGTAGGCCTTGATGCCGACCAGCAACACGCTGACCTGTTCGTGCGGCAACTGGCTCTCGATAGCGTAGTCGTAGCCCACATAGAGCGACACCGGCACGTCATGCACGGGCAGGTATTCGAGCATGAAAACCCCGTCCCGGACTTCCTCGCGAACGTGCTGCGCCTCGGCGTAATCGGCGGTCAGGCTCAGTGCCACGTCATGATAGGGATAGATGACGACAGCCCAGTCGCCATACATTCCCTCGTCCTGTCCCTGGAACCGGCCGGTCTTGATTTCCATGGTCAGGTCGGGTTCCGCGAACCATTGGCCGAAGATGCCGTAGGTCTGCACGTCATAAGGCTTGGCGCTGACCGCGAGCGCGCCGACATTGGAACCCACCGAGGAATTGGCATTGATACCAAAGCTGCCGGCGTAATCCCGCCAAAAAATGTCGCCGCCATAGGACCAGAAATCCCGGGAGGTCTTCGAGGGGATCTGGTCGTCATTGTCGTTGCCGTTGAGCTGAAAGTTGAAGCCCGGATTGTTAAGCGTCAGGACCGCGGACCCGTTGGCCAGCCATTCATTGGCATGCGCGGCTTTCGCGGGAAGCAGGAAGTCCGTCCAGCCCACACCCACTGTCCCGGCGAATTGCATGTCGCTCTGCGCCAAAGCGGGCCCCGCTGCCAGAGCGAGTATCGCCAGCACCTGCACGCCAGTCCGGACCGATCGCATGGACGCGCTCCCCAGATTCCCCAAGGCCCGGAAACTACACGAATTTTTCGACCTGACCAGCACCGCTCGGGTCGCATCGGGAAATAGGCCTTGACCGATTTATGCTGATGAGTAGCATAAAGGCTGACCGGCCCCCTTCATGGCCGGCATTTTCGCCCTATATATATGCTCAACTAGAGCATTAAGGAGCTGGCGATGGGAGACCTGGAGATCGGAACAGAGGCGCTGGCCTTCACACCGGCGATCGCGCGAGCCACGCGCGACCTCTACGGCAAAGTGAGCCACGTCGTTCCGGAAATCGAGTGGGCGGTGCACGCGCCTTACATCAAGGCGATCAACGACCTGAAGCGCCGGAAGAACGCGGTCATTCTCGGGCACAACTACATGACGCCGGAGATTTTCCATTGCGTGGCGGATTTCGTGGGTGACTCTCTGCAGCTCGCGCGCGAAGCGGCGAAGACGGATGCGAAGATAATCGTCCAGGCCGGTGTGCATTTTATGGCCGAGACATCGAAAATCCTGTCTCCCGGCAAGACAATTCTCATTCCCGATCCTCTTGCAGGGTGTTCGCTCGCCGCATCGATCACTGGCGCCGATGTGCGCCTGCTCAAGCAGAAATTTCCGGGCCTGCCCGTCGTTACCTATGTGAACACGTCTGCGGACGTGAAGGCCGAGAGCGATGTCTGCTGCACGTCCTCAAATGCCGTCCAGGTGGTGGAAGACATCGCACGCGAATGGCGCGTCGATACCGTCATCATGATTCCTGATGAATATCTTGCGCAGAACGTCGCCAAGCAGACGAGCGTGAAGATCATCAGCTGGAAAGGACGCTGCGAAGTGCATGAGCGTTTCTCTGCTGCAGACATCCGCTCCTACCGCGAAGCCAATCCCGGTGTGGTTGTTCTGGCCCATCCGGAATGCCCGCCCGAAGTGGTGGCGGCGTCGGATTTTGCCGGCTCGACCTCGGCAATGATCGGCTATGTCGGCAAGCACCGGCCGGCACGCGTTGTGATGGTCACGGAGTGCTCGATGAGCGACAACGTCGCCGTCGAATTTCCCGATGTCGATTTCGTGCGGCCGTGCAATCTGTGCCCGCACATGAAGCGGATCACATTGCCGAAAATTCTCCATTCGCTGCAGACGATGACCGTCGAAGTCACTGTCGATCCGGAGATCGCCGCGCGCGCCAAACGCGCCGTCGACCGGATGCTCGCCGTCGGCAAACCGCAACAGCGCGCGGCCGCGTAAGGTTGTCATGGCGCGCCAGGCCGACAATGTCATCGAAGCCAAGGGCGCCCTGATCCTCGGCGCGGGTCTTGCGGGGCTGTTCACGGCCTTTAAGCTCGCACCCTTCCCGGCCCTCGTGCTGGCCGGCGCCCGCGTCGGCACGACAGGTTCAAGCGTGTGGGCGCAGGGTGGCATCGCTGCGGCTGTCGGCGAAGGCGATACCTGGCATTCCCACGCTGCCGATACGATCGCGGCAGGTGCAGGCCTCTGCGATCCGGACGTCGCTGCGCTCGTGGCGCGCGAAGCCGCCGCCCGGATTGACGACCTTGTTCAGATCGGTGCGCCATTCGATCGGGATGTAAACGGCCATATTGCCGTCGCGCGCGAAGCGGCACACTCTGTCGCGCGCATTGTGCATGTCTCAGGCGACCGCGCCGGCGCGGAAATCACGCGCACGCTCGCCGAGAAAGTTCTCGCCACACCATCCATAGAAGTGATGGAAGGCTTTCATGCCGTCGAGCTTGCAATGGAGGACGGCCGCGTCGTGGGCCTCTTCGCGCGGTACGGCACCGGCGCCGACATGAAGCTGGTTCTGTTTCGCGCGCCCGCCGTGGTCTTTGCGACCGGCGGCCTGGGCGCACTCTATGCCGTCACGACCAATCCGCTCGAATCCCGCAGCGAAGGTCTCGGCATGGCAGCGCGCGCGGGCGCGCTCATCGCAGATCCCGAATTCGTCCAGTTCCATCCCACTGCTATCGCCATCGGGCGCGATCCCGCGCCGCTGGCCACCGAGGCGTTGCGGGGAGAAGGCGCCATCCTGATCGACGAGACCGGACGCCGCTTCATGCAGGCTGTGCATCCTGCGGCCGAACTCGCGCCGCGCGATGTCGTGGCGCGGGCGATCCATCGCGAGATCGCAAAGGGCCATAAGGTGTTTCTCGATTGCCGCGAGGCGATCGGCGACAAATTTGCGGGCCATTTCCCGACCGTGAATGCGGCATGCGTCTCAGCCGGTATCGATCCGGCGCGCGCGCCCATCCCCGTCGCGCCTGCCGCGCACTATCACATGGGCGGCATTGCGAGCGACATACGCGGACGGACATCGCTGGAAGGGTTCTGGGCCGTGGGCGAATGCGCCTCGACGGGCCTCCACGGCGCCAACCGTCTTGCTTCGAATTCGCTGCTGGAAGCGCTGGTGTTCGGCGCGCGCGCGGCCGATGACGTGAAATCGAATGTGGCATCGGGCAATCGCCGCGGCCTGCCCCCGGCACCTCTGCGCTTCACCCCTGCCCCTCCGCCGCAGGCACTGCGCGATGCGATGACACGTTATGTGGGGCTTGAACGCGACGCTGCAGGCCTCACGCGTGCACTCTGCACGATCGGAGCCATCGAACGCGCGTCCGGCAGTGAACCGTCGCTGCTCAATATGGTGGCAGCCACAAAGCTGGTCGCTGCGGCTGCGCTTGCGCGCAAGGAAAGCCGCGGTGCACATTTCCGAACCGATTATCCGCAGACCGAGTCCACAGGTCGCCGCACGTTGCTCACGCTGTCCGACGCGGATCAGATTGTCCGTTCGCTGGACGCCGACAGCGGCAACGTGGCTTCTACGGCGCATTGAAATTGCAACGAATGTCCGAGATCGCCCTCCCCTTCACGCATCCGCCGCATGCGCTGATCGTCGAACCGGTCATCCGCCACGCACTCGAAGAAGATCTCGGGCGCGCGGGCGATCTGACAACCGACCTCATCGTGCCCGCGACACAAACCTCTCGAGTGACGCTCGTCGCACGCAAAGCCGGAACGATTTCAGGCCTCGTAGCCGCGCGATGCGCGTTCAGGCTCGTCGATCCCGATTTGCGTTTTGTTCCCGAGGCGGCGGACGGCGCGCAGGTCGGAGCCGGCGTGAAGCTGGCCGTCATTGAAGGCCCGACGCGCGGCGTGCTGACTGCGGAAAGGGTGGCGTTGAATTTCGTGGGACATCTATCGGGCGTCGCGACCGCCACGCGCGCCCTAGTCGACGCGGTTGCCGGCACGCGCGCGCGTATCGTCTGCACCCGCAAGACGACACCCGGGCTTCGTGCACTGGAAAAATACGCTGTCCGTTGTGGGGGCGGCTTCAACCACCGCTTCGGTCTCGATGACGCCATCCTGATCAAGGACAATCATATTGCGGCAGCCGGCGGGATTGCTCCCGCCGTCGAACGCGCGCGCGCAGGCTCGGCGCATATGCTCAAGATCGAAGTCGAGGTCGATACGCTGGAGCAGCTTGAGGAAGCGCTTGGGCTTCGCGTCGACACGATCCTGCTCGACAATATGGCGCCGCCGGATCTCGCGCACGCGGTCGCGCTGGCCAGAGGCCGGGCCGTGCTCGAAGCCTCCGGAAATGTGACCATCGCGACGGTGCGCGCCATTGCCGAAACGGGCGTCGACTACATTTCCTCAGGTGCCATCACCCACAGCGCGCCCAATCTCGACGTAGCGCTCGATTTCTGATCGCCTTGGGCCTAGGTTAATGACGGGTCAGACGGGGGACTTACGTTGAAACTGCGCCATTTCGGGGCCGTGGGTTTTTTGTGCGCGTTTGTCGGCGGTTGCTCAACCAAGCCGCCCGCACCACTGCCACCTGCGCCGACACCGGCGCAGCTTCTGGCCGAGGCTTCGGCAAGCGACTTCACCTGCACGCGCGCGAATGCAACCCCGGTCACGTTCGAGAAGTTCGCGGGCGGGCTCGAGCCTTTCGCCGACAAATGCGTGCGCATCAAGGGGCTGGCCAGCTATCGGTTCATTGTCAGAGATGCGGCAACGATGCCGGAGCAGAAAAGCGCCGCCATCCCGCATTCGGCCGTCGGCCTCTACTGGAAGGACGAGACGATGCGCAAGCTCGATGAGGGCCCGCAATTCGTCGAAATTATCGGACGCTTCAGATTGTGCGAAGCACGCAACAAGCTCGAGCAGGCCGCAGGTACCTCATCACCGGCTACTGCATGCCGCAGCGCTGTGGCCGCGATCTTCGTGTCGCAAAGCCATGTCTTTCCGACGGCGATGGATTGACGTTCAAAAATCTGTACCGCGCGCGCAGAAACATTATTGTCAGGAGGAAAGATGTTCACACCAAGCAGCCCGAGCCGGCCCTGGAGCCAAATTGGCCTCCGCGTCTTAATCTGGGCGATTGTCGCTTCCGTGGTATTGTCCGCTTTGGACGGGATCGTGAAGGGACCGGTTGAAGCGTCGGATTGGGCTTTGTCTTCAAGCGGGCGCGTGTCTATCATCATGATAGCGACGTGGATCGTGGATATTCGCTATCTCGCAGATCAAGCCGTGTATGCATCTACGATCTTCTTTGTCGGCGCGAAATTTTTTGAGACAAGGTCCATCTTCACTATCGGCTTCGACAAACAGGATGTCGCGAAGATATCGCTCAAGGGCCCGGACGCGGACAATATCGTCTGGATCGGACACCGTTATGCCACAGCGATGGAAGCCGAGACCGTCGCCGAGGCATTCGCAGAACGCCTGAAGGAAAGCGCCGCCTAACCGGATTACGCACAACCGGGCCGGCAGCCGCTTCACAGGTGGCGGGATTGCGCCTATGAGTTCCAGTCCCGATATTCATTCATTGGAGCAAATAATGGACCTACACCTCAAAAGCAAAAAAGCCATCGTTTTGGGTGGTACGCGCGGCATCGGCCGGGCGATCGCGGAAACCTTCGCCGCCGAAGGCGCGGATGTCGCGATCTGTGCGCGCAATGCGGACCAGGTGAAGGACACCGTTGCCGCGCTCAAGGACAAGGGCGTGCGGTCCACCGGCGCGTCTGTCGACATCTCGGATGGCCCCGCGCTCAAAAGCTGGATCGAAAAAGCCGGCGGCGAACTGGGCGGCATCGACATCCTCATCTCCAATGCGGGTGCGATGGCGCAAGGCCCCGGCGAAGCAGACTGGAATCAGAACTTCCGGCTTGACGTGCTGGGTGCCGTCAACGCATTCGACGCGGCGCGGCCCTTTCTCGAAAAGGGGGCGGAAACAAACGGCGACGCGGCATTCGTCATCATCTCTTCGGTGTCGGCTGCGGAATCCGACAATGCGAGTTCTTACGGTCCGATCAAAGCGGCGCTGATCCATCTCGCGAAGGGGCTCGCGCGCCAGCATGCGAAGCGCAAAATCCGTGTCAACGTCGTGTCGCCCGGCATGGTCTATTTCAAGGGCGGCGTGTGGAACATGGTGGAACAGAACAGTCCCGATTATTTCAAGCAGGCCATTGCACGCAATCCGACCGGCAGGGCCGCAACACCGCAGGAGATCGCCAATGCGACGGTATTCCTGGCGAGCCCGGCCTCCTCCTATACGACGGGCGTCAATCTGCTTGTCGATGGCGCGATATCGCGTCGCGTGAATTTCTGACATTGGAGAGCGTAATGGCCGGCAAAGCGCGCGGGCGCAAATCCATTTTCATCACGGGTGCCGCAAGCGGCATGGGCCGCGAAACGGCGAAGTTGTTTGCGGGCAAGGGCTGGTTCGTCGGCGCCTTCGACGTGAACATGGAGGGCTTGCAGACACTCGAGCAGGAAATCGGCGCGGATAATTGCTTCATCCGCCGCCTCGACGTGACCGACAAGGCCGATTTCGAAGCGACGGTTGCGGCATTCGGGGCCGAGACGGACGGCAAACTCGATCTTCTGTTCAGCAATGCCGGCATCGGCGAAAGCGGCTGGTTCGAAGATGTGCCTTTCGAATCCGCAATGCGCGTGATTCAGGTCAATTTCATCGGGGTGGTGACGAGCATCTACACGGCATTGCCGCTGCTCAAGGCGACGCCCAATTCGCTGTGCTTCATCACCTCGTCGTCATCCGCCACTTACGGCATGCCGCGCATCGCGATCTATTCGGCGACGAAGCATGCCGTGAAGGGGCTGACCGAGGCGCTCTCGATCGAATTCGCGCGGCACGGCGTACGCGTCGCAGACATCCTTCCGGGCCTGATCGACACCAACATTCTGCGGGCAACGCCGAACCGTTCGGGCGACCGCGACCAGCCGACGGAAGAACAATTTTACGAGAATGCACCGAAGAAAGGCATGTTCCGGCTGATGCCTGCCACGTCCATCGCGGAGACCGTCTGGCGCGCCTACTCCAGCGACAAGCTCCACTGGTACGTGCCGGAAGACATCGCCTGGATCGATCGCATCAAGGGTTTCGCGCCGAACTTCATCCGCAAACAGATCGGCAAACGCATCGCGGAAGGGTTTTTCGCCAAGCCGAAATAGCGCGCATCAGCTCGCCTGCGTACGACCCAGCGGCCGGTAGAACAGGTGGTTGCCGATCTGGACGGTACGGTCCATCTGGTCGGCCCAATCGGGCTCCACCTCGGAGGCGTGGAACGATGTCGCGCCGCCGGTCGTATTCCCGAGTTGCACATAGCCCGCGAGAATCCTCGCCGCAAGAACGCGCGCACGAAGCCAGGGGCCGAAGCTCTTCGGACGATCCAATTCGCCATCGCAGGTGAATGAGAATTGGCAGCCATGCGCGAGTTCGGAACCTTCGTACACGACGTTGCAAATGCTCCGCGGATAGCCCGGCGCATGCATGCGATTGAAAATGACTTCGGCGATGGCTTGCTCGCCTTCGACGCCCTCGCCGCGGGCTTCGTAATACATCGCCTCTGCAAGACAATTCTGCTCGTTGAGAACTTTTGCGAGAGCCAGTTCGCGCGGCGACGGTGCGTTCACAAGCACGGGCAGAGGCGCAACCGGTGCGGCGACCGGCATCGTCGGCGCAATGTCGGCGACCTGCATGATCGACGATCTCAATTTCGGCGTTTGATCCGTATGCGGATTAAACGCCATGGCGGCGCCGGCGGTCGCCAGCATCAGCAGAAAAGCTCCTGCGAGCGCATAGTCGGCGCGTCGCAAAGCGTCACTTGTTTTTTTCAACATTGGGACTTCGACACTCTTTCGGATTGCGGCTTCAGTTTGCGTCTTCGAGTCGTGTTCCGAACCAGTTCCCGCCTCCCCAAGCGGTCGCGCCTTCTGCCCGCTAAAATCCGAATCGTCAAATCACAAAGTGCAAATTCATGACACCGCGTCATGCAAGCCGCAAAAATCCAGGGTTTTCCTGCTTCGTCCGTACACGGATTATATGAATTCTATACTGTTGCAGGTCCGCGAAATCGGACGCTCGTGTGCGCATTTTGACATTTCGTGCAGGAAATTTTGTTTCGCGACTCTGTTGACTAATCGACTTCGCGCGCATTCGTTAACGCCGCTTGCGCTGCAGCAAGACGGGCAATCGGCACGCGGAATGGCGAACACGAAACGTAATCGAGTCCGGTTTCGTGGCAGAACCTCACGGAATCCGGATCGCCGCCATGCTCGCCGCAGATGCCGAGTTTGAGTTTCGGCCGCGTGCTGCGGCCGCGTTCGGCCGCGATTCGGACCAATTCTCCGACACCGTCCACATCAATGGTGACGAACGGATCGCGCGCAATCAGGCCTTTCGACAGATATTCCGTGAGAAACGTTCCCGCATCGTCGCGACTCACGCCCAATGTCGTTTGCGTGAGATCGTTGGTGCCGAACGAGAAGAACTCCGCGGTCTCTGCAATCTCGGCTGCGCGCAATGCCGCGCGTGGTAGTTCGATCATAGTGCCGATCAGATAGGACGGTACCTTGCCTTTTTCTTTCTTGATTGCGTCCGCGACGGCGGTAATGCGCGATTTCATCATGTCGAGTTCGCTCTTGAAGCCCACGAGCGGGATCATGATTTCGAGTTGGACCGGCTTGCCGCCCTGCGCCTCGACATTCAGCGCCGCCTCCAGAATGGCGCGGGCCTGCATCTCGTAGATTTCCGGGAACGTCACGCCGAGACGCACGCCGCGATGGCCGAGCATCGGATTGGATTCGTGCAGCGCGATTGCGCGCTGGCGCAATTTCGCGGGATCGCCGCCCGCCGCACGCGCCACTTCGGCAATCTCCTCGTCTTTCTGCGGCAGGAATTCGTGCAAAGGCGGATCGAGCAGCCGGATGGTGACGGGCAGTCCGTCCATCGCCTTGAAGATTCCCTCGAAATCGCTGCGCTGCATCGGCAAAAGTTTCGCGAGCGCCGCTTTGCGGTCGTCAACGGCGTCGGCCAGGATCATCTGGCGTACGGCGATAATGCGGTCCGCCTCGAAGAACATGTGTTCCGTGCGGCAGAGGCCGATGCCTTCGGCGCCGAAGCGCCGCGCGGTTGCGGCGTCGCCCGGCGTGTCCGCATTGGCGCGGACCTTCAGTGTACGGATCGAATCCGCCCAACTCATCAGGGTTGAGAAATCTCCCGTCAGCTCCGGCTCGCGCATCGGCACGCTGCCTTTGAAAACCTGACCGCTGCCGCCGTCGATGGTGATGATCTCGCCGCGCTTCAGCGTGACGGCGCCGCAGGTCATCGTGCCCTTCGCGACATCGATCTTGACCGTGCCCGCGCCGGATACACAGGGCCGCCCCATGCCGCGCGCCACAACGGCCGCATGGCTTGTCATGCCTCCCCGCGCTGTGAGAATACCCTTGGCGGCATGCATGCCGTGAATGTCTTCCGGGCTTGTCTCGGTGCGCACGAGGATCACAGCGCGATTGTCGGCTGCGAGCTTTTCCGCTTCATCGGCCGTGAATGCGATCTCGCCGGTAGCCGCACCCGGCGATGCTGCCAGACCCGTCGCGATGCATTGCCTGGGCGCAGTAGGGTCGAGCGTCGGATGAAGGATCTGGTCGAGTGCTGCAGGATCGACGCGTCCCACTGCGATGCGCTTGTCGATCAGCCCCTCGCCCACCATGTCGACTGCGATTTTGAGCGCGGCCTCTGCCGTGCGCTTGCCGGAGCGCGTCTGCAGCATGAACAGTTTGCCGTCCTGAACCGTGAACTCGACATCCTGCATGTCGCGATAATGCGCTTCGAGGCTTTGCGTGATGCGATGAAGCTCGGCAAAAGCCGCCGGCATCGCCTCTTCCATCGATAGCTTTTTGCCACCGCTGCGTTCGCGCACGATTTTCGAGATCGGCTGCGGTGTGCGGATACCCGCGACCACATCTTCGCCCTGCGCATTCACAAGAAACTCGCCGTAAAGCAACCTCTCGCCGGTCGCGGGATCGCGGGTGAACGCGACGCCGGTCGCGCTCGTATCGCCACGATTGCCGAACACCATCGCCTGCACATTGACGGCCGTGCCCCAATTCTCGGGGATGTTGTGAAGCTTGCGGTAGGTTTTCGCTCGCTGGCTCTGCCACGAACCAAACACCGCGCCGATCGCGCCCCAGAGCTGCTCGTGCACGTCGTCCGGGAATGCGCGGCCCAGATCCTTCTTCACCTGCTGCTTGAAGAGGGTTGCAATGCGCTTTAAATCATCCACATCCAGATCGGTGTCGAGCTCAATGCCCTTGTTCTCTTTTTCGGTCTCGATGATCTCTTCGAACAGCGCGTGCTCCACGCCGAGCACGACATTGGCGTACATCTGGATGAAGCGGCGATAGGAGTCATAAGCGAAGCGCGGATTGCCCGAGAGCTTCGCCAGCGCTTCGACCGTCACCGGGTTCAGGCCCAGATTGAGGACCGTGTCCATCATGCCGGGCATGGAGACGCGCGCGCCCGAGCGCACGGAGACGAGCAACGGCGTGTGGCCATCGCCCAGCTTGCCGTCGGCCAGTTCGCCCACACGGGCAAGTGCTGCTTCGACGGCCGGCTTCAGGTCGGCGGGATAGGTCTCGTTGTTGGCATAATATTGGGTGCAAAGCGCGGTTGTGATCGTGAAGCCCGGTGGCACCGGCAGGCCCAGATTGCTCATCTCCGCCAGGTTCGCGCCCTTGCCGCCCAGCAGGTTCTTCATGTCCGCGCGGCCTTCCGCGGAGCCGTTGCCGAAGGTGTAGACCCATTGTGCCATCAGAATTTCCCGTCCGATCCGACCTGTAGAACGCCCAAAGTAGCCTTCCGGGCCGGGCGGAGGGAAATGTCAAAGGGGCGCAGGCATCTGTCTTCCTCCCCTACAAGCGGGGGAGGTGCTGAGCACAGCGAAGCGGAGGGGGCCTGACGCAACTCGACTTTCCTGTTAGCCTTTTTCCACGCCTTCACATCGGGGAACGCCATGACATTGCGGAAATTCATCATCGAACGCGACATTCCGGCCGTCGGCTCGTTCGAGCGCGAGCAATTGCGCGGAGCCGCCGCCAAATCCAACGAAGTGCTGAAGGCGCTGGGGCCCGATATCCAGTGGCAGGAAAGCTATGTCGCGGCCGACAAGACTTTCTGCGTCTATCTCGCGAAGGACGAAGCGATCATCCACAAGCATTCCGAGATGAGCGGCTTTCCCGCCAGCAAAATCACCGAAGTGCGCAAGATGATCGATCCCACCACCGAGCGTGACGGCTAGGGCAGCGCCAATTTCCTCCCCCGTTTACAGGTAGGGGAATCGCATTTGAG
>PLJH01000051.1 GCA_003139615.1 Alphaproteobacteria bacterium
AACTCATTCCAAAACCGCTCTAAACGCGCCCTACTTCTGCAGCGCGTTCTCGATCGTCTGCAATTCGCTCCGCACCCGCAGCACGTAAAACCCCTCGCCGCACAAGGTACACGGCACGAAATCGCTGTCGGGGGCGCCGTCCATGATCATGGCGGGGCGCATGGCGATGACGGCGCGCAGGCTTGCCATCATCCTCGCCCATGTCGCGGTCAGATGGCGCTCCCGGATGACGCCCTCGAAATCGATCTGCATGCCCTTGAGCACGATGTAATAGCCGTACATCCGGCCTTTCGTTTTGTAGAAGATTTCGCTCGTCCGTTCGCCCACGGGCGACGTGCGGTCGACATGGAATTCGATCGTGGCAGACGCAGCACCCAGATCGTCGGAGATGCGTTCGAGAATCGCCTGCAGGTTTTCGGCGCCGGCATCGAACTGCGTGTCGCCGTCGGAAAGCCGATCATTGTAGCTCGTGAGTGCGGCGAGCGCGCGCAGATATTCGTCGTCGCTGGGCGCCTTGGGCCACAGCGACTGGCGCGGATTCCAGAACCAGACATTCGGCGGATATTGCAAAAGGCCCGCCGCACTCGCGAGGTCGGAATCGCCGTCCGGCATGTCGGCCGTGTGGCCCATCCGGTCGTGCCATGCGAGTGCTGTGACCGAAAGCGCGCCCACGATTCCTTCCTGGTAGTTCGGCATGTCGGCGAGCAGCGCGGGCGGCTCGAAGAACGGCGCGCTTGCGGCCCAGCCATGCCTGTTCACTTCGCGGTCGATGAGCGCTATGGCGGCGGCGACCGTCCGGCTCGCATGCGGCGCGTCCGCATCCGAGCGCGGGCCGAAATTCGGGTTGTCGTCGATCGTGCTGTAGTACCAGGCAGCCAGCGGATAGAAGACGATGAGCACGAGGGCGGTCGCGAGCGCGATGCGCGCACCGCTGCCGATGCGCGGGCCGCGCCAGACATCCGAGCCCGCATCGACAACCGACTCACCGGCGGATTTCGCCCGAGTGCGCATGTCGGCGATTCGCGCGCGGATGCCGCGCCACCAGGCGCGCAACGCCTGGCCCCATTCCGCGGAATTCGCCCCTTCGGGAGTCATGACCTATAGATGGGCCCAAGCGGGGGCGAGATCAATTGGGCGGCGCGCGCCTCAGCCCACCAGGCCCGTCATCCGTTTGACCTCGGCGACGATGGGCGCGCAGATCGCGCGCGCCTTGTGAGCGCCCGCCTTGAGGATGCGGTCGATCTCGGCCGGATCGCCCAGGAGCCGGCGCATCTCGGACGTGATGGGTGAAATCTTCGACACCGTCAGCTCCGCGAGCTCGTTCTTGAACCCGGAGAATTGCCGGCCCGCGAAGCGCGCAATCGCCTGCTCGCGCGTCCCGTCGGCGAGCGCGGCGTAGATGTTGATCAGGTTCTCGGCTTCCGGACGGCCCTCGAATCCCTTTTCGGAATCGGGCAGCGGGTTCGGGTCGGTGCGCGCCTTGCGGATTTTCTGCACGATCGCATCCGCATCGTCGGTCAGGTTGATGCGCGAATAATCCGACTCGTCGGATTTCGACATCTTCTTCGATCCGTCGCGCAACGACATCACGCGCGTCGCAGGCCCCGTGATCACGGGGTCCGGCAGCGGAAAATAATCCGGCACGTTGTAATCGTTGTTGAACTTCTGCGCGATGTCGCGCGCGAGTTCGAGATGCTGCTTCTGGTCCTCGCCCACAGGCACATGCGTCGCCTTGTAGGCGAGGATGTCGGCGGCCATCAGGTCGGGATAGACGAACAGGCCCACGCTCGAATTCTCGCGATTCTTGCCCGCCTTCTCCTTGAACTGCGTCATGCGGTTGAGCCAGCCCATGCGCGCGACGCAATTGAAGATCCACGCCAGCTCGGCGTGCTCATGCACCTGGCTCTGGTTGAACAGGATCGTCTTCGCGGGATCCACACCCGCCGCGATATAGGCGGCCGTCACTTCGCGAATGCTCTGCGTCAGTTCCTTCGGATCGACCCAGGTGGTCAACGCGTGCATGTCGACGACGCAATAGATGCAGTTCATATCCTGCTGCATCTTCACCCAGTTCTTGAGCGCGCCCAGATAATTGCCCAGATGCAGATTCCCGTTGGGCTGCATGCCGGAAAAAACGAGGGGCTTGTGGGTGGGCGTTGTCATCTGCGTTGCCGATTTCTCTGAACGTGGGCTCTGCCGCGTATCCTCCTCCCCCGCGAGCGGGGGAGGTGTCGAGCGCAGCGAGACAGAGGGGGAATTCGCGTTGACGTCCCCCTTCGACCCGCTTCGCGGGCCACTTCCCCCACGCGTGGGGGAAGAGGATCGAGAGCCGGGCCTTATCGCCGAGGCGGCTTAAACCTTCAAGGGGCCTCGCCCTGCAGGGCCTTTGAAACCTTTGCCTCGACGCTGGCGAGCCGCTCGGGATGGACGACCTTGTGGCCGAAGCCGTCCCGCACATAGAAAACGTCCATCGCGCGCTCGCCATAGGTCGCGACCATGGCCGACGAAATCGAGAGCCCGGATTCGAAGATCGACTGCGTCACGTCGTAGAGGAACCCCGGCCGGTCGGCGCCCTCCACTTCCAGGACGGTCGCGATGGCGGACGCCTCATTGTCGAAATTGACGCGCGGGCGGACATGGAATGCGCTGGCGCGTTTGCGTGGGCTACGCTTGGCGATGACCGTGCGCGGCCTGATCTCGCCGGACAACGTCTTGGCAATGGTCTGGCGCAGACGGGCGACGCGGCCCGGATCGCCGAACGGGCCGCCTTCGGCATCCTGCACCGAGAAAATATCGAGCGCGAAACCGTCGCCCGTGGTGAACGCCTTGGCGTCCACGATCGAACCGCCCGACACTGCGACGGCGCCGGCGAGCTGCGAAAACAATCCCGGATGATCGGGCGTATAAACGACGACTTCCGTGACCGCGCGGAATTCGTTGCTGTCGGCCGACAGCGCAAGCAAATCGCCGGTCGAGTCGGCGGCGCTCATCATGCGCGCATAGCGTTCATGCGCGTCGTCGTCGAAGGCGAGCCAATAGCCGTCATAGTGGCGGTCGAGCGCGCGCGCGCGCGCGGCCGCCGGCAGATCGGCGATGCGGCTTGCGAGAGACGATTTCGCGTGCTCGATGCGCGCGGCACGCGCAGGCGCCGCATCGCCGCCCGACATCACCGCTTCGGCTTCGTAATAAAGCTCGCGCAGCAACTGGCCCTTCCAGCCGTTCCACACACCGGGCCCCACGGCGCGGATATCGGCCACGGTCAGGACCAGCAACAGGCGCAGCATCTCGGGCGATTGCACGGCCTCGACGAAATCGCGCACGGTTTTGGGATCGGCGATATCGCGCTTCTGCGCGGTGTCGCTCATCACCAGATGATTGCGCACCAGCCACGACACGGCAGCAGTATCCGCAGGCGAAAGACCGAACCGCTCGCAAAGGCTTTCCGCGATCGAGGCGCCAACCTTCGAATGATCGCCCGGCAACCCCTTCGCGATATCGTGCAGCAGGATCGCGCAATAGAGCGTCTCGCGCGATTTGATGCGCTTGACGACGTCGCTCGAGACCGGGTGCTCGTTTTTCAAATCGCCGCGTTCGATGGCCGCCACATTGCCCACCGCACGGATCAGGTGCTCGTCCACCGTATAGTGGTGGTACATGTTGAATTGCATGAGTGCGACGGCATGGTCGAAGGCCGGCACGAATTTTCCCAGCACGCCCGCTTCGTTCATCCGGCGCAAGGCGCGCTCCGGATCGCGTCGCGAGGTGAGGATATCGAGGAACAGCCGGTTGGCCGTCTTGTCGTTGCGCACCGCTTCGGTGATCAGGTCGAGCGAGCGCGTGATGGTGCGCAGCGCATTGGGATGCACGTCGACGCCCTTGGCGTCGGCCATGTGGAAGATGCGGATGAAATTCACCGGGTCGCGGCGGAACACATTCGCGCGCGCATCGAGACGGCCGTTCTCGACGTAGAAATCCTCCGTGCCGGTCCGCGGCTTGAGGAACCCCGGCAACAGGCTGGACAGCGCGGGCCTGCGTTTCTTGTTCTGCTCTTCCAGCGCCGCACAGAAAATGCGGGTCAGGTCGCCCACATCCTTCGCGACGAGGAAGTAAGCCCGCATGAAATGCTCGACGGCGCGGCGCGGATTGTCGTCCGTGAAACCGAGGCGACGCGCAAGCTCGGGCTGCATATCGAAGGAAAGCCGCTCTTCGGCGCGCCCCGCGATATAATGCAACTCGCAACGCACATTCCACAGGAACGCTTCGGCTTTCTGGAAAATCTTGTATTCGTCGCGGGTGAACACATTGTGCTCGACGAGATCGGCGGCATCTTCGACGTGGTAGATATATTTGCCGATCCAGTAGAGCGTCTGCAGATCGCGTAAGCCACCCTTGCCTTCCTTGATATTGGGCTCGACGAGATAGCGGCTTTCGCCTTGCCGGAAATGCCGCTGGTCGCGCTCGGCGAGCTTCGCCTCGACGAAATCCTGGCCGTTGCCCGTGGCAACCTCGGACCAGAATTTCTTGCGCAGATCTTCGTAGAGACTCTTGTCGCCCCACAGGTATCGCGCTTCGAGGAGCGCGGTGCGGATGGTGATGTCCTGCTTGGCGAGTCGCACGCATTCGGCCAGCGAGCGCGTGGCATGACCGACCTTCAATCCCAAATCCCACAGCATATGCAGAATGAATTCGATGACGCTTTCGCCCCATGCGGTTTGCTTGAACGGCCGCACGAACAAGAGATCGATGTCGGAGCCAGGCGCGAGCTGGCCGCGGCCGTAACCGCCCGTCGCCACCACCGCGACGCGTTCGGATTCGGTGGGATTTTGCGCGTAGTAAAAATGTTTGACGGCGAAATCGTACAGCACCTGGATGAGCACATCCTGCACATCGGACAGCGCACGCGCGGCGACGATACCGGGCATCGTGCCGGCCTCGACGCGCTCTTTCACCCGCTCGCGGGCGGTGAGGAACGTTGCCTTGATATGGGCGAGTGCGGCTTTGCGCAGTTTCGGCTGATCGGATTGCGCATGCGCGAGCGCCGTCAGGTCGCGCCGCAGCGCGTCCCCGTCCAGAAGCTCGATCCGGTCCGGTCCTTCGTAACCCACTGGCAATCCTCAGGCCGCAGTCCGGCCATCAAACGGCCCGAACGGGGCAAAGGCAAGGCGGCCCTTGGCGCAAGGTCTGCGCGACACCACACGGCAATTGTGCTATAAACGCTTCGGTTGTCCGAAGGGGCCAAACTTCGGTTGCAACTGTTGGGTGTTACCATGATGGAACAAACGCATCACGACGGACCTTTGATGCTGGATGTCGTGGCTTTGCTGGCCGATCTTCCCGTGAAGGGACTTGTTCGCGGCCAGGTCGGCACGGTCATCGAATCCCTCGACGCCTCGACCTCACTGGTGGAATTCTGCGACGAACTGGGCCGCGCCCATGCCGTTGCATCCTGTCCCAGATCGGAACTCCTGGTCCTCCACTACGCCACCGATGCGGCGGCTTAGAGGGGACATTCTGCGATTGAATCCGGTTGCACCAAAAAGGCTTAACGCAAAGGACGCCGAGGATGCGCGGGGGTCGCAGAGGCGATCCGAATATCACCGTAAACGATGGCGGTGACGTCGATGAGTCACCACTCCGCGTCCTCTGCGCATCCTCAGCGTCCTCCGCGTTAGAATCTTTTGCGCTTCGCGCAATCACATCTTCGACGCGACGATCATTCGTTCTTCATGATGCCGCTCATGCCCGCGATATAAAGCGAAACGAACAGCCAGCCCAGCAATTCCACTGCCCAATAAATGAAGCGGTGGACGCCGAGACTGAAGCACCAGGCTGCGAATGCCGCGCCGCGATCCCAGATTGTCTGTGGCGGCAGAGGGTGCTTGTGCTCGTTCGCCGATTTTTGGCCCGTGACGCTCCAGTCGTGACCCAGCACAAGCCGCACGAATTCGACCCAACGAGAATCGGCGGTCGCGCGGCGATGGCCGGTTTGCGTATCTGTGGGCTCCCAGGCTGTGTCCTGCCCCAACTCGATGATCGGCAGGTAGACATCCAATGCAAAGATGGGGCCGTTGAAGCGCGTGTAATGTTCTGGAATTTTTGCTTTGGCCTCGCTCGCGAGAAGCACCTGAACGCTGCCGTCGCGCGGAGCCATGAAGCCCAGATTGGCGGCGGTCGCAAAAGTCAGCCAACCCAGCACGACGAACAACAATGACCAGTAAAGCGCCCATTGCGGCTTGTACCCATTGCCGATCGTCCAGCGCAGCAAATGCAACCAGGCGCGCAAATGCCAGCGCGTGCTCGCGCTGTTGGCCCGCATGATCTCGCGCTGCATCGCCAGCTCGCGCGCGTCATCGTCATGACCCATTGCCCGTAGGACTTTGACGGCTTGAGTCCAAGGCTGCGGGCGGAAAGTGCCATTCGGTGGCTGCGACTGCGGCGGAGACTGTTCCCGGTGGGCGATCAAGTTCGCGGCCTGCGAAATGGAGCGGAGAATTCTTCGCCAGACTGGGGCAACCGGCAGCTTTGGATCGAAGCCGAGATGTGTGGGGCTTTGGCGAAGCAGCCAATCGCGGCGAATCTTCCAATTCGTGTCGCATTCGTGAAACCGCTCATAGGTGAAACCGTCGAGCAGAAGGCCGCTGCATGTCGACCAGTCCACTTTGTCATCGCAGAAGGTCACGCACTTGGCCTGCATGAGATCGACTTGGCCGCGAAACAGTGCCGGGAGCCAGCAGACTGTGTCCAATAACCTTCCCTCAAACCGCAAGGCGGAAGCGATTTCCGCGAAACGCAGAGTCAGCGCAGTACCGGTCGAATGTATGAAGCTTCCGCCGCAGCACTGGAACTGGCTCCCGATCATTGCATTCACAAGATTGACTTCACCCTGAGCCTCGAAGCCATCGCGGAGATAAACGCCCCCGGTGATCTTTGCGCCACCCGCGCTCAGGGCCATTTTGCCCTCGTTGAGAAACTTGCCGCCGCCGCAGTCGAGTGTCCTCTCGATCGTCGCGCCGACAAGATTGACTTCCCCATGGGCCTCGAAACCAGCGCAGAGAAAAACACCGCCGGCGATCTTTGCGCCATTCGCATTCAGGGCCGTTTTGCCCTCGTTAAGAAACTTGCCGTCGCTGCAGTCGAGTGAACCTTCAATCGTCGTGCCGACGAGATTGACTTCACCTTGCGCCTCGAAACCACCGCGAAGATAAACGCCCCCGGTGATCTTCGCGCCATTCGCGTTCAGGGCCGTTTTGGCCTCGTTGAGAAACTTGCCGACCTGGCAGTCGAAGCTTCCCCCGATCGTCGCAGCGACAAGATTGACCTCCCCGTGGGCCTCGAAACCACCGCGAAGATAAACGCCCCCGGTGATCTTCGCGCCATTCGCGTTCAGGGCCGTTTTGGCCTCGTTGAGAAACTTGGCGCCGTTGCATTCGAAGTTACCCTCGATCGTCGCGCAGACAAGATTGACCTCGCCGTGGGCCTCAAAACCATTGCGGAGAAACAAGCTGCCATCCACGCGCATTGCGTTTGCCGACATTGACGGAAGATGGCAGCCATTGAAATTAAGCGTCATGACGCGCGCGCGGCGGAGGACGACCTCATTGTCGAACGCGCAATTGTCGAACCAGACAGGCCTGGTTGCGGTTGCATCTTCCAGATCCAGATCGCCGGAGGTACGCGCCAGGGAGATTCGTATCCCGCGTGCATGTACGGGCCACGGGGCTGTTTCGCCCGGCCAGATTTCTCCGGTCGCCAGGCAGCGGATGACCTTTGCGTTTATCGTTCGATCCGGATGCCAGTGTTCCTTATTCGCGGGTTTTCGATCGTCTTTTTCGCCGGCTAGAAAGAATTGCTTCGGCTCCCACCAGTCCCCCGTCTTGGCGCGCTCCACCAGCCGCCGTTCCTGGTCCGTGAGCTGGTGCGATGGATCGGTCACTGTTTGCAGCCCGTCTTCTCACATCTTCGACGCAACCGGCGCCGTTTCTTCCGTGCCGAGCCAGCGTTGGATGAGGCCTGCCAGCGCGGCGCCGACAAAAGGCGCAACCCAGAATGCCCATAGCTGGCTCAGCGCCCAACCGCCCTGGAAAATCGCGACGCCGGTCGAACGCGCCGGATTGACCGATGTGTTCGTCACGGGAATCGAGATGAGGTGAATCAAAGTGAGCGCCAGTCCGATCGCGAGCGGCGCGAAGCCTGCCGGCGCGCGCACCGATGTCGCGCCCAGGATCACAAACAGGAACATCGCCGTCATCGTCACTTCGCAGATGAGACAGGCGAGCAGGCTGTAGCCTTGCGGCGAGTGTTCGGCGTAACCGTTCGAGGCGAAACCCGCGGTCACGTCGAAGCCCGCGGCACCGCTTGCAATCGCATCGAGCAGGGCAGCGGCGGCAATCGCGCCGGCCACTTGCGCGATCCAATAGGGAATCACGTCGCGGGCGGGAAAGCGTCCCGCGGTCCACAGCCCCAACGTCACCGCCGGATTGAAATGCGCCCCGGAAATATGCCCGAACGCATAGGCGCCCGTGACGACCGTAAGACCGAACGCAAGCGCCACACCGGCATAGCCGATGCCGACATGGGGAATACCCGCTGCCAGCACCGCGCTGCCGCAGCCTCCGAGCACCAACCAGAACGTGCCGAGAAATTCGGCGCCGAGTTTGCGCGAAATGTCCATGATCGAATGCCCCTTCGCGAATCATGCGCCCGCCTCATTCTATACCTTCCGGCTATACCTTCCGGCGGTGGACTTGCGCCGTCGCCCGAGTCATCGTGCCCTCATTCTGGTGGAGATCGGCATGGCAAAAGTCACAGGCGTGGGCGGCATCTTCTTCAAATGCGCGGACCCCAAGGCGCTCGCGGATTGGTATCGGGAGAATCTGGGCCTGAATGTCGAGGATTGGGGCGGCGTGCAGTTTCAGCCTTCGACGGGCGTGCTCGTCTGGTCTCCGTTTCGTCAGGATACGGATAATTTCGCGCCGTCGACACGAGAGTTCATGCTCAATTTCGCGGTCGACGATCTCGACGGCATGATCGCGCAATTGGAAGCGAAGGGCATCGCCGTCCTCAAGCGCGAGGATTCCGATTACGGTCGCTTCGCCTGGCTCCTCGATCCGGCCGGCATAAAAATCGAGCTGTGGGAGGCGAAAGGCTGAAATCGCGCGTGACGCGGGAGTCGAATCCGGCGCGCGCATCCATTATATCCCGGCCATGGACGACGCCCCCGTAACCGAGACCCAAGCTCCCGAGCCCCCGCTGCGCGGCCCTGCGCGCATCCAGGCCTATCTGAAGACGCTGCCCGATGCGCCGGGCGTCTATCGCATGCTCGATGCCAAAGGCGACGTGCTTTATGTCGGCAAGGCGAAGAGCCTCAAAAAGCGCGTGGCGTCCTATGCCAAGACGGGCGGCCACAACGAGCGCATCGCGCGCATGGTGGCCGATACGGCCGAGATGCTGTTCGTCACCACGGCCTCCGAAACCGAAGCGCTCCTGCTTGAATCCAATCTGATCAAGCGGCTGAAACCGCGCTACAACGTGTCGTTCCGCGACGACAAATCCTTTCCCAACATCCTGCTGCGCGAAGACCATCGTTTTGCGCAAATCCTCAAACATCGCGGCGCGAAATCGGTCAAAGGCGTTTATTTCGGTCCTTTTGCGTCGGCGGGCGCCGTCAATCGCACGCTCAACGCGCTGCAACGCGCCTTCCTGCTGCGCTCGTGTTCGGATTCCGTGTTCGAATCGCGCACGCGACCGTGCCTGCTGTTCCAGATCAAGCGTTGCAGCGCGCCCTGCACGGGCCGCATCGACGAACCGGGCTACAAGCAACTCGTCGACGAGGCCGAGGCATTTCTCACCGGCAAGAGCCGCGCGGTGCAGGCGGAGCTTGTGGCCGATATGAATGCGGCGTCGGAATCGCTCGATTTCGAACGCGCCGCGCGGCTGCGCGATCGGCTTCGCGCGCTCAGCCATGTACAGGCCCATCAGGGCGTGAACCCCGCGACCTTTTCCGATGCCGATGTGTTTGCGGCGCACAACCAGGGCGGAGAGACCTGCGTGCAGGTGTTCTTTTTCCGCGGCGGCCAGAACTGGGGCAACCGGCCCTATTTCCCGCGTCACGATCGCGATCTTCCGACAGCGGAAGTGCTGGAAGCCTTTATCGGCCAATTCTACGACGAGCGCCCAGCCCCGACATTGGTGGTCGTTTCTGAAAACTTGCCCAACCAGACATTGTTGGCCGAGGCTCTATCGCTACGCTCTGAGCGCAGAGTCGAAGTGCTGATGCCCCAGCGCGGCGAGAAGCGTCAGATCCTCGATATGGCGTTGCAGAATGCGCGCGAACAATTGGGCCGCAGGCAGGCGGAGAACGGCGCCCAACGCGAATTGCTCGAAGCGACCGCCGAAACCTTCGGACTCGAAACCCCGCCGCGCCGCATCGAGGTCTACGACAATTCCCACATCCAGGGCACGAATGCGCTGGGCGGCATGATCGTGGCGGGCGCGGACGGTTTCGAGAAAGGCGAATATCGCAAATGGAATATCAAATCGACCGAGCTCACGCCCGGCGACGATTACGGCATGATGCGCGAAGTGCTGACGCGCCGGTTCTCGCGGCTGGTGAAGGAAAGCGAAGCCGACGAGGCCAAGGCCAAATGGCCCGACCTCGTGCTGATCGACGGCGGTCCCGGCCAACTCGCGGTGGGTGTCAGCGTGCTCGAAGATCTCGGTGTGGAAGATGTGCTGCTGGTCGGCATCTCGAAGGGACCGGATCGCGACGCCGGACGCGAGCATTTCTATATGAAAGACCGCGAGCCCTTCCGTCTCGATACCAAGAGTCCGGTCCTCTATTATCTGCAACGCCTGCGCGACGAAGCGCACCGCTTCGCCATCGGCAGCCACCGCAAGAAGCGATCAAAAGCTATTGGGGCCAATCCGCTCGACGAAATTGCCGGTGTCGGCGCCTCACGCAAACGTGCCCTGCTCCAGCATTTCGGCTCGGCCCGGTCCGTCGCGGGCGCCAGTCTCGCAGACCTTGAGGCCGTGGATGGGGTGAGCGGCGCGCTGGCCAAAAAAATATATGATTTCTTCCACGTCAGCGGGTGAATTGGGGTGTTAAGGTGACATGAATTTGTCGTAACCGACGCGCCGTATCGCCCAAGGAAAGACTCTCCGGCCCGATGTTCCGCCTGCCCAACATTCTGACCATCCTGCGTATCCTGCTGGTGCCGGTCTTTGCCTTCGCCTTCGCGCTTCCCGGCGAAACGGCGCGGCTGGTCGCATTCGCCGTGTTCTGTATCGCCGGCGCCAGCGACGCGCTGGACGGGCTTGCCGCGCGCAAGCTTCAGGCAAGCTCGGATTTCGGCCGCATGCTCGATCCCATCGCCGACAAGATTCTCGTGGCCGTGGCGCTAATGATGCTGGTGGCCGAGGGCAGCGTGCCGCAATTCAACCTGACACCGGGCCTCCTCAGCGCGCTCAAGCTCGTTCCGGCCCTCGTGATCCTGGCGCGCGAGATACTGGTGTCGGGCCTGCGGGAGTTCCTGGCGGGCGTGCGCGTCAGCGTACCCGTGTCGCGCATCGCCAAGATGAAAACCGCCATCCAGATGGTGGCGATCGGCGCGATGATCCTGGGACCGATAGCGGACCACGTGATTCCGGGTGCCTTCCTCGGAGCCTATGTGGCGATGTGGATTGCAGCGGCGCTCACTGTCTATACGGGAATCAGCTATTTCCGCGCGGGCCTGCGCCATCTGCATCCCGCACTCGGCCCGGCGCCGAATGCCGGAGGCGGCACGTGACGCTCCTCTACTTCGCCTGGGTGAGGCAGAAGGTGGGCACGAGCGAAGAGCAAATCGATTTGCCGGCAGGCGTGGTGACAGTCGGCGATCTCATCGCACATCTCAAATCGCGCGGCGGTGGTTACGCCGATGCGTTTGCCGACCCGGCGCGGCTGCGCGTGGCTGTCGACCAGGAACATGTGAGTTTCGACGCGCCGGTCGATTCCGCCGACGAAGTCGCCTTCTTTCCGCCGGTGACGGGCGGATGAACGCGGTCCGCATCCAGCGCGAGGATTTCGATATCGGCGCGGAACTCGATGTTCTCGCCGGCGGTCGAAACGACGTCGGCGCAGTGGTGACATTCACGGGGCATGTGCGCGGCGATGCGAACCTCACCGCGCTGACGCTCGAACACTACCCCGGCATGACGGAACGCGAGATCGCGAGCCATGTGCACGAGGCCGAGCAGCGCTGGCCGCTGACCGGCGTAACCATCATTCATCGCATCGGCCGGCTCGAACCCGGCGCGCGCATCGTGCTGGTCGCAACGGCCTCAAGCCATCGCCAGGCGGCCTTCGCGGCGGCGGAGTTCCTGATGGATTATCTCAAAACCCGCGCGCCGTTCTGGAAGGAAGAAGAACGGGGCGGATCAAAATCCTGGGTCGCCGCGAAAGATACCGACGAGGATGCCGTGCAGCGGTGGAAGTAGTCTAACCCACCCTCCCCTTGCGGGAGGGTCGAAAAATTCGAGCATAGCGAGATATTTTTCGGGGAGGGGCAAGCCCACCGCAATCGGAGGCTTGCCCCTCCCCGAAGTTTTCTTTTCGCTGCGCTCAAAGAAAGCCTTCGACCCTCCCGCAAGGGGAGGGTGGGAAATATCTGCTACAGCTGCACCACGGAAACCGGCCGATGCACGTCCTGCTCGTAATCGTTCAGCAGCGTTTCGGTGATCTGCGCCGGTTTGAATTTGTACGGTCCGATCTCGGCCACGGGCGTCACTTCGGCAGCGGTGCCTGTGAGGAAGCATTCGGTGAATCCTTCCAGCTCTTTCGGCTCGATATGCCGCTCGACCACGGGAATCTGCCGCGCGCGCGCGAGCGCCATCACCGAACGGCGCGTGATGCCGTCGAGGAAGCAATCGGGTGTGGGCGTGTGCAGCTTGCCGTCCTGCACGAAGAACACGTTCGCGCCCGTCGCTTCGGCGATAAACCCTCGATAATCGTACATAATTGCGTCGTGATAGCCCTGCGCTTCCGCCTCGTGCTTCGAGATCGTGCAGATCATGTAGAGCCCGGCCGCCTTCGCATTGGTGGGTGCGGTATCGGGCGCGGGACGCTTCCACTTCGAGATCCCGAGGCGGATGCCTTTCAGCTTTTCCTTCGGATCGAAATAGGACGGCCATTGCCACACCGCGATTGCGACGCGCGTCTTCGTGTTCTGGCCGGCCACCGACATCATCTCGCTGCCGCGGAACGCGATGGGGCGCACATAGCCGTTCTCGATACCCTGCGCGTGCGCGACTTCGTAACACGCGTCGAAGATCTCCTTCTCCGTGAACGGAATCTCCATGTCGAGGATGCGGGCGGACTCGAACAGGCGTTTCGTATGCTCCGCATGCTTGTAGATGCGGCCGGAATAGACGCGTTCGCCCTCGAACACCGACGACGCATAATGCAGCCCATGGGTCAGCACGTTGATCTTCGCGTCGCGCCAGGGGACGAGCTTGCCGTCCAGCCAGATGAAGCCGTCGCGGTCGTCGAAGGGAATGACAGCCATGGGGAAGTCCTCGGTGGAAAGGCGGCTCTTGCGTTAACGCGGGAAGGCGGACTAATTAGTCAGCATGTCTGACGTAAAACGCGCCGAAACCCGCCCTCTCGGGTCACCCTTATACCTCCGGGATGAGGAGTTGAAGCAGGGCGTTGATCTTCTCTTCCATGCGTTTTCGGAAGTGTTCACGACGGGCGACGGCGCGTTGCGCGCCGCAGGTCTCGGCCGCGCGCACCGGCGGGCGCTCTATTTTATTGCGCGGAACCCTGCCCTTTCCGTGGCCGCGCTTCTCGGAATCCTCAAGATCACGAAACAAAGTCTCAACCGCGTGCTGAACGATCTGCTGGAGGGCGGCTATGTCGAGCGCCGCCCGGCCCCGAACGACCGGCGCATGCGGCAATTGCGCCTGACGGCCAAAGGTCTCGAACTCGAGGAAAAACTGTGGGAGGCGCAACGCCCGCGGCTGGCGCGTGCATTTCGCGATGCCGGCCCCGACGCGGTCGCGGGATTTCGCCGGGTGCTGACGGGACTTTCCGCTTCCGACCGCCGCGCGCGAAATACCGGAGAAATCCAATGAACGCCGCGCCCGGCATGGACGATCCGCATCTGCTCGTCGTCGACGACGACGCCAAATTGCGCGCCCTTCTGCAGCGCTACCTGACGTCGAACGGTTTTCGGGTGAGTGCGGCCGCCGACGCCGAAGAAGCGCGCACGTTGATGAAGAGCATGGCGTTCGACCTTCTGATCCTCGACGTGATGATGCCGGGCGAAAGCGGGCTCGACCTCACGCGCGCTATCCGCGCCAATTCGCAGACACCCATCCTGATCCTGACCGCGCGCGGCGGCTCGGAAGACCGCATCGCAGGCCTCGAAAACGGTGCGGACGATTATCTGCCGAAGCCCTTCGAGCCCCGCGAATTGCTGTTGCGCTGCGGAGCACTCCTGCGCCGTACGACGCCGACCGCCCGTTCGCCGCATCGCGAAGTGAAAATGGGCGAAGCGGTGTTCGATCCCGAACGGGGCGAATTGCGCCGCAAGGGCAAACCGGTGCGGCTCACCAGTTCCGAAGCGGCATTGCTGCGCCTCTTTACGGCCAATGCGGGACGGCCGTTCTCGCGCACCGATCTGTGCGTGCGCCTGGGCGTCACTCTCGAACGCTCCATCGACGTGCAGGTCACGCGCCTGCGCCGCAAGATCGAGGAGGATCCGAAGCTGCCGCTGTACATCCAGACGGTGCGCGGCGTGGGCTATGTGCTCGTACCGGATCGCGTGGATTAGACGTGCCGGCGTTCCATCCCTTCCGCACGCTGAAGCGCGCCCTCCCCCGCGGACTGTTCGGCCGTTCGCTGATCATCATCGTGGCGCCGATGATGATCCTGCAGGGTGTCGTCACCTATGCGTTCTTCGTGCGCCATTATGACATCATGACCGCGCGCATGGCCCATGGCGTGGCGGCGGATGTAGCGTTTCTCGTCAGCATCGACGAAGGCTATCCACCCGGCAAGGCGCGCACCGCGCTGCTCGATATGGCCGCGCGCAATCTCGACTATCAGATCACGGTGCTGCCCGGACAACATCTCGCCACGCCGCAGCACCACAACAACTGGTTCCTCAAAAATGCGATGGAGACGGTGTTCGCGAATCAGTTGGGCGAGTCGTACAAATTCACGTCGCGGGAGATCGTCGATTATGTCGACCTGAAGGTCGAAGTGAAAGACGGCGTGTTGCGCGTGATGATTCCGCGCAAGCGCATCGTCGCTTCGAATGCCTACATCTTCATCCTGTGGATGGTGGTCTCGTCGCTCTTGCTGATCGCGGTGGCGATCGTATTCCTGCGCAACCAGATCCGGCCGATCCAGCAGCTCGCGCTCGTGGCCGAAGCGTTCGGCAAGGGACGCACGGTGCCGGATTTCAAGCCCTATGGCGCGGCCGAAGTGCGCAGTGCGGCCCAGGCCTTCGTCACCATGCGCGAACGCATCGAGCGCTATGTGCAGCAGCGCACGGAAATGCTGGCCGGCGTGAGCCACGATCTCAAAACGCCGCTGACCCGCCTCAAACTCGAACTCGCGATGATGGACGACAATCCCGAAACGCGCGCGTTGCACGAAGACGTGGTCGAGATGGAACGCATGCTCGACGAATATCTGGAATTCGCGCGCGGCGAGGGCGGTGAGGAGTCGGAGACGGCAGATCTCTCGGACATCGTCAACGAGGCGGCAGCTTATGCGGCGCGCGGCCGGGGCGCGGGACCGGATCGTCTCAAGGTCGACGCGGCGCCCGGCATCGCGCTTGCCGTGAAACGCCATGCGCTCAGGCGTTGCACCACAAACCTGATCGACAATGCGCTCAAGCATGGCGCGCATGTCGATGTGGCGCTCAGGAAGAACGGACGTTTCGTCGAAATCCTGGTCGACGACGACGGTCCGGGCATTCCCGAGAACCGCCGCGAAGAGGCGTTCCGGCCGTTTCACCGTCTCGATGAGGGCCGAAACCTGCAGAAGGGCGGCGTGGGGCTGGGCCTGGCGATTGCGCGCGACATCGTCCGCGCCCATGGCGGCGATCTGACACTCGCCAAGAGCGACATGGGCGGGCTTCGGGCGGCAATTTTGCTGCCGGTATAGCGGTATCTGCGCGACCCCCTTCCGTCACGCGGCTACGCCGCGCGACACCTTCCCCCGCGAGGGGGGAAGGTTAGAAAAAAGGCGAGGCGCAAATCTTTTTCTTAGCCTTCCCCCCTCGCGGGGGAAGGTGCCGAGCGCAGCGAGGCGGAAGGGGGCCAGCACGATTCAACTCATTCGTCGTTCGCCGGTTTCCGGAAACCAAACAAGCTCTCGGCGCGTCTCAGGTCGCCGTCGAGGCGTGCCATGGTTTTGGCGAGGTCTTTCCCGTCGTCGAGCCAGACGGGAATGGCGCGCCCGAGCGCAAGGGCCAAGCCTGTCGCTTTGATGGCGCTCGCAGGTCCCGTATCGGCTTCTGCGAGCACGAGCAACCAGCCCGCCGCGGACAGGATCGCGTCGCGTGCCGCGAGCAATGCAAGCGGATCTCGCTTGAATCCGTCATAAAGCGAGCGCACGGCCTGCTTGCGCGGGGCGAGCACGTCGAACCACGTCATCGCCACGTCGAAGATGCGGTCGCGCGCGCTTTCGGAACCGGAGTCGCGCTTGTAGCGCGCGGCGACGTCATGCCCGAAGCGGGCGAGAATCAGTCCGAGCAATGCGGATTTCGACGGCGCGAGCGTCTGAAGATTCGTCAGGGGAATCTTCGCGGTCTTCGCGACATCGGCGAGCGCGAGATCTTTCCAGCGCGTCTTGGCCAGGCATTTGAGCGCTGCGTCCGCGAGCTGCGTTCCAGGTGAGGACTTTGCCATGGGCGGAGCATCGCGCGCCGCCGCTCAACCCTCAAGCGTCAAATCCCGGCGCAGGCTGCCACAGGCTGAAGGTCGTTCCCTGGTCGTCCTTGCAGATCGCGCTGAGCCCGGAAGGACTCTCCGAAATTTCACCCGCGCGGCCGCCCAACGGCCCGATCTTCGCAACCACAGCCTTGACGTCGGTCACCTTGAAATACAGCGCAGCGTAGTTCGTCGGTCCGCCCGTCGAGAACCCGATCGGCAGTTTCGTGTTGCCGATATGCGCCGCGCCCTCGCCGGTCTGCTGGAAATCCCAGCCGAACAGCGTCCCGAAAAACGCTTTGGCCCGCGTCACGCTTGGCACCGGAATGGTGAGATATCCGAGTTCGACCGGCATCAGCGGCTCCTTCCTTGGTGGCGCAATCAAAGGGCCGGAGCCGCGTGCCGGCACGCCTAAGCCCGAATCCGGCGATAAGACTACTTCGGACTCTCGCCCTTTTCTCGGGTGGCTTTGAGCATCGTAGCTTCGTCCCACAGGTGGTTTATGTATCCGTCCGGATCCAGAACCTCGGCGCCATAGCCCCAAAACTGAAGCTTTGGAGCGCTTGCAAATTTGACGCCCCGGCTTGCGAGTTCCTGATGCTTGCGGTCCACATCTTTCACCTGGATCGTGAGCGTAATCTTCTCGCCCGCCGGCGCATTTGCGGTCTTCTGAAGAAAGATTGTCAGATCGGCCGTGTCTTTGATCGCGGCGACCCCTTCGCGCTCGAATTCGAGTTTGAAATCCAGATTATTCACGTACCAATCGCGCGACTTGCCGACATCCGTGACGGGCAAGACCATATGAGAAAGCTTGGCCATTTATTGTGTCCTCAATTCCTGGCGTTTCTATAGTGCAGAAGCCGCGCGGGAGATTGTACATTTTTTCCCTAATCCGGCAGCGGGATGTGGTGCAGATCCGGGCCCCGCCGCGCGAGATAGACGGACGGCGTCATCCCGGTGAAATCGCGAAAGTCGCGGATGAAATGCGATTGATCGTAATAGCCCTGGTCTGCCGCACTTTCAGCCCACTGCACTGCAGGCGCGCGCCAAACGCGAGACAGCAACCCGTGGAATCGCTGGACGCGCAGAAAAAGCTTGGGGCTCATTCCCACCTCTTCGGTGAAGAGGCGGATGAATCGCTTGTGACTGACATCGGCAGCTTTCGCCGTAGCGCTCACCGAGGTGCGAAGCGGAGCGCGCGCGAATGCATTGAGCGCGAGGGCCACGGCGGGATCGTGGACGAACGCGCGCGGTGCGGCATCGATGAGCGCCTGGCTAAGAATATCGAATTTTGAGTCCGGGTCCGGTGCCTGGACGAGGCGTTGATGCAACCGTTCGGCGTCCGCGCCGCGAATATCTTCGAGCGATACGTGGTTTTCGGCGAACTCCCGGGCCGAAGGTCCGAAGAACGGGTAGGCACCGCCCGGCTTGAACTGAACACCCATGATTTCGGGTTGTTGCGCGTCGATGGCGAAGTGTCCGGAATGCACGCCACCAAGAGAGATTCCCCTGAGCGTGTTGCGCGTCGCGTAATTCTCGCCCGTGTACCAGACGAGTTCGTCGGCTGCGAGGTTAACGAGAAGTGCCATGTCGCCGGAGGCAACGATCGTATCGCGGCGATGCCCTGGCGTGATGCCTTTGCAATACCACAGCATCGCCACGAATTCGGCGAGCGGCGGCGGAGGCGGGCGGTGGCGAAAGATCATCGCCCTATCGTGCGCGCGACCGCGCGCAAGCTCAAGCGCGCAATGCGATGGCCCGGGCCCGCGCCGCGGCCACGGCGCGGATTAACAATTGTGCGAGGCCGTTGTCCGCCATCAGGATTTCCAGCGCCGCTTCCGTGGTTCCATGCGGGCTTGTGACGTCGCGGCGCAGTTGCGCGGGTTCGCGCGGATCGGCATCGAGCAATGCGCCGGAACCTGCAATCGTCGCGCGCGCAAGTTTTTCGGCCAACGCACGCGGCAGGCCTTCGACTACGGCTGCCGCCGCAAGCGCCTCGACAAGCAGGAACACATAGGCCGGCCCCGAGCCCGACACCGCTGTCACAATGTCGATCATGTCCTCGCGATCGACCCACAGGGTTTCGCCCAACGCCGCGAGAAGTTGTTGCGCGAATTTCCTGTCACCCGGCCTCGCGTTCTTTCCGGAATAGAGCGCGGAGATGCCGCGTCCGATCGCGCCCGGCGTGTTCGGCATCGCGCGGATGATACGGACCTGCGATCCCCACGCCTTGTGCAAACTCGCCGTGCTTGTGCCGGCCGCAATGGACAGCATCAGCGCGCCGGCTCCTGCGATCTCGGTCAGCTTTGCGGCTTCCGTTTTGAGGATCTGCGGCTTGAGCGCGACGACGCACGCCTTGAGCGCGCGCGCGTCGATGTCTGTCACATCTTTGTGAATCGCAACGCCGTTTGCCTTGGCGAATTTGCGTAATGAAGACGACGGGGCGGTTTCGACGACCGCGACAGGCCCAAGACCGTTCGCGACCCACCCCCTCAGCAGCGCGGACCCCATCCGTCCGCAGCCGACTAGAAGGAGTATCGGAGATGAGAAAGATTTTTTCTTTCTTTTATGCGGCGGCATCGATTGCGCCTTTAGGATTCAGGAAAGTCGGGCACGCGGAGGCGCGGAGCGGATTCCTTCTCCTCTTGCGGGAGAAGGAACGCGCGACGCAAGTCGCGCGCAGGATAAGGGGCCGCGCGCGTCTGTGCGCAAAGAATCTTTTTCTGTGGGCTCCCACCCCAACCGTCCCCACAATTGGGAGGGGATTCGTTCGGTGTTTTCTGCGTACGCAATTAAAGCCTTTACGCCTGCCCCGCGCATTCGAGCACGGCGGCGGCCACGGCTTCTTCGGCAGTCTTGCCGCCCCAGAGCACGAACTGGAATGCCGGGTAATAATGCTCGCAGGCCTCGACCGCGAGATTGAGCAGCGCTTCGCATTGGGCGGCGCTCGCCCGCGCATCCGGGAAGATCATCGCATGGCGGAAGATCAATGTGCCGTCTTCCGGCCACAGGTCGAAATGGCCGATCCACAGTTTCGCGTTCACATACATCAGCAGGTTCGCGACATCGGTCCGGCGGGAGTCGTTGACCCGCATGTCGAACGCCGACGACAGGTGCAGCGACTGCAGGTCTTCGCGCCAGGTGAAGCAGAAATGGTGGTCGCACCAGCGGCCGGCCACCGACAGGTTCAATTCGTCGCGCCCGGACCGCTCGAACGGCCAGCCATTCTCCTCGACCGACTGCTCCAGCATGTCGAGGGGATGGATGGCACTCGGGGTCTCTTCCTGGTGGGCAAGGCTCATCCTTGGACTCCTGGGACACGAGGTCTGGTGAAAACGAAGCACCTTGGGTCAACCTGACACAAGATTTTGTAGGGAAACAAGAGTCTCGCCCGCAACCCCTTTGGGGCGACGAGTCCATGCACAGCTTTCACGAAACGGGTTTGTCGCTCGCCGGTTGCGTCGAACCGAGACGTGCTTCGAGCTCCGTGATGCGGGCTTCGAGGCGCTCGTTCTCGCTCCTCGCCTTCGATGCCATCGCTTTGACGGCCTCGAATTCCTCGCGCGGGACAAAATCCATGTCGGCCACCAGCTTCTCCAGCCGCTGGCGCATGAAGGTATCGACCTCCGTGCGCACGCTTTGGGCCGCACCCGCCGCATCGGTGAAGAACCGGGCAAGACCGTCGAGGACAGGATTGTCGCTTTGCATGNNCCGCGGCGAAGCAGCGCGATTTAAGGTGAATGCCGGGGTCAAATCGCCGGCGACCTATTCCCTCACGGGAATGTGGAGAAATTCTTAGTCGCTCCGAATCCATAAGAGACGCATGCATACAGCCGGCCTCCCCTTCCCGCATATCGATCCCGTCGCCATCCACATCTGGGGAAGCTTCGGCATCCGCTGGTATGCGATTTCTTACATCACGGGATTGCTGCTCGGCTGGTGGTGGCTCGCGCGCACAATCCGCAACAAGAACCTGTGGACGAATCCGCCGTTCAACGGCAAGCCGCCCGCCACGCTCGACGACATCGGCGATTTCGTCGTGTGGGCGACGCTTGGCGTCATTATCGGCGGACGGTTGGGCTGGGTGCTGTTCTACGGCATCTTTCTCTGCAGCGTGTCGCCGCAGAATGCCGATTATTGCCGCGGCCTGCCCATGGACTTCCTCGAGCATCCGATTCGAATCATCGCGGCGTGGGAAGGCGGCATGTCGTTTCACGGCGGCGCCATCGGGGTGATCGTGGCGCTGTGGTTTTTCGCGCGCAGCCGCAAGCTCAACTTCGTGCAATTGGGCGACATGGTGACGACCGTGGTTCCGATCGGATTGTTTTTCGGGCGCATCGCCAATTTCGTGAACGGAGAATTGTGGGGAAAAGTCACCAACGTTCCCTGGGCGATGGTGTTCCCGAATGCCGGCGACCTGCCGCGCCATCCAAGCCAGCTCTACGAAGCGGGCATGGAAGGGTTGCTCCTATTTATTATCCTGCAGGTGTCTGTCAGAGTTTTCCGTCTGCATGAGCGGCCGGGACTGGTGAGCGCGATCTTCTTCACGGGCTATGGCACGTTCCGCTTCATCGCCGAAATCTTCCGCGAACCCGACACGATGTTCATCGGCTGGTTCAGCCTGGGCATGGCGTTCAGCATTCCGATGTGGCTCGCGGCGGCTTATTTCTACTGGTATGCGTTCAGACCGCGGGCGGCGGTGTGAACGCGCTTGGCGAGCGCATCGCGAGCCTGATCGCGGCGCAAGGCCCCCTTTCGATCGCGCAATTCATGGCGATGTCCGCGCTCGATCCGCAATATGGCTATTACACGACGCGCGATCCTCTCGGCCTGGGCGGCGATTTCGTTACCGCGCCCGAAATCAGCCAGATGTTCGGCGAGCTTGCGGGGCTCTGGTGCGTGCAGGCGTGGTTCGACCAGGGCCGGCCGCCGCACGCGCGGCTGGTCGAGCTTGGCCCGGGCACGGGCTCTCTGATGGAAGATGCGTTGCGTGCGGCCAAGCTCGCGCCCGAATTCCGCGAGGCCGTCGAAATTGTGATGGTTGACGCGAATCCGGCACTCGTCGTGCGGCAGAAGGCGCGGCTTGCCAACGCGGGCGTTTCCGTGACGTGGCAAGCGCAATTCGACGAAAGCCTCTGCAATTGGCCTCTGTTCCTGATCGCCAACGAATTCTTCGATGCGCTGCCGATCCGCCAATTCGTCCAGACTGCCCGCGGCTGGTGCGAAAACATGGTGACGCTCGATGCGAACCAGAACCTTGCGCTTGGACTGTCGCCCGATCCGTTGCCATTAAATATTCCGTCCGGGCGCGGCGAAGCGACGGACGGCGCGGTTTATGAAACATCGCCCGCCTCCACGGCGCTCGCGGAAGAAATCGGCCGCGCCATCGCCATGCGCGGTGGTGCTGCCCTCATCCTTGACTACGGCTATTCCGGTGACGGCTTCGGCGACACGCTGCAGGCCGTGGGCGAACATCAATTCCGGGACGTGTTGACCCGGCCGGGCGAGATCGACCTGTCGGCCCATGTCGATTTCGACGCGCTTGCACATGCGGCGAAGCGCGGCGGGGCGGTGAGCTACGGACCCGTCACGCAGGGAGAATTGCTCACCGGTCTCGGCATTCTCAATCGCATGATGAACCTGCAGCGACAGAACCCCGGCGACCGGGAGGAGATTGCCGTCGCGGTTGACCGCCTGATCAATCCCGATCAAATGGGGACCTTATTCAAGGCGCTGGCGATCCTGCCTCACGGCGCGCCGACGCCGCCCGGATTTTGAGCCATGTTGCAATTGACCGCCGCCAATCTCGCCGACGCGCCCGATATCGTGCACGGATTTTTCGGCCGGCAGGACGGCGTCTCGCAAGGCATCTATGCCTCGCTCAATTGCGGACCCGGTTCGCATGACGATCGCGCCGCGGTCATCGCCAATCGCGCGCGCGTACAGGCGGCGCTCGGCGCAAAGAGTCTCGTGACGCTCTACCAGATCCACAGCGCCAAGGCGGTCGCGGTCGCAACGGGGTGGGAATTGGGCGCACCGCCGCAGGCCGACGGAATGGCGACGAACATTCCCGGAATAGCTCTGGGAATACTCACTGCAGATTGCGCGCCCGTGCTGTTTGCCGATTCGCGCGCCAGGGTGATCGGCGCAGCCCATGCGGGATGGAAAGGTGCGCTTGCCGGCGTCATCGAATCGACGCTTCGCGCCATGGAAGAATTGGGTGCGGAGCGTGCGCGAATCGCAGCCGCGATCGGCCCCTGCATCTCGCAACCGAATTACGAAGTGGGGCCCGAATTCCGCGCAACTTTCCTGGACAATGATTCGGGCTTTGCACGCTTTTTCGTGCCGTCGGGAAAAGCCGAGCACTGGCGCTTCGATCTCAAGGGATTTGTCGCGCTGCGGCTGGACGACGCGGGAATCGAGAACGTGGCGCGCTTTCCCGCCTGCACCTACGCACATGAAGGCGATTTCTTCAGTTTCCGGCGCGCGACCCATCGCGGCGAGCCGGATTACGGCCGGGAAATCTCCGCCATCGCACTCGCGTCATAAGGCCGCTTCACCTGCCCGTCCGCGCTTGCTAGAACCGCCTTCACCGAACCTTCATATGCCAGCGGGGCCACGCGAATGAGCGAAGCGAATGGAACGCACGGCATGAAGCTGCTGGCGGGCAATTCGAACCGGCCCCTTGCCGAAGCGATCGCCCAATATCTCAAGCTCCCCTTCACCAAGGCCGTCGTGCGCCGCTTCGCAGACATGGAAGTGTTCGTCGAAGTGCAGGAAAATGTGCGCGGCGAGGACATGTTCGTCATCCAGTCGACGAGCTATCCCGCCAACGACAATTTGATGGAATTGCTCATCATCATCGATGCGCTGAAGCGCGCGAGCGCGCGACGCATCACGGCGGTGATTCCCTATTTCGGCTATGCGCGCCAGGACCGCAAAGTGGGCTCGCGCACGCCTATCTCGGCCAAGCTGGTGGCCAATCTGATCACGGAGGCGGGCGCCCATCGCGTACTCACCGTCGATCTTCACGCCGGCCAGATCCAGGGCTTCTTCGACATCCCGACGGACAATCTCTATGCCGTGCCGGTGATGGTGAAGGACATTCAGGATTATCTGGGTTCCAACAATCTGATGGTGGTGTCGCCCGATGTCGGCGGCGTAGTGCGCGCGCGTGCGCTTGCCAAGCGGCTTGGTGCCGACCTCGCCATCGTCGACAAGCGGCGCGAGCGGGCCGGCGAATCCGAAGTGATGAACATCATCGGCGACGTGAAGGGCCGCGTGTGTCTGCTGGTCGACGACATCGTCGATTCGGGCGGCACGATCTGCAATGCCGCCGAAGCGTTGATCGAGCAGGGTGCCAAGGAAGTCTGCGCCTATGCCACCCATGGCGTGCTCTCGGGCGGCGCAGTTGCGCGCATCCAGAATTCCAAGCTCAAATCGATGGTGATCACGGATTCGATTTCGGCGACCAACGAAGTCCTGAAATGCTCGAACATAAGGCGTATCTCGATTGCGCCCCTGATCGGCGAAGCGATCCACCGCATCAACAGCGAAGAGAGCGTCTCGAGCCTGTTCGATTGAGTGCACGGGCTGACGCCGATGTGCGGAAAATTCACCACCCAGATGCTCGATTGGGGCACGCTTGCGAGCCTTGCCGAGATGCGCGTCGTTTTCGGCGGCCCGGTGGAAACCGTCACGCCCATGCGGTTCGCGACGGTTATCCGGTTGAATGACGAAGACGTCCGCGAGACAGCCAGAATGCGTTGGGGATTTGCCCGCATGAGCGCGAACGATCCCGTCGCGCGCCCCGATCACATTCACGCGCGGGCGGAAACGATCGACAGCAAGCCGACGTTTCGGGAATCGTTCGAGCAACGCCGAGGACTTCTGATCGTGAAAACGTTCAACGAAGGCGAGGAAATTGGCCCGCGTAAGACGCTGCAATACACGATCACGCCGCGTGACGGACAACCGCTCGCGATAGCCGTCATCTGGGAGCGCTGGGTCAACGCGAAGGACGACGAGCTCCTGACCTTCGTCATGGTGACGACGCCGGCGAATGCGCTGATCGGCAAGATCACGGACCGGATGCCCGCTGTCATGCCGGAATCGAATTGGCCCAAATGGCTGGGCGAAGAACCGGCGACGGCCGAAGAGTTGAAAGCGTTGCTTCAACCGTGTGACGGCGATTGGGATATGCAATCCGAGAAGAAAGCCAATCCGACTCCACCGAAGAAGCCTAGTCCTCAGCTCGATCTGTTCTAGCTTTTCGAATCCGACGCGTGCCGCGATAAAGATTTTAACGCAGGGGGCGCGGCGGATGCGCGGAGGACGCAGTTTGGTCGGTGCGAGCGTCACGCATGGTGGTGGCTGGGCTCTTTCTCGGCGCGTCGCGCCAACAAGTCTTCCGGATTCATCTCAGCAGCGAAGCCTTATGGATAACCCCTCTGCGTCCTCCGCGCATCCGCCGCGCCCCCTGCGTTAAAATTGCCTGGGTCTCGAACGCCGATCCAAGGCACTACGATCTTGAGGCCTCTGCTTGCGGGAACTTTGCAGAGTATGCCCGCGTTCCCGATTCGCCGTGTCCGGTATTTCGGGGCGTTTCGCGTGAACAGACGATATTTTCCGATGGTGCTTGGCACGGCGGCCTGCTTGGTCGCGAGTGCGGCTTTGGCTGCCGTCCAGAAGAAAGCCGGGTCCGGCAACGGTGTCGGCGGCACGGGCGAAGTCGTCTTTCTGGTTGAGGTCGCGCTCCTGCTGCTCGTCGGACGCGGGCTCGGCGAAATCATGCAGCGCTTTGGTCAACCTGCCGTGATCGGGCAGCTGCTGGCCGGATTGATCCTGGGGCCTTCGCTGTTCGGCTGGATCTGGCCTCAGGCACATCACCTGATTTTTCCGAATAACGCCGAGCAGAAAAACCTGCTGACCGGTCTTTCGGATATCGGCGTGATGATGCTGCTGCTGCTGACGGGCATGGAGACCGATCTGAAACTTGTCCGCAAGATCGGAGCGCCGGCCATTGCCGTGTCGATTACGGGCGTTGCCGTTCCCTTTCTATGCGGCTTTACCGCCGTTGAATTTTTGCCGATCTCGATTCTCGCCGATTCGCACAATCGGCTGATCACCGCCTTGTTCGTCGGCACCGCGCTGTCCATTTCCTCGATCAAAATCGTCGCGATGGTCGTGCGCGAGATGAACTTCATGCGCCGCAATCTCGGCCAGATCATCGTCGCCTCTGCCATCATGGAGGACACGATCGGCTGGGTGATCATCGCGCTCACATTGGGAATCGCAGGCGCAGGCGGGTTTGCGGTGGGGTCTCTGGCCAAAACCGTCATCGGCACGGCCCTCTTTCTCGTTCTCAGCTACACGATCGGCCGCCGGCTTGTGTTCCGGCTGATCCGCTGGGTGAACGACACCTTCGTCAGCGAGTATGCCGTCGTGACCGCGATCCTGATCGTCATGTGTGCGATGGCGCTCGTGACGCAGGCGATCGGCGTCAACACCGTGCTGGGCGCGTTCGTGGCGGGCGTGCTGGTGGGCGAGTCGCCGATCCTGTCGCAGCATATCGAGGATCAGCTGCGCGGGCTCATCACGGCTTTTATGATGCCGATCTTTTTCGGCATGTCGGGCCTGTCCGCGGATCTCACGATTCTGAAAGACCCGCATTTCGCGCTCCTGACACTCGGGCTTGTTGCAATCGCCAGCCTGGGAAAATTCGCCGGCGCGTTTTCCGGCGGCCTGATCAGCGGTCTTTCGTCGCGCGAATCCCTGGCGCTCGGTTGCGGAATGAATGCGCGCGGCAGCACGGAAGTGATCGTCGCCAGCATCGGTCTCGCCATGGGCGCGCTGACACAGAACATTTACACCATGATCGTAACCATGGCCGTCATCACCACCATGGCGATGCCGCCCATGCTGCGCTGGGCGTTGGGCCGGCTTCCGGTCGACAAGGACGAACAAGCCCGCCTTGAAAAGGAAGACCTCGACGCCAAAGGTTTTGTCGGCCGGCTCGAGCGCTTGTTGATCGCAGCAGACGACAGCGCCAATGGACGGTTCGCGTCCCGGCTTGCCGGATTCCTCGCCGGTCAACGCGGCATGCCCGTCACGGTGCTCCATTTGAGCGAAGAGCAGGTGACGCGGACGAACACGAACGCCGAAGACGCGACGGCGAGGCTGAAAGAAGTGACGACCGAGAGCGCCAAGGAAGGTCATCGGGCCGCAAAAGAGGAAACGGACGGCGCGCGCCCCGACAAAGTTGAAGTGTCGGCGCGCGTCGAGAAAAGCGAAACGACACAGGCGCTCGCGAAAGAGAGCGAAAAAGGTTACGATCTTCTGTTCGTGGGCCTGGAACGGATGCGCAAACCGGACGGTACGTTTTCCGCTGCCGTCGAGCGTATCGCGGCCGGTTTCGAAGGCCCACTTGCGCTGACGATGTCCGACGAGGACGCGACGGCGCTTTCCGCCAAAGCATTCAACATTCTCGTTCCCGTCAACGGTACGGAAGCTTCGCGCCGGGGCGCGGAGATCGCGTTCTCGCTGTCGCCCGCCACGGACGGCAAGGTGACCGCCCTGCATGTGGCCCAACGTGCCGGCACAGGTGAACGCGCGCGACGCGGCAGCACCCGGCGCAAAGCCGAGAAGGCCGTGCTGGACGACACGGCGGCGCTCGGGCGGCGTTACGGCTATGATGAAATTCAAATCGCGGTGCGCACGAACGTCGAACCCGATGCCGCAATCATCGCGGAAGCCAATCGCATCCGTGCCGATCTGATCGTCATCGGCGCAAGTCGCAGAATCGGCGACACGTTCTATGTCGGGCAAACGATTGCGAATGTCCTGGCGCAATGGAAAGGCGCGATCGTGCTCGTCGTCGCGTGAGCCCGCGGGAACTATCGCTTCGTGCAGCCGTTTCAGCTTGGGCGCGATTGGGCCGCCCTGGATCTCAGCGGGAATTCACATGCGCAATCTCACGATGCTCGGAGTCGTTCTTGTCGTTTTGGGCGTGGCCGCACTGCTGTTCGGCCATTTCAGCTATTCCCAGGACAAACCCGTCTTCGACGCGGGGCCGATCCATGTCACCAGCCGGCAGGAGAACCATGTATCGATTCCAACCATCGCCGGCGTCCTGGTGCTCGTAGCTGGGTTCGGATTGATCCTGATAGGCCGGCGCTCGGCGTGACGGACGACGCGCCAAAGTCTGCGAGTTTGTCGCGGGGCTTTGCCAAAATCGCCGAACATGCGTCCCATGCGGCGGGCCAACCTCTCACCTTCAGCGTGTGCGCACTCGCCGTCATCGTTTGGGCGGCGGCAGGGCCCGTATTCCACTACTCGAATGCGTGGCTGCTCGTCGTCAACACTGCGACGTCGATTGCGACGTTCCTGATGGTGTTCCTGATTCAAAGCAAGCAGAACCGGGACGACGCCGCCATTCAGGCCAAACTCAACGAACTCATCCGCGCGCTCGAGCCCGCCAAGAACAAATTCGTCGGTATCGAAACCCTCACAGTCGAGGAAGTCCGAGAAATGCGCGACGAAACCGTCGCGGAATTGAAGGACGAAGAAACCGCGCTGGAGACTGTCGAGGCGAAAACCGCCTAGCCGGAGTCGCTTTCGCTGCCAGTGTCGCGGGCATTGTCGGTCAATACCCCAAAAATCAACCTCGGCACTTCGTTTCGCATAACGGTTCCCGGCGAAGAGCAATCCTGCTAAATTCACCACATGTCCACCTGCGACGATGTCCGACGTTTCGCGCTCGCGCTTCCCGGCGTCGAGGAAGTCGGGCATTGGGGCGTTCCCGCGTTCCGCACCAAGCGGCGCATCTTCATCACGCTCAGGCCGCTTGAACAGAAGGCGATGTTCCACCTGACGGAGGAACATCAGGAGATCCTGTTCGAGGCGCGCCCGGAGGCGTTCGAGCCGCTGCACTGGGGGAAAGTCACGCGCGCTTTTCTCAATCTGGGAAAGATCCCGGTGCGCGAACTCGAAGCGCTGGTGCGGGAGGCCGCCGACAATGCGGCGCCGCCCGCACGCGCGGCGCGAAAGCCTGCGAAGCGGACGTAAGCAATTCGGTCACAATCGTTTAAGGTTGATTAACGCAGCCGTGAAACGATCCGGTCGTTCATGGAATTCCAGCGATTGCCTTCGAATGAAATTCAAAACGAGCCCTGCAGAGATGACGCGGATGGAGGAAAATCCCACCTCCACCGGCAATCCCGTGCTCGATTTCTTCCTGCGCTACTGGAACGAAAAACGCGGCTCGCGCGCCATGCCGCCGCGCTCCGCGATCGATACGCGGGAGATCAAGCAGCATCTGGGCTGGATATGCCTGCTCGATGCGCTGCCGGATTTTGCGGATTTTCGCTATCGCCTGGTCGGTTCGCGCGTCACCGATTTCTTTCTCGACGACGGAACCGGCAAGACGGTTGCCGAAGCTTTCGAGGGGCCCGACCGGGCGCTCGGCGACGCGGCGTTGTGGATCTACCGCAAATGCTGTCTCGACAAGCGCCCTCTGCGCATCACCACGCCAGGTGCGGAGTGGCGCGGCCGTTATGTTCCCGCCAACGATGCGCTCTACCTGCCGCTCGCCTCCGACGGCGAGACGGCCGACAAGGTCCTGGCGGTGTTCACCTTCGATTACGAAGAATACCGGCAGACGCTGTCGGTCCATTCGCTCCAGCGCTCGGCTTGAACGGTCGTCCGGCTGCTGAGGGCTCGCCCGCGTTCGCCTGTTGCCTTGCCCCCTGCCTTCCGCTAAAAACCCCGGCTTCCCGGCCCAACAAGCCACGTGCCCCGCCGAGATGGGCTGGAAATTCAAGGACTTAAGCTATGCGTGAGATGCAGGAACTGGCGGCAGAAGTGCGCAGCGGCACGGGCAAAGGTCCGGCCTATCAGTCCCGCCAGAAGGGTCTCGTACCCGCCGTCATTTATGGCGGCGAGGCAGCGCCCGAAAATGTTGCCGTCGACCGGCACGCACTCGAGCGTCACACCGAGAGCGGCACTTTCCTCACCACGCTGTTCAATCTCGATGTCGCCGGCAAGAAGACGCGCGTGATTCCCCGCCAGTTGCAGCTCGATCCCGTCAGCGACCGGCCCGTGCATGTGGACTTCATGCGCCTCGTGCAGGGTACGAAAATCAGGCTCGAAATTCCCGTGCGCTTCAAGGGCCAGGAATCCTCGCCCGGCCTGAAGCGCGGCGGCGTGCTCAACATCGTGCGCCACACGGTCGAATTGCTCTGCCCGGTCGACAATATTCCGGAATTCATCGAGGGCGATCTGTCGGAGCTCGACATCCACGACTCGCTGCACATCGCGGCGTTCAACCTGCCCGAAGGCGTGGTCTCCACCATTCGCGAGCGCAACTTCACCATTGCCTCGATCGTGGCGCCGACGAGCGTCATCGAAGAGCAGAAGGCCGCTGCCGCAGCAGCCGCAGCCGCAGCCAACGCGCCGATCGTGGAAGAAGCGCCGGTGGCGACCGGACCGACCGGTGCTCCGGGCGCGGCAGGCGCCGCTCCGGCAGCAGGTGCCGCTCCGGCTGCCGGCGGTGCCAAGGGCGCTCCCACGGCAGGCGGTGCCAAGGGCGCTGCCGCGCCGAAGAAGTAACGCGTTTCCGCGCGCCGGCGCGGGACCGAGCCTCGCGGGACACCCATGTCCGATACGCCTCTTCTGATCGCCGGGCTCGGCAATCCCGGCGTCGACTACGCGCGCAACCGTCACAACGCGGGATTCATGGCCGTCGATGTGATCGCGGATCGCTATCGCTTCGCGCCGTGGCGCACGCGGTTTCACGGGTTGATTGCGGAAGGCGCACTCGACGGACGCAAGACCTATTTGCTCAAGCCCATGACCTATATGAACGACAGCGGGCAATCGATCGGCCCGGCGTCGCGCTTCTTCAAGTTGCCGCTCTCCGCCATCGTCGTCATCCATGACGAGATCGATCTCGCCGCTGCGAAGCTCAAGGTGAAAACGGGAGGCGGCGACGCGGGCAACAATGGCCTGCGTTCGATCACGGCCACGCTCGGCCCCGATTACCGCCGCGTGCGGATAGGAGTGGGCCATCCCGGCGAAAAAGGCCGCGTGCACGGCCATGTGCTGTCGAACTTCTCGAAGGCCGATGAAGATTGGCTGGTGCCGATGCTGGACGCGATCGCCGAAGCGGCACCGCGCCTCGCCGCCGATGACGATCCCGGTTTCATGAATAAGGTTGCGTTGGTGCTCAATCCGCCGGTGAACAGGCCGCGACCCGAAACAAAGCCGAAGGAACAATAATGGGATTCAAATGCGGCATTGTCGGATTGCCCAATGTCGGCAAATCGACGCTTTTCAACGCGCTGACGCAGACGGCCGCGGCGCAAGCGGCCAATTATCCGTTCTGCACCATCGAACCCAATGTGGGCGACGTGGCCGTGCCCGATGCGCGGCTCGACAAGCTCGCGGCGATTGCGCATTCGGTGCAGATCGTGCCCACGCGCATCACTTTCGTGGACATTGCAGGTCTCGTGCGCGGCGCGTCGAAAGGCGAAGGGCTGGGTAACCAGTTTCTCGCCAATATCCGCGAAGTCGATGCCGTCGCCCATGTGCTGCGCTGCTTCGAGGACGACGACATCACCCATGTCGAAGGGCGCATCGATCCCGTGGGCGACGCGGAAACCGTCGAAACCGAATTGATGCTGGCCGATCTCGAAAGCCTTGAACGCCGCGTAGTCCCCATCGAGAAGAAGGCCAAGGGCGGCGAGAAGGAAGCGAAGGAACAACTCGCGCTGATGATGAAGGCGCTCGTGCTCCTTCGCGAAGGCAAGCCTGCGCGCCGCGCGGAGCTGACGCCCGAAGAACGCGAACCCTACCGCCAACTCGGGTTGATGACGCAGAAGCCGGTGCTTTATGTGTGCAATGTCGACGAGGGATCGGCAGCGAACGGCAACAAATACTCGGCGCAGGTGGAAGACATGGCGAAGCGCGAGGGCGCAGGCTGCGTCGCGATCTCCGCGCGCATCGAAGAGGAAGTGGCGCAACTGCCGTCGGCGGAACGCGAGGAATTTCTCGCGAGCATCGGCCTCGAAGAGCCGGGCCTTAACCGCCTGATCCGCGCGGGCTATGAGCTTCTCGGCCTCATCACATTTTTCACGGCGGGCCCGAAGGAAGCGCGCGCCTGGACCGTGGCGCGAAATTCCCGCGCACCGCAGGCCGCAGGAGCAATCCACACCGATTTCGAAAAAGGCTTCATCCGCGCCGAAACCATCGCCTATGACGATTACGTCACGCTCAACGGCGAATCCGGCGCCCGCGACGCCGGTCGCATGCGCCTCGAAGGCAAGGAATACATCGTCGCCGACGGCGACGTGATGCATTTCAGGTTTAATGCGTGAGATCGGCGAGAGAACAACGTGACCCTCCTTCACTTCGAAGATTTCCGCGCCGGGCAAGTCTACGATTGCGGCGCGCACGAAATCACCAAAGACGAGATCGTCGACTTCGCGCGCGCGTTCGATCCTCAGCCCCAGCATCTCGACGAAGATGCGGGCCAACGCTCGCTGCTGGGCGGGCTTGCGGCATCCGGCTGGCAGGTGTGCGCTATCGGAATGCGTCTCTTCGCCGACGGGTTGATCCTAAAATCCGCGAACAAAGGCGGCTCCCGCGTGCAGGAATGCCGCTGGATGAAGCCGGTGAAGCCGGGCGACAGGCTGCGCCTCGATGCGCATGTGGTGGAGACGAACATCTCCAGGAGCCGCCCCGATGTCGGCTTCGTGACCTTCGAGTGGCGGATCTACAATCAGGTAGAGCAGGTCGCCTCCGTGATCCTCACGCCGATCCTGGGACGGCGCGAACCGGGCGGAGCGTGACGGCGATGTGGTTCGAAGACATCGAGATCGGCGTGCGTCGCGAACTTGGCGCTTACACCTTCACGCAGGAGGAGATCATCGCCTTCGCGCGCGCCTACGATCCGCAAGCGTTCCACATCGATCCCGAGGCCGCGAAACACTCGATGTTCGGCGGCCTGATCGCCTCTGGCTGGCATACGGCTTCGGTGTGGATGAAGCTGATGGTCGCCGCGCGTGACGGCGGCGGCGCAATGGGCTCTGGCGTTTCGCCGGGCTTCGATGACATGCGCTGGCTCAAACCCGTCCGCCCCGGCATGACACTCACCTATTCCACCGAAATCATCGAGAAAAGACCGCTCCGCTCGCGACCGGATTTCGGCCTGATCAAGAGCCGCAACGAAGCGCGCGACGAGAGCGGCGAACTCGTGTTCAGCTTCATCGGGAAAGGATTCGTGGCGAGGAAGACGTGATCTTTGCAGTAGCCGACGATGGCATTTTCGACTAGCCCCAGGCACATAGTTTTCGAGACGCGATCACCGCCGGTACCAACATGCCTCCCTGCACCCTCGAAAAACCCACCCTCGTACACCTCCCCTCCTACAAATCCGCGCTGGAGCGTGGCTGGGGGCCGGATAATTTGCGGGAGGCGGAGGCGGCGCGCGAGCATCTGGCGAAGATTGCGGCGGACCCTGCGCTGTTTGTCGCGCTTCATGACGATTCACACTCACTCGCGGGACCTGTGATTTTGCCGGACGGGTCGCACGTCCCGCGCCTGCCGAGCATCACGCGCTGGATCTGGGACGGCGAGTTCTGCGGCAGCATCAATTTACGCTGGCAAGAGGGAACCTCAGCATTGCCATCTTACGTTCTGGGTCACATCGGATTCTCCGTCGTGCCGTGGAAGCGCAGATTTGGCTATGCCACACGCGCACTCGCACTGCTCTTGCCGGAGGCGCGAGCGCAGGGGCTCGACTATGTCGAACTCACCACCGCGCCCGGCAACATCGCGTCGCAAAAGGTAATCCTCGCCAATGGCGGGACGTTGATCGAACGCTTCCGGAAAGACGCGGCCTATGGCGGCGACGAGGGATTGCGATTTCGTATTGTGTTTTGAAGGCGTTAGCAGCTTCTCGCGGCGCGGAGCCCCGGCGAGGTCGCGCGCAAAACGCGAAATCCATCCCCAGGAAAATCTTCCAGACTGCCTCTTTCGCGACAGACCCATGACAGCGACTCCACATAAGGTGCCGCCCCATTACGAGGTGGGGATGATACGTCTTTTCGAAGAACGGCTTTACCGGCGGGCCTATGCGCGCGCGCAAGGTCCGCGCGCGGCGCTCCAACTCTCGCAAATCGATTCGCAATTGCGTCGCCTCGGCGCGCGGGGCGGCGCGGACACCAGCGGCTTTTACAGGGACCCGTATTTCAATGCCTATGTTCTGGGGGTTTTGGAATCCGTCACGAAATTCTACGAAACCGAAACGCGGCGGCGCATCGGCGTCTCGCTCCATGAAGATTTCTTCGTGGGCTATCTTTGCAAACGTTTTGCGGTCTCTCGCGACGAGGCGCGGCAACGTTTTGTCGGCGTCATCGAGTCTCTTGAAAAGAACGGAACCTCGTCAGGCTACGCGGATGGCTGTGCAGATGGCCAGGCGCTGCGCCAGGGCGGACCGGCGCAGACGCGATTGCTCTGGCATATGGCGGGCCGGAATGCGCCGCCTCGTACGCCGCAAGCAGCGCCCCGGCGAGACGCGGTGGCACCGGAAACTCGGGCGCCGTTCCTGGTGACGACCCGCCAGGCCGTCTGACTTCGTATTCCCAATCCAAAAAGGAATCGCACGCAGCGCCGCGATGCGCTGTAATGCGCCCGGAGCATTATGGGAGAGAACGATGGCCACTCGCGGCAAGATGATCGACATGAAAATGAGCGACGGGAAGACGATCGGCGTCTACCAGGTCGAACCCAAAGGCGCGCGGCGCGGCGGGCTGGTGCTGATCCAGGAAATCTTCGGCGTCACGGATCACATCAAAGAAACGTCGGACTCCTATGCCGACGAGGGTTACGAGGTTCTTGCGCCCGCGCTGTACGATCGCGAGGCGCCCGGTTTTCAGGCGAGCTACACGCCGGAAGATATCCAGCGCGCGATCCAGATTGCGCGGCAGGAACATCCGCTCGATCTTTCCATCGCCGACACGCAGACGACCATCAATGCGCTGACGCCCAAGGGCAAAGTGTTCATCACCGGCTATTGCTATGGCGGCTCGATCTCCTGGCTCGCGGCGTGCCGCCTGTCAGGGTTGAGCGCGGCCTCGGGCTATTACGGCAGCCTCGTTCCGCAATTCGCGCATGAAAATCCCAAATGCCCGACCATCCTGCATTTCGGCGAGCACGATCACGGCATTCCGCTGGAAGGCGTGGAGAAAGTGAAGGCCGCGCATCCGGACGTGAAGGTCTATGTCTACGACGCGGGCCACGGCTTCAATTCGGACCGCCGCGCCGATTACAACCCGGAAGCGGCCAAACTCGCAAAGCAGCGCACGCTCGACCTGTTTCGCGCGAATGGGGGATAGGCGGGATTCGCAGCAAGCGCGTAAGCTTCCCACCTGCCCCTTGAGGGCGGGTCGAAAAATTCGAAGCGTAGCGAAGAATTTTTCGGGGCGGGGTATTATTGATGCAGCACCCCGCCCCGAAATTCTCTTTTCGCTGTCGCTCAAAGATAATTTCGACCCACCCTCAAGTGGTAGGTGGATTCAGCGCAGGCTCGCCTCAATATTCCCGCCGTCGACCGTGACGATGGCGGCCGTCGTTTTCGTCGCCGTCGCGAGATAGACGAACGCGTCGGCGACATCCTGGGCCGTCACTTCGCGACCGAGAAGGTTGGAGCTCATGTAATCGATTTCCGAAAGCCCGCGCGCCTTGGAGCGCGATGCGACCATGTCGTCGGTGAGAAGACCGGTTCGGATGCGATCGGCGTTGACTGCATTGGCGCGGATGCCTTCCTTGCCGTGATCGAGCGCATATTGCTTCATCAGGAAGAGCGTCGAGGCTTTCGGCAAGCCGTAGGGTCCGAAATCCTTGCCCGGATTGACGGCCTGCTTCGACACGTTGAACAACAGGCAGCCCCCCGTGCCCTGCGCGGACATGATGCGCACGGCATGCTGCGCGACCGTGTGATGCGCGAAAAAATTGAGCTCGAAGGACTGGCGCAGGATTTCGTCTTCCACGGCGCCGATCTTGCCCTGCCAGGCTGCACCGGCGTTCGAGACGACGATATCGACGCCGCCCAACTGCTTGGCGATTTCGTCGAATGCCGCGCGCACGCTTTCCGGCTTCGTCACATCGCAGCCGATGGCGATGGCCGTCTTGCCGATCTCGCGCGCAACCTGCGCGGCTGATGCGCGGTCGCGATCCAGCACGGCCACTTCCGCGCCGGCCTTCGCCAGCGCCTTCGCGGTCGCGGCGCCGATGCCGGAGCCGCCACCGGTCACGACTGCGATCTGACGCGCGAGAGGTTTCTCGGCCGCCTTGCCCAATTTTGCCTGCTCGAGCGACCAGTATTCCACTTCGAACATGTCGGCTTCCGAAATGCAGCGATAGGTGCCGGTCGCTTCCGCATCCGTGATCACTTCGACGGTGTTTTCGGCGATGTCGGCTGCAATGGCGGCATCTTTCGCGGACGCGCCAAGCCCGAACAAGCCCTTGCCGGGCACGAGAATGACGCGCGGGTAAGGATCCAACTCCGTCTTCTTCGGCGCGCTGTTCGCGTTGTTGCGGTCGAAATAATCGTGATAGCGCGCGACGAAGGTTTCCACCGCCGCCTGCACATCCTTTTTCCATTCGTCGAGCTTGTCGGCTTCCGGCGCCGGCACGACGAGCGGCCAGTTCTTGGTACGGATGGTGTGGTCCGGCGTGACGACGCCCACTTGCGAGTAGCGCGCGAGATCGGCGCCGGCCACATAGGCATGCACGGCCGGCGTGTTGCGGAAATCGAGGATCTGACGCTTGAACGATCCGTCGCCTTGCGGAATCGCAACCGCACCACGCAGGATCGGTGCGATGTCGGCCGTACGCGCAAGATTCTCGGGCAGCTTGCCGACCGCAAAACTCTTGCGTCCGCGCGCGAGCCGCTCTTCGGCCATGGTCACCAGCGCGATCATTTTCTCATAGGCATCCTGCGCCGTCTCGGCGAACGAAAAAATGCCGTGCTGCAGCAGCACGAGGCCTTCGACTTTCGGGTGGCGCGCGAATACCTGCGCCACGCTCTTCGCCAGCGCAAAACCCGGAATCGTGTAAGGCACATAGGCCACGCGATCGCCATAGATGTCGCGCGCGATCGCTTCGCCGTCCGGCTGATCGGTGATCGCGAGTACTGCAGTCGAGTGCGTGTGATCGATGAATTTGTGCGGCAGGAATGCGTGCAGCAGCGTTTCCACCGACGGATTGGGCGCGTTCGGATCGAGCAGATTGATGCGCTGGAAATTGACCATGTCCTCATCGGACAATTTGTCGAGCGCGAGAAGGCGGCGGAGCGGCGCGAGGCGCACCGCCGGCAGGCCCGCGGGCTCGATTGCGCCCATATCCCAGCCGGAACCCTTGATGCAGATCACTTCGACGGTATCGCCCAGAAAATCCTTCACATGCGTTTTGACGGAGGTGTTGCCCCCCCCGTGCAGCACCAGCCGCGGATCGCCGCCGAGCAGCCGCGTCGTGTAGACCCGGAGCGCCAGATCCTCGTTCACACCTTTCGGCTCATAGCGCGTGACGAACTCGCGTGCTTCGGCGTCCGACCAACGGCTTTTCATGTCTCGTCCTGCACTTTGCGGCGTTCGGGAAAGAGGGACAAAAGCCCCTCTCGCGTCGCGGCGCAAGGCCCTCTTTCGGTGATGAAACCGGTGACAAGGCGGGCCGGTGTCACGTCGAAGCCGGGATTGGCCGCGGGGCTGCCGGGAGCCGCAATTTCCACAGTCGCAATCCCGCCGCCGGGCAATCTTCCGGTCATTTTGAGAAGCTCGTCGGAGGAGCGTTCCTCGATCGGGATTTCGCGACCCTCCGCAAGCGTCCAGTCGATGGTCGACGACGGCAACGCGACATAGAACGGCACGCCATTGTCCTTCGCCGCGAGCGCCTTCAGATAAGTTCCGATCTTGTTGGCGACGTCGCCGTTCGCCGTGACGCGGTCCGTGCCCACGATGCAAAGATCGACTTCGCCCGCCTGCATATAATGCCCGCCCGCGTTGTCGGCGATGATGGTGTGCTTCACGCCATGGCCGCCCAGCTCGAAGGCCGTGAGCGATGCGCCCTGATTGCGCGGACGGGTCTCGTCGACCCACACATGAAGCGGGATGCCTGCGTCATGCGCCATATAAATCGGCGCAAGCGCAGTGCCCCAATCCACGCAAGCGAGCCAGCCCGCATTGCAATGGGTGAGGATGTTGAGTTTCTTGCCCGCCTTCTTGCTCGCCGCTTCCCGCAGGATCGCGAGCCCGTGCTCGCCGATGCGGCGGCAGGTCTCGACGTCTTCGTCGCAAATGGCGGCGGCTTCCGCCCAAGCGAGTTTCGCACGTTCCCCGCGCGCCCGATTGCGCAGGGCATCGCGCATGCGCGCGAGAGCCCAGCGCAGATTGACGGCCGTCGGGCGCGTTTCGAGAAGCATGTCATGCGCGCGATCGAGCACCGCATCCGACGCATCTTGGCGCATTGCGAGCGCGACGCCATAAGCAGCCGTCGCCCCGATCAGCGGCGCGCCGCGCACGATCATCGCCTTGATCGCGTACGCGGCATCGGCTGCCGATTTCAATCGCAACGTCGCGAACGCATGCGGCAGCTTCGTCTGGTCGATGATCTCGACCGTGCCGTCGTCATGCGGCCAGATCGTGCGGTAGGGCTTGCCTGCGATTTTCATCGAAACATCTCAGTGCTTGCATTTTGTTTTTCCACCCTCCCCTTGAGGGAGGATCGGAATTATCTTTGAGCGTCAGCGAAAAGAGAATTTCGGGGAGGGGTATTGTTCATGCAGCACCCCTCCCCGAAAAATTCTTCGAATTTTTCGACCCTCCCTCAAGGGGAGGGTGGAAAAGTTACTTCAATGTCCCTCGAAGCTCACCAGCGCCGTCACTTCCTTGCCGAGCGCGCGGATTTTGTCGGCGCCGCCCAGTTCCGGCAGGTCGATCACGAACAGGCAACCGATGACCTTGGCGCCCGCACGCTCGAGCAACTTGATCGCGGCGAAGCAGGTGCCTCCGGTGGCGATCAGATCGTCCACCACCACGACGTGGTCGCCACGGCTGACGGCGTCGGTGTGGATTTCAATGCGATCCTTGCCGTATTCGAGATCGTAATCCTCACCCAGCACCTTCCAGGGCAGCTTTCCCTTCTTGCGCACGGGGATGAACCCGGTCGAGAGCTGATGGGCGACCGCGCCTCCCATGATGAATCCGCGTGCCTCGATGCCCGCCACCTTGTCGATGCGCACGCCCGCATAAGGTTGCACGAGTTCGTCGACGGCGCGGCGAAACGCGCGCGGATTGCCCAGGAGCGTGGTGATATCGCGGAACATGATCCCCGGCTTGGGATAGTCCGGGATGGTGCGGATGACGGTCTTGAAATCCATGGCGACCTCCAGCGGCGAAAACGAAATCGCCTAGTACTTCTTCTTCAATATCCGCCCCGCTACCGCATCGAGCTTGTCGAACAGAGCGGGGTCGCGTTTTTCGTAAGCCGTGATGACGGCGGTATCGAGTACATGCTCGACCCCCAGCGGGGACGGCGTGCGTTCCGGTCCGAGCTTGGGCGCGGCGCGCGCGATGAGCCGCCGCGCATTGTCGGCATTTGCCGTCAGGATTTTCACGACCTGATCGACCGTCACATGGTCGTGGTCGGGGTGCCAGCAATCGTAATCCGTCACCATCGCGACAAGCGCGTAAGGCAACTCCGCTTCGCGCGCGAGCTTGGCTTCCGGCATCGCGGTCATACCGATCACGTCGCAACCCCAGCTGCGATAGAGATTGGATTCGGCCAGCGACGAAAATTGCGGCCCCTCCATCGCGAGATAGGTGCCGCCTTTGGCATGGGGAATGTCTTCCTCGGCGCAGGCTTCCACCAGCGCGTCGGCGAGCTTCGGGCAGATCGGATGCGCCATCGAGACATGAGCAACAAAACCCTTGCCGAAGAAGCTCTTCTCTCGCGCATGCGTGCGGTCGATGAACTGGTCGACGATCGCGAAGGTGCCGGGCGCCAGATTTTCGCGGAACGAGCCGCAGGCCGAGACCGAGATCACGTCGGTCGCGCCGGCCCGCTTCAGCGCATCGATATTGGCGCGGTAATTGATCGTGGTCGGCGAATGGACGTGGCCGCGGCCGTGGCGCGGCAGGAAGATCATGTCCACGCCTGCAAGGCGTCCGAACAGAAGCTGGTCCGAAGGCTCGCCCCAGGGGCTTACCACGCGATCCCAGCGCGCATGTTCAAGTCCCGCGATGTCGTAGACGCCGCTGCCGCCGATAATGCCCAGAACGGTTTTCGCCATGATCCCGCTCACCCAAAAGCGGGTTCTTGTATCACGCGAGACGCGTCATTCAATGCGCGTCGTGCCAGATCTTGCGATAGGTGAGGAACAGCATGCCCGTGAGCAGGAGCATGAACGCCATCACCTCGAAGCCGAGATGCTTGCGTTCTTCCATCTTGGGTTCGGCCGTCCAGGACAGGAACGTCGCGATATCGTGACATTCCTGATCCACCGTCGCCTTCGTGCCGTCGGAATAGGTGACCTGATTGTCCGTGATCGGCGGGGGCATGGAGATATTACGCCCCTCGAAATAAGGGTTGTAATATTTGTTGGCGAGGACCTTGAAGCCCGCAGGAACCGGCTGATGGAAGCCGGAACAGATCGAATAGATATAAGCCGCTCCGCCTGCGCGCGCCTTCACGAGGATGGACATGTCCGGCGGCAACGCGCCGTTGTTGGACGCGCGCGCCGCATTGTCATTCGCGAATGGCGGCGGGAAATGATCGGCCAGAGTGCCGGCCTGTGTCAGCCGGTTGCCGTTGGCGTCGAGCGTGTCGCCCTTGTCGTTCGGCGGCGCCGGAATCTTGTAGCTCGCGGCGATCGCTTTCGCCTGCGGCTCGGTGAAGCCCGGGCCGCCGTCCTCGTCGAGATTGTGGAACGCAACGCGGTTCAAGCTGTGACAGGCCGAACAGACTTCCTTGTAGACCTGAAAGCCGCGCTGAAGGCTGCCGCGATCATAGTGCCCGAATGGTCCGTCGGACGAGAAACTCGTCACTTTCGGCGGGATGGCAGGACGCGAGATCGTTTGGGCCGAAACGGTGCTTGCGGCGCCGAGCAGGATCGCAAACGAAATTCCAAGACCGAGTGCAATGCGCATATTCATGTTCCTCACTCGGCCGGCGCCAGCACGGCCGTCGCGATGCTGGCGGGAAGAGGCTTGGGTGTTTCGATCAATCCGAGGAGTGGCATCAGAGGGAAAAAGAAGCCGAAGTAGTAGAGCGTGCCGATGCGTGCGACCCAGACCAGACCGATGCTTATGCCCCCCAAATTCCAAGCCGCGTCCACCGATTGCGCGCCGCAGTAGCCCAACACGAGGCAATCCACGACGAACAGCCAGAAGAACACCTTCATCATGGGGCGGAAGCGGCACGAGCGCACTTTCGACGTATCGAGCCAGGGAATGAACGCCAGAATGAGAATCGCGCCGAACAGGACGATCACGCCGACCAGCTTCTGCGGAATCGACCGCAACATCGCGTAGAAGGGCAACAGATACCATTCGGGCACGATATCGGTGGGCGTCACGATCGGATTGGCCGGAATGTAGTTGTCCGGATTGCCGAGCAGATTGGGCGCGTAGAACACCAGCCCCACATACAGGATGAGGAACAGCGCGACATAGAACGCGTCCTTCATCGTGTAATAGGGATGGAACGGCAAGGTGTCCTGCGGCCCCTTCACGTCGATGCCGAGAGGATTGTTGTTGCCCGGCACATGCAGCGCCCAGACATGCAGGCCCACGACGCCGGCGATGATGAACGGCAGCAGGTAATGCAGGCTGTAGAAGCGGTTGAGGGTCGCGTCGCTGACGCCGAAGCCGCCCCAGAGCCACGACGCAATGCCTGTGCCCAGGCCTTTGTGAATCTGGTCGAAGGCGGTGAAGAAATTCGTGATGACGGTGGCGCCCCAGAACGACATCTGACCCCAGGGCAAGGTGTAGCCGAGGAATGCAGTCGCCATCATCAGGAGATAGATCAGGACGCCCAGGATCCAGAGAACCTCGCGCGGCGCCTTGTACGAGCCGTAATAGAGCCCGCGGAACATGTGTACATAGACGGCGACGAAGAACATCGACGCGCCGTTGGAGTGCATGTAGCGCAGGAGCCAACCGTAGTTCACGTCGCGCATGATATTTTCGACGCTGTCGAACGCGCCGTCGCCCGACGGGATGTAGTGCATCGCGAGCACGATGCCGGTGACGATCTGGATACCGAGCATGACCGTGAGGACGGCTCCGAACGCGTACCAGAAATTCAGGTTCCGGGGCGTCGGGAAGGTCAGCATCGTGTCGTGCGCGAACCGCATAAGCGGCAGACGCGAATCGAACCAGCGGCCGAAGGACGTTTTGGGAACGTAGGTGGATTGTCCGGACATCTTTCGCTCCTCAACCGATCTTCAGGCGCGTGGGCGTGAGGAACGCATAAGTCGGCACGGCCAGATTCTGCGGCGCGGGTCCTTTGCGAATGCGTCCCGCGGTGTCGTATTGCGAACCGTGGCAATGGCAGAGCCAGCCGCCGTAATCGCCTTCGAGAACGGTCGGCGTGCAGCCCAGATGCGTACAGACGCCGACAACCACCAGCCACTCCGGCTTGAACTCGCGATTCTCATCGGTTGCGGGTGCGTCGTCCGGCAGGTTGGCATTGCGCGCGACCGGATCCGGCAATTCGCTCAGCGGCACGGCGCGCGCTTCGGCGATTTCCTTCGGCGTGCGCCGGCGTACGAAGAGTGGGTGGCTGCGCCAGGTGAAGATCACCTGCTGGCCCGGCTGCACAGTGGAGATGTCCGCTTCGATGGTCGCCGCTGCGAGCACGGAGCCCGTCGGATTCATCTGATCGATGAACGGCCACGCTGTCAGCGCGACGCCCACGGCTCCCACTGCCCCCGTCGCGATATAGAGAAAGTCGCGCCGTGTGGGTTCGGCCGAAGTCTCGTTTGCCACTGGCTCACCTTCTGAGAATTGATGCGTTCCGGGAGGGGGAAGACGAACCGTGCACCACCCCCGGACGACCGGCGCACGTTGAAAACCGCGCCGTAAAATAGAGAGTCGATTTTGGAGGGTCTTGCGGCACGATGACGCAGAATTTGCCCGAGATTCCACGGGCTTACTTCTTCGTGGGCAATTTGCACCGTCAGCATTCGACTGCGCTCATATGCCCCTCACGCGCATAATCGAGCAGACTGCGATCGCGAGTCATGACCGTGAAACCGTATTCGCGCGCCGTCGCCGCGATGATGCGGTCGGCGGGATCCGAATGGAGAGCGCCTGGGAGAAATGACGACTCCATCAAAACCCTGGGAGTGAGTTCGGCGAGCGCCGTATCGGGAACATTCATCAAGCGCTCGAACCACTGCTGTGGCGCGTAGTGCGACCTGAACCTACCCTTGCGGGCGAGCCGTCCCACTTCCCAGGCGGTGATCGGAGACACGTAAACCGGAAAACCTGCGCCGCGAGTCTCCGAGAGCGCATCTGCCATCGCCTGCGAGATTGATTCCGCGACGATCCAGAGCGCCGCGCAAGTGTCGAGCAGGATAGGATGTCTCATCGCGACTTGAGACCATCAGCAATGAGATCGGCCGTTCGTTCCAGATTGGCCTCCATCTCCGCCAATTCCTCCGCATCCAGCGCGGGCTTTGTCAAATCCCATCCGGGTTCAATCGTGAATGTGCCCTTCATGCTCCCGATCAGAGGATGTCGTCCCTGCTTCTTTTCCATGGGTTCGAACTCACGTTGAGACTCCGCCACGCCGCGCGGCGCACGCGCGCGTACAAACACGAGTTTCTTGCCAACCATGTCGACCTGTTGCGTTTCATAGCCGGCCTCGAGCCATGCTTTGGCGTGGACATGGCCGCGCGCCTCATTCGCCCACCAGGGACGATGTCGATAGGCGGAAGCGGGCAGCTTTCTTCCGAGCACGGATTCCACTTCCCGGAAGGTCATGGGAATACGAAAGGCGGCATTCTTTATGAGATATTGGCCAAGGGGGTCGTAAGCCGCCATGATAAGGTCTACCAAAGTTACTATAGTAACTAATAGTAACTTCCTACACACAAGTCAATCATGCGCCTCGCCCTTTTCCAGCCCGACATCCCGCAGAACGCCGGCGCGCTGATTCGTCTCGGCGCTTGCCTGGGTGTGGAGATCGAGATCATCGAGCCCTGTGGGTTCGTTTTGAGCGACAAGCGCGTTCGCCGCGCCGGGATGGACTATATCGAGATGGCGAACGTCACCCGGCACGCATCCTGGAACGCCTGGTGCGAGGCACGCGCCGCCCGGCCCGGCCGGCTCGTTCTCTTGACGTCCAAAGCCGCGCATCCCTACACCGATTTCGCTTTCTCGCCCGACGACACGATCATGCTGGGGCGCGAGAGCGCGGGCGTTCCGTCCGAAGTCCACGACGCCGCCGATGCGCGGCTGCGCATTCCTCTTTTGTCCGGCCTGCGGTCCCTTAATGTGGCGCAGGCGGGCGCGATGGTGCTGGGAGAAGCCTTGAGACAGACGAACGGGTTTCCGCCATGACGCAGGCGAGCACGGCTGAAGATCGCAGGGCACTCATGCGCGCCTGGGTCGATGAGCTGCGCGACCGCATCTGCGCCGAATTCGAATCCATCGAAGACGAATTGACCGGGCAGCTTTCCGATCGCACACCCGGCCGTTTCGAACGCAAGACCTGGTCGCGGCCCGGCGAGGATGGCGGCGACGCGGGCGGCGGCGTGATGTCGATCATGCGCGGCCGCGTGTTCGAGAAAGTCGGCGTCAATATTTCCGAGGTGCATGGAAGCTTCAGCGCGGAATTCGCCAAGCAGATGCGCGGCGCAAGCGAAGACCCGCGGTTCTGGGCCTGCGGCATCTCGCTTGTCGCGCATATGCAGAATCCGCATGTGCCGGCGGTGCATATGAACACGCGCCATATCCGGACGACCGAAGGATGGTTCGGCGGCGGCTCGGACCTCACGCCGATGTTTCCGGACGAAGCCGCGGCAAGCGCCTTTCATGCGGCGTTGAAAGCCGCCTGCGACCGCCAGGGGCCGGATCACTATCCGCAGTTCAAAAAAATGTGCGACGAATATTTTTTCTTGCCGCACCGCAACGAAGCCCGGGGCATCGGCGGCATCTTCTACGATTATCACAACACCGGGAACTGGGAGGCCGATTTCGGCTTTACCCGCGACGTGGGACTCGCATTTCTGGACGTGTATCCCCAGATCGTAAGGGAACGGATGAACCGTCCGTGGACCGAGGGGGACCGCGACCACCAATTGGTGCGCCGCGGCAGATATGTGGAGTTCAACCTGTTGCACGACCGGGGCACGCAATTCGGATTGAAGACGGGGGGTAACGTCGAAGCCATTCTGATGTCGCTCCCCCCCGAAGCGCGCTGGCCGTAATGTCCGCGCGCCTCGCGAGTCCGCGTTGATTCATATTCACATTATGTCTCCGGCGCTTGCGGCGATGCTGCAGGTGATCCTGATCGACATTGTGCTGGCGGGCGACAATGCCGTCGTCATCGGCATCGTGGCCGCGAAGGTTCCGCGGTCCGATCGGCGCAAGGTGATCTTCTGGGGGTTGATCGCGGCGGTTGTTCTGCGCGTGGTGCTTGCGGTCGTTACCGTGAATATCCTGAAAGTGAACGGCCTCACTTTGATCGGAGGAATGATTCTCCTGCTGGTGTCGTGGCGGCTTTATCGCGAACTGCGCCTCGAGCATCATCGCAAGTTTGGCATCAAAACGCCCGGCGAAAGCAAAGCGGCGCATCTCACGGTCTCGGGTTTGCGTCACGCCATTGCACAAATTGTGATAGCCGATTTGTCGATGTCGCTCGACAATGTATTGGCCGTGGCCGGCGCGGCAATGAATGCGGGCGCGACGGTCAATTATTACTGGGTGCTGAGTCTGGGACTTCTGCTCTCGATCACATTAATGGGCTTTGCGGCTTCGATGATCGCCAATCTGCTGCAACGGCATTCCTGGATCAGCTATGCCGGCCTGATCATCGTCGTCTATGTCGCGCTGCGCATGGTTTATACCGGCGCCCTGCAAATTCTTTAGCGCGTGACGCGAACGTCAGACGATCTTCAACAAGAGCGCCGTCGCGTCATCGCTTTTCTTGAAGCGCGGGAAACGCTTGCCGTCGGAATCGCCCGCTTCGATCTCGCGCAACTCTTCGCCCAATCCCGGCAATCCCTTCGCGCGCGCTGCGTGCATCAACGATGTGACATCATATCGATCGTAATCGCTCGCGAGCGCAAGGAACCCATCCGAGACAAGCAATACGAAGGTTCCAAGCGGTGCCGGGACTCTCGCCGATGCAACATGCTCGGCCCCGCGCGCGTCGGGTCCGAACAGCCAGCCGCCGCGTTCCGTATTCACGGTGTTGCGCGCCGCACGCAGGGCCGGAAGAAAGGCATCGCGTACGCCGGTCGAAGCGGCATTTTCACCGAGCGTTGCGGCAAGAGCCGCGACTCTGTCGCTTTCGCGGGCCTTTTTCTTGATCGCGTCACCGACGAGTTCGACTGCACCGCCGGGCCGCTCGACGAGCGCCGCGCAATCGCCGAACCACAGCGCATCGAAGCCGGATGCGGTCTGCGCCACGAACATCATCGAGGAGAACGGTGTTTCATACGTTTCGACCGGGACACGCCGGCGCAGATGGACGAAGGAATTTTCTGCATCGCGCAGTGCAGCCGCGACGGCATCGTGCGGATTCAAGCCTTCCGCGCTGTGTGCCATCAACCGATTGGCGCCGAAACGCGCGACCCACGCTGCGTCGCTGGGACCGGGCATCAACGATTCGCCCAAGCCCGTCGCGCCATCCATGACGACGGCCGCGCCGGCGCGATGGGCAAACGCGTCATCATTCGGCTTTGCAGGATCGCCCGGCAGGCTCAGGGATTCGATCACTTCAAACGCCACGCGAAAAATTCCTTCAATACGCCGTCGCCTGCACCACAGCCTTGAGACGCTCGGCGAGCGAGAATTCGTCTTCGGTGAAATCGCTGTCGATCCACCAATCTTCGACTTCCGCGAGAATGCGCCCCACCAGCGGCCCTTCCGCAACGCCTGCGACCATCACATTGCTGCCGGTGAGCGGAAAATTGGGACGTTGCCACGCATCGGCAAGCGCCAGCAGCGCGCGCCATTGGATGGCATTGGACTCTTTGGGGTCCTCCGCCCAACGCAGGAAAACGCGATCCTTGAAGCGCAGCACGCCGATCCGATAAAGCAGCTTGCGCACTTCGCGGATCGAGAGATAGGAGACGATCTTCTCTTTTGCTCCGGCAAGGTCTTCGAGTCGTGCGCGATCGGCGTTCGACAATTTGAACCGGTCCGCAATTATCTCCACTTGCGTCGGATCGTTTGCCAGCAACGCCGCAAGCCGGAGCACCGGATCGGGCGCGAAGAAACTCGCTGAGTCGATAGTCGCAAGTCTCCCGATGCGCGCGATGCTCAGCGGGCCCGTCAGGATATCGCCAAGGATGCCGGACGCTGCCATGGCGCGCAGCATCGGCACGGGATTTTCCGCTTCGAGCAGGCGCAGCATCTCCTTCTGGATACGTTCGCCCGAGAGTTGCGCGATGCCGGCCTTTTCCGCCGCCACAGCGCGCAGCGCCTCTGAATCGATTTCGCCTTTTCCATACCAGGCGTGAAAGAGGAACAGGCGCAGGATGCGCAAATAATCCTCGCGGATGCGCGCCGTCGCATCGCCGATAAAGCGCACGCGGCCCGCCTCGATGTCCGCCAGCCCGCCGCAATAATCGAAAATCTCGCCGTCGGCATCGGCATAAAGCGCGTTGATGGTGAAATCGCGCCGCTGCGCGTCTTCCGTCCAATCGGTCGAGAACGAGACGGTCGCGCGCCGGCCGTCCGTCGACACGTCGCGGCGCAAGGTCGTCACTTCGAACGACTTGCCGTTCGCAATCGCCGTCACCGTGCCATGCGCAATACCCGTCGGCACGGACGCGATCTTCGCAGCGTCCAGCCGCCGCACAACCTCGTCCGGCACAAGCGGTGTCGCGATGTCGACATCCGCCACGTCGCGTCCCAACAGCGTGTTGCGGATTGCGCCGCCGACAAAACGCGCTGCGCCGCCGTTCTCGGTAAGCGCGCGCATGACGGCTTGCGTTTCGGGAGACGACATCCACGGCACGCGCCTGGGATCGAGCTTCTTCGTCACGGCGTTTTCACTTTCTCGACATGAGCGGGAATAATGTGTCCGTTCACGTTCTGCGGCGGAACATAGACGCCGCTCGTCGGCTCTCCCTCCGTCAGGCCGACATAGATGAAGCTGACGACCACGAGAGACAATCCCGAAACGAAGAGCAGCGACCACGGTGTCTCCGGCGTTCTCCGAACCCGGCGGCCGCGCGCCAGATAATAGTAAAGCGCATAGACTGCGAAAGGCAGCGCAAACAGAAGCGTGCGAAGAATAAGCATTCGGATCATGCGGCTCCCAACCTTTCCGCGAAGCCCGACAAAATCGCCGCCGTTGCCCCCCAGATATAATGGCCGGCATACGTATAGGCATAATAGGACCGTTGCCGGCCCTGCCACTCGCGGCTGTGGCGTTCGCGATTTTTCGGATCGAGCAGGAAGGCGAGCGGCACTTCGAACACTTCGGCGACTTCGTTCGGTTCCGGCATCAGCACGAAACCTTCCGCGAGCAATCCTACGACTGGGAGGATCGCATAGCCCGTTCCTGTTTCGTAGGGATCGAGAAAACCTGCGACCGTCACATAGCTCGCAGCGATACCTGTTTCTTCCTTCGTCTCGCGCAAAGCTGTTTCGACCAGCGACAGATCCTCCGGGCTCGCCCGCCCGCCCGGAAAACTCACCTGCCCTGCATGGCGCGACAGATGTGCGGTGCGTTCGGTGAAAAGGACTGTCGGCTCGCTGCGGGCAACGATGGGCAATAGAACTGCCGCGGGCGCCAATTCACGCCGCGGTTCGGGACGCGTCCCGGGATTGAGATCGTAGTCGCCCCGTTGCGGCACGAGCGGAAGCATGGACGGCTCTGCAAGAAGCCTCGGGCGCAACACCTCGAGACCCGACTTCCCAATCCGTCGCGCCAGCGCTTCAGCGGTTTCCTGACCCACGGCGCTCACGATGGCGGCCCCAGCACAAAGAAACGACCATCGCTCCACACACCAAGGCGATCCGAAGTTTCGCCTGTTCCCGGAATTGCGATATCGGCCAATTGATAGAAAACATTCCTGGAGATACGCGCCTCGAGACCGCGCCGCACATGAACATAAGGCGCGGGCTCACCCGTTTCGGGATTGGTTTCGACGCGGATGGGATTGTCGGGACCCGCGATCGTCTCGTCGCCCACATTGGTGGTGAAGATCAGTCGCTGCGTCTCGCCTTCGCCCTCGGCGCGCAACAGCACTGCCAGGAAAGGCACATCCTCCACCCGGATACGCATTTTCTCGCCGGGGGTGACGAGATGAAATCCGTCGGGGTCTTTGCGCAGGATGGTGGAGAACAGACGCACCAGTTCGCGGCGCGTAAACGGTGAGCCTTGGTGATACCAGGTTCCATCCCGCGCAATGCGGATATCGATGTCGCCGCAATGGGCGGGGTTCCACCGCTCCACAGGCGGCAACGCGCGCCCGGCTGCGGTTTCGCGCTGCAGGCTCGCAAGTCCCAAAGGCAGGCCGTCCGGCAGCGTCATTTCAGCCTTTTAACCCTTCACGGCGATGTGCGGCTTCCGGCCGCCCGGCCCGGTCTTTTCGCAGTTGCGCGCGCGTCTCCGGGGTGCAACATAAAGCGCGCCCCGCAAGGCGCACATTGCGATTCGAACATAGGCGTCGGCCTCAGGACCGGCAACTCGGGCGGCCCGAACGCCTTACCCGGCCGTCAGGAAGATTTCATGAGCGATACCCAGACCGACGCGGCGACGGAAAGTTCGGCCGTCGCGCATGCCGAAGCCGCGGCTGCAGCCTTCACAAAAGTGCGCGAAGCGATCGGCAAAGTGATTTTCGGCCAGCGCGACGTCGTAGACCAGACTTTGGTCACCCTGCTCGCGGGCGGTCACGGGCTTCTGATCGGCGTGCCGGGTCTTGCCAAAACGCGCCTCGTCGAAACGCTGGGCATTGTGCTCGGGCTCGACTGGAAGCGCATCCAGTTCACGCCCGATCTGATGCCGGCCGACATCATCGGTTCGGAAGTGCTCGAAGAAGGCGAAGGCGGGCGGCGCTCGTTCCGCTTCCTGAGCGGTCCTGTGTTCACGCAGTTGCTGATGGCGGACGAAATCAACCGCGCAAGCCCGCGCACGCAATCGGCCCTTCTGCAGGCGATGCAGGAAAAGCATGTGACGGTCGCGGCCCAGCGTTACGACCTGCCGAAACCGTTTCACGTGCTGGCGACGCAGAACCCGCTGGAGCAGGAAGGCACCTATCCGCTTCCCGAAGCGCAGCTCGACCGCTTCCTGTTGCAGATCGATGTCGGCTATCCCGATCTCGAAGCCGAACGGAAAATGCTTTTGGCCACGACCTTCGGAGAAGAAGCGATACCGAAAGCCGTTTTCGGTCCCGCGGCACTCCTCGAAGCCCAACACATCGTGCGCCATCTGCCTGTCGGCGAAAAAGTCGTCGAAGCGATTTTGCGCCTCGTGCGCGCGGCGAGGCCCGATGAAGGCGGCGCACCCGATCTGCGCGGCTACATTTCCTGGGGACCCGGTCCGCGCGCGAGCCAGGCGTTCATGCTGGCCGTGCGCGCGAAGGCATTGATCGAAGGCCGCCTTGCGCCGTCGATCGACGACGTGGCTGCGCTTGCCCAGCCGGTGTTGCGCCATCGCATGGCGCTCAACTTCTCGGCGCGCGCCGAGGGCGCCACGATTACCGGTGTGATCGACAGGCTCTGCCGGAGCAATCTTTGACGAAAAACGGCGAATGGAATGCCCTGCGCGAGCAGGCGGAAACGCTCGCCGCGAGTTTGCCGCCCCTGCTCGCAGCATCCGAGCGCCTGGCCGCAGCGGTCAGCCTCGGGGTGCATGGACGGCGCAAATCGGGCATGGGCGAAACATTCTGGCAATTTCGCCGCTATCGCCGTGAAGACCCAAGCACGGCCGTCGACTGGCGGCAGTCGGCCAAGTCGCAGCATTTGTTCGTGCGCGAGCGCGAGTGGGAAGCATCGGAAGCCGTCTGGTTCTGGCGCGACGGCTCGGCCAACATGCGCTTTAAGTCCGAATTTTCCAAAGTCACGAAGATCGATCGCGCCACAGTGCTCGCGCTCGCGCTTGCCTCCTTGCTGGTGCGCGGCGGCGAACGCATCGCGCTGTTCGGCGACGGTCATCTGCCCGCGACGGGACGCATTCCCTTGCGCCGCATCGCGCATGGGCTTGCCGAGGTGGCGCCATCCGATAATGCGCTGCCGCCCGATGCGCCGATCGGCAGGAATGCCCAGTTCGTCTGGCTCAGCGATTTCCTGTCGCCGCTGGGCGAACTGGAGAGCGCCATGCGCCGTCTCGCGCGTTCGGGCCTCACCGGTCATCTCGTGCATATCGTGGACCCCGCGGAAGAAGATTTTCCGTTTGCCGGCCGCACGCGGTTCGAATCGGCGACGGGCGGCGAAAGCGAATTGTTCGGCCGCGCGGAAATCGTCCAGCAGCCTTATCGCGCGCGTTTCAAGGCACATAATGAAGCCGTGTCGGCGCTCGCGCGGCGACTGGGCTGGAGCTATCTCGCGCATCGCACGGACAAGGGTCCCGAGACCGCGCTCGTGGCGCTCTATGCCGATCTCGGCGGCATTCCCGCGCGACTGCGCATTGCGTAGGGCGCGGTCATGTCGCTTTTCTCCGGCCTGAGTTTCGGCGCTCCCTGGATTCTCGCAGGCCTCGCAATCCTGCCGGTCGTCTATTGGCTGCTGCGGGTCACGCCGCCGGCGCCGCGCCGCGTCGTGTTTCCGCCTTTGCGTCTTCTGTTCGGACTCGAAGCGCCACAGGAGACGCCGGCGCGCACGCCCTTGTGGCTGCTCCTATTGCGCCTGCTCGCAGCAGCGCTCGTGATCGTGGCGCTCGCGGCGCCCACAATCGGCCAGTCGGCGAAGATCGCAGGCTCGGGGCCGATTATATTGTTCGTCGACAACGACTGGCCTGCGGCGCAGACGTGGAAAGATCGTCAGGCCGCCATCACCGACACGCTGGCTGATGCGGCGCGTGAGGATCGCCCCGTCGCGATCGTTCCCACGGCCGGCGCGACAGCCCCGGTCGTGACATTGCTCGATGCGGGCGAAGCCGAACGCGGCGCGCGCGATCTCACGCCGCAATCCTATTTGCCCGACCGCATGCGGGCGGCGACCGTCCTCGCCAAAACCAAATTCAACACGCCGCCGGAAATATTCTGGCTCAGCGACGGGCTCGACGACCGCGATGCGCAAAAAGTCGCCGACACGCTTTCGCATATCGGTCATCTGAAGATTTTCGCGGACGCGCCCGGCAAAGGGCCGCTGGCGCTCAAATCGCAACAGAGCGAGCCGGACGGATTTCTCGTGACCGTCGCGCGCGCCGATATCGACGGCCCGCGCGAAGGCGACATCGAGGCGCAAGGCGCGCATGGCGAAGGCCTCGCGGCCGCGCATTTCAAATTCGCGCCCGGACAGAACGAAACCACCGCCAAGATCATCCTGCCGCTGGAAGTGCGCAACGAGACCGAGCGGCTCGCGATTGCCAATCTCGATTCCGCGGGCACCATCAGGCTTCTCGGCGCCGGCGCGCGCCGCCGCGCAGTCGAAATCGTGTCGGCCAGCAATACGGAGAGCCAACAGCCGCTGCTGTCCGATGTGTTCTATCTGTCGCGCGCGCTGGCGCCCTATGCGGATGCGCGCAAAGGCACGATCGAAGACGCGCTGGCGCGTAATGTGTCCGTGCTGATCCTGGCCGATATCGGCAACGTCTCCGGCGCGGACCATGACCGTGTTGCGCAGTTTGTCGAGAATGGCGGCGTGCTGTTGCGCTTTGCCGGCGGCCGCATGACAACGAATGTCGATGATCTCGTGCCGGTGAAGCTGCGCGTGGGCGGACGCTATCTGGGCGGTGCGCTCGCCTGGGCCGCGCCGCAGCACCTCGCGCCGTTTCCCGATGTCAGCCCGTTCCGCGGGCTGACCATTCCGCCTGAAGTGACGGTTTCGCGGCAAGTGCTCGCAGAGCCTTCGGTCGAACTTGGCGAACACACCTGGGCGCGATTGACGGACGGCACGCCTCTCGTCACGGCAGCCCAACGCGGCAAAGGCTGGATCGTATTGTTTCATGTGACTGCCGGCCCCGCCTGGTCGTCACTGCCGTTGTCCGGTCTCTATGTCGACATGCTGCACCGTCTGCTCGATCTCGCCGGCGGCGCGCGCCCGTCGGAAATGGGGACGGATGCCGCGGCGGTGTTTCCGCCCATTGCAACGCTCGACGGGTTCGGACAATTGGGCAAACCTCCGGCAGAGGTCGCGCCCATCCGCGGCTCCGAGCTTGCGAAATTGCGCGCGTCGGCCGTGCATCCCGCGGGACTCTATGGCGCCGAAGGCGCACAGATCGCACTCAACGCCGCGAGCGACGATATCGTGCTTTCGCCAATGGGCGATCTTGGGGCTGCGTCTTTCACCTATAGCGGCGTATCGGCGCTGCAGCTGGAAGCACCGCTGCTTGCACTCTCAATTCTGATTCTCCTGGTCGATATGGCGATTTCGCTGCACCTGCGCGGCCTTGTCGCGATCCCGCGCAATCCGTTTGCAGCGCGCGCGATGATGATTTTGTTCTGCGTCTTAGTTGCCATGCCGCGCGCCGCCCACGCCGACGATGCGTTCGATATGAAAGCCGCGCTCGATACGCGGCTTGCCTATGTCATCACGGGCCTTCCCGATATCGATGCGACGAGCAGAGCGGGGTTGACGGGCCTCGGCATGGCGCTCAAGGCGCGCACGTCCTATGAGCCGCAAGAGCCGATGGGCGTGGATATCTCAAAAGACGAATTGAGCTTCTTTCCACTTCTGTATTGGCCGATGGATCCGCGCGAGCAGGATCTCTCGCCGCAGGCGATCAGCAAGATCGCCGATTATATGCGCAATGGCGGCACGATCCTGTTCGACACGCGCGACCTTTCGCTGGGTCCGATCCACGGCGCGGATTCGCCGGGCGAACAGACATTGCGCCGTTTGACGGCCAAACTCGATATGCCGCCCCTGCAACCCGTACCGTCGGATCATGTGCTGACGAAAGCATTTTACCTGCTGCAGAATTTTCCAGGACGCTGGGACGGCGGCAAAGTGTGGGTGGAAGCGCTGCCGCCTCCCGATCCCGACGCGGGCCCCGAACCCGCACGCGGCGGCGACGGCGTGTCGCCCGTCATCATCGGCAGCAACGACTGGGCGTCGGCCTGGGCCGTGGATTCGCAGGGCCGGCCGCTTTCGGATGTCTCGCCCGGCGGCGACGAGCAGCGCGAAATGGCGTATCGCTTCGGCATCAATGTCGTGATGTATGCGCTGACCGGCAACTACAAGACCGACAATGTACACGCGCCGGCATTGCTCGAACGGCTGGGGCATTAGGGCACGCATGAATTTCGCCATCGACTTCGCGCCGCACATTCCCCTCGCCGTTCTGTGGCTTCTTGCCGGTGCAGCAGCCCTCCTTTCTGTCTACGCGCTTCTGATGCGCGCACGCGGCGCCTGGGCGCGTGCGCTCGCCTTCGCGATCGTGCTTCTCGCGCTCGCCGATCCGCTCATCGTGCATGAGACGCGCGAACCTCTGCCGGATGTGATGGCGCTGATCGTCGATCACTCGCCGAGCATGGACATTCGCGGGCGCCGAGCCGAAGCCGACGGCGCGGCTGCGGCAATCAGGAAGGTGCTCGCATCCGACAGAACCCTCGAAATCCGTGAAGCCTATGTGCCGCCGCCACGTCCCGGCGACGACACGGGCACCGAACTGTTCGCAACACTGTCTTCTACGCTCGCCGATGTGCCGCCGAATCGCGTCGCCGGCGCCATCGCGATCACGGACGGCGAAGTGCATGATGCGCCTTCCCGCAGCAAGCCGCCGCTCCACGCGCCCTTCCATGCGCTCATTGTCGATCAGCCGGACGAAAAGGATCGCAAGCTTACGGTGGTGAGTGCCGCGCGCTATGCCATCGTCAATCAAAGCGCGCCTATCGTGATCCGCGTCGACGATTTCGGTTCGCCGCCCGGCCGCTATGCCGATGTGGATGTGCGCGTGGATGGCGTCGATCTGGGCACGCGTGCCGTGCCTGTCGGCAAAGATACGCCGGTCAAGGTCAATATCGGTCATGCCGGCGAAAACGTCGTCGAGCTCGTAGCGCGGCCCGGCCCGGGCGAATTGACGCTGGAGAACAACCGCGCGGTGGCCGTCATCAATGGCGTGCGCGATCGCCTGCGCGTGCTTCTGATCTCGGGCGAGCCGAATGCGGGCGAGCGCGTGTGGCGCAACCTGCTCAAGTCCGACCCGTCCGTCGACCTCATTCACTTCACAATTCTGCGCCCCCCCGACAAGCAGGACCAGACTCCGGTCGACGAATTGTCGCTGATCATCTTTCCGACGCACGAATTGTTTGTCGAGAAGCTCAGTCAGTTCGATCTCGTGATCTTCGACCGCTATCGCGACGAACCGGGCATCCTGCCGCTCGCCTATTTCGACAACATTGCACGTTACGTCGAAAACGGCGGCGCGCTGCTGGTATCGTCGGGAACGGAATTCGCCGAGCCGATGAGCATCTATCGCACGCCGCTCGCTTCGGTGCTGCCGGCGCAGCCGACAGGCGAGATCGTCACGGAAGGTTTCAAGCCGGTGGTGACGCCGCAGGGGCTTGCGCACCCCGTGACGCGCGATCTTCCGGGTGCAAATGACGGCAAAACGCCGAGCTGGGGCCGCTGGTTCCGGCTTATTGGCGCAACGAAGGTATCAGGGCAGACAGTCATGTCGGGCCCGGGCGACAAGCCGCTGCTCGTGCTCGACAATGTCGGCAAGGGACGCATCGCGGAATTGCTGTCCGACCAGGCGTGGCTTTGGGCACGCGGTTTTGAAGGCGGCGGACCGGACGCGGAATTGCTGCGCCGTCTCGCACATTGGCTGATGAAAGAGCCGGAACTCGAAGAAGAGCGCCTCTCTGCGTCGATCGCAAGCGGCCAGATCTCCGTCGAGCGCCAGACGATGGCAGTCCAGCCCGCGCCCGTCACGCTGACCCTTCCGTCCGGAAAATCTTCGACGCTGACATTGAGCAAGGTCGAGCCGGGTCTCTGGCGGACCACCGCCAAAGCCGACGAGTTGGGTCTCTATCGATTGACCGATGGAACGCTCAATGTCGTCACCGCGACCGGCCCGCTCAATCCGAAGGAAGTCGCCGATATGCGCGCGACGGATCAGATTCTGAAGCCCGTTGCGCACGCCACCGGCGGCTCGGTGAACTGGCTCGCAAAAGGCGGCATCCCGACAATCCGTCGCACGGCGCCCAATCGATTGGCGGCAGGCGACGGCTGGATCGGATTGCGCGCCAACGGCGCCTATCGCGTCACGGCCGTGGAGCAGCAGGCACTCCTGCCCGCGTGGCTTGCGCTGATCCTCGTGCTCGGCACAGTACTCTATGCGTGGCGCGTCGAGGGCCGCTGAGTCCAATCTCGCATCGATCTCAATTTATTCCGCAGCACCCAATGGCGCACCGTCGGCGCAGACGGGATTGTCGAGGCGCGCCCGGCGGATCTGGCCTTCGAGCGTGTCGAGTGCGCCATCCGCGAGCGCCAGACCGAGAACGCGCGCGGGATCGACCGGCCCCGGAAACATGACCCGACCACGCGCGATGGCCGAGAATCCCACGCGTGAATAGTAAGGCGGATCGCCGACGAGAATGATTGCGCGGTGCCCGCGCGCGCGGGCCGCTTCGATGCCGCGGTTCATCAGTGCGATGCCGATCCCGCGTCCGCGCTGATCGGATTGGACGGCAAGCGGCCCCAGCATCAGCACGGGATCGCGGCCCACATATACCGGCCAGAAGCGGACCGAGCCGCGAAACGCTCCCTCCTCGATCGCGACAAAGCCCAAATCTTTGTCCGCATCGACACCCTCGCGCAGACGATAGGCCGATTTGGCGAAGCGTCCGGGACCGAAACTGTGTTCCGCAAGCTGTTCGATGTGCAGCGCGTCCGAAGGCGTTTCCTGCCTAATTTCCCACATGCGGCTCGCAATCCCCTCCATGGCCCTTTTATGGTCCAAGGCCCGCCGCTAGGCTCCGCGCCGGCTCAATCGATCGGAGGTAATCCCATGGGAGTGCTTGAAGGCAAGGTCGTTCTGGTGACAGGCGGCGCAAACGGCATCGGCAAGGAATGCGCGCTGCTGGCGGCAAAGGAAGGTGCGAAAGTCGTCGTCAACGATCTGGGCGGCGCGGTGGCGGGGGGAGACGAAGGTTCGGCCGGCCCCGCCGAGCAGGTGGCACAGCAGATCCGCGCCGCGGGCGGCGAAGCTGCATCCAATTCCGACAGCGTGACCAGCCGCGACGGCGTCAAGCGCATGATCGAGCAGGCGATGGATTCGTTCAAAGGTCTGCACGCGATCATCAGCCCGGCAGGCATCCTGCGCGACACGATGTTCCACAAGATGACGGACCAGGACTGGGATCTCGTCATCGATGTGCATCTGCAAGGCAGCTACAATATCTGTCACGCGGCGATCAATCATTTCCGCGAGCAGAACGAGGGCTCATTCGTCCTGTTCACCTCGACGTCGGGTCTCATCGGAAATATCGGCCAGGCAAACTACGCCGCGGCGAAGATGGGTATCGTGGGGCTCTCGCGCATCATCGCGATGGAAGGCCTCTCGAAGAATGTGCGCTCAAACGTGATCGCGCCTTTCGCATGGTCGCGCATGATCGCAACCATTCCCGTGAAGGACGAAGCGTCCGCCGCGCGCGTCGACCGGATGAAGAACATGATGCGCGCAGACCAGGTGGCGCAACTCGCCGTCTCGCTCGCCGCACCTGTGACGAAGGACGTGTCGGGACAGATTTTCGTGGCCCGCGGCAACGAGATTTTCCTGATGAGCCAGCCGCGGCCCATTCGCGGCATCGGAAAGGTGGAAGGCTGGACGCCGGAAACGATTGCGACCCACGCCATGGCCGCGCTCAAGCCGAGCTTTGTGGAACTGGGTGCTACGACATCCGTCTTCGGATGGGATCCGATCTGATTACCAGTTTGGACTTTACCAATAGGGACTGGTCGGCGCCTTGCTGGAGAATTCGGCAAGGCGCCTCCTAGCCCCCGGCGCAGTGTTTTCCGGCGGCGATGCCGGATCGGCCCAGCAGACTTCCCGAATCTCGAAATTCGGAACGAACGCAAACTGCGCCTGGGGCACGCGATAGAGCGCAACGAGGTTGGTGACCCAGCCGAATTTGCGCGTGAAGAGGCCGAGAAATTCGGGGTCTGCGGATTTCACGAGTCCGATCTCTTCGCCGAGTTCGCGAATGACGGCGACGGCCGGCGGCTCGCCCACGCCGACGCCGCCACCCGGCAAATGCCAGCCGCTCATATAGCTGTGGCGCACGAGCAGAACGCGCCCGTCTTTATCGTCGACAATCGCGTTGGTGCCGAATGCGACGGGCGTGATGATCGCTCTCACACCCAACCCCAGTGCAAGCCCGGCGCGGCGAAGCAAACGAGGACTGCGGCTCACGGTTTCCTCATACGTTACTAGGGAAATCCTAACCGAAGGATTGTAGCGTCAAAGGGCATTTTCACCGTGGTCCTTCGCCTTGCTCAAGCGCTGCCTTTCGTCACATGCGCCCGGCAACCCCGCATCTGCGGGCTCCCGGATTGCGGGGCATTAACGCCATGGCAAGCTTCGAACATCTCAAGGCCCTCGTTGTCGACGACAATGCCCATATGCGCATATTGCTGCGCTCGCTTCTGCAGGCGCTTGGTCTCCAGCAGATTTACGAAGCAACCGATGGCGCGACTGGCTTTGCGGAATTGCGCGAACGGCATCCTGATTTCGTGCTCACCGACCTTTCCATGACACCGGTCGACGGCATCGAATTCACGCGCCGCGTGCGGCAGGGACAAGACAGCCCCAACCCCTATATTCCGATCGTCATGGTGACCGGGCATACCGAGCGCCAACGAGTCGAGGCCGCGCGCGATGCCGGCGTAACCGAATTCCTCGCCAAGCCCATCACATCGCAGAGCATCCTTCTGCGCATCGCGGAAATCGTCGACCGACCGCGCCCGTTTGTGCGTTGCGACGGTTATTTCGGTCCGGATCGGCGCCGCCGTCGCGACGACAGCCATACGGGTCCCTGGCGTCGTAGCGACGATCAGGCCGACTCCATAGCCCTCATATAAAACAGCAACGCCTGTCGCTGGAGCACGCGACAGCGTTAACGACCTGGAAAGAGATGGCGCTGCCGAAGCCCGCCGAACCGCGCAATCTCGCCGCGTCGCATGCCGTCTTCATCGCTCCTTAAGCCCTATTATTAATACTGACCGAATGCGGGTTGGGGGCATTCGCGCCGCCGACCGTAGGCATTACTCGGGCTTCTTCTGATGCTCCAAATCGGCGGTATTATCGTCCTTTTCGCGATGGTGTTCGGCGGCTTCCTCATTTCGGGCGGCTCGATCGGCGTCATTCTGGAATCGCTGCCGCATGAGATGATGACGATCGGCGGTGCGGCGATCGCCGCACTTCTGATCGGCGGCTCGATGTATTCGCTGAAAAAGGTCGGGGGCGATCTGAGCAAGGTTGTCACGGGCCCGAAGTGGAAACCGCAGGATTATCGCGATCTCCTGTGCCTGTTGTTCCTGCTCACCAAGACGATGAAAACGAAGGGCCTGATCGCGCTCGAAGCCCATATCGAAAAGCCGGAAGACTCGTCGATCTTCAAGCGCTATCCGCGCATCATGAAGGATCATTTCGCATTGCATTTCATCTGCGACACGCTGCGTATGATGACCATGAGTCTGGAAGACCCGCACCAGGTCGAATCGGCGATGGAGAAAGTGCTCGACAAGCATCACGCCGAAGCGCTGGGTCCCACCAATGCCATGCAGACCATGGCGGATGGATTGCCCGCGCTGGGAATCGTCGCGGCCGTGCTGGGCGTCATCAAGACCATGGGCGCGATCTCGGAACCGCCCGAAGTTCTCGGACGCATGATCGGCTCGGCGCTGGTCGGAACCTTCATGGGCGTGTTTCTCGCCTATGGCATCGTGGGCCCGATGGCCATCCGCCTCAAGGCGATCGTGGATGAGGAAGCGCTGTTCTATCACGTGATCCGCGACATCCTCGTCGCGCATCTGCACGGCAATGCGGCGCAGGTATCGGTNNAAATCGGCCGCGGCAGCGTGCCTTCGATCGCGCAACCGACATTCCAGCAGCTTGAAGAAGCGCTGGACTCCATCCCACCCGAGGGCGGTTGAGCCGCGGCTCCGGCGAAACCAACCTCACCAAACACTTCGTCACCGCCATGATCCTCCCATAAATCTTATATTTCTGGTCATTGACAATATATGAGTATAAACTCATAATCTAAGTCATGCGAAATCTCGTGCGCCCCACCCGCCCCTTACTTTGGATCGGGTCGTGCAAGCGGGACTACCTGGAATTTCCATCGCAGGTGCAGGAGGCGTTCGGTTTCGAGCTGTTTCTTGCTCAAACCGGTCAGCATCCACCCTCGGCAAAGCCGCTGAAGGGTCTCGCAGGTGGAACATTTGAGCTGGTCGAGGATTTCGCGGGTGACGCCTATCGCGCGGTTTATGTCGTGCGCTTTAGCCGTGCAATTTATGTGCTGCACGCGTTCAAGAAGAAATCCAAGCGTGGGATAGAAACGCCGAAGAGCGACATCGATCTGATAAATCGCCGGTTGAAAGATGCAACGCTCGACTATTCAACACGCTACCCACAGGAGAACAAGCCATGACGCGTAAAATTAGAGTGGAAGTCGGCAGCGGCAACGTTTTCGCAGATCTCGGATTGCCGGATGCCGAGTCCCATTTCCTCAAGGCGCAGATCGTGTCGGAAATCTACAGGCTGACCAACGTGCGGAAATTGACGCAGGCCGCCGTGGGCAAACTCATTGGAACTACCCAACCGGAGGTATCCCGCATGTTCCGGGGCCATTTCCGCGAATATTCGGTCGAACGGCTGATGGGGTTCCTCACTGCATTCGACCGCGATGTCGAGATCGTGGTTCGTCCGCGCAAGCGGGCCGGCAAACCAGGACGCATCACTTTTACTGCCGATGCCGCCTGAACGGCGATATTACTTCGCCCGCGCCGCCTCGTGCTGATCGGCAAGCGTCACGAAGAACGTTGCCAGCGCGCCGGCCATGATCCCGAGCGGCATCGCGTAGAGCACATCCATATCGCAGCCCAAAACGATGATCGTGGTGACCACCATGCCGGTCCATTGTCCGATATTTCTCGGCATCATTTTGCGCGTCCCGCCATGTCCAGGCGAGAGCCTCGCGCGCCGGCGTGCCGAAACGAAGCGAATGCTTAAGCAAAGGTTAAGA
>PLJH01000008.1 GCA_003139615.1 Alphaproteobacteria bacterium
TAAACCGCGGGGGCAACGTCAGCGAGCGACGATTCGGTGACGAGATCGATGTCGCGCCCAAACAACTTCTCCAGCCCTTCGCGCAAACCGAAATAGGCATCGGCATAGGCAGCGGGCGCGAGGGGCTCGAACGCCACAAGAAAGTCGAGATCGCTGCGCGCCGGTTCAAAATGCCCCGTCGCCGCCGAGCCGAACAGATCGAGCCGCCGAACATTGCACTGACGGCACAGGGCAGGAAGATCGCCTTGCACAAGTTGCGTATTCAGAGAGTGTAGCAAGACGGTATTCATCAGAGTTCAATGTGAAAGAAAACTATCGAACCCAAAATAGCACATCTGTGCGGATTGAGAAATTCTTTGCACCGAGGCAGACCTTGCCAATTCACGGTGAAAACCTACTCTCGCTGCACAATACACCGGTGCTCGGGATGGCGAGCGGATGCTTGTGGCAAGGCGGCAAGGTGTTGACAAGGCGGTGATTAGGAGTTGAGCAATCGACAGACGGAATGGAAGTGTCTGCCCTTACCCTACCATTTCGAATAAATTGGGCCAGAAATTGCAATCAGCCATCGTCGTCTTCCGAAGAGCCAGTCTCGAACAAATCATTTTGAGATGGCAGTTCTGCAAACTCAGGCGCCTCGCGATCTGCGCTGGTTGGTTGGGGAAGGTCCTTAGCATAGAAAACCGGACTATTCACTACCCGGTCGAGCAGTTCTGCAAGTTTAGGCTCTAATTCGAGCGAGTGTTCAACAAGCCACAAAAGGTCTAGCAGTTCGTCAGTCATTTGAGGCGTCCAACGGTCTGGTCGAATATCATCTAGCGGGGAAGATTTTTTTCCGTATCCGTCTTTCATGCGATAACGAAGCCATGACTCAACGATGTGGACCCCTGATACTTCGTAGTCCCAAACCGCCTGAGAAACGGGAGCGAAGCGACCCTTCCCGACCGCCAATTCGTTTTTCAGGTGAAGAAATTCAAAATCGTCAGGATATGCCTCATTAGTGTTCGGGATTGAGGCGACGCAAAGTGCGGCCCCTTTTGGAACACCACTGCTGCCCTTTGGAGGAAACCGCCCGCCGTAGGTGTGTAAGTAGATTAACCTTCGCCCAATAGCCACCGCTTCATTGAATATCGCCGCGTCTCGAGTCAGTGGAACCCGTTGTCCCGGCGTCTCAAGTTCATTCCAGAAATTTTGGGTATACGAGACGCCGCCGAGCAACGCATAAACATAGGCTGCCAAGTCTTCTGCCTCAATCTCCTGTCCGTACGCATCTGACAAAAATTGAAGAAATCCATGCGTAATGTTGGCTTCCGTCGCTTCGACATCGCGCCAAAGCGGAATGACATCTTTTCCGCCCCTTCCGCAGAAAGAATCGAGATCTGGTACGGACGCGTTAGCCAAGATAGCCGGTCCAGATCCGATTACTTTTGAATTCATCGAAAGAAAATAAATTTGACGTGACGAGGCCAAATTCCAGAGCACAGCAGCAACTCGATCGTTCAAACGGCTGTCGGCAATCGCAAATTTGACGTCGAATGGACGGAATACATAGCGTTCGATTTTTGGAATACTGAAGCTAGCGGCGTCAGCGCTGTTCAATCTGGGCAATGGCTTATCTGTTTGATAGTCCTTGTACGCCCTATCTATCTGGCGATAATTGTTTTCGTCAAACAGCTTACGGCGCTCTGGAATCGGAGCGTCAACCAACCGCTTCCAGCGACGTTCAAGCACCTCGCGAGTTTCACCGACAGGCCAGGTTCGCCCGAACTTCGATCCGCTTCTTTGCCATGGAAAAATGTCGACAAGACTGGGCCATTCAAAATAATTCCCGATACCTTTGGGCCTGAAAGGTGCCAACCACTCACTCGCACACTCCTGCCAGTCAATATCGGAGAATCCGCTTATAAGAGCAAGTCGAGACAATTTCTCGTGTCGCGTCTTTCCTTCAACCTTTGCGTAATTTACGCGGGCTGGTGTATTCGACGCTTTGCTCTTGGCCCTGAATCCAATTGCCACTGCCACTGGCACCGTTATCGCGAAAATATTAGGCGTCTTGCGCGTACCGATATTGTCACCGCCAAGATCGAGAATCCAAAGCTCGTCAAATTCACGCCGCATATGCTCGCGCATGCCCATGAAGCCTTGACCTGCAATGTAGCTCGATGCCGTGATAAAAGTCAGAATGCCACCTGCCTTCTGCGACTCGAATAGACGCCAAAGGCCCCAACGCCAGAAGTATACGTAGTCATTGTATAAATTCTTGAGATGGAGTCCGGCCCCAGCTTCTCGCGCAGGGCGCAGAAAATCCTCAAATATGGGCACTTCCCCTTGGGCAGCTACTCCCTCTTTTTCACGCTCGCCAAATCTGACCCAGCCGCCTTTTCGGCGAGTTGTGACGTCGCCGTGCTCTAACTGTTGACGGTCATATGGCGGATTCCCAATACAAACGAGAACCTCGCCCTGCCGCTTTACCTTTCGAGCGGCCTCGTGTTCATCAGCTAAACGTCGCTCAGCCAACCGCAAGACGTGTGGTGGCGTGGTGAATGGGCTCTCCAACGTATCGGCAAGATAGATTTGGAGACGACCGTTCGGAAGGCCGCCACCTTCCGCCGATAGCTCTTGCGTTAAGCGAAGATGAGAGACGGCGTATGGTCCGACGAGAATCTCGAATCCGTACATATTTCGTGCCATTTCGCTGGCACGCCCGGGTACGGCCCCAGCGCCCGAGTGCTTACGAACGCGATTGAGGCCGTGTTGAACAGCTGCAAGCAAATACGCGCCCGTGCCGCAAGCTGGATCTAGAAATGTTACGCCATCGTCCGCGAATCCTAACTTCTTGCTGAAGCGCTTTTCCAATAATTCTGCTGCAAGTCGAACTTGAAGTTGCACGACCTCTACAGGCGTATAATAGACACCGAAATCATTTCGTAGTTTGGGATCATATGCAGCTAGGAAATACTCATAAAAATACAGCCAGAGTTCTTGTCCAATTTTGTTAAATATTGCGGGTTCAAGCGCCTCTAGCGAACGGCGGAGGAGCGAATAGCCGAGCCTCAATTCGTCGCAAGCTTCTTGTTGCCCTAGAATTCGCAGAGTCTGGGCCAGAACGCCATTACCCTTGTCCAAAACTTTGGCAGCTTCCGCCGGTCCTAAGTTGGTTGCGCCTGACAGGCGGGCCAAGAGCAATGCGTATGTCAGAGTCTGGGCGTATGCATCCGCAAATTGCGCATCATCAGCATCAGGAAAAAACACCTCGCGCCACTGATCACGTAACAATCGGATAGCTGACTTGGGCATGTCAACCGCTGACTTTGCATCATCTCTCAGGAGCTTAGTGAGCGGCGCAAGAAACGCTGCGAGTTGTGCTGGATCGTGAGGCACAATCGGCTTCCACTGCAAAAAATCAAGAAGGAGTAATTGTAACTGACGCGCAGTGGCAATGCTGACGGCACCCTGTCCTAAGTTCGTTGGATCATCGTCGAAAGCTATGCGCTTTCCGATCCGTTCGCCGTTACGATATAACGCGAACTCGCATCCGTCTGTGTATATCAGGTTTGGAAGCGCCCTGAACTTTTCCCATTGCTTTTTGTTCTGTTCGCCCTTCAATTTTTTCGGGTCAGCCCCGAATCCTGGTTGCTTTAGTTCAATGTATCCGCAAAGCAAATGCGCAACGTATGCTGCAATATCGGGTCGCGCGCCCAGCCCCTCGGGGTGAGCCTCTGTCTGAGATTGTACGTCTAAGGAAAACTCTTCGCCCATCGATCGCAAGAGATCAGCCATTGGCTTCTTAAGCTGATCTTCGGGGCTTGCCGAACCGGAGAGTGAGAATGCGGCTTTGAGTGCCTCGGCAAAAGCCTTGACTACCCCATATGCCTTTTCTTTCTTCGAATCGCTCATAGGCAAGAGATTGGCTTGTGGTGATGGAGTTGGAAAGCTAGGAACTCAATATGGATTCAACATGGTCATAGCCATCACGGGTGGCATATATTGTCCGAGAGCTGAAGTAAGATAATGACTAGCCCTTCGCAAACGAACTCTACTGCCCCGGAAGATCAGCCCGACATGTTCGGCGCGGAACCGGTGCCTGTTTACCGGCCGAACCCGGACAAGGTGCGGTCGCGGCTGCACAAGATTCTTGCGGAGGCACGTGCCGCTCAGACGCTTCCCTGGGAGCCGGCGCGGCTTTCGCTCTATCGCACGATCTTTCCGCAGATGGCGCTTTTCCTGCCGGATGAAGAAGGCGCGCGGTTGCGCTTCGATTTCGAGGCGGAGCTGGTAAGACTGAAAGCCGCCTAGCCGGGCGCTTCCGGCAATTCATCCACAATTTGTCCACAGGCCTCGCCGGGCGGGTCCGAGCCTGCCCGCTCAAAAAAAGACTCTCCCGGTTGACTCTGAAACCGGAATGGCGTTAACGTCCAAAGGAACACATCATGAACGAATAAATGCCGGTCGTGCCTTCCATTGTCACCGCAACCCGTGCGTCGAGGCAAAGGTCGGCGCTTGCGCGCGCGTTGGTAGCCGGAAAGTCGCCGCGGGCCGCATTTCCCCTGTTATTTCCCCTCATAAACAGGGGAAACGGCCGGACGAAGAACGAACGCGCGACTTCTCCAAAGCGCGCGGATAACAGGCGGAAAACAGGCGGATTATCAGGCGAAAGAACAGGCGAAGATCAGGCGGCGGTATTACCTGTTACGCGTTCGGAAAGGCGCAGTTTGGCTGGAATTTTTGGGTGGATAACAGGCGACGAAAATTTTGCGCAAAAAATGGAGCGCGGGCATCCTGCCCGCCTTCACAACACCGGCACTGCCATGCGGGCTGGATGCCCGCGCTCCCAAAATACAAGATATTGGGCGTTGACCCCTTGGGAGAACTAAAGTAGAACGATTCTCCATGTTTCGTATTTGTTCGCATCCGGCGAATCAGCCGGGCGATTGGGAGGCATGGTCAAGATGCTCACGCGCAAACAACATGAATTGCTGATGTTCATCCACGAGCGTGTGCGCGAAAGCGGCATTCCGCCTTCGTTCGATGAGATGAAGGACGCGCTCGATCTGAAGTCCAAATCCGGCATCCACCGGCTGATCAACGCCCTCGTCGAGCGCGGCTTCCTGCGCCGGATGGAAAAACGGGCGCGCGCGCTCGAAATCATCAAACTTCCCGAAAACGTGGCGGACAATCAGCGTCCCGCGACCACGCGCAGCCAGGCACAGCGCCTCAGCCATCCCGGCGCGCGACCGGCGCGCGGCGAGACGCGCACGGTGTCCTCCGATGCGCGCAGCGCCGGCAGCCCGCGCCGCACGGAAAACGACAGTGCGGTCAGCGTCCCCGTGCTGGGCCGCATCGCGGCAGGTACACCCATCGAGGCGCTACAACACAAGGTCTCCGACGTGCCCGTGCCGGGCACCATGCTGGGCCGCGGCGATCATTACGCGCTCGAAGTAACGGGCGACTCCATGATCAATGCCGGCATCCTCGACGGCGACACGGTGATTATCAACGAAACGAGCACGGCGACGACCGGCGATATCGTGGTGGCGCTGGTCGACGAAACCGAAGCGACGTTGAAACGCCTGCGCCGGCGCGGTGACTCGATTGCGCTCGAAGCGGCGAACCCGGCTTACGAAACGCGCCTCTACGGCGCCGATCGCGTGCGCATCCAGGGCCGGCTCGTGGGGTTGATCCGGCGGTATTGAAATCGGCGGTACCGCGATGACCTTCACCAAGCGCCTTCGCGAACCGATCATACGGGGCGAGATCACCTGCAGCGTGCGCATCTGGCAGAGGCCGCACGTGAAGCCGGGAGGGCGCTACGCGCTTGGCCCCGGTTACGTGGAAGTGTTGTCGATCAAACAGATTGAACTCTCGGACATCACACCGGCTCTGGCGCGGCGTTCGGGTTTCGCCGGCGTGGTGGACCTGCTCAAGGTGGCAAAGCACGGACCGGGCGAGAATGTGTACTTGATCGATTTCGAGTATCGCGCGGCATGACATTGAAATTTGATTTGTCGTCGGCACCCCCTCACCCTGCCCTCTCCCCCTTCGGGGTAGAGGGAAAGAAATGCAGCATCTCACTTCCCTCTACCCACCGGGGGAGAGGGTGGGCAACGCACGGAATTCGAAGCATCGCAAATGTGGGTGAGGGGGTTCTGACGAATAGAGCGCAACAATTCATTCGCTGCCGGCTCGTTTCTTTGGCGCACGACTCCAGGGTCGATCCCCACGAAAATCCTGCACCGTTTCAACCTCGATCTTGTCGCCGACCCACACCGCATAGGGTCCGTTGCGCGCGACATCGAACCGATCGATGACGCGTTTGGGGCCGATGCAGGCGCCGCGTGTGGGGATTACGCTGATGACGAGCGCGGCATTCGTACAATCTTCGCCCAGTGCATCGAGGCGTGTGACGGCAGCGACCTTTGCGCCGTTGCGCGCTTGTGCGATGCAGCCATAAGGATCGCAGCGAATGTTGTTGGCGGGAGTTGCCATCGCGGCATCGACTGCGCGCCCATCGCCGTCGCGCTTGAGCCATTCGGCGGCGGAATAGTTATCTGCGGGAGGTCGCGCAAACCTCAACAAACCGTCGGCCCCGCGAAAAGCAATCGTCCGTCCATCGCGCGCGATCAACACATCGGGTGCGTGCCCAAGAAAAACAAGCGCAATTCCCACCGCTGCCGGAACGAGACCGAGCCACCGCCAGCGCGCGCGCCAAAACGCAACCCACAACCCGCCCGCCGACAAAAGCACCAGCGATGCGACAGGCCATGCCGGAACGATCGAAACCGCGCCAGGCAGGTGTGAGACCCAACGCCCGACGCCCAGCATCGCATCGATCCCCCAACCCATCACATGCAACGGCGCGGCATCGAGGCCGAACGGCATCAGGATCACGGCAATGGCAGCCGCGGGCATCGTGACAAACCCCATGATCGGCATCGCGCCCAGATTGCCGAGCACGGCGTAATGCGTCGCGCGGTCGAAATGGAATGCCGCAAACGGCATGGTCGCGATGCTGCCGACGAAGCTCGTGACCGTGATGCCCCACATGTAACGGCGCAACGATGCAAAGCGCATGGGAATGCCATCGGTTTCGCGCGCGCGCCGCTGCTCCCATTCGGCCACTGCGACGAGCCCCGTCACCGCCGCGAACGACATCTGGAATCCCGGCTCGATCAGGCTCTCCGGCCGCATGAGCAGAATGATGGCGGCCGCCAACGCGAGCGAGCGCATCGAGATTGCGGGCCGGTCAAACATTATCGCCAGCAGCATCATCGCGAGCATGATGAAAGCGCGCGTGGTGGCCGCCTGTGCGCCGCTGATCACGAGATAGAACGCGGCGCCGCACAACGCCGCGACGGCCGCCCATTTCTTGATCGGCTGCGTCAGCGCAATCGATGGAACGAGCGCAAGCCCTGCGCGGATTGCCCAGAAGAGTCCGAGACCAACAAGCGCCATGTGCAGGCCTGCAATCGCCAGCACATGCGCGAGGCCCGCATCGCGCAAGGCCGATTCATCGTCTTCGGAAATACCGCCGCGGTCGCCCGTGATGATCGCGGATGCGATGGCGCCGGTGCTGCCGGGTAGTACGGCATGAATGCGCTCCGTCATATGCCAGCGCAGGTGCTCGATGCCATCTGCGATACGCTCGAAGAAACCATGCGATGGCGGACCCGCAACAAGTGTGGGCGCGCCATAGGCATACCCCACCGCACCAAGACCTTCGAACCAGGCGGCGCGACCGAAATCGTAATCTCCCGGCGATGCCGGCGCGGGCGGCGGCATCAGCACGGCCTTGAAATGCGCGGTCGCGCCCGGCACAAGCAATTCACCGCCCACGCGAAACGAGACACGCACGCTTTTCGGCATGGCATATCCATCGTCGAAATCGAACGATATGAGCCGGAAGACCGCGCGAATACCCTTGTTGTGGACCTGCGCGAAGATCACCTGCCCGTCCATGCCGATAGGGCCGACGCGATGGGTGAGCACAGGCGCGGCCACCATCTCCGTGCGCAGCTTTGCGTCGCCAAAGCCGATCATTATTGCTGCGACCAGCGCGAGAAGTGCACGCACGAACGATTCCGGGCTCAGACCCGCCGCAACCGCGACAACGATGCCTGCCAACCCCAACGCACAGGAAATCGCGGTCGAAGGTTCGGACGGCAGCGCGAAATAGATGCCGATGCCAGTGGCAAGCGCGACGGGCAGCCACAGCGCCCAGCGGTCGCGCTCAGCCAATAGCGCGGCACCGACCAGCCCAAACGCGCGCGCCATCGCATTGCCCGACGGCAATGGGCCGATGCGTTTGCGCCCCAATGGAAAGAGAGCTACCCCCACGTCAACCGGTTTGGTAGAAGGCCCGCGGCCAGATTGTGCTCCCAGAAAGATCATGCCTCAAAATTCGAAGCCTGTCCTGCGTTTTGCGCCTTCACCCACCGGATTCCTGCATATCGGCGGCGCGCGAACAGCCCTGTTCAACTGGCTTTTCGCCCGCCACACGGGCGGCACGTTCCTGCTGCGCATCGAGGACACCGACCGCGAGCGCTCCACACCCGAGGCCGTCGCCGCGATCCTGAGCGGCCTCGAATGGCTGGGGCTCAACTGGGATGGCCAGACCGTCTACCAGTTCGCCCGCGCGGGCCGGCATCGCCAGGTCGCCGATCAACTGCTCGCGGACGGAAAAGCCTATCGCTGCTTCGCGACGGCTCAGGAGCTTGAAGAGATGCGCGCGGAACAGCGCGCCGCCGGCAAGCCCATGCGCTATGATGGGCGCTGGCGCGACCGCGATCCGGGTGAGGCGCCCGCGGGCGCGCCCTTCGTCGTCCGGCTCAAGGCGTCGCAGACCGGCGAGACCATCGTGCACGATGTCGTGCAGGGCGATGTGCGTTTCGCGAACGATCAGCTCGACGACATGGTGCTGCTGCGGTCGGACGGCACACCAACCTATATGCTCGCGGTCGTGGTCGACGATTTCGACATGGGCGTCACGCATGTGATCCGCGGCGACGATCATCTCAACAATGCCGCGCGCCAGCTGCAGATCATTCATGCGATGGGTTGGCCGGAGCCGATCTACGGCCATGTGCCTCTCATCCACGGACCCGACGGGGCGAAGCTTTCGAAGCGCCACGGCGCGCTTGCGATCGAAGCCTATCGCGACATGGGCTATCTGCCGGAGACGATGCGCAACTACCTGTTGCGGCTTGGCTGGAGTCATGGCGACGACGAGACAATCTCCACCGAGCAGGCCATCGCCTGGTTCAACCTTGAAAATATCGGCCGCGGTCCCGCCCGACTGGACTTCAAGAAGCTCGACAATCTGAATGCGCATTACATCCGACAGACGGATGACGGCGTGCTGGCCGATGAGGTTGCCGCGCTGCGCAAACGCTCCGGACATGTGCTGAGCGACGCGGCCAAGGCACGATTGCTCGCCGCGATGCCGAGCCTCAAGGAGCGCGCCAAAACACTTGTCGAACTCGTGACGAGTGCGGAATTCCTGTTCACGGATGGCGAGCGCGAACTCGACCCACAGGCGGAAAAACTGCTCACAACCGAAGCGCGCAGCCTCCTCGGCGAGCTTGTGACGGTGCTCGAGAACGTCGAGTGGAAGGCATCGATCCTGGAAGAAAAGACCCGCGCCTTCGCGGAGGCCAAAGGGGTCAAGCTCGGTCAGGCCGCCCAACCGATTCGCGCGGCACTGACAGGAAAGACCTCGTCGCCACCTGTTTTTGCCATGCTGGAGGTCTTGGGCCGCGCAGAATCCCTGGCCCGTTTAAGGGCTTATGCCGCCTGAAAGGGCCGCCGAAAACACCGGGAATAACGGAAATATTAGTGACGACATTAACCTCAATGTCGTATGATTGCTGCAGTGCAAGATAAGAGGCGACCGCCCGGTTGCCGGATTTAGGAGTTCTCCGATGCGAGAGAGCAAGGCCGTCCCCGCAGGCACCGCAACCCTGAAATACAACGGCAACGCGTATGAGCTGCCGGTTTTCACAGGCACCGAGGGACCCAACGTCGTCGACATTCGCAAACTCTATGGCGACGCCGATATCTTCACCTACGATCCGGGCTTCACCTCGACGGCGAGTTGCGAAAGCGACATCACCTTCATCGACGGCGACAAAGGCATCCTGCTCTATCGCGGTTATCCGATCGACCAGCTCGCCGCGAATTCGAACTTCCTCGAAGTCTGCTACCTGCTGCTGCACGGCGATCTGCCGAACCAGAAACAGATGCAGACCTTCGGTCACGCGATCACCTATCACACGATGGTGCACGAGCAGATCGCGCAATTGTTCCGGGGTTTCCGGCGCGATGCGCATCCGATGGCGATCATGTGCGGCGTGGTGGGCGCGCTGTCGGCGTTTTATCACGACTCCACCGACATCGAGGATCCGCGCCAGCGCGAGATCGCGAGTCACCGTCTCATCGCGAAGATGCCGACGATCGCGGCCATGGCCTTCAAATATCATGTGGGCCAGCCCTTCGTGTATCCGCTGAACAATCTGAGCTACACGGACAATTTCCTGCGCATGTGCTTCGCGGTGCCGTGCGAGGAATACCGGGTCAATCCGGTGCTCTCGAAAGCGCTCGACACGATCTTCATCCTGCATGCCGATCACGAGCAGAATGCATCGACCTCGACGGTGCGTCTCGCGGGCTCGTCGGGCGCCAATCCTTTCGCCTGCATCGCGGCGGGTATCGCATGCCTGTGGGGCCCGGCGCATGGCGGCGCCAATGAAGCCGCACTCAAGATGCTCGAGGAGATCGGCACCGTCGACCGGATCCCGGAATTCGTCCGCCGCGCGAAAGACAAGAACGATTCCTTCCGCCTGATGGGCTTCGGTCACCGCGTCTACAAGAATTACGATCCGCGCGCCAAAGCAATGCAGGTCCAGTGTCATGCGGTGCTCGACGAACTCGGCGTGCATGACGACCCGCTGCTGAAAGTGGCGATGGAACTCGAGCGCATTGCGCTGCAGGACGAATATTTCGTCGACAAAAAACTTTATCCGAATATCGATTTCTATTCCGGCATCACGCTGAAGGCCCTGGGTTTCCCGACCAGCATGTTCACGGCCCTGTTCGCGCTCGCGCGCACGGTGGGCTGGATCGCGCAGTGGAAAGAGATGATCGAGGACCCGCACCAGAAGATCGGGCGCCCGAGGCAGCTCTATACCGGCGTGAAAGAGCGCAATTACGTGCCCGTCAACAAGCGGACGTAACGCGTTAGGGGCGGACGTTATCTGTGCTGCGCACGCGACCGGCAGGCAATATCAATGCCCGCCGAAAGCTGTTAGAGAGCCGAGACTGTACTCAACCGGCTTGAGGCCATGTCCCGCGCCGCGCGCCTTCTCGACCTGATGCAAACTCTCCGCCGCTACCGGCGTCCGGTGACGGCGGATACGCTTGCCGAAATGCTCGGCGTGTCCAAGCGCACGCTCTATCGCGACATCGCCACTTTGATCGGCGAAGGTGCGCCCATCGAAGGCGAAGCGGGCATGGGCTACGTGCTGCGCCAGGGCTTCTTCCTGCCGCCGCTTTCGTTCGACGACGACGAAATCGATGCCGTGGTGTTGGGCCTGCGCTGGGTCAGCCGGAACGCCGATCTCGTTCTGGCGCAGGCGGCTTACGAATCGCTGGCGAAGATCGCGGCGGTTCTTCCGGCCGAAATGCGTGACGCGATGGAGAGCGAGCGAATCTTCGCCGCGACGGACCGCGAAATTCCCGTTGCGACGATCAACGTCAAAGGCATCCGCACCGCCATCCGGCTTTCGCGCAAGGTCGAGATCGTCTATCGCGACGGCAAGGCTGTTCCGACGACGCGCAAGATCTGGCCCATTGCACTCGCCTTCTTCAACGACGTATGGCTCGTCGTCGCCTGGTGCGAGGTGCGCAACGATTTCCGCCACTTCCGCACCGACCGCATCGAAAGCGCCACCCTCGCGTCCGAGCGTTACCCGAAGAACCGGCGCGCGCTCCTGAAGGAATGGCGGGAAAAAGAAGGCCACGCCGAAGAGTTTTGAGGCTGCTGACGGAAACTGTCACCGCCGGGGCATAAGTGTTTGCCCGTCAAAGGAGACAGACTATGATTCGAAGGGCTCTTTCACTTGCAGCGCTTCTCTCAAGCGTTGTCTTGGCCGCCTCGGCGGCTGCGCCGACCAAGCCGGCGCCAATGGATTACGTCGAATTCGTCGTACACGATATTGCGCGCACCAAGACGTTCTACGCTGCGGTGTTCGGCTGGACGTTCATCGACTACGGTCCGGGCTATGCGAGTTTCACCGACAACGGATTGGGCGGTGGATTTACGACGGAGGGGAACCCCGCACCCGGCGGCCCGCTGATGGTCTTCCATGTCGACAATCTCGAGGCGGCGCTTGGCCGCGCGAAGGCGGCAGGTGCTCCGATCGTCAAACCGATCTATGCATTCCCCGGCGGACGGCGCTTCCAGTTCAAAGACCCGGACGGCTACGAAATCGCCGCGTGGACGCAAGGATAGAGCGACGGTTCGATGGTTCACGTTCCGGCCGAATTGCAAAAGCGCGCCGAGGCCGCGGCGCCCCTGGAGCTCGAGCTTCGTTTCAAGCCCATGTTCGGCGGCATCGGCGCCTATGCCAACGGCCGAATGTTCATGTCGCTGTCGGACGTCGGACTCGCGCTCAAGCTGGGCGAAGAGGAGTGCGCGCAACTTCTCAAAGTACGGGGCGCAAAGCCGCTGCAATACGAACCGAATTCGCCGCCGAGCAAATCCTATGTCGTGGTGCCCGATTCGATGCTCTCCGACCGCGCGCTCTTGAACCGATGGATCGGCATAAGCGCCGCGTTCGTCAATACGGCACCTGCGAGGAAGCCGAAAAAGCGCACCGCAAAGCCAAGAAAAATTTAAACCGTCGTTCCTGCCTCGCGCACGAACTCGAGCAGCGCGCGCGCGGCGCGCAGGCTGGGCGGTTCGCTGCCGACGCCCAGAAGTGCTGTTGCCGCATCGAGGTCCTTGATCTGCTCGCGGCGCGACGGCGTATCGCTCAGCAACGGCACAAGCGCGTCGGCAAGATTAGCGCCCGTGCAGCGGCTCTGGATGAATTCCGGCGCGGCTTCGCGATCGAGGATGATGTTCACCAGCGTCGCGAATTTGACGCTGACGAATGGCTTTCCCAGCGCATAGGTCAGCCAGCCGAAACGGTAAGCGACAACCATCGGCGTGTGTGCAAGCGCGAGTTCGGTCGTGACTGTGCCCGACGCCGCGAGCGCTGCGTCGGCGGCGTCGAAAGCCGAAAACTTGTCTGCATCGCCGTCCAGGATGTGGAGCGGCGCGGGCCAGTTCGCCGTTCCCGCACGCACGGCCGCAGCGACATGGGGAACGGTCGGAAGCACGCAAACCAGATCCGGAAATGATTTAACAAGCCGTGCCACCGCGTCGCGGAACGGAGGCAGCAACAGGCGAACCTCATTCATGCGGCTGCCCGGAAGCACCGCAAGCAGAGGCGCATTCGCGGCGATACCGAGACGCGCGCGCAACGCATCGCCGCCCGTCATGCGTATGGCGCGTTCGATCACGGGGTGGCCGACAAAGGCCGCACGCACGCCATGTGCTTCGAAGAACGGCACTTCGAACGGCAGGAGCGCCAGCACGAGATCGAAATAGCGCCCCATTTTTCGCGCGCGATACTGGCGCGACGCCCAGACTTGCGGCGCAACGTAATTGACAGTGCGAACGGAAGGATCGGTCCGCTTCAATCGTTGCGCGATGCGATGGGTGAAATCCGGACTGTCGATCAGCACGACGGCATCCGGCCGCGTCGCCAATGCGAAATCGGACGCCTCGCGAACGCGGCGCAGGATTTTGGGAATTCGCGGCACGACTTCGCGCAACCCCATCACCGCCATATCGTCGAGCGGGAAAAGACTCTGGAGACCCTGGGCGGCCATCGCCGTCCCGCCCACACCGGTGATGCGAACGCCATCGCCCGCGAGCAGCTTCAACCCGGCCATCAACTCCCCGCCCAGTTGATCGCCGGACGGCTCGCCGCAGACGAGCATCAAGGTCAGCGGTTTGGCGGGAAGCGCGGCCGTGCTCATGTCACTTCGAATCGGCGAGCGGCGGCGCGCCGATGACAAAAAGGCCCGCTCTGTCCGCGGCTTCGATGACACCGCGCCGATTGATGACAAGCGACCTTTGCGCTTCGACCGCGATGCCCGCGAGCCCCACTTCTGCCGCGCGCCGGACCGTCTCGACGCCGATCACAGGCAAGTCCGTTTTGCCGTCCTGGGTCGGCTTCAGCGCCTTGAACAGCACGCCGTTCGGCTTGCCGGGAACGCCGCGCAGATTGTCCGGCAATTGACCCACACGCACAATCATCGCATCGGTGCCTTCGGCAGCTTCGACCGCAAGCACCAATCCCTCGCACACGACGGCCGCCTGACCGATATCGAGCGCACCGAGGCGCCGCACGACTTCCGCAGCAAGCGTGATATCGGATTCATGCATCGCAGACGGACGGACTTTTCCCAGCAGGCCTTCTTTCGCGAGAAGCCCCGGCGCTGCTTCCGCCACACCCACCATACGAAATCCGTCCGCTTCGAACATGGCGACGACGGCGCGCAGCAACGCATCGTCGCCCTTGCGCGCGGCATTGAGGATTTTGGGGAGCGCCATCACGCTCTTCGCGTCGAGCTTGACCTCGGAAAATTTCGGGCGCGCGACCTTTCCGGCAAGCAACACGTCGCCACAATTATGCGCGTGCAACAGCTTGAACGCGCGGCCGGTTTCACCCATCGCAATCCAGTCATGGGGGAAGCGCTCGATCTCGGAGCCTGCAGAACCCTTCAAACCGAGAAGGAATACCGGCCTGCCCGCCTCTTGCGCGCTCTCCGCAATGGCAAGCGGGAGGTCGCCGGCGCCTGCAAAGATGCCGAGCGTTTTCATTTGGATCAGCTTTCGTCCTCGCCGGAATCGGACCTGCGCTTGCGCGCCGGGCAGATCGGGCGCTTCGCGTCGGCGAGAATGAATTCGATCACCTCGCGAACTTCCGGCACATCGGCCCATTTGTCCTGCACGTCGCGGGCATTGTCCTGGATCGAGCCGCGGCCTTCGAGAAAGATGGCGCGATAGGCGGCGCGCAAGGCGTGAATGTTCGGACGCGGGATACCGCGTCGGCGCAGGCCTATGAGATTGAGTCCGCCCAGGCGCACATGCAGTCCGATCGCGATGCCATAGGGGATCACGTCCGTGCTGACGCCGGAAAGTCCGCTGATGAAGGAATAGCGACCGATCCGCCCGAACTGCTGGGCGGCCGCGAGCCCGCCCATGATCACGCCGTCGCCGATTTCCACATGACCGGCAATCAGCACACCGTTCGACAAAGTTACATTGTTTCCGATATGACAGTCATGGCCGATGTGGCTGAACGCCATCAGATAATTGTTGTCGCCCACGGTCGTGACGCCATGACCGACATGACTTCCCGTCGAAATCGTCACACCTTCGCGAATGACGTTGTCGGCTCCGATGACAAGCCGCTCCGCCGAAGGCTTCGAACCGCGCATTTGCGCAGGGCCGCCCAACACGGATTGCGGATAGACGATCGTGCGCGCACCGATCTCCGTGTTCCCGGTGACCGAGACATGGGACACCAGGCGAACGCCTTCACCCAGAACGGCATGCGGACCTACGACGCAGAAGGGACCGATCTCCACGCCGTCCCCGAAGCGGGCGCCGTCCTCAACGATCGCCGTTGGATGCGTTTTCATCGCTGTCCTGCGAGTCGCGAATCATGGCGCTGTATTCCGCTTCGGCAACCAGCGTATCGCCGACGTATGCTTCGCCGCTGAACCGCCAAACGGGACCGCGCTGGCGCAGAGCCTTCACCGGCATGCGAAGCAGATCTCCGGGACGCACGGGTTTGCGAAAGCGCGCCTTGGCGATCGTCATGAAATAGACGATGCGCGCGCCCCGCGCCTCGCCGACCGAGCATACGACCAGCGCACCGGCCGTCTGCGCCATCGCCTCCACAATGAGGACACCCGGCATCACGGCGAAATCGGGAAAATGCCCGAGAAAATGCGGCTCGTTGAACGACACGGCCTTGTAGCCCACGGCGCTCTCGCCCACCTTTATTTCGGCGAGCTTTTCGAGGAACAGAAACGGCGCCCGGTGCGGCAGCAGCTTCTTGATCTGCTCCACATCCAGGACGACGCCATCAAAATTCGTTTCAGTCATTGCGATCCTGCTTGCGGCGCCTGGCCAGCAGCGCAACCGCCGCAAGCTCTCGCCGCCAATCCTTCATCAACCGCACCGGCGTTCCGCCGTAATCCTTGCCTCCCGGCAGATCGCCTGGCGGCACTCCGCCCCTCGCCGCGATGCGCGCGCCGTCACCGATATGCGCGTGATCCGCAACGCCGGCCTGGCCGCCGAGCACGACATAATCTCCAATCTCGCAACTGCCGGAAATGCCGACCTGCGCGACAATTACGCAGTGACGGCCGGTGCGCGTGTTGTGCCCAATCTGGACCAGATTATCAATCTTGGTGCCTTCCCCGATGACAGTGTCGCCGAGCGCCCCACGATCCACGGTCGTGCAGGCGCCGATCTCGACCTTGTCCTGAACAATGACCCGGCCGAGCTGAGGTATCTTGAGATGACCGGCCGCGCCGGAGGCGAAGCCAAATCCCGGCTGCCCCAGTTGCGCGCCGGGGAAAACAATGACGCCGTCGCCGAGAAAGGCATGCGAGATCGTCACGTTGCTTCCGATTTCGCAGTCGCGTCCGATCATGACACCGCGGCCGATGACCGCGTTCGCGCCCACACGTGTGCGCTCTCCGATTTCGGCATCCGGGCCCACGACGACGCCGGGGCCAAGCCGCACGTCGTCGCCGATCTTCGCGCTCGGGTCGATCGCGGTTTTCTGTTCCCGAACGGATAAACCGCTCTCGGGATAAAGGAGCATCGCAGCCGCGGCGAACGCATGGGCAGGCGACGCGCAGGCGAGCATGATCGTGCCTGATGGCGGATCCGAAATGGAAAGGTCCTGGCCGACGAAGCAGAAGCCTGCGCTTGTCTTCGTGAGCGCACCGATGGCGGCTTTGCCTGCGCAATACGCAAGCTGTCCGGAACCGCCGCCATCCAACGATGCGATATCGAAGATTCTTGCGGCCATGTCCGCGCCGTCGGGCGCTTTTGCACCCGTGTGCGCGCAAATGTCCCCGAGCGAGAATGGGCCGCAATTGTCGTAGAAACGGGGATCGGCCATGGACTTCGAAGGCAGGCGGGGGCGTCCCCGTTCGGAGACGCCCGTCGCGAGCTCTGTTAGCCGCCCTGCTGCATTTGTTGCATCAATTGCTGCGCAATCTGCGGCGGCGGTGTTACCTGCTGCAGCGTGACGGCCGGAAGCTTCTGGTCGAGGCGCTGAATTGCAGTTCTCGTGATGTCGAGCGAACCGTCCGTGCCATAGATGATGACAGCACGGTCGAGCAGCAGATTGGCGCCGCGCTCCGTCATGATCCCCTGGATGATGGGGCCGAGCGCCTTGTCGATCTGCTGATGCGCCAGGATGACGCCGTATTGAATCTGCACGCGACGCGCGATGGCTTTCTGCTGGAAGGCTCCGGCTTTCGCTTCGAACGCCTTGATCTTCTGGGCTTTCACATCGGGCGCCAAAATGGCGATCTGCTGTTCCAGAGCCGCCTTTTCCTTTTGCAGGCCCTGGGCCTCACCCTTCAATTGGTCATTCATCCCGAGGATTGCATTTTGGGCCTGGCGATTTAAATCCTGCCCGACCTTTGAGCCGCGCATCACGCCTTGCCTGTCGATCACGAGGATCTTGGGTACGGCAACGCCGCTCGGCGCGGCCGGATGAGGCTGTCCCTGTGCGATCGCGGCCGGGGCCCCAATCGTCACAAATGCCGCCGTCAAAACGAATCCGGCAACGACCTTGGCCCGCCGGGCAATGATTGTCATTTTGCTCATCGATTTAGAGTCCCGTTCCTGCGCTGAAGTAAATGATCTGAGGTTTATCGTAGCTTTGCTTCACGTACGGCATGGAGAGTGAGATCGCAATCGGTCCGAACGGCGATTTCCAGGATATGCCTAATCCGCCCGTGGCACGCATGCCCATGTTGTCCTTGATGCAGGTATCGCCCGGAATGGCGCAATCCGATCCCTGCGTCCCGGTATCCAGGTGTCCAAGGGTGCCCACATCCGTGAAGAGGGACAATCCCACGCCGTAATCGGAAGGCAGGAAATCCGGCAAGCGCAACTGCGCCGATCCGATCGCATAGGCGTCGCCGCCGACCGCATTCTCGCCGGCCGTCGCGCTGATTTCGCGCGGCCCGATGCCGGCGAGCGCAAATCCGGGGAAGCTGTCGCCGCCCTTGAAGAAGCGGTCCTCGAGCAGAACATCCCTGCCGCCATAGCCCTGGATGTAACCGCTGTTCAACTGGAGCGTTGCGACCATCTCGTCCCAGAAGACGGGGTGATGCCACGCCATGGCGCCTTCCGTGCGGATGTATTTCACGTTTCCGCCAAAGCCGGCAAAGTCCTGATTGAACTGGAACAGCAAGCCACGGCGCGGCTTAATTGGATCGTCGAGCGTGTTGTAGGAATAGCTGTACCCGATGCTCGAGGTCGTGGCCGTTCCTTCGGCCTCCAGAATGACGGTCGGCGCGCCGGCAAACGGGGTGATGTCGTTGACGCTGAACGTGTAGCGAAGGCCTACCGAGCCGTATTCCGATGTCGGGAAGCCAAAGCGGATTCCGGCCGCCGTCTGGTCGCCCTCGTAGCTCGCCTGCTGAAAATAGGTGACGGTCTTGTAGATGTCGAACCCTGCGGAAAGCGGCCGATCCATGAAATAGGGTTCGGTAAAGCTGAGCTGCGCCTGTTTCTGGATCTGCGAAGCCGAGATGCTGGCGCGCAGATACTGGCCTTCGCCGAAAAGATTGCGTTCCGTGTAGCTGAACTGGCCCACGAACGAGCTTGTCGAAGAATATCCCGCGCCGAGCGAAAGCTCGCCTGTCGATTGTTCCGTCACGGCAACATTCAGGATGGTGCGATCCGGTTGGGATCCCGGCGTCGGCTTGATGTCGACGTCCTTGAAATAGCCGAGCCCCTTGATACGCGTCCGCGAGCGGTCGACGAGCACGCGATTGAAGGCGTCGCCTTCGACGAGCCGAAATTCGCGGCGTATCACCTTGTCCAGCGTGCGCGAGTTTCCGACTATGTTGATCTTCTCGACATAGACACGCGAACCCTGCTGGACGTCGAATACGACATCGACCGTGCGCGAGTCGTGATCGCGGCGAATGCGGGGGTGAACTTCCGCGAACGCGTAACCCTTGGTGCCCGCGGCGTTTGTCAACGCATCGATCGATTTGTCGACCAGTTCTGCGTTATATGTCGTGCCGTCGACGATGGGCACGAGCGGCCGCAACGCCTTGGGATCGAGTTCTTTGATCTTCGACTGGATTTCGACCTTGCCGAATTTGTAAATCTGCCCTTCGTCGACCGTGAAGGTGATGTAGAAGCTCTCCCGGTCCGGCGAGAGTTCCGCGACCGCCGACACCACACGGAAATCGGCGTAGCCGCGCTCGAGATAAAAGCGACGAATCTGTTCGCGGTCGAAGGTCAGGCGATCGGGATCGTAGTTGTCGTTCGACGACAGGAACTTCCACCACGCGCTTGTCTCGGTGGCGATCTGGTCGCGCAACGTATCGTCGTTGTAATGCTTGTTGCCGATGAACGAAATGCGCGCGACGCCCGTTGTCGGCCCTTCGTTGATCGAGAAGATCAGGTCGACGCGATTCTGCGGCCGCTGAATGATCTGGGGATCGACGGTGGCGGCGAATTTGCCGTTGCGGCGATAGAGCTCGATGATGCGCTGAACGTCGGATTGAACCTTGGCGCGGGTGAAGACCGTGCGCGGCTTCAGCTGCACTTCCTTGGTCAGATCCTTTTCGGAAACCTTGTCTTCGCCCTCGAACACGATCTGATTGATGATCGGGTTCTCGACGACGTTGATGGTCAGCTTGGCGCCGTCCCAATTGATCTTCACGTCGGCGAACAGCCCGGTGGCGAACAAGGCCTTCAACGAGCGGTCGACCACCTGCTCGTCATACGGATCGCCTTCGTGAATGGAGAGGTAGGAGAGAACCGTTGCCGGTTCGATGCGTTGTGTTCCCTGTACGGAGATCTGTTTGACGGCCGGACCAGCAGGCTGCGCCGCCGGAGTCGTGGGCGCAGGATTCGCCGTCTGCGCGAGCGCCGGAATCGGGATGAACCCCGCCGCCATCATCGCAGTTGCGAGTGCCGCGTGCTTACGCCGGGCGAAAAGGAGGCCGATCAAGCTCATCCAGCCGTCTCTAAGGCTGCCAGCAATCGCGCAAGGCGTCACTGCCGCAGCGTGGTTTCAGAATAAATTCAACCGGACAAGGTCATTCCAGGTTGCCAGTACCATTAACCCCAGTATGACCGCCAGCCCCAGCCGAAATCCAAGTTCCTGGGCCCGTGCACCGAGCGGCCGACCCAACACCGCTTCGCATCCATAGTACAGAAGGTGGCCCCCGTCGAGCATCGGAATGGGAAAAAGGTTTACCAGCCCAATGCTTACGGAAATGAGAGCTGCAAGTTTGATTAAGGACAGAAAGCTGATCGAGGCCACTTTTCCGGCGATGGTCGCGATTCCCAACGGTCCGTGAAGCTGCGACACGGCGCCCGGTGTCCCGGACATCAGCTGCATTCGGAAGTCCCATGTCGTGCGCAGGATGGACCAGGTCTGATGGCAAGCTTCTTTAAGGGCTCCAATGGGGCCATAGGTCACCGGTTTCCCCGCCACGACGACAAAGCCCAGCTGCCCAATGGTTTCCATTTCGCCCAGACGATCCTTGAAGACGACAAGTTTTGGCGTCGCATGGATCACAATTGTCGCGCTGCGCCGTTGAACTACGAAGTTCATCGGAACCTTTGGGCGCATCTGGATCATTGCCGCCACGTCATCGAAACTGTCGACATCGCGGCCATCGACCTGGGTGATGAGATCGCCAACCTTGAAGCCGGACGCCTCGGCGACGCTGCCGTGTACGACCTGATTGATAACGGGCCGCTCCAGCATGCCGCCGAATATCAGCAGGAACCCCGTGAAGATCGCGATCGCCAGAATAAAATTCGCGACCGGCCCCGCTGCGACGATCAGCGCACGCTGATAAAGGGGCTTATAGGGAAAGGCGCCGGCGCGTTCCTCGGCCGACATATTGTCGATCTTTTCGCGATCCGGCGTGCTGGCCGCATCGAGATCGCCCAGAAATTTCACATAGCCGCCGAGCGGAAACCACGAAAGTTTCCACAGAGTGCCCTTGCGGTCGACCCAGCTCGCAATTGCGGGTCCAAAGCCGATCGAAAATGTCTCCACTTTCACGCCAAACAGCCGCGCGATGGAGAAATGCCCAAGCTCATGAAAAAATACGACAGGCGTGATCAGAAGAAGAAACGCGAGCACGGATTCGAGAAAGCCGCTTCCGCCGTGGAACAATGATTGGATCATCTTACGCCCACACCATCTGTTCGTTAGAGCCGTCCATCACGCCGCCATTGCGCGGCAGAAGTCGCCGGCAACATTTCGCGCCCGCTGATCGACGGCGAGGACTTCGTCTAATCCACCGCCGCCGTTCGAGCCGTCATTTGCGGCCAGAGTATCCGCGATCACGCGCGCGATATCGAGAAAACCGATCCGGCGGCTCAAGAAAGCCTGGACGGCGATCTCGTTCGCGGCGTTGAGAATGGTAGGGGCGAGCCCTCCAATGCGCAAGCAGTCCTGTGCCAGACCGAGGCACGGAAACCGCTCGAAATCGGCTTCCTGGAAGGTCAATTGCCCGATCCGCGCGAGATCGAGCCTGAGCGACGGCGACGTCACGCGATGCGGCCACGACAACGCATAGGCGATAGGCGTGCGCATATCGGGCGCCGAGAGATGGGCCAGAGTCGAGCCGTCGGCATAGGCAACGAGGCAATGCACGATCGATTGCGGGTGCACGATGACGCCCAACTGCTCCGGCGGAAGGCCGAACAGGTAATGCGCCTCGATTACCTCGAGCCCCTTGTTCATCAAGGTCGCACTGTCGACAGATATTTTTGCGCCCATCGACCAATTCGGATGCGCGACGGCCTGCTCGGGCGTGACAGCTTCCATGCGCTCGCGGGTCCATTCGCGGAACGGCCCGCCGGACGCGGTCAACGTCACGCGCTCAAACGCATGCGCCTGATTGAAGTCGAGAAGCTGGAAGGCCGCGTTGTGTTCGGAGTCGACCGGAATCACGATCGCGCGCGATGCCGCGAGCGCCTCGCGGAATACATCGCCCGCAGCGACGACGCACTCCTTGTTTGCCAGTGCGATCGTCGCGCCGCGTTTCACCGCGGCAAGCGTCGGGACAAGACTGGCTGCGCCGATGATCGCGACCATCACGACGTCTGACGGCCGCGCCGCGGCATCGCGGATGGCATCCCGCCCGGCAGCCACTTCGATGCCGGTTCCGGCCAACGCGTCCTTGAGTCGATCATAGAGTGCAGGATCGCCGATCACGGCCAGGCGCGGACGGAACTCGCGCGCCTGGGCCGCAAGCTTGTCGACGTTCGATTGTGCGGTGAGCACTTCAATCGGAAACGCGTGCGGGCCATGATTGGCGCGCGCATGGGCAACAACGCTGAGCGTGCTGTCGCCGATGGAACCCGTGCTGCCCAGAATCGTCAGGCTGCGCGATACCGCATTGGCGACATTGCCCAGTTGAACCGCGCTTCGCGCCTGCGCCGTCATAGATGACCTCCAAAAAGCGGATCGAGGCCGAGTGCGAGCACCAGCACGGCCGCCAACGGCGCGACGAACAACGTGGAGTCGATGCGATCCAGCACGCCCCCATGACCGGGAATGAGGCTGCCGCTGTTCTTGCGTCCGACGCGGCGTTTGATCCAGGACTCGAAAAGGTCGCCGCCATGCGCGGCCAGGGCGAGCACCGATCCGAGAATGGCCGCCTTCCAGCCGCTGCCATGCAGCAACGTCACGTAGATTGCCAATCCTGCCGCGGGCAGGACTATCCCGCCAATGAAGCCGGCCCAGGTCTTGTTTGGCGAAAGGACCGGCACGAGCTTCGGACCGCCAATAACGCGGCCCGTGATCAGCGCGCCCGTGTCGGCGGCCCAGATCACAATGTAAAGCGCAACCACGATCAGCGCGCCCCGCGCGGAATGATCGCGCAACGCGACAACCGAAAGCGCTCCGACGCCGATGTAAATCGCCCCCACGCCATTCAGGAAAGGCGACGAACCCCGCAGATATGCGGCGATTGCCGCAGCCGCACTTCCTAATACGAGAATGCCGAAGGGCCAGAGCGCGTGCGGCGCGACAACGATCGCCACGAGACCGCCGGCAATGGCGCAGCCGGTGCAAAGCGATTCCCAAAAATAGAGCTTCGGGCAAACCATGCGGTGCCATTCCCGCGCCGCCGCGAGCGTCACCAGCGCAACGACGCCGGCAAGATAGGGCGCGCCTGCGTATGTGCTTGCCAGCGCAGCACCGCCGAGCAGCACCGCGAACAGGGCTCGCGCAGGCCATTCCATCTTCGCAGCGCGCAGATCGAATTGTTTCGTTGCCGGAAAACCGGCGCAGCCTTCGATTTCGGGCGCGGCGCTCACGCGACCGCTTCGGGCGCAACCGTGCCGAAGCGCCGCTCCCTCAAGGCATAGGCTTGGAGCACTTCGAAGAACTCGGCGCGCGAAAAATCCGGCCACAGCGTGTCGACAAAAGCGAATTCCGCATAGGCCGATTGCCAGAGCAGGAAATTGCTGAGCCTGCGTTCGCCGCTGGTGCGAATGACAAGATCGGGATCGGGAATGCCATGCGTCAGCAAACGCGTGGCGAAATATTGGGGTGTGACGATTTCGGGATCGAGTTCGCCGCGCGCCGCTTCCCGCGCCATCTCGCGCGCCGCCGCCGCGATTTCTTCCTGTGCGCCATAGTCGAACGCGAACGTCAGATTGAGGCCCGTGTTCACCGACGTTCGCCTTTCGCCGTCTTCGATCATGGCGAGAATGTCGTCGGCGGCCCGCGAGCGGTTGCCGATAATGCGCATATGCACGTTGCGCTCGGCCAATTCGGTGACGTCTTCGCGAAAATAGGCGCGGAACAACCCCATCAGATGGGACACTTCCGGATGCGGCCTTTTCCAGTTCTCGGACGAAAACGCATACAGCGTCAGATTTTCGAGCCCGATATCGACAGCAGCGCGAACGACGGCCCGAACGGCCGCTACGCCGGCGACATGTCCCGCGGCGCGCGGAAGGTGACGCTTGCGCGCCCAACGTCCGTTGCCGTCCATGATGATGGCGACATGGCGCGGCAAGGCTTCCTTCGCCGGCGGAACGCTCGTCGGGGCCATCGCGTCAGACCTCACACATGATCAAACCTGCATGATCTCCTGTTCTTTGGAGTGCATGGCCTGATCGATGTCACGGATATGCGCATCCGTGAGCTTCTGCAAATCTTCGCCGAGCTTATGCTGTTCGTCCTGGCTGATCTTGTGGTCTTTTTCGAGCTTTTTCAGGATTTCCATCCCGTCGCGACGAACATTGCGCACTGCAATACGGGCCTGTTCGCTGTATTTGTGGGCCAGTTTCACGAGTTCCTTGCGGCGCTCCTCGTTCAGCTCCGGGAGCGGGATGCGCAGGAGCTGGCCGTCCAGCTGTGGGTTGAGCCCGAGACCCGCATCCCGGACAGCTTTGTCGACGGCCTTGGCGAGGCCCTTGTCCCACACCTGGACCGTGATCAGCCGGGGCTCCGGCGCACTGACGGTGCCCACCTGGGTGATCGGCATGGGGCTGCCATAGGCCTCGACCATGACGGGGTCGAGCAAGGACGGGTTGGCGCGCCCGGTACGAAGACCGGCAAATTCCTGCTTCAGGGTCCCGACCGCGCCGTTCATGCGGCGGTTCGTGTCCTCTTTGTCGTATCCCGGCGTCGCCATTGAATCGTCCTCCCAGAAGTCGCGGACTTTAGCCCTGTTCGCTGATAATCGTGCAGCGGCCTTCGCCACGCAGCACCGCGGCCAGCGCGCCGCGATCGTGGATGGAGAACACCACGATGGGAATGCGGTTTTCGCGTGACAGGCTCACGGCCGATGCATCCATCACTTGAAGGTCTCGCGATAAGACCTCGTGATAGCTCAAGGAATCGTAACGTACAGCGTCGGCGACTTTTTTCGGGTCGGCGCTGTAGACGCCGTCAACTTGGGTGCCCTTGAGCATGGCGTCACAGCTCATTTCGGCGGCGCGCAGGGCCGCCGCGGTGTCGGTGGTGAAGAATGGATTGCCCGTACCGGCCGCGAAAATGACAACCCGTCCCTTCTCCATATGTCGGATGGCACGGCGCCGGACATAGGGCTCGCAGACCGTCATCATGGGGATGGCGGACTGGACCCGCGTCGGCAGGCCGGCCCGTTCGAGAGCGGCCTGCATCGCGAGCGCGTTCATGACGGTCGCCAGCATGCCCATATAATCGGCCGTGGCCCGGTCGATGCCTTTGGCCGCTCCGGCCAGCCCGCGGAAGATGTTGCCCCCACCGATGACCAGGCACACCTGGGCGCCAACGTCACTCGCTTCCTTGATATCGGCCGCAATGCGCTCGACGGTTTCGATGTCGATGCCGAAGTTCTGGGCGCCGATCAACGCCTCGCCGGACACCTTTAAGAGTATCCGGCGGAATTTCGGCGCTGCGCCCATTTTCGTCCCCCGCGGGTTCAGTGACCCGCCATCTTGCTGACTTCGTCTGCGAAGTCGCCGTCGACCTTTTCGATGCCCTCGCCCACCGCGAAGCGCACGAACGCTTCGATGGTAACCGGTGCGCCCAAATCCTTCGATGCTTTTTCAAGGACCTTGGAGATTTGCGTTTCCCCGTCAATGACGAATGTCTGGGAAAGCAGGACCGCCTCTTCATAGAACTTGCGCATCCGGCCTTCGATCATCTTCTCGACGACGTTTTCGGGCTTGCCGGACTGGCGGGCAAGATCGGCGTGAATAGCGCGCTCGCGCGCGATCACTTCGGGCGACAAATGCTCGGCCGTCAGCGCGAGAGGCGCTGCGGCCGCGATATGCATGGCGAGCTGCTTGCCCAGCGCCGCGAGCTTCGTCTTGTCGGCCGTCGATTTGAGCGCGACCAGCACGCCGATCTTGCCGAGTTCCGGCGAAGACGCGTTGTGGACATAGGTCGCGACCACGCCCGGGTTCACCGACAGCGCGATCGTGCGGCGCACGCTGATGTTCTCGCCGATCTTGGCGACAAGCTCGGTGGCCGTATCCTTCACACTCGCGCCGCCCGGCGTATGGGGATGCGCGAGCAGCTTGTCGACATCGCCGCCGGCCAGGAGCGCCAAGTCGGCAGCCCGCTTGACGAACTCCTTGAACGTGTCGTTGCGCGCGACGAAATCGGTCTCGGCATTGACCTCGACCAGCGCACCGGCATCGCCGTTCACGGCCACGCCGATCAGGCCTTCCGCCGCAACCCGGCTCGACTTCTTGGCGGCCTTGGACAGACCCTTCTTGCGCAGCCAATCGATCGCGGCTTCCACGTCGCCATCGGTTTCGGCGAGCGCAGACTTGCAATCCATCATTCCCGCGCCGGTTTTGTCGCGCAGGTCCTTCACCATCGTCGCGGTGACGTTCGACATTTGGAACTCCGTATTCTTAGGCAATATTCTGGGGCGATCAGGCCGCGGGGGCTGCTTCCACGGTTTCGGCCGGGGCAACTTGCGAGAGATCCGGCAGCGGTGCTTCGGCCTCCCCTGCATCGACGCCCGACTCCACCTGGCTCTGCGACAGACCATCGATGATCGCGCGCGCCACGATATCGCAATAGAAGGCGAGCGCGCGGGCCGCGTCGTCATTGCCCGGAATCGGATAGGCGATGCCGTCGGGATTGGAATTGGAGTCGAGGATCGCAACCACGGGGATGCCCAGCTTGCGCGCTTCGGCAACGGCGATCTCTTCCTTGTTCGTGTCGATCACGAACAGCATGTTCGGAAGGCCGCCCATCTCCTTGATGCCGCCCAGCGAACGCTCGAGCTTGTCGCGTTCGCGCAGAAGCTGCAGCAATTCTTTCTTGGTGAGGCCCGAGCCTTGCGCGGAGCCAAGAGTCTCTTCGATGTTGCGCAGGCGGCGAATCGAGGCCGAAATCGTCTGCCAGTTGGTCAGCGTGCCGCCGAGCCAGCGATGGTTCACATAATATTGCGCGCAGCGCTTGGCCGCGGCCGCAACCGGCTCCGACGCCTGGCGCTTGGTGCCGACGAACAGAATGCGGCCGCCGCCGGCCGCCACGTCGCGCAGGGCGACGAGAGCCGCATGCAGCAGCGGCACGGTCTGGGTCAGGTCGATGATGTGGATGTCGTTGCGCGAGCCATAGATGAACGGCGCCATTTTCGGGTTCCAGCGTTGCTGGCGGTGACCGAAATGCGCGCCGGCTTCGAGCAGCTGACGCATGGTGAAGTCTGGCAATGCCATGTGGAAAACTCTCCTTTTCCGGTTAGCCTGACACGAGGAGATCACCCCTTTCGGGGCACCGGACGGGGAAGAGGCAACTCGCCTCAGAACCCACCCTCGCGTGCGGAATGGCCGGGGTTATAGGAACATGGGTTGACGGATGCAAGGCGGTAGGCTCGAAACGGCCCATGCGCGCTTTCACCCCCGGTTCCGGCCCGATCCGCCCCGCAATCCTGGACCTCAAGCCCAACGGCATCGCCGCGGTGGCGGCCCTGGCGTTGGGCGAGCCGGACGTGATCGCGCTGTGGTTCGGCGAGACGGACCTCGTCACCCCCGCCTTCATCCGGGATGCCGCCAAGCAGGCGCTCGATGAGGGCCGCACCTTCTATACCAATGCGCGCGGCATTGCGCCCTTGCGGGAAGCGATCCGGGACTTCCACCGGCGGACGGTCGGCGCCGACATTGCGTTGGAGCGGATCACCGTTCCGGGCGCGGCCATGCTGGCGGTGATCCTTGCGCTCCAGTCGGTGGTGGAGTCCGGGGACAATATCGTCGCGGTGTCGCCCGTGTGGCCGAACATTTTTCAGGCCGCGAACATCTGCGGCGCCGACGTGCGCTTCGCGCGGCTGGACGACGACTGGAACGCCTCCGCGCCGCGCTGGAATCTCGATCTCGAAAAACTGTTCGCCGCTTGCGACGCGCGCACGAAAGCGATCTTCATCGCCTCGCCCGGCAATCCAACGGGCTGGATCATGTCGCGGGACGAACAGCGCGCGGTGCTCGACTTCGCGCGCAAACGCGGCATCGCGATCATCAGCGACGAAGTCTACGGCACGCTCACCTTCGACGGCAGCGCGCATGCGCCGTCTTTCCTGCAGATCGCAGAGCCCGACGATGCGGTGTTCGTGATCAACTCGTTTTCGAAACCCTGGGCGATGACCGGCTGGCGCATAGGCTGGCTTGTGCACCCCGCGCGTCTCGAAACGCCGATGTGGATGATGTCGGCTGCCAACAACACAGGCGCGACAACCTTCGCGCAATGGGGCGCGCTCGCGGCATTGTCACCGCAAGGCGATGCATTCCGCGTCGAGATGCTGGAGCGCTGCCGCAACGGCCGCGACGTGGTGCGCAAATTCCTCGGGAGCCAAAACCGCATCCGCTGGATCGAACCCGAAGGCGCGTTCTACGGCTTCCTGCATGTCGAAGGAATGAAGGACAGTTTGGGGTTTGCGTCCGACCTCGTGCGCAATGCGCGGGTGGGTGTGGCGCCCGGTTCGGCGTTCGCGCCGCCGGAAGATACGCGCACGGATTCGTTCATCCGGATATGTTTCGCGCAGGACCCTGGGAGGTTGGAAGTGGGGTTGGAGCGGTTGGGGAAGGCTGTGGCGGGGATATAGCCTCAGCTACGTTCGCAGAACTAACAATCTCAAATCGGATTGGTCCAGCTAGCTACGTGACGCCGGGGGCAATAACTTTGATCGTCGGAAAATACTTTAGAGCGGTTTTGGAATGAG
>PLJH01000015.1 GCA_003139615.1 Alphaproteobacteria bacterium
TCACGCATTTCATCGCCGGCAAAGCGGTCAAAGGAAGCTCGGGCCGCTTCGGCGACATCTTCAATCCGGCGACCGGCGAAGTTCAGGCAAAGGTACCGCTTGCCAGTCGCGCCGAAATGCGCGCGGCGGTCGAGGCCGCTGCGAAGGCGTTTCCCGAGTGGTCCGCCGTCAACCCGCAGCGCCGCGCGCGCGTGATGTTCAATTTCAAATCGCTCGTCGAGAAGAACCTGGACGAGCTCGCGCATATGCTCTCCTCCGAGCACGGCAAAGTGATTGCGGACTCAAAAGGCGACATCCAGCGCGGCATCGAAGTGATCGAGTTCGCCTGCGGCATCCCGCATCTCTCGAAGGGCGAATATACGGAAGGCGCCGGTCCCGGCATCGATATCTATTCGATGCGCCAGCCTTTGGGCGTCGTCGCCGGCATCACGCCGTTTAATTTTCCCGCGATGATCCCGATGTGGATGTTCGGGGTGGCGATCGCCTGCGGCAACACTTTCATCTGCAAACCGTCGGAGAAGGATCCGAGCGTTCCGTTGCGCCTCGCCGAGTTGTTCATGGAAGCGGGCGCGCCGGCCGGTGTCCTCAATGTCGTCAACGGCGACAAGGAAGCGGTCGACGCAATCCTCGAGGACCCTGACATCCAGGCGGTGAGCTTCGTCGGCTCCTCCGCGATCGCCCATTATGTCTATTCGCACGGCACAGCGCATGGAAAGCGCGTGCAGGCGATGGGCGGCGCCAAGAACCACGCGATCATCATGCCGGACGCCGATCTCGACCAGGTCGTGAACGAGTTGATCGGCGCAGGCTATGGCTCGGCCGGCGAGCGCTGCATGGCGATCTCGGTCGCCGTTCCCGTCACCGAGAAAATCGGCGACGCGCTTGTCGCAAAGCTGAAACCGCGCGTCGAAAGTCTGCGTGTCTCGCTGCCCACCGATCCTGACGCGGACTACGGCCCGATGGTGACGGATGCGCATCGCCGGAAAGTGCTCGATTATATCGACCTGGGCGTGAAGGAAGGCGCGGAGCTCGTTGTCGATGGGCGCGGCTTCAAGATGCAGGGTTACGAAAACGGCTTCTATCTGGGCGGCTCGCTGTTCGACCGCGTCACATCGAACATGAAGACCTATCAGGACGAGATCTTCGGGCCCGTGCTGCAGATCGCGCGCGCCAAGGATTTCGACGAGGCGATCTCGCTTCCTTCGAAACATCAATACGGCAACGGCGTCGCGATCTTCACTCGCGACGGCGACGCTGCCCGCGAATTTGCGAGCAAGGTGAAAGTGGGCATGGTGGGCATCAACGTTCCGATTCCCGTTCCGCTCGCCTATCACACCTTCGGCGGTTGGAAACGTTCAGCCTTCGGCGACGTCAATCAACACGGTCCGGAAGGCGTGCGCTTCTATACGCGCGTCAAAACGGTCACTGCGCGCTGGCCCAAAGGCGGCGTGCGCGAAAATGCGAGTTTCGTCATTCCGACGATGAAATAAATCTGGTTGGGGGCCGCGGCGACGCGGAAGTCAAAGCGATGTCGATGAGCGAACAAGATCCGAATACGCGCCGCCTGCAAATCGAGTGGTATGCGGCGCTGGCCACGATCATCGGCGGCTTCGTCATTGCCATTGCCGTTGCGGCCTATTTCACTTTCAGCGGCAAGCCTGCGACGCAGACTGCGGCTGTCCAGCCGAAGCAGGCTGAATCGCAGAAGGCGCGCGAAGCGGAATTCAAGAAGCTCGGTCTGGAGCTCTGCAGCCTTGAGCTTGCCAATGCGCAAACCTTCGGCGTCGTCCCCAGTTTCGGGAAGCTTTTGACCCCCATGCCGCACATGACCAACGTTCGCGGCCGCTACGTATGCGTCGCCGGCACGGATGTCACGAAATACGTTCTCGCGGGCGATTTGATGTGCCGGAATCTCAAGGATTCACGTTGCGTGAGCCTGTTCACCGTCACGGAAGCCGACGGCACGGTGTTGTATCAGCGGCAGAGTTAACTGCAGAGACGTTTATCTTTTGATTGACCAACCTAGCTTGACCAACTTGACCAACCTGCCATAGGCTCTCCCATGGCCAGGCAGATCAATCTCTATGAAGCAAAAACCAGCCTCTCGCGCCTTGTCGACGAGGCCGCGAAGGGCAACGACGTCATCATTGCCAAAAACGGCAAGGCGATGGCACGCCTCACGGGCATTGCGACGGCCGGAAAGTCTGAGAAACGCAAATTTGGGCAATGGAACCATCTTCTGACGCCGGAAGAGCGACGGGATATTGGCTCACCGTCATGGTGGCGGCATTGGAAGGAAGCGGACGCCGAAATTGAACACGATTTCGAGCGCAGCCTCGCTGAGGATGGAAAGGGATTCGAATCTCAATGGCCAGTTTCCTCCTCGACTCCCACGTTTTCCTCTGGGCAAAAGAAGACCCCGGCCAAATCGACGAAAAAGCGCTCGAAACAATCAGCGCGCCGGAAAACCGGCTCTTTGTAAGCCTCGCCGGGCTTTGGGAGTTGGCGATCAAAGCCGGCAACGGCAAGCTGCCACTTTATTCGCTCATTATTGAAAAAGGCGCTGATGCGCTTTCGAAGAGTCTCCATGAATCCGATATGGAATTGATGCCCATTGAAATGTCGCACGCACTTGCTGCGGCAGCGCTTCCGCAGCATCACAGGGACCCTTTCGATCGGCTGATGATCGCGCAGGCGCTGGCAGAAAACATGATATTGATAACACGCGACACAGTTTTTGCGCGCTATGCCGGCCTGAACTTGCTGCGTGCATAGCGGCAATCTTGAGGTCTTGGACTATTTTATTCCACCCATCGCCGAGATGAGTTTCCATTCCATATCCGTGACCGGCTGAACGGAGAGTCGCGAGAATTTGACCAGCGCCATGTCCTTGAATTTCGGATTGGCTTTGATCTCGGCGAGAGTGACGTGCTTCGGCACATCGCGAACGGCCTTCACATCGACAAGCCCGAAGCGGCCTTTTTCATCCGTCGCATCCGGCCGGTATTCGCCGATCACTTCGACGATACCGACGATGCTGCGCTCCTCGCCGGAATGGTAGAAGAAGCCACGGTCGCCCTTCTTCATCGCCTTCATATTGTTTGCCGCCGTGAAATTGCGCACGCCGCTCCACGGCTCGCCCTTGGCGCCTTTCGCCTTCTGTTGCTCCCAGGACCATGCCTCCGGTTCGCTCTTGAACAGCCAATATGCCATTGCAGCCACTCCTCAGAAATTCGCGCCGATAGGATTGAACGTCACTTTCCAGGGCCGCAAATCCGAATGCGCAAAGAGCCCTGCTTTCACATAGGGATCGTTGGCGTGCCAAGCCTTCGCCGCCGCGAGATCGGCCGCTTCGAAGATGATGAGGCTGCCCGCCATGTCACCTTTCGCATCGAGGAACGGTCCGCCGATCTTGATGACGTTGGTGGTGCGCGCATATTCGAAATGGGCCTCTCGCGTCGCCATCCTGAGCGCGAGAGAATTTTCCTTGTCGAGGGCGGTGACGACGAACAGCATGATGTCTCCTATTCCGATTTAAACGGGCGCGCCATCAGGCGCGGTATGGCCGCTTCGAGAGCAAGACGGCCTTCCAATATATCGGCAATCGCCTCGGCAACGGGAAGCTCGATGTCCTGGCGCTTGGCGCGCGCGACAAGCGCGGACGCGGTTTCGACGCCTTCGGCCAATGGCTGGCCGGAAGCGGTCAATTCATGGCGCGTGCGTCCCTGTCCGAGATGCAAGCCGAATGAAAAATTGCGCGAGGCGGGGCTGGTCGCGGTGAGTACCAGATCGCCGAGGCCCGACAGGCCCATAAGCGTTTCGGATTTTGCGCCGAGCACGGCACCCAATCGGCAGAGTTCGGCGAAGCTGCGTGCGAGAAGCGCAGCACGCGCGCTTTCTCCCAATCCCAATCCCGAAACGATTCCGCAGCCGATCGCGTAAACATTCTTGGCCGCGCCGCCGAGCGCCACGCCCGTCAGATCGTTGCTCGCATAGGGCCGGAATGTCGGATGTCCGAGCGTCGCCTGGAGGCGCAAGGCGATTTGTTTGCGCGCTGCGATCGTGATTGCCGTCGGCAGACGCTGCGAGACGTCGCGCGCGAAAGACGGTCCCGACAGAATCGCCGGTGACGCATCGGGCGCGCATTCAGCCATAACTTCAGTCAGCAGTTTGCCGCTGCCGCGTTCGATGCCTTTGGCGCAAAGAACGAGCGGAAGCTTGGGCCGGATATGGCGCGTGAGCGCTCCCAGTGCATCCCGCAAATGCTGAGCCGGAACGACGACGAGAACTGCGTTCGCGTCTCGGAGCCCGGCAAGGTCGCCGGTCGCCGAGAGGGTCTCCGGTAGCCGGACGCCCGAGAGGAACCGTTCGTTTTCATGCCGTGCATTGATCGCTTCGACCACCTCGGGTTCGCGGGCCCAGAGGGTCACCCGGCGGCCTGCCTCGGCTGCCACCAAAGCAAGGGCAGTGCCCCAGGCCCCGCCCCCCAGAACGCCGACATGCTCGTAAGGCCTTGTTTCCAGAGAGGTTTTATCCACAGTCCAGGCTCATGTTGCAGTGCAAAAGATTGAACGCTTTGTTGATTATTCAGAAATTTCCATTATCTTTCGGTGTGAAAAGAAAATGTCACCCAGGGAAGCGAGACCCGTCATGTCTGAAAAGGATACCGTTCGTTGTCAGATCATCAGCGCCGCGGGGAAGCGTTTTTCGCATTTTGGCTATGCCAAGACCACCATGGCGGAAGTCGCCACCGATTGCAGCATGTCGCCCGGCAACCTCTACCGCTTCTTCCCGGGAAAGCTCGACATCGCCGAGGCGATCGCCACTGAGGATTATGAGAAGCATCTTGTCGTGATGCGCAAGATCGCGGTGGCGCCGGACAAGGATGGCCGCCAGCGGCTTCACGATCTGTTGTTCGAAGAATTGCGCCGGACCTATCACAAGCTGGAGAAGGATCCCCGCGCTGTCGAGATGGCGCGCACCATTTCGCATGAGCGGCAGTCATTCGCCAACTGGATGCTGGCCCATGAGCGCACAATCCTTGTCGAACTGCTCGACGAATCCGAACGGCGCGGTGAGTTCGTTCCGCCCGGCGACAAAGAAGAAATCGCCGAGATGATCCAGTCCGCCACGATGAAATTCCGCTATCCGCAGCTGTGGTCGAAGCTGACGCTCCCGAAGCTCGAACGGGAACTCGAAGGCGTCTTGAAGCTGATTCTGAACGGTCTTTGTCCGCGTGCTGCTGCCGACCGTGCCGATGCGGCCAAACACGAAGCCGTGGCCTGACTTGCCCTTCTTGCCGGCAAAGGTCATTTAGGGCTCATGCGTCGCTTGTTTCTCGCCCTGCTCTTTTGCTTCGCGGCAAGCGCCGCGTCGGCGGCGGATTTCGCGCAAACAATGCAACCGCGGTTCACGCCGGCGGACCAGGCCGACCTCGACCGGATCAGCGCCTATCTCAACACGACCCAGACTTTGAAGGGAAGCTTCGTCCAGATCGGACCCGAGGGTCAGGTGGACGAAGGTAGGTTCTATATCCAGAAGCCGGGACGGATGCGGTTCGAATACGCAGCGCCGAATCCAACCCTGATCGTGAGTGACGGCTCGAGCGTTGCCGTCATCAACAAGAAATTGAACACGACCGATCGCTACCCGATCTGGACGACACCGCTCAGCCTGATCCTTTCCAGAGAAGTCGATTTGAAGAAAAATCCGGCCATCATCGGTCTCGCGCATCAAGACGGCCAGCTGGTGGTCAGCGCACGCTCCCATTCGAGCCGCGCGACAGGCAACATCACGCTTGTCTTTTCCGAACCCGACATCGCCCTCAGACAATGGACCGTGATCGACGCGCAGGGACTGACCACGACGGTTTCCATTCGCGACCTGAAACAGGATACGGTTATCGATCCCACGCTGTTCAAGATCGCGGATGCTTCGGCGACAGGCGAAAAATAGGCAATGTCTCGACGCACGCCCATTGTCGGCATTCCCTGCGACCGTCGCATGGTGGGTCGCCATCCGTTTCACGCGGTCGGCGAGAAATATATTGCGGCGGTGCGCGACGGGGCAGACGCGCTGCCCCTGTTGATCCCGGTTCTCGATCCGGCAATTCCCGCGACAGAATTGTTGGACGCGTTTGACGGGCTCCTCTTCACCGGCTCGCCTTCGAACGTGTCTCCGAAACGTTATGGCGGCTTGCCGCCCCGCGAGGGTGTTCTTCAAGACGAATATCGCGATTCAACCGCGTTACCGCTTCTTGAGGCGGCGATAGATGCTGGCACACCGGTGCTGTGCGTGTGTCGCGGCTTTCAGGAATTGAACGTGGCTTTGGGCGGCACGCTTTTTCAGCATGTCCATGAGATTGCCGGACGCAACGACCACCGCGAAAATGCGAAGGCTTCGTTGGACGAACAGTATGCTCCGGCTCACGACGTGATTGTTCAGGATGGCGGGTTCTTGTCGAAGATTGTCGGCGATCGAACGTTTCAGGTGAACTCGCTTCACTCCCAGGGAATTGATCGGCTCGCGTCGTCTCTTCATGCCGATGCTGTGGCCCCGGACGGAACGATCGAGGCTGTGTCGATGCCGGGCGCAAAAGGCTTCCTGCTCGGTGTGCAATGGCATCCCGAGTGGCGTTGGGCGGAGAACCCCGTTTCGCGCGCGATATTCTCCGCGTTCGGCGAAGCGCTGCGCGCGCGTTCTTGAATTCCAACCGGTCGGCGGCGGAGAATTGCCGCGAGTCTTGCCGGCGACACGAAATCCGCAATGCACGCTTCTCATTCGAAGCGCAGCATTCTAAAAGGGCCGGCATCATGCAGGCTTTCCCGATCGCGCGCGGCGCAACGCTGTTTCTGCTGCTTACTCTGGGGGCTTGCGGGTTCCATGCCCCTGCCCCAAACCGCACGCCTCCGCCGCCCGCTCCCGCCACACCGACATCGACGCTTGCCACCACGCTTGTCATTCCCGCGGCAATGATCGTTCAGGAGCTGAACGACAAGACGAAGGACGAAATTGCGCGCATCTCCGATCAGGAAGTCGATTGCGCGATTGCCAAATGCCGGCTCAATCTCGTCGCGACCAAGACGGGGCCGATCACGGGTTCGGCAGAGGGGGGAAAACTTTCGCTGTCCCTGCCGGTCACCGCCACGGCGGACGTGGCTCTCAAGGCGCTGTTCGTCAAAACGAAAGCGCACGGCGTCGCAACCGGCACTGTGCAGACGCAGACCGCCTTTCGGCTTGGTCCTGACTGGCGCCTTGAAACCACAACCACCGGCCGTGTCGATCTTTCGCAGGCGGACCTGAAACTTGGTCCGCTCAAAATGTCCGTCACCGATTTGTGGAACCACAACGAGCAGCACATCACGCAACCGCTGTTCAAGATGATCGACAAGCGCGTGTCGAGCGGCATCAAGATCAAGCCGCAGGCGGAGCGGCTTTGGGCGAGAGCGTTTCATCCGATCAAAGTCGGAAAGTCGCCGCAGGCATGGCTGGTGCTCAACCCACAGCGCGTTCTGGTCGCGCAGCCCACGACGCAGAATGGCGCCTTCACCGTTTCGCTGGGCGTCGAGGTTCAGGCGCGTGTCGTCGTCAGCGATCAACCGCCCGGAGAGCCGCTCAAGACACCGCCTCTGCCGGCGCCCGCGCCTCTGACCGCGCCGTCCAACCGTTTTTCGTTCGTCGTGCCCGCGCTGCTTCCCTATGACGAGGCCGCGTCACTGGCGCTCAAACGCCTCGACGCGAAACCGTTGCATATCGGAAGCGCCAAAGTGCGCATCGAGAAATTGGAAATCCTGCCCTCAGGCCAGGATGTCGTCGTGGCGCTTCGCTTCTGCGTCGCGCAAGAATGGGATCCGTTCGGCTGGTTCGACGCCTGCGGCGACGGCTATCTGCGCGGCACACCGGTGTTCGATGCACCATCGGGCACGATCCGCATTGCCAATGTGCATTACGATATTGCCACGCAGAATTTGGTTCTGAATCTGCTCAAGGCGTTTGAGAGCGACGAACTGGACAAGCTCGTGCAAAACAATCTCGTATTCGGCGTTGCCAAAGACCTGGCGAAGCTCGATGCCGAGCTCAAAGTCGCACTCGCGAAGCCGCAAAAGCGCGGCGTCAGCATCACAGGCGATATTACCTCATTCGGTACGCCGAGCCTGACCTGGACCAAAGACGGATTTTTGGCGACGTTTCCCGCTGAGGGCACGATCGCCACAGATCTCAATCTCAAGGATTAGCGCGAGAGCGCCATTTCCGAAATCAATGTGGAGGGGACGATGAGAAAGCGTATCGTGAGCTTGTTTGGCATGCTGGCATTCGGTGGGTTACTTGTGCCCACCGCACAGGCGGCCGTCACAGACAGTGCGCCGGGAGGATTTGCGCTCGCCGAAACCGCCCATATCGCGGCTTCTCGCGACAGAGTCTACGCAGCGCTGATCCAGCCGTCGCGCTGGTGGAGTTCCAGCCACAGCTTCTCCGGCAACGCGGCGAACTTCACGCTTGATGCGCACGCGGGCGGTTGTTGGTGCGAGGCATTACCCAATGGCGGATCGGCCGAGCATCTGACCGTCGTCTATGTATCTCCCGGGGAAACCCTGCGCCTCAGGGGCGCACTCGGCCCATTTCAATCTTTCGCCGTGGACGGCGTCCTGACCTGGACTTTGAAGGACTCGGGCCAGGGCACCGACGTAACGCTCACCTATCTGGTGGGCGGCTATATGAAGGGCGGGTTCGATGGCATTTCAAAGGCCGCCGACGGCGTTCTCGGCGAGCAAGTGAACCGCCTGCAGCATTATATCGAGACCGGATCGCCTGACCCGCATCCCTGATTGAGCGCGGCCTTTAAACTGGTTACAATCGCGACATGACTTCGAAATTCGCGCTGCTCATTCTTTGCGCCCGGATCGGCTACAATCCTCCGTAACCGAATGGTTTCCGCACGTCGTGCGGAGACCTTCGCGGCACGCGCCGCATTCCGCAATTCAGCAGCAGAGATTTCCATGGCGCATGAAAGCAATACCCACAATCTCACGTCCCATTGGCGCGCGATCGACGCGGCCCATCACGTACATCCCTTCACCGACACCGCCGCGCTCAACAAGGAGGGCGTGCGCGTCATCGTCAAAAGCGACGGCGTCTATCTATGGGATTCCGAAGGCACGAAATTGATCGACGGCATGGCGGGCCTCTGGTGCGTACAGGTCGGGTACGGCAATGCCGAGCTTGCCGAGGCAGGCTACGAAGCATTGAAAACGCTCCCCTATTACAACCACTTCTTCAAGACGACCAACCCCTGGACGGCCGAACTGGCTGCCAAGCTCGCGACGATTCTGCCCGATGGTCATGAGCATGTGCTGTTCGCGAATTCGGGATCGGAAGCGAACGACACGGCCCTGAAGCTGATCCGCTATTATTGGAATCTGAAGGGCCGTCCGGACAAGAAGATTCACCTGTCGCGCGAATACGCCTATCACGGCGTGACGATGGCGGCCGCTTCGCTTTCCGGCCTCACGCCCATGCACCCGCAATGGGATCTGCCGCTTCCCGGCTTCGCCAAAGTGCCCGCACCTTACTGGTTCGGCGCCAAGGCAGCGGGCTATGGCGATATCGATCCCGAAGAATTCGGCCTTCTGATTGCGCGCAAGCTCGAAGAAGCCATCCTCGAGATCGGCGCGGATCGCGTCGCATCGTTTTCGGCGGAACCGATCCAGGGCGCGGGCGGGCTCATATTTCCGCCCGCCACCTATTGGCCCGAAGTACAGCACATCTGCCGCAAATACGATGTGCTTCTGCATCTGGACGAAGTGATCACCGGATTTGGACGCACAGGCGAATGGTTCGGCGCGCAGACCTATGCCATTGCCCCCGACATCATGACCATGGCGAAGGGATTGTCCTCCGGTTATCAGCCGATCTCCGCGATTTCGCTGGGCGAGCGGATGAGCAAGACGATCCTCAACGCCAATGAAGAGCTCGTGCACGGCTACACCTATTCCGGACATCCGGTGGCGAGCGCGGTTGCGCTCAAAAATCTCGAAGTGATTGAGAAGAAGGGGCTTGCCCATCGCACCAGGCACACGATCGGGCCCTATCTGGATCGCCGCCTGCGCGAAACCTTCGAGGCGCATCCGCTTGTCGGCGAAGTGCGCTGCGTCGGGCTCCTCGCAGCCATCGAGCTTGTGCCCGACAAGGCAGAGCGCAGATTCTTCGCGAACAGTGGGGACATCGGCACGCGGTGCCGGAACTACTGCTTCACGAACGGGCTCGTCATGCGGGCGATCCGCGACACGATGGTGCTTTCGCCACCGCTCATCGTGACGGAAGCGGAGGTTGAAGAGATCGTCGCCAAAGCGAAAGACGCGATCGACCGCACCGCGCATGATCTTGGGAAAATGTAGCGATGAAACTGCGGCTGCTCTCCGTCAATGTCGCGCAACCGCAAATCATTGGGCAGTGGAACGGGGAAGCGGTTCTATCCGGAATCGCGAAACGTCCGCTCGACCGAAAATCCGTGTTCGTGTCGGCGACCAACATCGCAGGCGACGGCCAGGCCGACCTTTCCGTGCATGGCGGCATCGACAAAGCGGTCTATGCCTATCCGACGGACCACTGGCCGTGGTGGGAACGTGAAAGGGCGCTTCCCTGCGAGCCCGCGACCTTCGGCGAGAATTTGACGCTCGAAGGCGCGGACGAAACGACCGTCGCCATCGGGGACCGTTTTCGCTGGGGCGATGCGATCCTCGAGATAAGCCAGCCCCGCGCGCCCTGCTTCAAGCTGGCGATTCACACCGTCCGCCCCGATGCGCCCCAACTCATGACGTTGTCCGGCCGTTGCGGCTGGTATTTCCGGGTGGCGCAGGAGGGCGATGCTCCAGCGCTCGGGGGAGCACTTGTCCGTGTTTTCGAGAGCGGTGGCCCGTCGGTCCGGGAAGCTTTTTTGGCCATCTTCGGCCCCCCTATGGGAACCAACCGGCTGCGGCGTGTCGAGGCGGCGCCGGGCCTCGCAGAAAGCTGGAGAAAACCTGTTTTTAGGCGCCTCCAAGGTCTCTGATTCGATCCAGACAATGTGTACTAAATGCAACTGTCACCAATAAAAAATCGTAATCTTGGGACTCGAAAAAAATAGTTGCAAACTGTGGCCCCGGTGCATAGGTTTGTCCTTGGAAGAACGAACAACTGTCCAGCAGGCACTGCCCCCCCGCTCGCACGCTGGACGGCGTTCTTTCAGAGGTACCGGTCATCCCCTCCCGGTGCCAGCGCGTAACGGCGCACGTGACGCCCGATCAGCCCCCTGGTCGGGCGTCTTTTTTGTGCCGTCTCACTACTCCCGGGGTACAGCGACGCGGCGAAGCGTCAGGTTAATCCGTCCACCCCCGGGCACGTGCCGGGAACTACCGGAAACGAGCCGGTCGATCCCGTGGAAGGCGAGCCTTGCCGGCCCTCCGAACACCAGCACATCACCCGAGCAAAGTTTGATGCTTTTGGTCGGTGCTTTGCGCGTCGTGCCTCCGATGCGGAACAGGGCGTCGTCGCCCAACGACACCGACAAGACCGGCGCCTCGAGCGCCGCTTCGTCGCGATCCTGGTGCAAGCCCATGCGCGCCCCGGCGCGATAGAGATTGACCAGGCAGCATTCGGGCGGGGCGCGATATCCGGTTGTTTTCCGCCAGAGTTCCAGGAGAATTTCGGGAATCGGCGGCCACGCCCGCTGCGTCAGCGGATGCCGCGCTTCATAGCGATAGCCGGAGATATCGGAATACCACCCCATCGAACCGAAATTCGTTTCCTCGACGGAAAACGGCTTTCCCGAACGCGGCATTTGCGGGCGATAGAATGGCGCATCTTGCGCGCGTTGCAGCACATCGTTCACCAACAAGCCCTGTTCGCTCGCATCGAGCGCCCCGGACCACAGGCGGACGCCGGGCGCAATTTCGAAGGCGTGGGAGTGCAGCATATCAGGCGATCGTCTTGCCCATCCGGATGATCGGCACGCGTACACCCGAAGGCGTGTCGACGCGAAGCTTCTCGATTTCGAGATAACCAAAGGCCTTGTAGAGCGGCAGGCCGGACAAAGTTGCGCCGAGTTCCGTGCGCGAGAATCCTTCGGCGGCCGCCTTCTCTTCGCACACGCCCAAAATCAATTTGCCGACGCCTTGTCGCGCGAAATCCGGATGCGTGTACATTGCGCGCACGCGCGCGGCGTCGTTCCTGGGGTCGAGCAATGCCGTATCGCGGCCCGCAGAATGATCGCCGCCGAACAGGGTCGCGCGACGGCTCCAACCACCGCATCCCGCAATGCGACTGTCCTTTTCCACGACGTAGTAGGTGCCGTCCTCGATCAATTGCGTATCGAGACCCATAACCGAAAACGAAGCCTCAACTTCTTCCGGCGATAAAACGTCACGCAACAGAATGCGTATCGACGCATTCATGAGAGATCGAAGCGTATCGATATCGTCCAGGCACGCGAGCCGGAGCATGAAATGGTTAGCGGTCGTTTTCCACATTTCGCCTGTATAGCGCATTCCCGTTCGATCCTGCGGGGAATTTTCGTGCCGAAACGAGACAGACGGAATCGTAAAATGCGCGGAGAATCCGAGAAATTTTCGAAAATCTTAAACGATCCCAACGTATACCGAACCGCATGAACACGTTCACAGCGCAGCCGGACGAAAAAGCTTCGCCCTCTGCCGCATGGCTCAGCGGCTCTAAGGTCTATGACCTGCTGGCCGCCTCGCCGCTGATCCTGTGGTACGCGATCTGTCTCGTGCAGCAGGTGCCGCAACTGCTCGACGAGTTGGCGAAGGTATGGATACACGAACAGCAATTCCTGCCGATCATAGACCTTCTCTCCAAGTTTTCCGTTTTCCTGTTCGCCGCCGTGCTGATCGGCTTTCTCGTGGTGCGCCGGATCCCCTCCGCAAAAGCGCAGGGCATTTTTCCCCGGGCCGCTGCGTTTCTTGGCACCTATCTCGGCGTTGCGATCCTGTTGTTGCCGCGTCATCCGGTGGGCTGGACGACGGAAGTCGCGTCGACTGCGCTGATTCTGGGCGGCATGACTTTCGCGATCTACGGCCTGCTCTGGCTCGGACGCTCGATCAGCATCATGTCGGAAGCGCGCAAGCTCGTGATCGGCGGACCCTATTCGATCGTGCGCCATCCGCTCTATCTGGGCGAGCAACTCGCGCTCATCGGGGTGTTCCTGCAATATATGTCGCCTGTCGCGCTCGCGTTGCTGGCGCTGCAGTTTTCGTTTCAAATCTACCGCATGGGCTTCGAGGAGCAGATCTTGGGCGACACGTTTCCCGAATATGCCGATTACAAAGTACGCACCGCGCGGCTGATCCCGGGCATCTACTAAGCAGGCGCGCGACACGCACAGCCGTATCGAAATTGTCGTCGGGTCCCGAAGTGTATGCGAACTGCACGCCGTTCGTGTAGTCGCGATCGGTGTTGTAGAAGACATCGTTCTCGAACAGGACGCTGATAGTCCCGTGCTCTGGGGGCTCGTCGGCTGCGTAGGCGAGCTGTGTCGCAAAAAGATGCTCCAGCTGCCGGAAGCGCAACCTGTCTGAGATGAGTAACGCGCATGCCGGCCACCCCCGTTTAACCGCAGACTGAATGCGTCGGGTCCGTTTCGGTTGCAGAGGCGGTTGCGAAATTACATTCGACGAGAACCGTTCGATCCTCGTCCGACCTTCCCCTGTTAAACAGGGGAAATAACAGGCGCCCCTCTCTCGCCACGCCTTTCGCGGCAGTTGCTCAACTTGATCCCCGTCGGCATCTCCCCTGTTTAACAGGCGAAAATAACAGGGGAACTTTCAATTCACGCTTTCCGACGGTCGGTCGAACAGCTTTGAGGCCATGCAATATTGGCAGTATATACCACTATAGTAATAAAGAAAACTGATATGGTCTTATAATGTGATTTCGACCGTAATCCCGCGACTCTGCTTGACCCGGGGAGTTCGGCAAGTATATTGCCGCGCTCCCGAGGCGGCAGAGGCGGCCCGGATACCCATTTTCCCCGGTTTTCCGGGATTTTTGCAAGGAATTCGGCCATGTTCGCGGTCATCCGCACCGGCGGCAAGCAATATACGGTCGCCAAGGACGATGTGCTCACTGTCGAGCGCCTCGACGGCGACGTGGGTGCCACCCTCACCCTGGGCGAGGTCCTGATGCTGGGCGGCAGCTCGCCAAAGACGGGCCTGCCCCTGGTTGAAGGTGCATCCGTGATGGCCGAGATCGTCGAGCAGGGCCGCGGCGAGAAGGTCGTGGCCTTCAAGAAGAAGCGCCGCAAGAACACCCATCGCAAGCGCGGCCATCGCCAGCCCTTCACGAAGCTGAAGATCACGGCGATCCACGGTCACGAGAAGCACGAGCCCGCTAATCACGAAGTGGAGGCCGCTCATGGCGCATAAGAAAGCCGGCGGCTCCTCGCGCAACGGACGCGATTCGGCGGGCCAGCGACTTGGCGTGAAGAAGTTCGGCGGCGAAGCGATTGCAGCCGGCAATGTGATCGTGCGCCAGCGCGGTACGAAGTTCTTCCCCGGCACCAATGTCGGCATGGGCAAGGACCACACGCTCTTCGCCACGGAGACCGGCAAGGTCGAATTCCGCGAAGGCTTTAAGCGCCGCACGTATGTATCGGTCATTTCCATGCCGGCCAAGGACGCCGGTTGACATAGGCGGTTTCGAAATCGAGCCGCCACCAAATGGGCGGCTCATCGCGCGAGGGAAGGTGGTCCGCCATCTTCCCTTTTTTGTTCCCTCGCGGGAGGGGACTGTCATGTCATGCTGCGGACTGGAAACGGAGCGCCTGCTCTTACGCAAGCCGGAAGAGGCCGACGTGCCCGCGATTACGGCCATGATCGGCGATTGGGACGTGGTGAAGAATCTCGCGACGGCGCCCTATCCCTATCTCGAGGAGCATGCGCGCCAATTCATTGCCCGGATTGCGGAAGGAAGCGCCACGGGCGAGAGCCATGTGTTTGCGATCACGCGCAAATCGGACGGCGCCTATATGGGCACGATCGGACTGCACCTGCGCGATGGCGCATTCGAGATCGGCTATTGGCTCGGCAGGCCGCACTGGAACATGGGTTACGCGTCGGAAGCGGCCCGCAAGGTGATTTCCTTCGCATTCCGCGAACTCAAGGCGACGAAGCTCGTCGCGGGCTGGTTTCACGACAATCCGGCCTCCGGCCATGTGCTGGAAAAGCTGGGGTTTCAGCCCGACGGGGCCGAACAACGCGATTGCGCCGCGCGAGGCCACTCCGTGTATTGTCACCGCGTGGTGCTCGATCGCGAGAATTTCGGGCGGAAGAAGGTAGCGGCGTGATGTCGGCGCGGAGTGCCATTCGATGAAATTTCTCGATGTCGCCAAGGTCTATACCGGATCGGGTGCAGGCGGAAACGGCTGCGTTTCGTTCCGCCGTGAGAAGTTCATCGAGTATGGCGGCCCGAACGGCGGCAATGGCGGCAAGGGTGGCGATCTTTGGGCCGAAGCCGTCGAAAATCTCAACACGCTGATCGACTATCGCTATCAACAGCATGTGATGGCGAAAAACGGCCAGCACGGCATGGGCCGCGAAATGTCCGGGGCCAACGGCGACGACGCGATCATGCGCGTTCCTGTCGGCACGCAGATTTACGAGGAAGACGGCGAGACGCTGATTTGCGATCTGGCGCGGGCCGGCCAGCGTGTGCTGCTTCTGCGCGGCGGTAATGGCGGCTTCGGCAATGCGCATTTCAAGACCTCGACCAACCAGGCGCCGCGACATGCGAACCCCGGTCAGCCGGCCGAAGAAAAACCCATTATCCTGAAGCTCAAGCTGATCGCCGATGCCGGATTGATCGGCCTGCCCAATGCCGGCAAATCGACGTTCCTCGCGCGCGTTTCCGCCGCGAAACCGAAGATCGCCGATTATCCGTTCACCACACTCACACCGCAACTGGGCGTCGTGCGCATCGATCAAACCGATTTCGTGCTGGCCGATCTGCCGGGATTGATCGAAGGCGCGCATGAGGGTTCGGGGTTGGGCGACCGGTTCCTCGGCCATGCCGAACGCTGCGGCGCGATCCTGCATCTCGTCGATGGCACCCAGAGCACCATCGCGCGCGCTTACAAGACCATTCGCGGCGAACTCGAAGCCTATGGCCACGGCCTCGCCGACAAGCCCGAGATCGTCGCGCTCAACAAGATCGATGCGATCTCGAAGCCCGAACTCGCACGCAAAAAGGCTGCGCTCGAAAAGGCGTCCGGCGCAAAAGTGTTTCTCATTTCCGGCGTGAGCGGCGAAGGCGTCAACGACGTGCTGCGCGCCATGGCCTCCGAGATCAACAAGCGTCGCAACAAGGAGCGCCGCGGCGACGCAGCCGCCGGCGCCTGGTCGCCGTGAGCGATCCGCTCGCTCGTGCGCGACGGATCGTCGTCAAGATCGGCTCCGCGCTTCTGGTTGATTTCGACCGACTGCGACGCGACTGGCTCAAATCGCTGTGCGCCGATGTTGCTTCGCTCAAGCGCGAAGGCAAAGAGATCATTCTGGTCTCGTCAGGTGCAATTGCGCTCGGTCGGCGTGCGCTCAAATTGCGCGACGGCGCGCTCAGGCTTGAGGAAAGCCAGGCGGCGGCCGCGGCGGGCCAGGTGCGCCTCGCAGAGGCCTATGCCGATGGACTCGCGGCGGAAGGCTTCGTTGCCGCACAGATTCTTCTGACCTTGGGCGATACCGAGGAGCGCCGCCGTTATCTCAATGCGCGCGCCACCTTGCGCACCCTGCTGGCACTTGGCGCCGTGCCCGTGATCAATGAGAACGACACCGTTGCCACCGCCGAAATCCGGTTTGGCGACAATGACCGGCTGGCGGCACGCGTGGCGTCGATGATGGAGGCGGATTGCCTCGTGCTTCTGTCCGATGTCGATGGCCTCTACACCGCCGATCCCACGCAAGATTCGAGAGCGCGACATATCGACGAAGTCGCGCACATCACGCCGGAAATCGAAGCGATGGCCGGTGGGTCGAACTCCGGGCTTGGACGCGGTGGAATGACGTCGAAACTGCTCGCGGCAAAAATTGCGACCGCAGCAGGCGCAGAGGTCCTGATCGCCAAAGGCAGGAATGCCAATCCGCTGGCTGCGATCCGGACAGGCGCTCTTCACACACGATTCCTCGCAGGCAGCACACCCGCCGCTGCGCGAAAGCGCTGGATTGCAGGCGGACTGAAGATCGAAGGGGCACTCGTCATCGACGCGGGAGCGGCGCGCGCGCTTGAGGATGGCAAGAGCCTGTTGCCGGCTGGTGTGCGCGCGGTCGAGGGCACATTCGAACGCGGCGATGCCGTCGCGGTGCGTGATAGCGAGGGCCGCGAACTCGCGCGCGGGCTGGTGGCGTATCATGCGGCGGACGCGCAACGCATCGCGGGACGCCGCAGCGCCGAGATCGAGACGATTCTCGGCTATCGCGGCCGCGACGAGATGATCCATCGCGACGATCTCGCACTGACGGCGTCTTCAAAATGAGCAGCGACCTCAAACTCTCTCTCACCATGGCCGGGCGTGACCCGGCCACCCAGTCAGCGAGCGTCTGCGAGCTGAATGATGCGGACGCGACAGCATCAAGGGCCGTTTGCCGCGCAGACGCGCGGCTACTGGGTGGCCGGCTCCGGGGCCGGCCATGGTGAAATTTGGGGATGACGCCGAACTGGAAAACGCGCTCAAAAAAACAGGGCGTGCTGCGCGCGAAGCCGCAATTGAATTGCGCGAGGCTTCTCGCGGAGCCAAGGACGAAGCGTTGCATGCGATGGCTGCTGCCATCCGCAAACATGCGGAAAATATTCTTCTGGCCAATGCCGAAGACATCGTGGCTGCAAAGAAACAAAATCTGTCCTCAGCAGTGCTGGATCGGCTCGCACTTGATGAAGCGCGCATCGAGGCGATGGCAAGCGGTCTCGAGGCGATTGCGGAGTTGGCCGATCCCGTCGGCCGCGAACTTGCGCGCTGGACGCGTCCCAACAGTCTCGACATTGCGCGCGTGGCGACGCCCATCGGGGTGATTGGAATCATCTATGAAAGTCGGCCGAATGTGACGGCCGATGCAGGCGCGCTCTGCCTTAAATCCGGCAATGCGGTGATCCTGCGCGGCGGCTCGGACGCGGCACGTTCGTCGTCTGCAATTCACGCCGCGCTGGTGGAGGGGTTGCGGGCAGCCCGGCTGCCGGAAACGGCGATCCAGATGATCACAACAACGGATCGCGCCGCTGTCGGCGCGATGCTCGAAGGCCTCGACGGCGCCATAGATCTGATTGTTCCCCGCGGCGGCAAAAGTCTCGTCGCGCGCGTGCGGGAAGAGGCGCGTGTGCCGGTGCTGGCCCATCTCGAAGGCATCTGTCACATCTATGTGCATGCAAAGGCCGACCTCGCGATGGCGCGCGCCATCGTGCTCAACGCCAAGATGCGGCGCACGGGCGTGTGCGGCGCGGCCGAAACCATGTTGATCGACCGCGCGATACTTCAATCTCACGGCACGCCGATTCTTCACGATCTGCAAAAAGCCGGTTGCGAGATCCGCGCAGACGAAAATGTGCGGGACGTCTTTCCGAGCGCGACTGCGGCATCCGAAGACGATTGGCGTTCGGAATATCTCGATGCGATCCTTGCCGTGAAAACGGTCGACGGCGTGGAAGACGCAATCCGCCATATTGAAACCTATGGCTCGCATCACACCGAGGCGATCGTCACCGAAGACGCGCAAGCGGCCGAGCGATTCCTCGCTGCGCTCGATTCTGCGATTGTGATGTGGAATGCTTCGACCCAGTTTGCCGACGGTGGAGAGTTCGGCATGGGGGCGGAAATCGGTATCGGCACCGGCAAGCTGCACGCGCGCGGGCCCGTGGGTGTCGAACAGCTCACGACCTTCAAATATGTCGTGCGCGGCAAGGGGCAGATTCGAGCATGACACCGCGTCGCATGCATTGGCTGAAGCCACCGGGACCCATCTCGCCCGGTTTGCGCATCGGTTTGCTGGGCGGTTCGTTCAACCCGGCGCATGAAGGCCACATCCATGTCAGCGAAGTGGCGCTCAGGCGGCTCGGGCTCGATTATGTGTGGTGGCTGGTCGCGCCGCACAATCCTCTCAAACCGACGATCGGCATGGCGCCTCTCGACGATCGCGTGTCCATGGCGGCCGCGACTGCAAGCCACCCGCGCATTCTGGTGATGGATATCGAAGCGGCCCTCGGCACGCGCTACACCATCGATACGCTTGGTGCGCTGACGCGCCGCTTCCCGCTGCTGCGCTTCGTCTGGTTGATGGGCAGCGACAATCTCGATCAGTTTCGCCGCTGGCGGCGCTGGACGGATATCGCGGCGCGCGTGCCCATCGCGGTCGTCATGCGACCCGGCAGCACACTCGCGCCGCTACGTGCCAAGGCAGCTCAGCGCCTGGCGCGCGCTCGGTTGAATGCCGCCGGGCGCATCGCCTTTGCCGATCCACCTGCCTTTGTGGTGCTGGACGGGCCGCGCAGCACCGCCAGCGCGACCGCAATTCGCGAAAAATCCCGTACCGGTGAGGCCTTGGTAGGCGCAATTCCGTCGTGGTAGAGTGTTATTGCAATCTGCGGAGCGCGCGGCCGATCCTGGACAAGATGAAGGGAACAATTCGCCGGCGCTTCCGTCGTGAAACGCAGTGGAGGAATTGGTCCTGACCAGCAAGACGACCGGCGCCAAGAAAGCGCCACGCGCGAAAAAGAGTACACGCGCGGGAGCCCCGACGGAGCCGACGCTCCTCGCCCGCATTCTCACATCCCTCGACGACGACAAGGCGGAAGATATCGTGACCATCGATCTCGATGGCCGCTCGTCGCTGGCCGATGCGATCGTCATCGCCAACGGGCGATCGGCGCGTCATGTCTCGTCCATCGCCGAACATCTCGCGCGACGGCTCAAGGAAGCCGGTTACGGCACGCGACCGGTCGACGGGCTGCAAAGCGGAGATTGGGTGCTGGTCGATGCGGGCGATGTCATTGTCCATATATTCCGGCCTGAGGTCCGCAATTATTACGATCTCGAAGGCATGTGGTCGGTTCAGGAACCGCGACGCGCCGCTTCGCGCTGATCGTTTCAAGGCTTTGCACCCATGCGGCTTCTCGTTCTTGCCGTCGGACACGCCCGGGGAACTTCCGAAGGCGCGCTGATCGACGACTATATCGCCCGCGCAAACGCGTTCGGAAAACGGCTCGGACTTTCGTCAACGACCGTCGAGGAAATCGCCGTTTCGAAATTGCGCGAAGCCCGCGCCCGTATCGCCGAAGAGGGCGAGCGCCTGGCTGCGCGCATCCCGGCGTCCGCGCATGTGATTTTCTGCGATGCCCGCGGCAAAGGCATGACGAGTGAAGCCTTTGCGGAGATGATCGGCGCCATGCGCGATGCCGGCGCGCGCGATCTGGTGTTCCTGCTCGGAGGTCCGGACGGGCTCGATCCGGGACCGACCGTCAAAGCCGGCCGCAGCCTCGCATTCGGGCCGCAAACCTGGCCGCATCTGCTGGCGCGCGCGATGTTGGCCGAACAACTTTATCGGTCGCTGACGATCCTCGGCGGCCATCCCTATCACCGGGCGTGAGGTTTGGGCCTGAAGCACGTTATCCCGATCTTAACCATGAGGGGGGAAAGTCGCGCGTCGCAATGGGACTTGGCCCATGAAGATCGAAGGCAGCGGCGGCGTTGACCGCACCAGCCTCAGGCGCATCGGCAAGAGCCCGACGTCCTCCAGCAGCAGCACGTTCAGCGTCTCCGAGGCGACAGAGGAAGCGCGCGCGGCGACAGTGTCTGCACCCGGCCCGATCGCGTCAGTTGAATCGATTCTCACTTTGCAGGGACTCGACGATTCGACCAGCGGCCGCTCCAAAAGCATTTCGCATGGCGAGCAATTGCTGGACATGCTGGACCAGGTCCGCGACGGCCTGCTGGCCGGTGGGATCCCCCGCGCCACCCTGAACCGGCTGGCAAGTGCGGTGAGCCGTCGCCAGGAGGGCTTCGCCGATCCCAAGCTCCAGACGGTGCTGGACGAAATCGACCTCCGGGCACGAGTTGAGCTTGCCAAACTCGAGCAGTCCGACCGCCTGCCCAGCTAACCTTTTGCCGTTCAACAAGATTTTGTGTCAGTGCGGCTTCCGATTCCATTTGCTGCGGGGGCGGCTCACCTGTATAAACCCGCCCGCTCGCTGAGGGGCGACTCGTCTTTTGGGGTGTACGCATGAGTACAGATCTTCCGTCTGGCTACCGGCCTTCGGAGAGTGAACCCTTTATGAATGAGCGGCAGAGGGAGTATTTCCGCCGCAAACTCCTGCGCTGGAAGGACGAGATCCTCCGCGAAAGCCGCGAAACGATCCAGAATCTCCAGGCCGAGACGACGCAAAACGCCGATCTGGCCGACCGCGCCGCGACCGAAGCGGAGCGGCAGCTGGAACTCCGGACCCGCGACCGTCAGCGCAAGCTGATTGCAAAAATCGATGCGGCGATGCGTCGGCTCGAAGACGGTTCCTACGGTTTCTGCGAAGAGACCGGTGAGCCGATTTCTCTCAAACGCCTCGATGCCCGCCCGATCGCGACACTCTCGATCGAAGCCCAGGAGCGTCACGAGCGCCGGGAACGCGTTTATCGCGACGACTGAAGCCGGAACTGGAACGGCCGGATCCGAAGATCCGGCCGCTGCCCCAGTCCCCTCCGCCCCACAGAGCGGAATTCGATTACCAAGGCATAAGGATGTCGAAGAGCTGCGAACCGTAACGCGGCTGCTGCACATCCGTGATCTGGCCTTTGCCGCCATAAGCGACGCGGGCTTCGGCCACTTGCGCCAGGTTCACCGTGTTGTCGCTCGTGATGTCTTCCGTGCGCACGATGCCCGAAACCTGCAGGTCGCGCATTTCCTGGTTCACCACCACCTGCTGGTGGCCGGTGATGACGAGATTGCCGTTGGCGAGAACCTGCAGAACGATTGCGGCCACCGTCAGATTGATCGTTTCCGACCGATTGATCTGGCCCGTGCCGGCATTCGACAGGTCCGATCCCATGTTCACGAGGCTCGCCGGATCGGCGCCGTTCTTCGTGATCATGTTTTCGAGACCGAAGAGATTGGTCATGTTCGCCGTGTCGGAGTTCGCGCGCGTGCGCGTCGTCGCATTCGAGACCTCGGCCGTATCGGCAATCGTCACGTCGACCGTGATGAGATCGCCGATATGGCTGGCGCGCGGATCGTGGAAAAACGCGTGTGCGCCCTGCAGCCACAATGAATTTTCAGCATGAGGCCCTTCCGGCGCCGCAACCGGCATCGTCACGGGCCTGTAATTCGGATCCTTCGTCGGATCGACGATCGGCGCCAGCTGCGGCGTACCGCCGATATTCTGCAGCCGGTCCACGGCGTTGCAACCGGCAAGCGCAATACCCAACACGATGAAGCTTGCAAAGTGCTTCAGATATCCCGATTTCATTTTTGTTCCTTCAAGTCTCAAGGCTGTGTGGTGTCGGCGACTTTTGTGGACGCAGAGGTGACATCGCCCGCGCGCACAGTTCCAGGTCCCGTGACGACGCCGGTGATCTGGCGATAGGACACAGGGTTGACGATCGTGACGGTTTCCCCCAGGCCTCCTTCGCTTGTGGCGCGGCCGGTGGCCATCAAGGTGATGCCCGGTTCATCGAACGTCATGGTGACGGTCGAACCTTTGGCGACGAGCACCGGCAGGCGGACATCGTCGGTGCGCACGGCTTCTCCCGCCTGGATGAAGCGGCGCGCTTCCTTGCCGTCGAGTTCGCTCGTCGCGACCGCGACACCGCCGAGCGGGCGATCGCCCGTGACCATCTGATAGGTGAGATCGGAATCGACGATCGTCTCGCCGCGCTGGATATCGTGAACCGGCACAACAATGCGCACATTGGCCGTTTGCGCCGGCTGCACGGCAGACGCCGGAATTGCGGCAACCATCGCAACCGAAAGGGCGAAAACCGCAGATATCGCGCGCATCAGCCTTGTCCCATGCTTGCGGTCATCTGCAGCATATCGTTGGCGGCTGTGACGACCTTGGAGTTCATTTCATAGGCGCGCTGTGCGGTGATCAGCGAGGTGATTTCCTGAACCGCATTCACGTTCGACGTTTCGAGAAAGCCCTGCTGGATCGTGCCGTAACCGGCCGCACCGGGAACGCCTGCCTGCGGCGCGCCCGAAGACTGCGTCTGTTGAAACAGATTGTCGCCGAGCGCATTGAGCCCCGCTTCATTGGGAAAGCGATCGAGCTCAAGCTGGCCCAATGTCGTGGGTGCACTGGCGCCGGGGACCGTCGCCTGGACCTGGCCCTGCGTATTGACCGTAACGGTGAGGGCGTTGGCGGGCACGCTGATGCCCGGCTGCACCGTGTAACCGTCTTGCGTGACGATCAGGCCCGCGGGGGACAACGCGAAATTCCCCGCACGCGTGAAAGAATCCGTGCCGTCGGGCATAACGACGCGAAAATAGCCGGGGCCCTGGATCGCGAAGTCGTAGGTGTTGCTCGTCGATTCGAGCGCGCCCTGCGAGGTGATGCGATAGACGGCCGATGTCCGAACGCCGGCACCCAACTGGATTCCGTTCGGCAAAACAGTGCCGGAATCCGACGTCTGCGAGCCCGGCGTCTCGACGTTCTGGTAGAGCAGATCCTGAAACTCGGGCTGCTGGGTTTTGTAAGCGGTCGTGTTCATGTTCGCGAGATTGTTCGCGATCACTTCGACGTTTGTCTGCTGCGCCTGCATTCCGGTGGCAGCGATGCTCAATGCACGCATGGAATTTCTCCTAGCCCGCCGTCTGGGCGAGTTTGTCGATCGACGCCATGTCCTGGCTCTGCTGGGTCTGGCTCAACTCGGCCGTCGCCTGATAGGAGCGCATGATTTCGATCATGTTCGAGATTTCGATCACCGGCTGCACGTTCGAGGATTCGAGCATGCCCTGGACCACCGTCGCTTTCGCGTTTGAATTTGCGGTCTGCGTCGTCGAATAGAGGCTGTCGCCCACTTTCTGCAGCGCGGCATCGTCGGCGAAATCGACGACTTTCAACTTGCCGATTTGATTCTGCGTTCCGTTGATCGTGGCGCTGACGGTGCCGTCCGACGTCACGGTCACGTCGCCGTCCTGCGGCGTAATCGAAAGGGCTCCGCCTTGCGTCTCGACCTCATCGCCGCCTTCCGTCGAAAGCCGGCCGTTCTGGTCGAGCGTGAAATGTCCGTTGCGGGTGTACTCCTCGCCGGTCGCCGTCTGGATCGCGAAATAGCCGCTGCCGTGAATCGCGAAATCGAATTTTCCGCCGGTGGCCTGCATAGGCCCTTCGGTCATGTCGCGCACCACGCCCGTTTCCTGGACGTAGCTGACTTTTTGCGAGCCCTTTTCGCCTTCGCTGGGCTTCACACGCGCAACGTATTCCTGAAATGTCGGCGACTCGCGCTTGAAGCCGGCCGTTGACACGTTCGCGAGATTGTTCGCGATCGAGTCCATTGCCTGATATGCCGCCATCTGGTGCGACAGGCTGATAAGCATCGTCTGGTTCACGGCCGGATCCCTTCTGGTCCTGCTGCCTCGCGCTTCCTGCTGCAGCGGCTGTGCCATGATGGATTCCGCGGGATCGCTGAATTTTTCACGGACCCGCGCACGGCATGCGGCAATTGCTGCCGGGTGAAGAATGCCTTAGGCGTGAATTCGACGCTTCGTTTGAACCACTCCTTAACCATGCCTGCCTAACGTCCCGGAACGCGGGAATTCCTGCGGCCCGGAGAGCGGAATGGCCAAAGACAAGTCGAAATCCGAAACGGAAGAGCCCGAGAAGGGCGCGGACGGGGCCGAAGGCGACGCCCCGAAGAAACGTTTTGGTAAGAAATTCCTTCTGATCGCGGGGGCCGGCGCACTTGTTCTGGTGCTCGGCCTCGGTGCGGGCGCCTATTTCCTGTTTTTCAGCGGCTCAAGCGATGTCCACAAGACAAAAATGGCAGGTGGCGCGCCTGTACCGCTCGTAGCGCCCCAGGTCGCGTTCTTCGACATGCCCGACATCGTCGTGAACATCCAGACCGCCGACGGAACGCCCGCTTATCTCAAGCTGTCCGTATCGCTCGAGCTCGACGGAGCCGACGAGAAGCCCGGACTGCAAGCGTTGATGCCGCGCATCGTGGACCAGTTTCAAAGCTACCTGCGCGAATTGCGGGTCGACGATCTGCGCGGATCGGCAGGCGTGATGCGCCTGAAAGAAGAATTGTTGCGCCGGATCAACGTGGCCGCAGCGCCCTTTTCGGTCCGAGACGTGTTGCTCAAAGAAATGATCGTTCAGTAACGGGAACCCCATGGCAGACCCTCAAGACGAGAATGCAAAAGCGGAAGAAGCTCTCGAAGCCGCAGGCACTGATGCGCCGGGTGAAGTTATTGCCGCGCCTGCCGTTGCGACCAGCGCCGAGCGCATCCTGAATCAGGACGAGATCGACAGCCTGCTCGGCTTCGACGTCAACGATGACGGCCTGCAGGACAAAAGCGGCGTTCGCGCGATCATCAATTCCGCGCTTGTCTCTTATGAACGCCTGCCGATGCTCGAAATCGTCTTCGACCGTCTCGTGCGGCTGATGACGACGAGCCTGCGCAATTTCACGTCGGACAACGTGGAGGTGAGCCTCGACAATATCACCTCGATCCGTTTCGGCGACTATCTGAACTCCATTCCGTTGCCGGCGATCCTTGCAGTGTTTCGCGCCGAGCAGCTCGACAATTACGGACTGTTCACTGTGGACTCGAACCTCATTTATTCGATCGTCGACGTGCTGTTGGGCGGGCGTCGAGGCACGGCTGCGATGCGGATCGAAGGCCGGCCCTATACGACCATCGAACGCACGCTCGTCCAGCGCATGACGGAAGTGATTCTCCAGGACATGTGCCAGGCCTTCGAGCCATTGGCGCCGGTCAATTTCGTGCTCGATCGCCTCGAGACCAATCCCCGCTTCGCCGCGATCGCACGGCCCGCCAATGCCGCCATCCTCGTCAAGCTGCGCATCGACATGGAAGACCGCGGCGGCCGCACGGAATTGCTCTTGCCCTATGCGACGCTCGAACCCATCCGCAAACTTCTGCTGCAGCAATTCATGGGCGAAAAGTTCGGACGCGATTCGATCTGGGAAAGCCATCTCGCGACGGAATTGTGGTCCACCAAGGTCGACATCGACGCGATCCTCGACGAACAGATCATGTCTCTGAACAAGGTCCGGAACCTCGAAGTCGGACAGACCCTTATGCTGAACTCGGGTCCCGATTCCAAGATCGAGCTGCGCTGCGGCGGCGTCCCGCTGCTGCGCGGGCGCATGGGGCGGGTCGGCTCCTCGGTCGCCGTCCGGGTCGATGACGCGATCGAACGTACGGATGCTTCGCGCGCACTCTAGAAGGAGAACGACATGACCATCTCATTGATCGTGGAATTGGCGCTGTCGGGACTTCTTCTCGCGACCATCGGCTATTGCGCGGTGCTCGAACGACGCCTGTCTGCGCTGCGCAAAGGCCAGGACGGGCTCAGGGAAACCATCGGGGATCTGAACAGCGCGATCGTGAACGCCGGCGCATCGATGCGGGCGCTCAAAGCGCACGCCGCAGATGCGGCAGAGGCCCTCGACGACCGCCTTGGGCGCGCTCGCGGACTCATCGACGAACTGGCCATGCTCACCTCGGCCGGCGAACGCATCGCCGATCGTATCGATCGCACGGCCACGACGCCCCGCGCCGCCGCGAACGGCGCCACGCCTGCCGTGCTCGCCAGTCGGCTCAACGCGTTGCGGCCGGAAGCCCTGAGGCCGGAAGCTTTGAGGAACGTACGGTGAAGTTCGGAAACCTTTCCAAACATCTTCGCCTGCTCCCGGCCGTCATGGTGCTGGGCGTGGCGCTTCTGGGGCTGAAAACGACGGGGCTCGTCATGGAAGCCCGCGCGCAGGACGCGACATCTGCTGCGCCCGCGCCACAGCAAACGGACGCTACGCCTTCCGCCGAGGCCGGCGATTCGGCGGACGATCCCGAGACGTCCAGCGGACAAGTGGACGTGCTCACAAGCCTCTCCAAGCGCCGCGCGGAACTCGACGCACGCGAACGCGATGTCGAAATGCGCGAGAATCTGATCAAGGCTGCCGAAGATCGCGTCGACAGCAAAATCGCCGACTTGAAACAGCTCCAAACCCAGATTCAGGCACTGCTGCAGCAGCACGACGACGCGCAGCAGAAACAGATCGATTCGCTCGTCAAGACCTACTCTTCGATGAAACCGAAGGATGCCGCACGCATCTTCGACAACCTGAACGACGACGTTTTGCTGGCGGTCGCATCGGGAATGAAGCCGGATGTTCTGGGCGCTATTCTCGCGCAGATGCAGCCGGAGGCCGCACAGAAGCTGACCGTCAAGCTTGCCGACAAGCTCAAATTGCCCGAAACAGCGCAAGCGACACCGGCGCAGGTGGCTGCACTCGCACCCTCGCCCGCGTTGCCGGCAATCACGTCGAACGCGGCAGCAGGAACACCGGCGCCCATCGCCGCAACGTCGACAACTCCCGCTTCAGGCGCGCCAACAGCCGCAGCGCAAACGGCCGGCACATCGCCTGCTCCCGCACAAGCTGCGAAGGCTCCGGCTGCAAGCGCCGTTGCGCCTGCCGGCGGAAAATAGGCGGGCGAACGAAACAAATGGGGCGAATCTCGCGACACTGCCGGCCACGCGCCAAGGCGCAGTCGATCGCGTGCGCGCCGATGGTTCGCCGATTGGCCGGCTTCGCGGCGCTCGCGTTCGCTATGGCAACGGGCACCGCGCAGGCCGACAATGTGAGCACGTCCTCCGGAAATGGGTTCGCCCGCATCATCTTCGTGCTCGATCCGGTTGCACACGCAAAACCCGTCATGAGCGACGGCGTTCTGACTCTCACTTTCGACCGCAAGATCGCAATCGATCCCAATGCACTCGCACAAGGTTTAAGCGCCTATATTTCCAGTGTGCGCGTCGACCCGGACGGCGAAACGTTCCGCCTAGCGCTTGCGCAAAGCGCACGTCTTCACACCAGCGCATCCGGGAACAAGATTGCAGTCGATTTATCGCCGCAAACTTTTGCGGGCACGCCTCCCGATCTTCCGCCGCCTCCGCCGCGGCAAGCGACCGCCGTGGACGTTGCAAAGCTGGCGGCGCTGCCGATTCGCGCGGGCGCCTATTCCAACTTCACGCGGCTGGTTTTCGATTGGCCGAAAAATGTCCCCTACGCCGTGTTCCCGGGCGCAGGCAACATCACGATCCGTTTCGAAGCGATGGCGCGCCCCGATTTCGTATCGTTCGAGCATGTTTCTCCCCCCTGGGTGAAGGAAGCGGGTTGGCGGATCGAGAACAAAGGCACCGTCATAGAATTCCAGACGGATTCGTCGTCGGGCTATCACGATTTCCGCGACGGCAGCAAAATCGTTCTCGATATCCTCGCGCCGAAATCGGATGCCGCCGCTTACAACCCTCCCGGAACGGAGAAAGGCGAAAAATCGAAGATCACAAAGTTTGCGGCGAACAATGCCTTAACAACGGCACAAGCCGGCGCGATTGCAGACACAGCCGCAAAACTGAAGGCCGATGTGCCGCCGTCGCAGGCCGCAACGAAGCCGCCGGCGCCTTCAACCCAAGTGCCCGCTGCAACCCCTCCAACCACTTCTAACTCCGCGGCAGCTCAGGCGTCCGCGCAAACCGAGACTGCGCCAAACACATCAACACCTGCCACGGCAACACCAGCGGGCACGCCTCCGCTCCCGGCATCCGCGAACGAAGCACAGGCGCAGCGCACCCATGAAGGCGCCATCGTGACCTTGCCGGGTGCAGCCACGCACGCCGCCGCGGTCTTCATTCGGAATATGACGGCATGGATCGTCGTCGACGGCGCACCCACAATCGATGCGACACATCTCAAGACGTCGCTCGGCGAATTCCCGGCTTCCGTGGATGTATCGACCGGCAACAATGTGACGGTGCTGCGCCTCGGTCTCAAACAACCGGAGCAGATCGCAGTCCGCGCCGACGGTTCGAATCTCAGCGTCATCGTGGCGCCCCATGCGACCGAGACCGTGACGGCCGTCGCATTTCTGCGCGACGATGTGGATCCGAAAAGACCCGCGCTTTCGACGTTGATCCCCGGCGCAACGCATGTTGTGCCGCTGATCGATCCGGTGGCGGGTGACTCCTTGCTGGTCGTACCGGCGGGGCTTGGACGCGCGACAATCGATCCGCACAATTATGCCGAATTCTCCGCGTTGCCGACGGCCGCCGGCCTTGTCGTTACGCCTCTCACCGACGATCTCGACGTGCGGGTCACGCAGTCGCGAGTCACGATTACGCGTCCAAACGGTCTTCAGCTGACCGCGCCGTCGCTGGCGGCTGCGGATTCTCCGGCCGCGCTCGCATCGACGAGCGACGGACCCTGCTTCCTCGATCTAGCATCCTGGGGTCACGCGGCAGGCGGAAATTTCCTCGACGCGCAACGCCGGCTCCGCAAGACGCTGGCATCGATGAAACCGGACGAAGCAAACCGCGCCCGTATTGCGCTCGCGCGCTTCTATCTCGGCAACGGATTTGGCGCCGAAGCGCTGGGCTTGATCGAGTTGACCCAGGCGAACGATCCGACGCTTCAAGGCGATTTGCAGCTGCAGACGATGCGCGCCGCGGCCGACTTCATGATGGGCCGGTATCACGACGCCCACAACGACATTGCCGGTCAGGCCTTCGACAACAATCGGCACGCCGCGTTCTGGCGCGGTCTGACGGAAGCAGCGCTCGAGAACTGGGACGGCGCCCGCAAAGCCTTCGCGCTGGCCGATCCCGTTCTGCATCGCTATCCGCCGGAATGGCAGGCGCGCGCACGCATTGCGGAGGCAAACGCCGCGCTTGCGGCCGGGGGCATCGAAACGGCCGACTCGGAACTGCAGCGGCTGCCGCAAAACCTTTCCAAGCCCGTAATGCTCGACGCCCAATTGGTTCGCGCACAACTCTATGCGCAGGAGGGCCGCACGCACGATGCGATGGACCTGTTCGAAGCCATCAAAAATGGTGGCGACGATCGCGTGGCGGCCGAGGCAATCTACGACCGGGTGGAAGCAGGGTTGGCCGCCGGCGCGCTGTCGCAGGACGCCGCAATCTCGCAACTTGAGATGTTGCGTTATCGTTGGCGTGGCGATGTGCTTGAACTCAAGACGTTGCGAAAGCTCGGCGCGCTCTATTTCGGCAAGCAGCGCTGGCACGATGGATTGCAGATCCTGCGCACGGCATCGCAGAACTTCCCCAGCGAGGACGTCGCGCGCCAGGCGCAGGACGACATGCGCGATACGTTTGAAACGCTGTTTCTCAAGGGCAAAGCGGACGCGATGCCGCCGATCGCCGCCTTGTCCCTGTTTTACGACTTTATCGACCTGACCCCCATCGGCCCCAATGGCGACGAGATGATCCGTCGCATGGCGGATCGGCTGGTCGCGGTCGACCTGCTCGGGCCCGCGGCGCAACTCCTGAACTATCAGGTGACGAAACGCCTCGACGGCATCGCGCGCGCCCAAGTCGCAACGCGGCTCGCCATGATCGAATTGATGGATCACAAGCCGAAGGATGCGCTGGAAGCCTTGCGCTCGACGCGGATCGCGGGCCTGCCGGACGACATCAACCATCAACGCAACTTGCTCGAAGCGCGCGCGCTTGCGGCCCTCAAGCAATGGGATCAGGCGCTCGACATGATTGCCGTCGACGAACAGACCGACACGCGGCAATTGCGCGCCGACATCTATTGGGAAAGCGGCAATTGGGCTGTCGCGGGCCAAAAGGCCGAGGAACTTGTCGGCAACCGCTGGAGCGACGCCGATCCGCTCTCGTCCGATGAACGCCGCGAAATCATGCGCGCGGCCATCGCCTATTCGCTCGCCAACGACCAGGCCGATCTCGAACGCCTGCGCGGACATTTCGCCCTCAAGATGAAGGCAAGCCCGGATGCGAGCGCGTTTGCTGTTGTGACTCAGGACATCGATTCGCAAGGCACGGCGTTCCGCGATCAGGCCGCCCAGATCGCTTCGGTCGACACGCTGGAAACCTTCATGCAGGATTTCCGCAAGCACTATGATGGCGCGAAGACGACGAACTGAACTGCAGCGCGAATCGGGCGATTCAAAGCGCTTTCAATGCACTTCAAAATTCGAAGAGAGTCGTGAGTTTTGCCAGCACCTCGTTGACAACATCGGCCCGCAGCCGCTCAAGCTTCTGCCCATTTCGTGCCTGCAGATCGATTGCACGGGGTTGGTCGCATCGCACGATTCCCGTTGTTCGAGTTCCGGCGCCTGAAAGTGAAACGGCAAACCCGATCGTACGGGCGAAATTACCGCCGCTGGTAATAGGAAGAACGACAGGAACACCGGTGAGTTTATTGAATTTGGCGGGGGTTACGACCAGCACTGGCCTCTTGCCCTGCTGCTCATGTCCGGAAGTCGGATCAAGCGACACCAGGTAGATATCGCCTCGCTCCATTAAATGAGTTCGCGACCGACAGGCTTGCCTGTCACCCAATCGCGATCCTTCTTGCGACGCGGAACTGTCGGCTTGCACTGCGCCAAGAGTTCATCGAGCGAATAACGCGGCCGCGGCGGCCGCGGGTCGACGACGAGCCGCCCGGCTTTCACCGCCAAGCCGACCTGTGCATCCGGCGCCAGATCCAGAGCATCCAACATTGCAGGTGGAATGGTGAGCATAACCGATCCACCGACTTTGCGGAGCTTTGCTTCGTATGCCACGTCAAATCTCCCGGAGAGTTATATTTCAGTATAACTCTGAATCGCTCGCCGAGGCAAGCAACACTGCGCGCCATCAAAATATGCGGATGTGACCCACGTTACGGCATCACTTTCGCGCGGCGGCCTTTTTCGGGAACGACTTCCGCAAGCCAGGTCAGGGCACGCGTGGCAACCTTCTCCCAGCCGGGTTCGCCGATCAGCCAATGGCTGTGGCCCGCGAGTTCTTCATAGATCGCACGGCCGCCGTAACGTGTCGCGACCCGTCGCACAGTAGCAGGCGGATTGACGCGATCCTTTGCGCCGACAAGGCAAAGTACGGGACATGTCACGTCGCGCGGATCGACCTGCGTCGCGCGCGAGAAATCGAGCGGCCAGTGCATCACTTCGAATGTGGCGAGCCCCGATTCCGGCACGAAGCGCGCGAAGACCGCATCGCGTTCGTCGGGGGCAAGCTGATCGAGCGCATTCGCTGCGGCGATCCAGTGCGTCGGCCACAACCGCTTGTTCCAGAAATCGCCAATGAGATATAGCGCCTGGGCGGAAACGAATTCGAACGGCGTCGAGGGCAGCACGCCCCAGGGCGCGGACGGCGCCAGCAACACGAGCGCGCGCACGTCCATGCGGGCCGCCAGCATTTGCGCGATCAGGCCGCCCATCGAATGGCCGATCAGAATCGGCGGCGAAGGAAAATCCGAGATCAGCTTTTCGATATCGTCGGCATAATCGCGAATGCTTGTCTTGCCGAGTTCGGCCGGCGGATCGCCGCCACGGTCGTGGTAGCGCAATGTGGGCGTATGGACCCGGTGCCCCTTTGCCTCAAACGCCGCGCGCCAATGGTCGAACACCCACCCGCCGCAGAATGCGCCGTGAATCATCACGACCGGAGTACGCAACGCTGTCATGTGGGTTTTCTCAAGGGGCGGTGAATGCAAGATTGCGGAACGCGGCGATCACCTTGGCATAGGTGTCGCGCTTGAACGGAACGATGAGACGCGGCAGCGCCTCGATGGCAAGCCATTTCCAGGTTTCGAATTCAGGCTCGGGGGTCGCGACGCCGATCTCGCTATCGTCGCCGCGAAAACGCATCGCGATCCATTTCTGCCGTTGTCCGCGATAGCGCCCGTGCAACGCGACGCCCAGAAGATGCGCCGGAAGATCATATTCCAGCCATTCGTCGAGTTCGCGCAGGAATTCGGCATTGTTGGTGCCGATCTCTTCTTTCAACTCGCGGAACGCAGCCTCGAGCGGCGTTTCACCTTCGTCGATGCCGCCCTGTGGCATCTGCCAGCCCTCGACCGTCTGATCGATGCGCTTGCCGACGAACACCAGCCCCTCGCGGTTGAACAGCATCACGCCGACGCAAGGCCGGTAGGGCAGATCTTCGTGACGCAAGGTGAGACCCTGTCGGGACATATTGCTGACCGGTTACTTCGTATGCGGAACTATGGCCGAAGCGGGTACCAGAACAAAGCCCCGCCCGGGAAGACCCTTGGCCCACTCCGCCACCCGTTCGACGGTCACGGGATAGAGGAACCCCACACCGGAGGCGCTGCCATTCAGCCGGGCGCGCGTCTCGAGTTCCGACAAACGCTGGTCGATTTCCATTGCGGTCTGAATCGTGTCGATGGTTGTCGAGCTCTGCACATAAGGCGCATCGAGCCTCTGGGCCACATCCGGCGCTGCCGAGCGCGTGGCGGGACCGCTGTCGAAAAAGAAGAGCCCGCGCCGTGCCAGGAACGTCATGACCGGCTCGAGCGAATCCGGATCGCCGAGGAACCGGCCGCCCAGAAGATTGGTGACGCCGGCATACCCCGTGAAGCGGGTCAGCGACCAGGTCAGGCGCTGCGTGTTGGATTCTTCACCGACGCCCGCACGCAAGGTATGCGGACCGGGATCGCTGTCGGGGAAGTCATAAGGTTCCATCGGCAATTCGAGCAGGACCTCGTGTCCCTGCCGGCGCGCCTCGCTGACCCAGCGCTGCACGTCATCGTCGTAAGGCGCGAAGGCGAGTGTCACATCGGCCGGCAATCCTGCGATGGCAGCAGATGTGGCTTTTGCACTGATGCCGAGCCCACTGACGACAATAGCGATGCGCGGGCGTTTGTCCGACGGCGCGGGCGGCGCATAAGCCGTCATCGGGGTGCGGCCGTCGTCGGCAATGCGTGGTAGCGGGCCTTGCTGCGTCTGTTCGATCAAAGCGGGATCGGCGATCAAGGCTTTGCCTGCCAGCACAGGCTTCACGATCGTACCGGGCACGATTTGCGGCGGCAGCGGCGGAGCAGGCGCGTTTGCAAAGGGTGCCGTGGAACCCGGACTGACGGGAGCGCCGGCCGGCGCCAATGCCGCGGAAGAATCGCTGGGGCCTGTGGGATTTTTGACGGCAGCAACGTGCGCGGGCGCTTTCGCCGGCGGGGGCGCGGGCCCGCGCAACTCAAGGGTTACGACCGGATCGCCGTCGCTCGCACGCCCGAAAAAGGCCACCGCCCCAAACACCAAAAGCACGATCACGAACACGCCGAAATAGGCCAGTGCGAGGGGGTGCGGTCCACGCCTCGTGGCAGTCAATTCGTCGTCCGCCATGCTGTTCGCGGCCATGGGCGCTACATAGCGCAATTCATGGTTACGACCGCGTTAATTCGGGGTTCCCGACAAACTCAATTCGCGTGGGCGATCCGCACGAAGGAATCCGCCCTGATTTTCCCGTTCATCACATCGAGCGCGTAGGAGAGTTGGAAGTCCGCGATCTTGGATCCGGCCGGCGGACGGATGGGCATCACCGTGCTGCGCGTGCTGTTGTCCTCGGCCATCAGATGGTGCGGAAGATCGGCCTCGGATGGTTCCTCGACTTTCGGCAAATCGCTTGCCTCGTCGCCCTGCGCCACAGCGATGTCGGGGGCGATGCCGGTCGCCTGGATCGATCCGCCGGAAGGCGTGTAATAGCGCGCCGTCGTCAGATGCAATGCGCCGTCCTCTCCGCCATTGAGCGGGATGATCGTCTGCACGGACCCTTTGCCGAACGATGTGATGCCGAGCGTGATCGCGCGTTTGTGGTCGCGCAACGCGCCCGCCACGATCTCGGATGCCGATGCGGTGCCGCCGTTGATCAACACGATGACCGGTTTGCCTTCTGCGATATCTCCCGGTTTCGCGTCCCAGCGCTCCGTGTCCTGCGGGCTGCGTCCACGCGTGGAGACGATCTCGCCGCTGTCGAGGAAATCGTCCGAAACCGCAATCGCCTGGTCGAGCACGCCGCCGCCATCGTCGCGCAGATCGACGACATAGCCTTTCAGCTTGGGACCGATCTGCTTCTTGAGCGAACGGACCGCCGCTTCGAGGCCCTCGCTCGTATGCTCGTTGAACGCCGGGATGCGGATATAGCCGACATCGCCTTCGCGATGCGATTTCACCGCTTCGACTTCGATCGCCGCGCGCTCGAGCTTCACTTCGAACGATTTGTCGTCCGGCCCGCGCATGATCGTGAGTGTGACTTTGGTCCCCGCGGCACCGCGCAGAAGTTCCTGCACCTTGTCGAGGTTGAGCCCCTGCAATCCCTTTCCGTCCACGGCGAGAATGATGTCGCCGGCCTTGATGCCGGCCTTCGAGGCAGGCGTATCGTCCATGGGCGTAACGATCTTGATCGTGCCGTTGTCCGCCGCGATGACAAGACCGAGGCCGCCATATTGACCTTCGGTCTTCACCTGCATGTCCGCATAGGTCTTTGGATCGAAATAGCTCGAATGCGGATCGAGGCTTGTGATCATCCCATTCAGGGCATTCTCGACCATAAGGCGTTCATCGGGCGCTTCGACATAGCGCGCGCGAACGACTGCGAAAGCCTGACCGAAACGGTCCAGCGCCTGATAGGCGGATTGGGAATCGCTGTCCGCGCCATGCGCCACGGACAGCAGTGCGAGACCCGCACAGAAGCCCACGGCGATACAAATCCCGCTCAGCGCATAACGCTTCATAGTGATACCGCTCCGCTCAATTCGTATCCGTGGGCTTTGCGATCGAGCTCACTGTCGTTTTGCCGCGCAAAAGATCGAGCGCGTAGGACAATTGGAAGTCGTCGTATTTCTTGCCCGGAGCAGCGTGAATGATCTGGGCCGGCTGTTTCTTGGGACCGCTTTCTCCATTCAGGTGGCCCGGCAGATCGGCTTCGCTCGGACGTTCGATCTTGGGCGTCGTATCCTCGTCGCCTTGTGCGACTGCAACGTCGGGCGTGATGCCCAGCGCCTGGATCGAATGGCCCGACGGCGTGTAGTAGCGCGCCGTGGTGAGCCTCAGCGCACCGCCATTCTGGCCGAGCGGGATAATCGTCTGCACAGAGCCTTTGCCGAACGACGTCATGCCGACAACAGTCGCGCGCTTGTCATCCTGCAAGGCGCCGGCAACGATCTCGGCAGCGGACGCGGTGCCGCCGTTGACCAGCACGATGACGGGTTTGCCGTCCGTGACATCGCCGGGCTTCGCATCATAACGGCTGCTGTCATCGGGATGACGCCCGCGGGTCGAGACAATTTCCCCGGCGTTGAGGAAATCGTCGGAGACTTCAACCGCCTGATCGAGCAAGCCGCCCGGATTGTTCCGGAGATCGAGCACATAGCCTTTAAGTCCGGGGCCGATCTGGTGCTTCAACTCACGCACCGCATGCTCAAGTCCCGCATCGGTCTGCTCGTTGAACGACGGAAGCCGGATATAGCCGACATCGCCGTCGCGATGGAACTTCACATTGTCGACCTGGACGATCGCCCGCGTGAGCGTCACGTCGAAGGGCTTCTTCGTGCCCGTCCGCAACACGGTGATCGTGACCTTGGTGCCTTCGGTTCCGCGCATCTTGGCGATCGCATCGTCAAGCGCCATGCCCTGAATCGGTGTTCCGTCGACCGCAGCGATGAAATCGCCCGTCTTGATGCCGGCCTTTGCCGCCGGCGTGTCATCGATCGGCGAAATGACTTTGACGAGGCCGTCTTCCATTGTGACTTCGATGCCGAGACCCGCGAACTGACCGCTGGTCTGGATCTGCATGTCGGCAAACGCCTTCGCGTCCATGTAGCTCGAATGGGGATCGAGCGAAGAAACCATGCCCTGGATCGCGGCGCTTACGAGCTGGTTGTCGTCCACCGGACGCACATAGTTCACACGCACGCGCTCGAAAGCATCCTCGAACAGATTGAGCTGACGATAGGCCGACGGGTCGTTTGCACCCTGGGCTGTCGCAAACAACATCGCCGCGCCGGTAAAGCCCGCCGCAACGCTCACACCCACCAGTGCAAAACGCTTCATGTCTTTCTTGCCTTCCTCAGATCAAATTCAAGCCAGGGCGCCGGACTGACGCCTTTACCATTTTGCCGCAGTTCGAAGTAAAGCTTTGCTCCTGCGCCTGTTCGCGGCATGGCGCCGACTGGTTCGCCCGCGAGCAACTGGTCGCCTGTTCGCACTTCCACGCGATCAAGCCCTGCCAGAACGAGATCGTAGCCGCCCGCGCTTTCCAAGATCAAGACTTGGCCGGTCTTATGGTAAGGACCGGCAAAAAGCACCTCGGAGTCCGCCGGCGCGACGACCTGGGCGCCCGGCGAGGCCAGGAACGTCAAACCAGGAGCGCGTACTCCGCCTACACCCGCACCGTCATCCTCCACAAGCCTGCCGATAACCGGTTTCAGGAGCGACCCGCGTTTGGGGTTCGGCGCGGCCGCTGTGTTTTGAGCGGTGACGACAATGACACCCTGTTCCGGAGGCCGTTCGGAGCGGAGCACGGCGACCTTCCGGAGCAGCGATCCAAGGTCGGCAGCTTCCGTCGCCGCCGCCTCATATTTGGCCTGTAGATCGCTGTATTGCGAAGACGCCTCGTCGGCTTCCTTGTCTTTCATCGCGAGAAGTTGATCGAGCTCGATGCGCGCCGCGCCGAGTTGCGCCGAGTTGCGTGTGCCTTCGGCGCGCCGCGCGATCAACTGCAAACGGGTGGTGCGCAGCGTTTCCAACTGAGTTCCGAGCGAAGCCGCCGCACCATAAATTCGCGGCAATGATGCACCGAGCAGCATCGCGCCGCGCGCCGCACCCAGCGCATCGTCGGGTTTGAGCGCGAGCACCGGCGGCATATCATGCTGCAACCGTTCCAGTACGGCGAGGAGACGTGCGACCTCGATGCGATCGCGCGAGAAATCGGCGGACAACGAAACCTCGCGCGCCGAAAGTCGTGCGATCTCGGAATCGAGATTGCCTTTTTCCTCTTCCAACGCCTCAACACGCGTCGCAGTGTCGACAAGCTTCTGACGCAGTTGCGCTGCCTGCGCGCTGAGTGTGTCGCTCTTGAGCTTGGCGCTTTCGACGGCGGGACGGGCCTTGGCCATTTCCTTTTTGAGGACACGATATTGATCCGTCGTGCTGGGCATGCCGGAAACGGAAGCAGCGGGGATTGCTCCCGACAGATCCGTATCCGGCGCCGCAGATGATGGGGGCGTCGATACGCCTCGCGAGAGGTGATGGGTGTGCTTTGCCGTCATCGCGCCGGCCGTCAGCGGGATGGCGACGGCGACGCTCGCGGCAACCGCGCGCGAGAAAAATCCGCTCAGCCCACTTGCTCCACAGAACTGTTCGCGCGTTCGACCAGGGAGTGCCCGGCCATCTCGCGAGGCTTCGTGAGGCCCATCAAATCGAGCAGTGTGGGCGCCACATCGGCAAGCCGGCCTGAAACAAGCTTCAGGTTCCGCGGCCCATTCACCACGATAATCGGAACATCGAACGTCGTGTGCGCCGTGTGCGGTTCGCCGGTTTCGGGATCTCGCATCATTTCGACGTTGCCGTGATCGGCGGTGATCAGGAGAACGCCCTCCGCTTTCTCTACGGCCGCACGCAACCGGCCCAGACATTGGTCGATCGTCGCCACGGCTTTTTCAGCGGCGGGAAGAAATCCGGTGTGGCCCACCATGTCGGGATTGGCAAAATTGACGACGATCAGATCGTATTTGCCGGACCCGATGGCAGCTTCAAGCTTGTCGGTCACCTCGAGCGCCGACATTTCCGGTTTCAGATCGTAGGTCGCGACCTTCGGACTTTGCACGAGTATCCGGTCCTCGCCCGCAAAAGGTTCTTCACGACCGCCGTTCAGGAAAAATGTGACGTGCGCGTATTTCTCGGTCTCGGCGATGCGCAATTGCTTGAGGCCGAGCTCGGCCGCATATTCGCCGAGCGTTTCGTGCAGATCTTCCGGCGTAAACAAAGCCGTCATGCATCTCTTCAGCGCCTCGGAATATTCCGTGAGCCCGGCCGCTGCGGAAAAATTCACGACCCGCGTGCGCGCAAATCCGTCGAAGCCCTTATCGAGCAGCGCCGTCAAAATCTCGCGTGCGCGATCGGCACGAAAATTCGCAAACAACAGAGCGTCGCCGTCCGCTATGCCTTCGTAGTCGCCGATTACGGTGGGCCGCACAAATTCGTCGCCCGTATCTTTCTGATACGATGCCTCCACCGCGTCTTTCGGCTCGCGCGCAAATTCACCCTTCGCTTCGACAATGACCGCGTACGCCTTCGAAACGCGATCCCATCGCTTGTCGCGGTCCATCGCGTAATAGCGTCCCGAAACGGTGGCGATGCGTACGCCTGCAAGACCCGCAATCGACCGCTGAAACATTTCGAGAAAGCCCAGCGCGCTTCGGGGCGGCGTATCGCGGCCATCGAGGAACGCATGAACGAAGACCGGTACGTTTTCCGCATTCGCCGCACGGACGAGTGCCGCAATGTGATTCTGGTGGCTATGCACACCGCCGGGGGAGAGCAGGCCCATGATGTGGACTGCGCCACTTGACGCTTTCACCTTCTCAATCAGTCGCGTCAGTTCCGGAAGCTTTGCGAAAGAGCCGTTTGCGATCGTATCGTCGATGCGGGGCAGATCCTGCGTCACTACCCGCCCGGCACCGATATTCATGTGCCCGACTTCGGAATTGCCCATCTGCCCCTCCGGCAGGCCGACCGCCCGCCCGGAAGTCGCGAGTAACCCGTGCGGGCACTCTGAGAGCATCCGCTCGTAATTGGCGGGGTGCGCCAGGGCGATGGCGTTGTCGGCTGAATCCGGCCGCCAGCCCCAACCGTCGAGGATGCACAGCACGGCAGGCCGGGGACGTTTCTGTTGGAAATCGGCGGACATACGGAAACAGAACTCGAACTGATTTGCCGATCCGTTTCTATCCTTCCGACCTGCCGAGAGCTATTGCGGAGTTGCGCAGCCTTGCGAAGTCCGAACCTGCCCGGAAAATCCTGCCGACCTGGCCCGAAACGCCCCCCGGCAGCAACCCATCTCATTGATTCTATTAGATTATTACTTGGGCTGCCCCGGCACGGAACTGGCAAGGAGAGAAACGGCAAAAACTAACACAGAGCAGAATGCGCTCATGGCATCGCGTCGTTCCTACGGAAAAAAGCTTCTGGCTGTCTTCAGCGCGGCACTGATCGCGCTGGTTCCGGTCGAGGCTCTCGCCTTTTCGCGCCTCAAGGACCTGATCGACATCGAGGGCATTCGCGACAATATGCTGGTCGGCTATGGCCTCGTGGTGGGTCTGAACGGGACCGGCGATTCGCTGCGAAACGCGCCCTTCACCCAGCAAAGTCTGACAACGATGCTCGAGCGGCTGGGCGTAAATACGCGCGGCGACACGATGCAGACCAAGAACATCGCGGCTGTCATGGTGACGGCGAATCTGCCTGCCTTCGCCGCCCAGGGAACGCGAATCGACGTTTCGGTCAGCGCGCTGGGCGACGCGACGAGCCTTCAGGGCGGAACCCTGCTGGTGGCGCCGCTTTTCGGTGCGGACGGCGAAATCTATTCACTGGCCCAGGGGCCGGTCGCAATCAGCGGATTCGTGGCGCAGGGCGCGGCATCCAGCGTAACGCGCGGCGTGCCGACTGCCGGCCGCATCGCCAACGGTGCGATTGTCGAGCGTGAACTCACATTCTCTCTCGCAAGCCAGACCAATCTGCGCCTCTCGCTGCACAACCCGGATCTGACGACCGCCAATCGCATCTCCGACGCGATCAACGCCTATCTCGGCGCCGATGTCGCTTTGGTCAACGATCCGGCGACCGTGCGCATCAACGTGCCGGCCAACTACAAGAACGGCGTCGTCGGTCTGCTGACTGATATCGAGCAGTTGAAGGTCGACCCCGATCAGCCGGCAAAGGTGATCATCGACGAACAATCCGGCGTGATCGTGATGGGCTCGGACGTACGCATTTCGACTGTTGCGATCGCGCAGGGAAATCTCACCATCAAGGTCAACGAGACACCCGAAGTGAGCCAACCGCTTCCGTTCTCGAAGGGGCAAACGACAGTCGTGCCGCGGACATCGATCCAGGTCGACGACGGCAAAGGCAACAAGATGGCCGTGCTCAACGAAGGCGTGAGCCTGCAGCGCCTGGTGGACGGCCTGAATGCTCTCGGCGTCGGTCCGCGCGACATCATCTCGATCCTGCAGGCGATCAAGGCCGCCGGCGCGCTCCAGGCGGATATCGAGGTGATCGGATGAGCACCGGGCTCGATCTTTCCGTCGCGACAGCGAACATCCAGGCAGCGCCGATCAAGGCGCCGACTCCAAGCGCCAACGAAATGGCCGCAAAAAAAGCGGCCAAGGAATTCGAATCCGTCTTCATTTCCGAATTCATGGGGCAGATGTTCGAAGGTATCTCGACCGACGGCGAGTTCGGCGGCGGCGAAGGCGAAGCGATGTTTCGGCCCCTTCTGCTCGACGAATACAGCAAACAGCTTACGGCCCAGGGCGGTTTCGGCCTCTCGCAAGCCGTAACGCGTCAGCTTCTTCAGACCCAGGAAAGCCGCAATGTCCGCGCCAAATCCCAGAATTGAACGCGTAATCGCGTTGACCGACCGCCTTACCGAGGCGCTCAAGGCAGATATCGTTGCACTCGAACAGGGGCGCCCCCGCGAGATGCGCAGCATCGATCCGGAAACGCAGCAGCTCGCCGCACTTTATGGACGCGAAGCGAGCGCCATCAACGCGGCAACGATCAGGACATTGCCTGCGCCCGTCCGCGCCCAGCTCACCGAGGCAACAGCGCGCTTTCAGGATGCCCTCAAACTTCAGCAGCGCCTGCTGACCCGCATGAAAAATGCGAGCGAAGGCATCGTGCGTGCGATCGCCACCGACGTCGAGCGCAAGCGCAACGCGACACGACCCTATGGCAGGACTCCGGCATCGGCAATGCGACCTGCGAGCGCGTTGTTATACAACGGCGTGGTGTAAGAGAGGCGCAGGCCGCTGCGCGTCTTCCAGTCTGCTTCTACAAAACAAAATTTCTAGGCCAGTGCTTCGGACAGCGCCGACGAAGACGAACTGCTGCTGGACGAACTGCTATTGAGCAACGACAACGCCACGTTGTAGTTCGACAATTGCGACGTGAGATAGGCGGGCGCAGTGCCGTTCGCATCCGCGTCAGGCGTAGTCGAGGCCGTCGCGGCCGGCGTGTTCGTCTGCTGATAGATGTTCTGAATGATGTTCACGACATTCTGCACTTCGGCATTCGCGGCGCCTGCACTCGCCGACGATGTCAAACTGAGTCCCGTCGGATTGAAATCGAGACCGTAAACCGGTTTTGCCGGCGTCGATCCACTGCTTGTGTTGGCGGTCGTTGTCGCCGAACCCGATTTTGCCGGTGCCGTCAGCGTGCCTGCGGCAATGCCGAGTCGCGACAGCGCATCGAACCCGCTGGGTCCGGGAATGAGGTTGGCGGTGACACCCGGATTCACCGCGATTTTCAGCGTCTCGCCGCCATTGGCATAGGTGACGCTGGCTTTGCCCTTTGTGAGCAATACGTCGTTGATCTGATTGGCCAGCGACTGCAGCGTCTCATCCTTCGCAATCGTAACCGTGCCGCTGCTCCCGCCCGTGCCTTCGATCTGAATTTGAAACGAATCGCCGGTCTGCAAACTCGTTGTCGATTGCAGATAAACGGATTGGGCCGTTGCGACCGTGCCGGTCGGCAATCCGAGGTTATTGAGCACGCTGGAGCCGGTGGGGTTGATCGCCACCGCACTGCCCGTGGACTGCCCGTCCGAACCGCCGAATTGCTGTGTCCATTGCACGGCGCCGCCGGATCCGATCGCAGCGACGAATGCGTTGTTGACCCCCGCGACATTGCGGGACTGTCCCGTGAACGTACCTGTTGTCGTTCCGGCCAGATAAACCGTTCCGTTCGATCCCACCGTGACGCCGTTGCCCTGACTCGAGCCGGAATTGCCCACATAGGACACATAGTTTGCCGTGGCGCTCGTGCCCTGATCGGTCGCGTTGAAGACGAAGGCATTCGTTCCGCCGGTGCTTGCATTGGCGACTGTCGCCTGACCGTCGGCCGTGAGACTGCCGTTCGACGTCGTGCCCGTGACGTAGATTTGATTCCCCGATACAGTGACGCCGCCGATCGAACCGTTCTGCATATTTCCAAGATTGATCTGCCAGGCCGGCGCAGCGGAGGTGTCGGTGCCGTTATATTCCGACAGAATGCCCTGTCCGTTCTGCACGCTCGCGACAACGAGATTGCCCGATCCGGTCGTCGCCAAAGCAGACACCTGATCACTGCCGGCGGTTCCGAATTGGTTTTCGGACGTGATGGACCCACTGGAATTCAAAGTCGCGACATAAGCGTCGCTTCCGCCGGAACTCGTTTGTCCGGAGCCGATGGTGCCTGTCATCGAACCGCCGATGGTGACATTGCCTTGCGCATCGACGGTAACGGCATTCGCCTGGTTGGTGTTGAGAGTCGGGATTTGCGTAAGCCAGTTCTGGTCGCCGCTGGAATCGTAGGAGGCGACAAAGCTGTCATTGTTGCCGTTTGAAATGCCTGTGGTCGTCAGATTGCTTGTCGTGCTGCCCGCGATGACGACGCCCCCGGTGGGATCGAGCGCCATCGAATAGGCGCTCGCGCTGCCGGTGCCGCTGACAAGCTGGGTCCATTGCAGATTGCCTTGCGAGTCGTATTTGTTGAGATAAACGCCCTGGGTGCCCTGGTTCAGATCGCTCCCGAAATTTCCGGTGGCATTCCCCAGCACGTAGACATCGCCGTTCGAGTCGACCACGCTCGATTGCGCCGTGGTGTCGCCGCTCGACGGATCGACGGCCGTGTTGGAAACGACCTGTGGGGTCGACGACAGATTGTCGAGCTGAACGAGGCGACCTTGCTGGTCGGCCGGTGTCGTGGTCACCGAAGTTCCGCTCGAATTCGTCGTCGTGGAGATTGTGGGCGTGGCGACGCCCGACGAACCCGCGAGATAGAGCGAAGGCGTCGCCTGCGTGGACGATAACGCAATCGTCTCGCCCGCACCCTGCTGGATCTGGACACCCCATGTTGCAGTCGATGTATCGTTGATCGATCCGCTGGTCATCGCAGTGCTGAAGCGCGTCGTAAATCCGGCGCTGGAAAGCTGCTGGTTGACGTAATCGACGATATTGCCGAGCGTCAAAGGGCCCTGGATTTGCGATAGATCGATCGGCACGTCCGTCAAGGTGCCGCCTTTGGTGACGGAAACATCGAAGCTCTGGCTTGCGCTCACGCCGGGCAGCGCGCTCGAAAGGTTCGCGTCCGTGACGACGGTGCCGCCCGAATAGTCGATCGGCGCAAACGGCACGGAGGCGGTGCCCGTCACCGAGGCGCTCGGCGTCTGCGTCTGCAGCGTGAAATTGTTGAACGTCGTCGAATTGACGAAGGATTCGACCTGTTGCAGGCCCGTCTGGAAGCGTGAATCATAACCGGCGAGCTGACCTGCCGTCGCGCCGGGCTTCTGCGCGAGGCCGGCGAGTTGTGTGAGCGAATTGAAGGCATTGTAGAGCGTGAACAGATTCTGATTGTCTTCCGACGTGGTCGAGCTTGACTGCGACGCCGCGCTCAGTTGCGCTGTCGTCGGGTCGATGAAGTTCGTGGTCGCGAGGACCGCAGCATTTTCGGCAAGTTGCGAAGGTTGCGCTTCATTCCATGGCGGTGTCTCAGTCGATGTGCTCGGTGTCGAATTCGACGAAGAGCGTGTCGATGACGATGTCCGCTCGGCATTGGCGGCATCCGTGCCGGCGAAATAATCGAGTAGATCCGTCGAGGATATCGATGGCAGCACGGTGGATGTCGAGCTGCTGGCCGACGTTCCGAACAGGCTCGTCGTCGACGTTGAAAACAACGTCGTCAGATATGACGGCAAGTTCCCTATGGTCGACATCGATTCCGATCCCGTATTCAACCGGAACTATCCCCCCTTTCGCTTAACGCGAAGCTAAGCCGCACCTCGTCATTTGTGCTTAAGAGGCTCTTAACGACGGCGGGCGCAAAACGTCGAACATGACCGCTCCGGCGCTTGTCGATCCCTATGAGGAAGGCCTCCGGCTTTCGGCCCAGAACCGGTATGCCGAAGCGATCGATCGCTTCGAGCGTGCATTGCAGGATCGCCCGGACGATATTCGCGTGCTGTTTGCGCTGGGCAACACCGCACGTGCTCTCGGCATGGCAAGGCCGGCGCAAGAGTTTTTTAACCGTGTTCTCGCGCTGGAGCCCGGACGGATCGAAGCCCTCGTCAATCTCGCGAACCTGTTGCGGACCGAAGGAAATTTCGCAGCCGCACAGGCGCTGCTGAGCCCGGCGCTGGCTCGCCACCCGGACACGCCGGAATTGTGGCTCACTTTGGGGTCGACATTTCGCGAACTGGGCGATCCCGGCCGTGCGGAGGAGCATTATCGCGAAGCCCTGGCAGGGCGACCCGATTACCCGCCGGCTCTTGGAAATCTCGCCGATCTGCTCGCGGACCAGGGCAAAACCGAAGAGGCGCTCGAGCTCTATGGGCGCGTACTTCTTCGCGAACCCAAGAACGCTCAAGCAAGGCTCAATCGCAGCATTCTCCATCTGCTGTGCGGCAACCTGAAGGACGGCTGGCGCGACTACGCAGCTCGCCTGAAGATTTCCGGGAAGGCTCCGGTCTGCGATCACGGTCTGCCGCTGTGGAAGGGCACGCATCTCAAGCGCACGCGTTTGCTTGTCACGGCCGAACAGGGCGTCGGCGACCAGCTGATGTTCGCAAGCCTGATCGACGATCTTGCAACGCGGGCGAAAGACGACGGCGGTTCGCTGATCCTGGAGTGCGAGCCGCGACTTGTTCCGTTGTTTGCGCGGTCTTTTCCCGGCGTGACCGTGAAACCCAGCCAAATGCTGGTGAAAAGCGGAATCACCACCGCGCAATATGGCTGGCTCAAAGCCGCCGGCGGCGCCAATGCCGCAATCGAACTCGGCAGCTTGCCGCGAATCCTGCGTCATCGGCTCACGCAGTTTCCGAATCCCAATGCCTGTCTCGTACCGGATGCGGACGAGAAGTCGCGTTGGCGTGAGACATTCCTGGCCTCAGGTACAGGGCCGATTATCGGTATCTGCTGGCGCAGCGGCAAATTGGGAGGCGCCCGCAACCTTCAATTTGCGCCGCTCGAAGCCTGGGGCGCGTTTCTGCACGACCTGCCGGGAATGATCGTTTCGGCGCAGTACGACGCCGCGCCGGAGGAAATCGCGGCACTTGAAGCCTTGAGCGGACGCAAAATCATCGTGCCGCAAGCGCTCGACCAGAAAACCGAACTCGACCGCAGCTGCGCGGTGCTTTCGGCGCTCGATGCCGTCGTGACTGCGCCCACCGCGGTCTCGTGGCTTGCCTCCGGGGCCGGAGTACCGACGTTCAAAATTCTGTACGACACAAGTTGGACGAGCTTCGGAGAGAAATGCGAGCCCTTCGCACCGTCCTGTGTCTGCGTCATGCCGCGCGAACGTGGCGACTGGCGCGATACCTTTGCGCAAGCGTCAGACGCTATCCGTTCGCTGCCAGTGGCGAGCTGACGCGTCGTGCATTCAGGGCGGCGGCCAGGTCGGCCGCTATTCGAATGGCTCCATCCGCATCGATCGTTGTGATGCCGGCCGAGCGCATCTCGCGCCGGCGCGCCGGGTCGGCCAGCAAGGCCCAAACGGCGCGCGAAATGTCTTCGTCCAGCGCGCGTTCCGCAACGCCCAAAGATATGCCCATTCCGGCCTGCTCGAAAGCCGAGGCCGAAAGCGCATGATCTTCCGTGAGACAAAGATAGAGCGCAGGCACGCCATACGCCGCGAGTTCATAGGCGGTGACACCGAATGCCGCGATGGCCGCATCGCTTGCGGCATATTCCGTGGCGAGATCGCCTGCACCTTCTACCGTTTCGAAGTGCGGCGCGAGAGCGACGATCCGACACGCAACGCGCGCGCCTTCCGTGACACCCGGACCGATGATGAAGCGTGCGCGAAACACGGGATCGAGTTTCGCAAGAGCCTCAGCCGTTCGAAGTGTCAGGCCCGCGGGATCACTGCCACCCATTGCCACCAGGAGAGTCGGGCGCGGGAACGCCGCCCGCCGCGATGATGCGAGCTTGTTGAGGCCCAGCATCGCCCATTTCCAGCCGATCCGCGGAACACAATGCGTGGCGCCCCAATCGAGCTGATAGGCCTGCGGGACAGGCGGATAATATGCAATGTCGGCGGCAAGACGGCGATCCGAGCCGTCGTCGATGACAGACGTCAGCGCAACGTGGCGCGAAAGCCGATCGAGTTCGGAGCGATCAATTCCTTCGCGCATATCGCAGATCAACATGTCCGGCGCGCGCGCCTCCACCAGCCCGGAAAGGACAGCAAAGTCCTGAGAAGCGTCGGTAGTTATCGTTTCAAACCCCGCATCCCCCACGGGCTCCAGCGCATCTGCCGTACCATTCATGGCAAAGATCGAGCCGATGCCTTCGCGATCTCGTAACGCGCGGGCGAGCGCGACCATGCGCTTGACGTGGCCGTAGCCGAATTTTCCGCCGCCGTCGCAACGGATCAGCGCCAATCCGCCCGTAGCGGCGATCGGCTTTTGCTTCACATGCGCATTCAGCGCGCGCAATTGCGGTTCGCGTTCGAGTAGCAACAACAAATCCGCGAGAGATGCTTCGCCGGCCTTTGCGGCAAGGCGCTCATGCAGAGTTTCAACGAAAGCGAGATCGTCCGGTGTGTCCACGGTCAGCCGGCCGCCGGCATGAGCAAGCGGCGGATAGGCCGGCGCACGCGCAATGCGAACGAATTCGGGATGCAGCTTGAAATAGCCGGTGACATGCTCGCGTGCGACCGGATCGGCATGCGCATCCATCATCAGCTTGTCGAGCGCGCGGCGCGTGAACGGATCGACGCCTTCGTGCCCGGTGACGGCGCCGTCTTCCAGCAACACATAGTCGCCGTTTTGCTCAAGCAGCGACGCCAGGAGATGATCGATGAATCCGGCATCGACAAAGGGTGCGTCGGACGACACGCGCACGATCACATCGGCGTCGAGCAATTCGGCTGCCCGCGCAAATCGCGCAAGCACATCGTCTTCCGGGCCGCGCACGACCGGCACGCCATGCTCGCGGCCGAACTCCACAATGGCGTCGTCGCGCGGATTGGTGGAAGTGGCAATGGCGATCTGCTCGATGAATTGCGAGCGCTGCAGACGATGGATGATGTGCCAGAGCAGCGGCTGTCCCGCGATCGGCTTCAAGACCTTGCCGGGCAAGCGCGTCGAGCCCATGCGCGCCTGGATAACGGCGACGACGCGCAAATGATCGCTCGGTTCGGGGGTCAAAGTCATGCCGCAGGCTTCCAGGCTGCACGCATATGGCGCAGCGGACGCATGCCATCGATGGGATCTGCCCGCCATTCGCGGTCGTCGATTTCAGACGGTTGCGGCTCCTTGAAGCCGGTGCCGTCCGCGATGAGGCTTTGACGGATTCGTGCGATGACTGGCGCGATTTCTTCCGGCAACCAGCAATGGCCTGACGCATATTCCGCGCCTTCACCGTCGAGATCAAGATGGAATTCCACGGCAGCGGCATCCCAATGATGCACGGCGCGCTCGATGACTGCCGGCGTGCGCGTGTGATCCGACCAGCCCGTCTTGCATCCCGTGACCGCGCGGATAGCAGCAATAGCGGCGAGATTGGCTTCGGACGGCGGCGTCGGATAGGCCGACACGCAATGGAGTAGCGTGATGTCACGCGCGCCGGCGCGCTTCAGCGTGGCAGCCGCGGCGACGATTTCGTCCATCGTCGCCATGCCGGTGGACAGCACAACCGGCTTGCCTGTCCGCGCACAGGCTTCCAGAAGCGGCGTGACCATCAGCTCGTAGGACGCAACCTTGTAGAAGCTGACAAAGGGACGAAGTTCCTCGACGGCTTCGACATAAAACGGTGTGCAGGAAAACGCAATTCCGCGTTCCGAACAGCGTTCAGCGAGCGGGCCTAGATGGGCGACAGGCAGCTCCCATTCCATGCGGGCGCGGTGCTTGGCGCTCTGTACGAGGATTTCCGGCGCGAACATGCGCGCGATCTTGAACAGCTGGAATTTCACGGCATCGCAGCCGCAATCCGCCGCCGCGTCCACGAAAGCGAGCGCACGCGAAAGGTCGCGAGCGTGGTTGCTCGAAGCTTCCGCAATGAAAATCGGCGTGTTCACGCAAATCCTCTCGATGGCCTTAACAGTTTTTAAACACCGGTTGGCTAAAAGACGGTTAACGACAGGCGGGCGGGGGAAAATGGGCATTGCCGCTGCCGAGACGATTATCGCGTGGCAGTCGCATGAAGGTCCGCGCATTGCGCGGGCAGGCGGTCACGATATCATCCAGTGCACGATGTGCGGCTTTCGCCACATTGTGCCGCTGCCGGAACCGCGTGCCTTCGAACACACCTATCGCGATGTCTATGCCCGCGAGCCTGTAAACGGCGTCTCTTCAGCTCTGGGGGACGATCAAAGCTGGTCGGAAATCGCGCACACGGATCTTCTGGAGAGCTTTGAACGGCTGCTGGGCCCGTTGCGGCGGCGCCTGCTCGATATCGGCTCGGGGCCTGGCTTTTTTCTCCGAACCGCCAAGGCGCGCGGCTGGCGTGTGCTGGGCATCGAACCGTCCCGCATCGCATCGACCCATGCGCGCGGTCTCGGTGTCGAGGTCGCAGAAGGCTTCTTCAATCCTGAAACAGCCCCTGGGCTAGGCCGCTTTGATGCGATCCAGCTCAACAATGTGCTTGAGCACGTGCCCTATCCGACCGAGACGCTCTTACTCGCGCGTGAAATGCTGGAGCCGGGCGGCGTGCTGTGCGTCAATGTGCCCAACGATTTTTCGCCTTTGCAGGTTGCCGCGCGGGTGGCCTCGGGTTTGCCGGAATGGTGGGTTTCGCCCAAGCGCCATCTCAATTATTTCGATTTCGATTCCCTGAGCGATCTTCTGGCGCGGCTCGAATTCGACCCCGTCGAGAGGACGACCAGCTTCCCGATGGAGATGTTTCTCCTGATGGGCGAGAATTATACGGGCGATCCCGCGCTCGGCCGCGCCTGCCACGCCAAACGCCGCCGCTTCGATCTCGCGCTCGATTCGACGGGCATGAAGGAAACACGCCGAGCCTTTTATCGCGCGCTGGCAGATGCCGGTTTCGGCCGGGAAGCGATCGTCATCGCCGTCAAGCCGTGAGCGCTGAAACCCAGGCTTTCTTTGTTGTTTCGAGCGGCCGCTCGGGTACGGCGATGCTGCAGAAGGCGTTGTCGGCCGCCGGCAATATCGAGATGCAGCACGAATATGCGGTCGACATCGTCCAGCCGTTGGCCGTGCGCCGCTATCTGGACCTGGTTTCGGAAGCCGATGCCCGTGAGGTCTTGCGCGCGACGCATGTCGCAGCCGTGCACTACAGCAAGGCCGCCCATTGGGGCGATTCCTCCAACAAGCTTTCCTGGCTGATCCCGGACCTTGCGGCGCTTCTGCCGCGCGCGAAATTCGTTCATCTCGTTCGTGACGGTCGCAAAGTCGCGAGTTCCTATTTCCACAAGCTCGCCGCGGAATGCTACGACGACCGTTCGACAGCAATTTTTCAGGCTTTCTTCGACGATCCCGTGCACAACCCGGTGCCACCGCCGGAAAAGAAATATTGGTGGCCCTGCCCGAGTAAAGGGAATCCCCTTGCCGGGCGTTTCCGCAACTTCGATCAATTCCAGCGCATTGTCTGGCATTGGGCGGAAATCAATCGCGTCATCTTCGAAGGCCTGCAACGGGTCGAACCGTCACAAAAATATTTTGTGCGTCTGGAAGAGCTGCAGGATTCTGCGGACTCCGTGCACGGACTCTTTGAATTTCTGGGCCTCCCCTATCGCGACGAACACGCCGCCGCGTTCGCCCGGCCTCACAATGTCAACCGGCCCGAAGACCGGCTTCTCGATCCGCAGCAGCGCGCGCAGTTCGATGCTGTCGCAGCATCAATGATGGAACGTCTCGGCTATGCCGACAGACCGGAATATGTAGTGAATTATTAATCACGAGCGATGGAAGATGGTTACCGGCCCGTTTCCGGAATCCTCCATGACCGAACTCTGCGACCTCTGCCGCCGCGACCAGCTTGAGGCGATTTACGAGCCCGAACGCTCGACGCGCGGCCTCAAAGTCTATCTGTGCCGCCATTGCGGCCTGCTGCAAAGCCTGCCCCGCATCGACCGCGCCCAACGCGCGCCGGCAGCCGTTTCCGGCGGTGCAGACTGGGGAAATGTGCGCTATGGCAAGGGCTTCCGCACCGCGGCGGCACTGTCGCTTCTCAGAAAACACACCGATCTCTCTTCAGATCTGGCGCTGCTGGACGTGGGCTCAAATCGCGGCAGCTTTGTGCGTGCATTCCTGGAGGCGGCCCCGACCGCATCCATTGTTGCGGTAGAACCCGACGAGCGCGTAGCCGAGTCCTGCGGCAAGCTCGATCGCTGCGAACTGGTCCAGACGCGCATCGAAGACGCGGCCCTCGAAACAGGCCGCTTCGACATCGTCCATTCCTGTCACACGATCGAACATCTGGCCGAACCCGCGCGCGTGCTGGCCGATCATTGGCGCGTGCTGAAGCCGGGCGGATTGCTTGTGCTCGATGCACCTAACTCCGCCATTCTCGACGCCGACGACATCATCGAAGAATGGTTCATCGACAAGCATCTCTATCATTTCTCCGCGCGGACCTTAATGCGCACGGTGGTGGCGGCCGGATTCGAGATCATCGCCGCGCCCGACATCGAGGATCACGCCAATCTGCTGATCGTCGCCCGCAAGGCCTATACTGCCTATCGTGCGAAAGACATGGACCACCGCGAGGTGGCGGAAGCTTCGCGCCTCGTGGCGCACTACGGGTCCACGCGTGCCCGCAACCTGGCCGCGCTGACATTCGTCTCCATCGAAATCGCCGGCATGGCGCCAAAGCGCGTGGCGATGTGGGGTGCGGGCCGGCTGTTTGACACGCTTGTCGTCCATGGCAGCTTCACACCGACCAATCTTTCGCTCCTGATCGATACGCATCTCAAGGCGCATGTGGCCGACCGCTATGGCTGCAAGCTTGCAGGTCCGGAAGCACTCGCCGAAGCCGATCCCGACGTGATCGTCATCATGTCGCGCGGCTTTGTGGACGAGATCGCGACGGAAGCGCGGCGTCTCGCACCGCGTGCGGAAATCGTTCTCTACGCCGATCTCTTGGCGCGTGCACATGTCCGGAAGGCGGCTTGACCATGCCGGCGCAAAGCCAGAAAACATTGCTCAAACGCGACGCGCCTTCCGCGCGCGAACTCGCGGCGGAAATCGCGGAAGCAGCCCGCTTCACGCGCAAGCATGCGATTGCCTCGATCTATCACGCAGGATCCGGCCATCCCGGCGGCGCGATGTCGTCAGCCGATATCATGGCTTGCCTGTTCGGAGCCGAACTGAATTTCTGGTCCGACGCCATCAACGATCCGGACCGCGACCGCTTTGTTCTTTCCAAAGGTCATGGCGCGCCGGCGCTGTATGCCATTGCCGCGCATCACGGCTTTTGCGACGCGCGCGCCGCTCTCAATCTGCGCAAGCTCGGAAGCCCGTTCCAGGGTCATCCGCATGTCCTCGACCTGCCTTGGGTCGAAACCAGCACCGGCTCGCTCGGCCAGGGATTTTCGGTGGCGCTCGGCATGGCGATGGGCCTGAAGCTGCAGAAGAATCCCGCGCGCGTCTACACGCTTCTGGGCGACGGCGAATTGCAGGAAGGCGAAGTGTGGGAAGCCGCGATGTGCGCCGCCCATCACAAGCTCGACAATCTGTGTGTCGTCATCGACTACAACAAGCTGCAGAGCGACGATCGTAACGATGCGATCATGCGGCTGGAGCCGCTGGCCGCGAAATGGCGCGCGTTCGACTGGGCCGTGGCCGAAATCAACGGACACGACATCGATGAGATTCTGTCCGCCTTTCGCCGTGCGGGCGCATCGCACGGCCGGCCCTCGGTCATCATTGCGCACACGATCAAGGGCAAAGGCGTGCCCTATATGGAAAACATTCCCCATTGGCACGGCAGCGTGAAGCTCACCCACGCACAAGCCGAAGAAGCGTTGACGGCGCTCGGCGCAGGCCGCAACGAAATCAAGGAATTGCTCGATGTCGGCGACCGCTGAAGCACCCGCACTGATCGGCACCAGCGGGGATTCCCTGCGCGAGGCATTCGGCAAGGCACTTTCCGGCCTCGCCGATGAGTTTCCCAAACTTGTCGTGCTCGACGCGGATATCGCGGGTGGCACGGGCGTGCATCATTTCCGCAAGAGTCACCCCGCACGCTTTCTGCAATTCGGCATTGCCGAGCAGAACATGATGGCCGCGGCCGGCGGACTTGCTGCCGTGGGGTTGTTGCCGGTGGTGACGACCTTCGCCGTATTCTGCCTGCGCGCCATCGAGCAGGCGCGTCTGTCTCTCGCTTACGCGAAGCGTAACGCCAAGATCGTCGCGAGCCATCCGGGACTCGATGTGGGTCCGGACGGCGGTTCGGCGCAGTCGCTGGAAGATCTTGCGGCATTCCGCGCCATTCCCGGGATGACGGTCATATCGCCTGCCGATCCCGTTGAGATGGCGCTCGCGACACGCGCGATTCTGGAATTCGAAGGACCCGTCTATATGCGCACGGGCCGCAGCCCGGCCATGCGCGTGTTCGGCGACCACCACACCTTCGAAATCGGCAAGGGCAAGATCGTGCGCGACGGCAGCGATGTCACCATCGTGGCGTGCGGAGTCGAAGTTTCGCGCGCGCTGGAAGCAGCCAAACTGCTGGAGCAGGACGGCGTCTCTGCACGCGTGGTCAATATGGCGACGATCAAACCGATCGACAGCGAATTGCTTGCGCGATGCGCGGACGAAACCGGTTCAGTTGTCACAGCGGAAGATCACAACATTCATGGCGGATTGGGCGGCGCGGTCGCCGAATCGCTGGCGGCAACGCGCCCTTGCCCGATTGAATTCATCGGCGTCAAGGACGTGTTCGGCGCCTCCGGCGAACCGGAAGAACTTGCGACGCTTTATGGCCTTACGGCGCCTCACATTGCCAAGGCGGCGAAACGCGCGATTGCGCGAAAGGGGTAAGCGATGTCGCGCTTTTCGCTGGCAGGCAGAACCGCGTTCGTGACCGGCGGCAGCCGCGGCATCGGCCGCGCGATTGCCATCGGGCTTGCGGAGGCGGGCGCCGACGTGGCGCTCAGCTATCGCGAAAAAGCCGACGACGCCCACAACGTCGTGCGCGAAATCGAAGCACAGGGACGCCGCGGACTCGCACTCAAAATGGATGTCGCCGACCGGGCAAATGTCGAAGCGGCCGCGAAGGATGCCAAAGGGATATTGGGTGCGATTTCGATTCTCGTGAACAATGCCGGCATCAACAAACCGACGGATTTCGATCAGGTGACGGACGCGGATTGGGACTCGATTCTCGCGACCAACCTCAAAGGTCCGTTCGTCTGCGCGCAGGTGTTTCTGCCTTTGCTCGCGCAAGCCGGTGGCGGGAGCATCGTTCATATCGGCTCGGTCAGCGGACAATATGGCGGGCCACGCACTGCTCACTATGCGGCGTCCAAAGCCGGCCTGATGTCGCTTGCACAAGTGATCGCGCGCTTTGGTGCGCAACATGGCGTGCGTTCGAATGTTGTGGCCGCCGGACTGATCGCCTCCGATATGGCGGGTGCGGCAATGGCGGCCGCGAGTGTACAGAAAGCAGCCGAAAACATTCTGCTCAAGCGCATGGGCACGACGCAGGAAGTGGCCGATGCCGTCGTGTTCCTCGCAAGCGATGCCTCGTCCTACATCACGGCGCAAACGTTGAACGTCAATGGCGGGCTCTATTTCTGATGGCAAAGACACTTCTCATTGTCTCCGGCGGCATCGAAGCGGCAGACGCCGCCAAGCGCGCCAAGGAAATGGGCTACTACGTCGTGGTCTCCGATCGCGATACGGAGGCGCCCGGTTTTGCCTTTGCGGATTCCTGCCTGATCGCGGATGTTTATGGCGCCGACGAAACGGCCGCAGCTGCCGAACGCTTCAGCCGCAAAATCCGCCGCATCGATGGTGCAATCTGCGTGGCTGCGGATGCACCGATGACCGTCGCGGCGATTTCAAAAAAGCTCGGGCTGGGTGGCCTCTCGTTTCAGAGCGCGCGACTCGCCTCCGACAAGCTCGCGATGAAGCAGCGCTTTCAGGATTCGGGCGTGCCTGTTCCGTGGTTTTCGCAAATTTCCACGCCGCAGGCGCTGGCGCGCATCGCCATCGAGCGCGGTCGCGATCTTGTGATCAAACCGGTCGACAGCCGCGGCAGCCGCGGCGTGCAGCGTGTGGCCCAGGTCAAGGACCTCGACAAGGCGTTCTTCCTCGCGCGATCGCATTCGCCAACAGATCGCGTGATGGTCGAGCAATATCTGAGCGGCCCGCAAGTCTCCACCGAATCCATCGTGGTGGACTGCAAATGCTACACGCCCGGTTTTTCGGATCGGAACTACGAATATCTCGAACGCTATGCCCCGTTCTTCATCGAGAATGGCGGCGATCTGCCGAGCAGCCTTCCACCCGACATCCAGGCGAAGGTGAAGGATGTCGTCGCGCGCGCCGCGGCCGCACTCGGCATCGTCAACGGCACCGTCAAAGGCGACATCGTCGTGCATGACGGCGAACCCTATGTCATCGAGCTTGCAGCCAGGCTGTCCGGCGGCTTCTTCTGCACGCGCGAAATTCCACTCAATACCGGGGTCGATTTCATCGGTGCGGCGATCAAGGTCGCGCTCGGCGATCCTGTCTTGCCGGAGGAATTGGAGCCCAAAGAATTCACACCCGTCATCCAGCGTTATGCATTTCCGAAGCCCGGCAAGGTCGTGTCGGTGACCGGCGCGGAGAATGCCCGCAAGATCCCCGGCGTCGCCGAACTTGTCGTGACGGCGCGGCCGGGCGATGTGATTCCGCCAGCAGGCGACAAGCGTCCGTCCGCCGCCATGGTTCTCGCCACCGGCGCGTCGCGCGATGCGGCCATTGCCGCTGCAAACGACGCTCTGGCCCAGCTGCGTATCGAAATCGCATGAACGCGCCGTTCCCGTTGCGCGAAGCGGGCGCCTCGACGGCGACGCTGCAGCTTTTCGCTTTCTTCCACCTCAATCTCGCGTTCTCTTCGATCGAAGAGGAACAGCGCGGCGAAGTTATCAAACGCTGTTACTGGCCGCTGCTCGATCTGGCGCAAAACGATGGCCCGATCGGCCTGGAGATCACGGGGTTCACGCTGGAGGAAATTGCTGCGCGCGATCCCGAATGGTGCGGACGTGCGCGCGCGCTGATCGCCAAAGGCCGCATCGAGCTGATCGGCTCGGGCTACGCCCAAATCATCGGGCCTCTCGTGCCGGCGGCCGTCACCGAAGCCAATCTTCGCATCGGCCACGAAATCTATGAGCGCCTGCTCGGATGCCGTCCGTCGCTCGCACTGGTGAATGAACAAGCTTATTCGGCCGGTCTCGTGGGTCTTTATCTCGACGCGGGTTATCGCGCGCTTCTGATGGATTGGGACAATCCCGCGGCGCATCATCCGGAATGGCCTGCGGAAACCCGCTATCTGCCCCAACGCGCCATCGGTAGCGACGGACGCGAGATATCGCTTCTGTGGACCAGTACGGTCGCATTCCAGAAACTGCAGCGCTTCGTTCACGGCGACATGACGCTGGGCGATTATCTTGGTTATGTCGGAAGCCGTCGCGGCTCGCATCCGCGTGCGCTCTGCCTCTACGCCAGCGACGCCGAGATCTTCGATTTTCGGCCGGGACGCTACAAGACCGAAGAGGCCATCGGCGGTATTAGCGAATGGACGCGTTTCACCCAGGCACTTGGCGCCATTCGAGCCGAGCCGGGCTGCGAACTCGTGGCGCCCAGCGATGCTTTGAATCTCGCGACTGAAGAAGGCGCAAACCTTCCGCTGCGGCTGGAGTCGGCCGATTGTCCCGTGCCTGTCAAAAAACAGCGCAAATACAGTCTCGCCCGCTGGGCCGTCACGGGCCGCGACGATGTGGCCATCAACGCCGCGTGCGAACGCATCTGTCATGAGTTCATCGCACGCGGCGCAGATGAAGCGGCCTGGAAGGAACTCTGCTATCTCTGGTCGGGTGATTTCCGCACGCACATCACGGAAAAGCGCTGGACGCTGTTTTGCGAGCGGCTTAAGCGCGCCGAACGGAATTGGACTGTCGAAAAAGCCGGAACGCTCCGCCGGCCGAACGATGTGCAAAGCATACTGGAACGCCACATCGATATCTCGACACCGTCTCTTTCAGCCACGCTCGATCGCCGGCGTGGGCTGGCCATCGAGCGGTTGACCTTCACGGGCGACCAGCGCGCCGTCATTGGTGGATTGCCGCATGGCCATTTCGACGACATCGCGCTTCAGGCGGACTGGTACACCGGCGATTGCGTGTTCGAAGCGCCGGGTGAGCACAAGGTCACGGATCTGGAATGGTGCGAAGCGCATGTGTGGCGCTCGCCGGAAGGCGATCAACTTGCGTCCGCCAAAGCCGGGACATCGAAAGGCGCGATCGAAAAAATCATGTGTTTCCGCGCCAACGAGCCGCGCGTCGACTTCGACGTGACCTTCCATTGGAGCGATTGGGGCAAGGGCAGCCTGCGTCTTGGCCACGTCACGCTTCTGCCGGACGCCTTCGATTGGGAAAAGCTTTCCTTAACGACGCACAATGGCGGTAAGGAATGCGAAACCTTTCTCCTTAAGGACACGCTCGTCGATCATGGCGCGCCGGTTTCTTTCCTCGTGTCGTCGTCTCATGGGCTCGGAATGACCGAAGGTTGGGCGGCAATCGGCGACGGCAAGACCACCATCCGTATCGACGTAGACCGCGTCACAGCGCCGCTTTTGGGCTTCCTGACGCACAAACGGATCGGCGGCAGCCTGTTCTGCCAGTTCGTGCTGTCGGCGCTCGAACTCGACGAGACCCGCAAGCCTTCGTCCTATATCGCCGGCCCCCGGCGCTTTCGATTTGGCATATCGCGCATGCATTCCGCAGGGAATAATTAACCGCGTTCTGCAACCATTGGCGTCGTCAACCCGAAGGACGCAAATATCATGGGGCAACGCGCCACCAAGATTTTTCTGCCGGCCAATGAAACACCGGACAACGTCGAACCGATCAATCGCGGCTTTCGCGATTTCACCCAGCCCTGGCTCGATCTGAACGACAAGGCCGTGATGATCACGGGCGGCACCGGCTCTTTCGGCAAGCATTTCGTCAAGCTGGTGATCGAGCGCTACAAGCCACGCCGTCTGGTGATTTTCTCGCGCGATGAACTTAAGCAATATGAAATGCAGCAGCTGTTCCCGATGGAGCAGTATCCGTTCATGCGTTATTTCATCGGCGATGTGCGCGACCGCGACCGCCTCGAGCTCGCAATGCGCGATATCGACTATGTGATTCACGCGGCAGCCCTGAAACAGGTCCCGACGGCCGAGTACAATCCTTTCGAGTGCATTCGCACCAATGTGTTCGGCGCGGAAAACCTCGTCTACGCCGCGCTGCGCCGCAATGTGCGCAAGGTGATCGCGCTGTCGACCGACAAGGCCGCCAATCCGGTCAATCTCTATGGCGCTTCCAAGCTCGCCTCGGACAAGATTTTCGTGGCTGCCAACAATCTGGCCGGCGCGGACGGCACCCGTTTCGCCGTCGTGCGCTACGGCAATGTGTTCGGATCTCGCGGCAGCGTGGTTCCGTTTTTCCGCAAGCTTGCGGCGGACGGCGCAGAGACCTTGCCGATCACGGATGCGCGCATGACGCGCTTCTGGATCACCCTGACCCAGGGCGTGAACTTCGTGCTGTCGAGCATGGAGATGACCCGCGGTGGCGAGATATTCGTGCCGAAGATCCCGTCGACCACCATCACCGATGTCGCTACCCTTCTTTGCCCCAAGCTGGGCCAGAAGATCGTGGGCGTTCGCCCGGGCGAGAAGCTGCACGAGACCATGATCCCGGCCGACGATTCCCGCTGGACGGTCGAGATCGACGACCGCTTTGTGATCCTCGCGAGTTTCGCCGCGGCGGCCCGCGAAGCCTATCTCAATCGCGGCGCCAAGCCCGTCGCCGAAGGCTTTGCCTATTCCAGCGACACCAATACCGAACAGCTGGACGCTCGCGGCCTGCAGATGCTGCTCGCCCAGGCGATGGCATGAGCGCGCCTGCCGTCAAGGCCGAGCGCCTTCTCGTCAATCGCTTTCTGCCCTATGGCCGCCAGGTCATCGAGGAAGACGATATCGCCGCCGTGGCGGAAGCCATGCGTGGCGAGCTTCTGACGACGGGCCCCTATGTCGGCCGGTTCGAAACGGCTCTCTGTAAAACCGTCGGCGCGAAGCACGCGGTCGTTTGCGCCAATGGAACGGCAGCGTTGCATATGGCCGCGCGCGCACTCAATCTTGGACCCGGAACGAAGGTTATCGTTCCCTCCATCACCTTTCTAGCCACGGCCAGCGCACCGCATTTGAACGGTGCGGACATCGTGTTCGCGGACGTCGATCCGGACACCGGATTGATGACACCGAAAACTCTCACCGAGGCTCTTGAGCGCGCCGGCGGTGCCGATGCCGTTTTCAACGTTCATCTGAACGGTCAATGCGGCGCAATCGAAGAGATTGCGCAGATCGCGCACGCCCACCGCGCCAGAATCGTCGACGATGCCTGCCATTCTCTGGGAACGGGATATGTCGCGGCCGACGGGTCGGCAACGACTATCGGCTCAAACGCCTTTTGCGATCTCAGCATTTTTTCGTTTCATCCGGTCAAGTCGATCGCCATGGGCGAAGGCGGCGCGGTGACCGCCAACGATCCGGAACTGGTCAAGCGGCTCCTGCGCGCCCGCAGTCACGGCATGACGCGCGATCCTTCCGACTTTGTGAATCTCGACGAGGCGTTCGACGAAACCGGCGCGCCCAATCCTTGGTATTACGAACTGACCGAGCCGGAATTCAACTGGCGCGCAAATGACATTCAATGTGCGCTCGGTGTCTCGCAATTGGGCAAGCTCGGCCGCTTTGTAGCGCGTCGTCGCGCGATCGCGGCGGCCTATGATTCCTTGCTTGCATCGTTGGCGCCGATCGTCCGTCCGCTCGCGCGCACGCGCCGCGCGTTGCCGGCGTGGCACCTCTATGTCGCACGCATCGATTTTACGGCAGCCGGCATTTCACGCGCGAAGTTGATGCGCCATCTGTCCGCGCTTGGCATCGGCACCCAGGTCCACTACTTCCCTGTTCACCGCCAACCCTATTATGCCGACCAATTCGAGACGCCGGAGCTTGCCGGTGCGGATCGGTACTACGCGCAAGCCCTGAGCCTGCCATTGTTCGCATCCATGACGGTGTCGGATGCCGAGACCGTAGTACAGGCGCTGATCGAGTGCCTGGGCCTTTAAGGCCTTGATATTTCGCGACTTCGTCTTTCGACAAACTCGCAAACAGATACGGGCGGAGATCCTCGTTGGAACCTCCGCCCGTTCTTTGTCTTTTTTGAAGAGATACCCACTCCCACGACCCTTGGACGCCCTGGGGAAGCGACGACGTGGCGTCGCTTGCAGGACGGAAAGGAACGGCGGAACCGGAATGCCCGGCCCCGCCGCCAGAGTGATTATCCGAACAACTTGAGCGCGATCTGCGGCGCACTGTTCGCGATCGACAAAGCCTGCACGCCGAGCTGCTGCTTGACCTGCAAGGCGTTCAACTGCGCACTTTCTGTTGCCATATCGGCGTCGACAAGGTTGCCGATACCGGTGGTGAGCGCAGTGGACAACTGCGAGACGAAGGTCGATTGGATCGAGAACTTCGACACGCCGCTCGACAACTGAGCAAGAGCGGAGTCGACGTTGGTCAACGAGGATTCGACCGTTGAGATCATCGTGGACGCCTTCGACTGGGTCGAGATCGAACCGGTCGAAGCAATCGTCACGATCTTTCCGCTGAGGCTCATGTTTTCCGCCGAAACGGTGATGCGATGCGAACCGTCGGTGGAGGCAAGAGCCGTGATCGTCTTGGTCGAACCGTCGATCAGGTTGACGCCGTTGAACTGGGCGTTCTGCACGACCGACGTGATCTGGCCGAGCAGAGCCTGGAAGTTTTCGTTCAACGCCTGACGGCTGGCGGTGTCGAGCGAAGAGTCGGACGCCGACAGGGCCTGGCTCTTCATTTGGATGAGCAGGTCGGAGATCGACTGACCGGCCGAAAGCGCGACATCGACCGAGGATGTGGCGCGGCTGAGGCTGCCGCTCACCGCGCTGTAACCCGCAACGTCGCCACGCATATTCTGTGCGATGGCGAAAATGGCGCCGTTGTCTTGCGCATCGGCGACCGTCATGCCCGAGTTGACGGCGTTCTGGACGGTGTTCAGCCCAGCATTGGTCATGTTGAGGTACTGGAGCGATTGCATCGCGCCGTTGTTGGTGTTGACGCTAATCCCGTTCATTGGATGGTCTCCGTTCTGGTTTGTGTTTGCAAGCGTTTTGCTCGCCGGGCGTTTTGCCCTGCCAGTACCGTTCGCAACGGCCGTGCCGGAGACGGATTCAGAATTGGCTAACTTTCTTTTGCGAGGCGCGGACGGAAAACATCGTCCCGGACAAATGTGCCGGGCGGCGCAAACGCCCGGTAGAATTTACCGACCTACGGCAATTCTTGCCGGGCGGCGCGGCAGAAATTGCCGCATTTGATCTAATTTAAAAACAAAAGCGGCGCGAAGCTTTCGCCACGCGCCGTCTTTTGAGACGTTCCGTTCTTGTCGCGCCGAGCGTCAGCCGCTCTTGAACAGCGACAAGATGATCTGCGGCGACTGATTTGCGATCGACAGGGCCTGCACGCCGAGTTGCTGTTTGACTTGCAGGGATTGCAACTGCGCGCTTTCCGTCGCCATGTCCGCATCGACGAGATTGCCGATGCCCGTGGTCAGGTTGTCTGACAGTTCGGTCACGAACGTACCCTGAACCGAGAGCTTGGATGCGCCGCTCGACAGGCTCGCCAGCGCCGAGTCGACATTGGTGAGGGAGGTCTCGACTGTCGAGATCATCGCCGAGGCTTTCGACTGGGTGGAGATCGAGCCTGTGGACGCGATCGTGATGATCGAGCCCGAAAGATTCATGTTTTGAGCCGCGACCGAGATCCTGTGCGAGCCGTCGGACGAGGCGAGGGCCGATATCTGGGTCGTAGATCCGTTGATGAGGTTAAAGCCGTTGAACTCCGCGTTCTGGACGATCGAGGTGATCTGGCTGGTCAGCGCCTGGAAGTCCTCGTTCAGCGCCTGGCGGCTTGCCGTGTCGAGCGAGGAGTCGGACGCCGACAAAGCTTGCTGTTTCATCTGGATCAGCAAATCGGAGATCGACTGACCGGCGGACAGCGCCACATCGACCGATGATGTTGCCCTGTTGAGACTTCCCGAGACCGCCGAATATCCGGCGACGTCGCCGCGCATATCCTGGGCGATGGCGAAGATGGCGCCATTGTCCTCCGCATCGGCGACCGTCATGCCCGTGTTGATGGCGTTCTGGGTCGCCCCGAGTTGATCGTTTGTTTCATTGAGATACTGGAGCGACTGCATCGCGCCCATATTGGTGTTTACGCTGAGCATTTTTGGTTCTCCGTCACGTTCAGTGCCCCACGGCGTTCTGCGGCTTCTGTTGAGGGCACCATGCCCCGGTCCCGTAAAGCGCAAGCGCCGTGCCACGAAAAATCTCGACGGCCTTCGAGCTAACCAATTGAAATTGAACGATATTTTTTGGGAAACAAATCGTTAATCCCGGCATTTCTTGCCGCCCGGCAGAAGAATAGGGCGGCAGGAAAAGACCTGGCTGGCGATTCAACGGCGCCGATTTCGACAAAACGATAGCCCGGAATTCGAAGCGGCGCTTTTTCACCGCGCCTTAACGGCGTCGAATTAGTGTCTCTCACGCTCGGCTTCAAAGCTGAAACAAGCGCACCGGCGGAATTTAACGACCAGCGCAAAAGGGTAACGGCGGCGGCAACCTTTCAAGAAGGGCCGATCCGTGCGCATTCAAGACAGTTCTGAAGCGGCAAACCGCAAGCATCATATTGTCGAATCCGGACGAGCGGCATTCATTTGTGTTCGACACGGAGATTTCGCGTGAGCGTCAACGCGTTGATGCCGGTCATGCAGGAATATTGCGACGTCGCGATCGGGCCCCTTGTTCCGGACGACTCGGCAGCGCTGTTTCGTTGGGTCAACGACGTCAAAAGCGCCGGTCTCGATGTCGCATATCGGCCGGTCGACGGTGTTGCATTCAATGCCTGGCTCGGGACCTTCGCGACTGACACATCCAAGGTGTTGTTCGTGATCCGCAAGCGCGGCAATCCGGCGCCTTGCGGATACATCCAGATCACCAACATCCATCCGATTCACCGCTCGGCCGAAATCGGCATCCGGATCGGCAGCGATGAGGATCGCGGCCGGGGGATCGGAAAGGCTGCGCTCAAATTGGCGGTGGACTACATCTGGAATCATCTCAATCTCAACCGGATTCAACTCACCGTTCTTGCGACGAATCTCCGAGCGATACGCGCCTACAAGGCGGTGGGATTCGAAGAAGAAGGTCTTTTTCGTTGCGCGGCCTTCATCAATGGAGTCTGGACGGATGTCCTCGTCATGGCGACGCTGAGGCCGCCAAGCAATCCGTCGGAACAATGGGCAAGCGCGGCTCCGATGAAACTCGCGATCGACAACTCATGACGCGTGGAGTTGCTTTGAAGGCGGCACGGCCGAATTGCATGAACAATTCCGACGCCCTCGACACCCTGTTTCACGAAGCGGTCGGACTTCACAATCATGGGCGCCTTGCAGACGCCGTGCTCCTTTATGACAATGTCATTCGCCAGGATCCAGACATTGCGTTGGCGCACTCCAATCGGGGCGCGGCGCTGAGTTCGTTGCAGGAATTCGAAGAGGCCCTTCGAAGCTTTCACCGCGCCGTTGAGCTCCAGCCGGAGTATGCGGAAGCACACAACAACAAAGCCAGTGTCTTGGTCTATTTGAAGCGCCTCGATGAAGCGGTTCTGAGCTATGACCGGGCCATCGCAATCAAGCCCCACTATGCCGAGGCCCATTACAATCGGGCCAACGCGCTCAAGGATCTGAAGCGGCTGGATGACGCGCTTCGCGGTTACGACCGTGCCATCGCGCTCAAACCCGATTTCGCGGAAGCCTATTGCAACAGGGGCAATGCACTGAAGGACTTGCAACGCTGGGAAGAGGCGTTTGCCAGTTACGACGCCGCTCGCGCTCTTAAACCGGACATGGACTTCCTGTTCGGCGCCTGGTTGTACGCAAAGCTGCAGATTTGCGATTTCTCCGATTTGGAAGTCCGTATGGCGGAGATATCGCGGGCGCTCCAGCAGAACAAACGGGTCTGCACACCCTTCCAGATGTTGGCCATTTCGGGCTCCCCCGAGCTTCAAAGACGGGCCGCGCAAATATATGTCGGCGCTCAGTCCTTGAACAGCGATACGCCGCCGCTCGTTCGTACACATCCCGGCCGCGGGAAAATTCGCCTCGGTTATTTCTCCGCCGATTACCACGACCACGCAACGATGCATCTGATGGCCGGGCTTTTCGAGCGCCACGACCGATCGAAGTTCGAAACGATCGCATTCTCCTTTGGGCCGGACCGGTCCGACGAGATGCGCATACGCGCCGTTCGGGCCTTCGACGAATTCATCGATGTCCGCGATCTGTCGGACGCACAAGTGGCCCTAATGGCGAGAACGCTGGAGATCGACATTGCCATCGACCTGAAGGGCTTCACCCAGGACAATCGCGCCGGCATCTTTGCCTCCCGCGCGGCGCCGATTCAGGTCAATTATCTGGGTTATCCGGGCACGATGGGCGCCGATTACATGGACTACATCGTGGCGGACGATATCCTCGTTCCCGCAAATGGGAAGCGGCACTACAGCGAAAAAATCGTCTTCGTTCCGAACTCCTACCAGGCGAACGATCGCAAGCGCTTCAGCCCGGATGCGATACTTGACCGCACCACCCTGCAACTGCCGCCGACGGGCTTCGTGTTCTGTTGTTTCAACAACAATTACAAAATCACGCCGGCCATATTCGATTGCTGGATGCGTATCCTGAAGCAATGCGCGGGAAGCGTGCTCTGGATTCTTGCGGACAATGCGAAGGCCGCGAGCAATCTGAAAATGGAGGCTGCGGCCAGAGGCGTGAACGAGGAAAGGTTGATATTCGCACCTCGATTGCCGCTGAGCGATCATCTGACCAGACTCCGTTCGGCAGGCCTGTTCCTGGATACGCTTCCCTACAACGCACATACGACAGCGAGCGAAGCGTTGTGGGCAGGATTGCCCGTGTTGACATGCGCGGGAGACGCGTTTGCGAGCAGAGTGGCCGCGAGCGTGCTGAATGCTGCGGGCCTGCCGGAACTCGTTACGACGTCGCTGGAAGCCTATGAGACGCTTGCGATCGCGCTTGCGAACCGCCCCGAGAAACTGATCTCGATCGGGCAAAAGCTTGCTGCCCGCAGGCTCGCTTCGCCGCTCTTTAATACCGAGTTGTTCACAAAACACATCGAGGCGGCCTACACCGCGATGTACGAACGTCATCGGAGCGGCATGGCGCCTGCCGATATCCATATCTCTGCTTGATAGTATCCGCGGTCGCTATCCACGCTTCTCAAAAGCTGTCGGAAAGCCTTGTAGAACGTCGCTTCTACGCAGCGCCTTCGAGGCCCTGCATGATGGAGCGGTTGATTTCGATCAGCGGTGTGAGTTCCGCGCCTTCGCGCGATACCCGTCTTGAATAGCGAGCAACCCACAGCGACAGGGACACGATCTTGGCCCGCATTTCCTTGGGCAACTGATTTCCCTCGTCCAGACAATCCGTGGCCAGCGTGCGCCACAGCTGCCGGTTCCAGTCGACCGCTTCGATGAGTGGTCCGCCGCGGGCCTTACGCTTCTGAGCGTCAATCAGCGCACCGGTGATTTCGCCAAAAAGGCGGTACTCCGCCTCGCGCGAATTCTCAACGATTCGCTGCGTTTTTTGGTATGCTTTGAGACTCATAGTTGAGCCGCTCCTGTTCGAAGTCGAAAAGCCGTTTGCACAGCATGAGGGCCTTGTAGTAGGAGCCGCCCATCACCTCGCGGCTGATCTCCAGACACGTCGCCAACACCGCGCGATTTTGGATGGCGCCCATGAACTCGGTCATTCTGAGCGCGAAATCGTTGTAATATTTCTCGTCCTCGCTGGGATCGAGGTACATCATCATGATCGGAAAATAGATTCTGCGGGCCGGCGTGGTGGCATCCTCGGGCTGCATGATGTCCTTTTCGCGGAGGACACAGGCCTTGTTCTGGAGGACGAGGCTGGTGCGTTTGTCGCCATTGGTGACCACTGCGCCGTTAAGCACGAATTTCTCCAGCGGCTTCAACGACAATTTCAGCGGCATGGACTTCGGCTCCCGGCAGGATGCGGTATCGGCGGCACGCGCGAGCCTGTCGTGCTCGTAACGCCGGAAAAACCTAACGCCCATTCCTTAACAATTGGCTTGCATCCTTCAATGCCTCGTTCACCGACAATTAAGCACATTTCGCGTTTTATGGACGCCT
>PLJH01000062.1:0-7890 GCA_003139615.1 Alphaproteobacteria bacterium
TCACCCCTCCCCGAAATCCTCTTTTCGCTGTCGCTCAAAGATGATTTCGACCCTCCCTCAAGGGGAGGGTGGGATACTTTTTGTGATCTCGGCATGCAAAATTTCGTCATCGAACCATTCATTCCTCATCTCACCCCGTCCGCAAGTAACGCACGGCTTCGTCGCGTTCGAAAAGATAGAGCAACACGCGCAAAGCCTCGCCGCGGGGCGATTTGAGTTCGGGGTCGCGGCTGAGGATCAGTTTGGCGTCGTCGCGCGCCGCTGCCAACAGCTCGGCATGGGCCGCCAGATCGGCCAGCCGGAATTCCGGCATGCCGCTCTGGCGCACGCCCAGCAGCTCGCCCGCGCCGCGCAGCTTGAGGTCTTCCTCCGCGATGACGAAGCCGTCGTCGGTCTCGCGCAGCGTCTTGAGCCGCGCCTTGGCCGTCTCGCCCAGGGGCGACGCATAGATCAGCAAGCAGGTCGATTTGCCCGAGCCGCGCCCCACACGGCCGCGCAACTGATGCAGCTGGGCGAGGCCGAAACGCTCGGCATGCTCCACCACCATGATGGTTGCTTCGGGCACGTCGACACCTACTTCGATGACCGTGGTGGCGACCAGCACCGAAAGTTCGCCGGATTTGAACTTCGCCATCGCCGTGTCGCGTTCGGCGCCTTTCATGCGGCCGTGCACGAGCCCGACCTTGGGGCCGAGCAATTCGCGCAGTTCGCCGGCGCGCTCTTCGGCGGCGGCCAGATCGATCTTCTCGGATTCCTCCACGAGCGGACACACCCAGTAAGCGCGCGCGCCTTTGGCGATCGCGCCACGCAGATGCGCGACCACCTCTTCGAGACGCTCGGCCGGCAGCACGCGGGTATCGATGGGCTGGCGTCCGGGCGGGCGGCCTGCGATGCGCGAGACATCCATGTCGCCATAGGCGGTGAGCGCGAGCGTGCGCGGAATGGGGGTCGCCGTCATGACCAGCACATCCGTCGTGCCCTTGCTCTGAAGTTGCAGCCGCTGGTGCACCCCGAAACGATGCTGCTCGTCGACGATGGCCAAACCCAGGTCGCGGAACGTGACATCGTCGGTGAACAGTGCATGCGTGCCGACGAGGATATCGATCTCGCCTTTGGCGAGCGCCGCCAGAATCTGTTCGCGCGGCGCCCCGCGCTCGCGGCCCGTCAGCAAGGCCATGCGCACGCCTGTCGTCGCAGCAAATGGCGCCAGTGCGGCCATGTGTTGCCGTGTGAGCAATTCCGTCGGCGCCATCAGCGCGCCTTGAGTGCCCGCCTCGACCGCGTCAAGCAGCGCCAGGAACGCGACGATGGTTTTGCCCGCGCCGACATCGCCCTGCAGCAGCCGCAGCATGCGCGCAGGTGCGGCCATATCCGCTTCGATTTCGGCCAATGCCTGCGATTGCGCCGGCGTGAGCGAAAACGGCAATGCCGCAATGGCTTTCTGTTTCAGGTGTCCGTCGCCCTTCAGGCTGCGGCCCTTGACGTTGCGCAACCGCGCCCGGATCAGCACGAGCGCGAGCTGGTTCGCGAGCAATTCGTCATAAGCGAGCCGCATGCGGTCGGGTGCCGTGGGCTGCAACTCCGCTTCGCTTTGCGGCGCATGCGCCGCGTGCAGCGCCGCTCCGAAGGTTGTCCAGCCGCGCCTGCGCAAATACTCCGGATCGAGCCATTCCGCCATGGGCGGCACTTTTTCCAGTGAGGCGCGGATCGCCTTCGCGAGCGATTTCGGGGGCAGCCCTTCGGTGAGGCCATAGACCGGTTCCTGCATCGGCAGGTTTGCGGCTTCCTCCGGCGCGAGAACATGGTCGGGATGCGGCATCTGCAGCTTGCCGTTGAAGCGCTCGACGCGGCCGCTGATCAGTCGCTTTGACCCAAGCGGCAAGGTGCGCGTGAGGTAGCTGTTGTCGGCGCGGAAGAAGATGAGCTCGATGATCGCGCTGTCGTCCGAGCAGCGCACGCGATAGGGTTGGCGCCGGTCGAACGGCGGCAGATGGTCGAGCACGTTGACGACGAAGGTCGCGATGCGGCCTTCCTGCGCATCGATCAGACGCGGCCGGTAGCTGCGGTCGATGATGCCGGAGGGCAAATCGAGCGCGAGATCGACAAGCCGTGTCCCCGCCACGCGCGCGATCATCTTCTCCAGCCGGGGCCCGATGCCCGGCAGGGTGCGCGTCTCGGCAAACAGAGGAAACAGAATCGAAGGACGCATTTGGATCGCAAGATAGCCGGTTGTGCCGTAGGCTCAACGCGGACGGAATTTCGGCGGTGCCTCTGGTCCGCACGAGGTCCGCACGCTATATCCCGGCCATGACCGAACCTGAAAAAGCTGGCTCGAAAGAGGCCCGGCGCAAACGGCTATTTTTCCGCGCCCAGCGCCGCGGCTTCAAGGAGGTCGACCTGATCTTCGGGGCCTTTGCGGAGGCGCATCTGGCGGCCCTGAGCGGGGCGGAACTGGACGCGTTCGAGGCCCTGCTCGAAGCCCCCGACCAGGAAGTCTATGCCTGGCTGCAGGGCCATGCGCCTGTGCCTGCAATCTATGACAACACCGTATTCGCCCGTCTCAAGGGCGTCTGCCAGCGCAAGAGTCCTACGTGGAACGTCTGAATTACATTGCCCGCATGGAGGGCCGTTTCTCCGTCACGGGTGCGCCGGAAGGCTTCGACGCCTGGCTGGCGGCCGAGGCGGCCGAGCGGCGCAAGGGGCTCGTGCTGTTCGTGGCGGCCGACGACGTGCAGGCGCAGGCGGTGATCGAAGCAGTGCGCTTCTTCATGCCATCGCTTCCCGTGTTGTCGTTCCCCGCCTGGGATTGCCTGCCTTACGACCGCATGTCGCCCAAGCCCGATATCGAAAGCCGACGGCTCGCGACGCTGGCCGCGCTCGCACGGCGCAAGAAGGATGCGGGCGCGGCACTTGTCGTCACGACCGTCAATGCGCTGCTTCAGCGCGTGCCGCCGCGCGAAACGATTGCGGACGACAGCTTCTTCGCGCGGGTCGGCAATGTGGTCGATCACGAGAAGCTGACGGCGTTTCTCGCGCGCCAGGGTTACGCGCGCGCGAGCACCGTGCGCGAGCCGGGCGATTTTGCGTTGCGCGGCGGCATCGTCGATCTGTGGCCGCCCGGAACGGATGACCCGTTGCGACTAGACTTCTTTGGTGCTGCGCTCGATGCGATCCGCAAATTCGATGCGGAGACGCAGCTCTCGACCGAGCAGATCACGGAAGTCGAATTGCTCCCCGCGAGCGAAACGCCGCTCGACAAGGAGTCGATCAGCCGGTTTCGCGCGGGCTATGTGGCCGCGTTCGGCCCTGCCGACCGCGACGATCCGCTCTACGAAGCGGTGAGCGCGCGCCGCAAACATCAGGGCATGGAACATTGGCTGTCGCTGTTCCACGCGAAGCTCGACACCTTATTCGATTATGTGCCGCGCGCGCTGGTTCTGCTCTCGCATCAGGCGGAAGAGGCGAAAACGGCGCGGCTCGAGCTGATCGCGGATTACTATGCGACGCGCCGCCAGTTCCTCGCCGGCAAAGGCGAAGGCAAGGAGAACGCGGCCTCGCCGCCATACCGGCCGCTGCCGCCGGATCAACTCTATCTCAATGCCGAGGAATGGGCGGGCGGTCTCGTGCATCATGACGTGCGCGCGCTGTCTCCGTTCCAGGCGCCGGAATCGAAAAGCTCCGTCGATGCGGGCGGGCGTCCGGCGCACGATTTCGCGCCGGAGCGGGCGCAGGGCAAGGTCAATGTGTTCGAGGCCGCGGCCGCGCATATCAAATCGCTTCAGGCGCAGAACAAACGCGTGATCGTGGCGGCGTGGAGCGAAGGTTCGGCCGAGCGCATGGGGGGTGTGCTGGCAGATCACGGGCTCGACGCGATGCGCCATGTTGCCGATTGGCCAGATGCGCTGAAGCTGCATGCGAATGGCGTGGGCGTCGGCGTGCTGGGCCTCGAGCACGGCTTCGAAGCGCCGGATTTCGCCATCGTTGCCGAGCAGGACATTCTGGGCGACCGCATGGTGCGCACGCGCGGGCGTTCCAAGCGCGCGCAGAATTTCCTCGCGGAAGCATCGAGCCTCGCGCCCGGAGATCTCGTCACCCATATCGAACATGGCATCAGCAGGTTCACGGGGCTGCAGACCATCGACGTGCTGGGCGCGCCGCATGATTGCCTGGAACTGCAATATGACGGCGGCAAGCTGTTCCTGCCGGTCGAGAATATCGAACTCCTGACGCGTTACGGCGCAGACGACGCGACGGCGCAGCTAGACCGGCTCGGCGGCGCGGGCTGGCAGAGCCGCAAGGCGCGCATGAAGGAACGTGTGCGCGAGATCGCGGCGGAATTGATCCGCATCGCGGCCGCGCGCCAGTTGAAGGAGATCGAACCCGTCGATCCGCCGCAAGGTCTCTATGACGAATTCTGCGCGAAGTTTCCCTATCAGGAGACGGATGATCAGGAACGCGCGATCGCCGAGTCCATCGAAGACCTCGCAAAAGGCCGGCCGATGGATCGGCTTGTGTGCGGCGATGTCGGCTTCGGAAAAACGGAAGTCGCCTTGCGCGCGGCCTTCGTGGAAGCAATGTCGGGCCAGCAGGTCGCCGTCGTGGTGCCGACCACGCTTCTCGCGCGCCAACATTTCAAGACCTTCAGCCAGCGCTTCAGCGGCTTCCCGCTGAAGATTCGCCAGCTTTCGCGTTTCGTGGATGCGAAGGACGCGCGCGAAACCAAGGCCGCGCTTGCGACCGGCGACATCGATATCGTGATCGGCACGCATGCGCTGCTGGCGAAGGGCATCGAGTTCAAGAATCTTGGGCTCGTGATCGTGGACGAGGAGCAGCATTTCGGCGTGGTCCACAAGGAGCGCCTCAAATCGCTTAAGGCCGACGTGCATGTGCTGACGCTGACCGCGACGCCCATCCCGCGCACTTTGCAGCTTGCGCTCTCCGGCGTGCGCGATCTCTCGCTGATCACCACGCCGCCGGTCGATCGCCTCGCCGTGCGCACTTTCGTCACGCCGTTCGATCCGCTGGTGATCCGCGAAGCGTTGCTGCGCGAGCATTATCGCGGTGGCCAGAGCTTCTATGTCTGCCCGCGCATCGCGGATCTGCGCGAGGCGCAGGAATTCCTGAAAGAGACCGTGCCGGAAGTGAAGGCTGCGGTCGGCCACGGCCAGATGGCGCCCAGCCTGCTCGAAGACGTGATGACGGCGTTCTATGACGGCAAGATGGATGTGCTGATTTCCACCAACATCGTGGAAAGCGGCCTCGATATCCCGACCGCGAACACGCTGATCGTGCACCGCGCCGATATGTTCGGCCTGTCGCAGCTCTATCAGCTGCGCGGCCGCATCGGACGCTCCAAGCAGCGCGCTTACGCCTATCTCACGACGCCCGCCGACCGGAAATTGACCGAGACCGCCGAACGACGGCTTCAGGTGCTGCAGTCGCTCGACCAGTTGGGCGCGGGATTCTCTGTGGCGAGCCATGATCTCGACATCCGTGGCGCCGGCAATCTTCTGGGCGACGAGCAGTCCGGCCATGTGCGCGAAGTGGGCATTGAGCTTTACCAGGAGATGCTGGAAGAAGCCGTCTCGCAGATGCGGTTGGGGGGTGACCAGTCCGTCGAGATTGCCGACCAATGGTCGCCGCAGATCAATATCGGTGCGCCCGTGCTGATCCCCGAAGCCTATGTGCCGGACCTCAACGTGCGCATGGCGCTCTACCGGCGTCTCGCATCCATCGAGGACTCAAACGAGATCGAGCGCTTCGCGGCCGAGCTGATCGACCGCTTCGGCGCGCTTCCCGAGGAGGTGCAGCATCTGCTCAAGGTTGTCGCGATCAAGAGCCTGTGCCGCATCGCATTGGTGGAGAAGATCGATGCGGGTCCCAAAGGCGCCACGCTCACCTTCCGCAACAACACCTTCCCAAATCCGGTGGGCCTCGTTCGCCTGATCGGCGCGCATGCAAGCACGATGAAGGTGCGTCCCGACCAGAAGGTGGTGATCGCGCGCAGCTGGCCGACACCGGAAGAGCGCCTCAAAGGCGCCCAATCCGTCCTCGCCCAGCTCGCGAAACTGGCGGAGGCGGCGTAGCGATCCGCAGCCCTCTGGTAACCGCTACACTTGACGACGTGAATTCAACAAAAGCACCCTTGGTCACAAAATCCGTCCTTGGAAAAGTCGAAAATCTAGGTCAAATCAATATCTGCGAAGATGTGCCCGAAGAATCTGGAACATACTAAGAACAAGTGCCGGTGATTTTACTGAATATTCTAACAGATTTGGCAAAAAAGAGGGCCGGTGCTTGGTTTGGGGACAACAATACCTTGAGTCGCTTTCGTAATTTAGCCAACAGTGGTGATGAGAAATAAATGGCATCACTGCGCAAGACTCGATTTGACGGCGATTGCGAAATTTGAAGAAACGAAAGTCGATGGACATGACCGTTGAATCTCAGATCGATTCTTTGCTTGACCGTTTTGCGAATGCTTCCGCGGGTTTGTTTGAGATCAACAATCGATATCAGACAGCCTATGAGCAAGGCATATATGGTTGTGCAATTGCCAAACCCACGAAGCGAATGAAGAACACGTTGGGCGTCGATAGAGAAGTCTTGGTGGTTGTGTCGACGTTTACCGATCAACAACAACGTACAATCAAGTTCTTAAAGAAAGAAATTGAAAAATCAGCGGGGCGTCTCGAAAACACTGTATCAATCGTTATGCACAACGATCCCGAAGGAAATTTGAAACTCAAAAATTGGGGTAGGGATCAAGGTATTTCTATTCTTCCGATATATGGAACATCAAAGCTCGGTTCGCCGGACGAGTTAGAGCGATTGCTTTGCGCGGAACTCTACTCGCATGACCCTTTTGACGTCACCGGCCCCGTATCAGATGACGCAAATTTTTATGGTCGACGAGAGGAAGCCATTGACCTAGCTAGGAAGCTTCAAAAAGGTCAAATCCGATCGTGCTTAGGGATTCGAAAGGTTGGTAAGACTTCCATTATCAACCGCATACTCAAGGAAATTCAAAAAAATTACGAATGCGTTTGCATAATGTTAGATTGCTCTCGCGACGACGTTTGGAGTCTAAATGCCGCGCAGCTCTTGGATTCCATAAGACACACAATTGAACAAGCGATGCGCACTCCAAATCGGTACGCTAGTATCCAAGCCATTGAATCAGATATTGACATCAAAACGGCGCGCGATGGGCTTGAGACGGCCGTGTTGGATTGCGATAAGCCGCTGGTTCTCGTGTTCGATGAGATCGACTACATAACGCCAGGTAGTCCAACGCGTCCAGCCTGGAAGTCTGAATTCAGAGCTGGTTCAGGGAATCTGAACAGTGAGATAAGTGGATTTTCTGCCTGACAGCGGCGAGGATTGCCGCGCATCAGGAGAGACCATGACGAGACGACCCCGCCGGAACCACACACCGGCTTTCAAGGCGAAGGTGGCTTTGGCCGCCCTCAAGGGTGAGAAGACACTGTCGGAGTTGGCAGAGCTTTTCGACGTACACCCGAACCAGATCACGACATGGAAGACGCAGTTGCTCGATGGCGCGGCAGGTGTCTTCGGTTCCGGCCCGTCGAGCGCCGAAGCGCCGCCCGTGGATTTGAAGGCGCTTCACGCCAAGATCGGAGAGCTGACGCTGGAGAACGATTTTTTGGAAGGCGCGCTCGGCAAGGCCGGCCTGCTGAGCGCAAAGCGATGATCGACCCTTCGCACGGCCTTTCCATGTCGCGACAGGCGAAGGCTTTGAACATCAGTCGAGGCTGCGTTTACTACGAGCCACGGCCGGTGCCGGCCGGGGATTTGGCGATCATGCGCCGCATCGACGAACTGCATCTGGACTATCCGTTTGCGGGCAGCCGGATGCTGCGCGACATG
>PLJH01000062.1:7949-55109 GCA_003139615.1 Alphaproteobacteria bacterium
CTATCTCTGTGCCGTTGTCGACTGGTTCAGCCGACGGGTTCTCGCCTGGCGGCTTTCGATCACCATGGAAGCAGCGTTCTGCATCGAGGCGCTGGAGGAAGCTCTGGCCAACCATGGCTGCCCCGAGATTTTCAACACCGATCAAGGAAGCCAGTTCACCAGCGCCGACTTCACCGGCGTGCTGATCGCCAACGCCATCACAATCAGCATGGATGGCAAGGGTGCCTGGCGCGACAACGTATTCGTCGAACGCATCTGGAGATCGGTCAAATACGAGGAGGTCTATCTGCACGCTTACGACAGCGTCGGCGAAGCGCGCGCCTCGATCGGCCGGTATCTGGACTTCTACAATCGCCGCCGTCCGCACTCCAGTCTTGACCGCAAAACGCCGGATGAGGCCTACTTCGATCGTCTACCGCAGAGCAAAGCCGCATGAACTTCGCCGCGCTTTTGGGATGCTTCTCCGGTCGGGCTACGCCCTCCCTGCGTCGCAACCCAAAAGCGCATCACACCAACCAAACCCGGCAGGAATCCACTTATCTTTCGTGCGAAGTTGTTCAGACAAACGAAGCCACCTCTTTCAATTCGTTCTGGCGAAATCTTAGATCAATTTATCAAGAGTGCGATCGCCATGGGCACATTATGTCAATGCTTGTCGGCGGTGTATCAACCTATTGGTTCACGGTCGAGTCGATAGAAGGAATCGAGAATGCCGCGCTTTCGTTTGTGCCGGAGGAATACCTAAGTCCGCTACCACTCGGCGCAACAGTCGCGATGCTAAGAAGGCTTGCGCGCGTTGCAGGGTTGCAAATCGATGAAGGCGCTGCAGAACTAATCGCAAGGGCCACCGGAAATATGCCGTATTGGGCGAGGAAATGTGGTTCGTATATCCATCGCAATATTCCAACTTCAGGACGACCGCACAACATCAATGCCGAAATGGTCGCTCCGTTAGTGGATGCCTTTGTAGCAGAAGAAGGCGCGGCAATTTCGGAGGTTGCTCTTCGGCATTTGTTTAGAGTGCATCCTGATCTGCGAGATGCCGCCTATAGATGCTACTCAGGAGAAGCGAAAGGTGTGCCGGAACCGTTGCGGCGAGCATTGCGTCGATACGGAGTTCTTTCGCCGATTGACGAACTTTCTGGCACCATGCTTTCACGGTCTCTCGGATCGCTATTGGCAGAGGATAATCCAGTTGACGCAAAAACCGTTGTTAGAAACATCAACTCTGCAACAAACTTAGGTTTAGGTGAATGGGCCGAGGAACTGGCCGTTCTCGGAAGGCGCCGCAACATTCTTGAGAAACGACTCCGAGACATCACAGTAAATTTCATTCGCTTCGACGCACTGGGAATGGGTAAGCAAGCAGAAGTGAGAGACCGAATTTTGTCGGTGCTCCCTGAATTGCGGCGCAAGGAGTTGCGTCACTTGTCGGCAGAAGAAGCGGTGTCCAAATTGCTTTGGTCAGAGCTCGCCAAGGTAATTGCAAAAGAGTGGCGTTTGTTCGAACGCATATTTGGAGACCGAACTGCGTTTCTACAAGCATGTGACTTAGTAAACGATCGTCTCGACGCACATGCTAAGGATGCGGATCAAGCAGACCTTGCTCTGTATCGGAGGGCGCTTAGACAAATTGAAGAAAGGGTCGCAAAGCTCCAATAGCCATTCTTGACCGATGATGAACCAGCGGCCGCTGGTCGGCGCTATCGGTAGGGTAGTTCCCCTGAACTGTCTTGATTGCTAGATGTTTGATCCCATGGTTTGATGGTGCATTGTTTTCCAGAGAATGGAAGGATGCGCTATGGGCCATGTTGCGGTCTGAGAAGAGTGATTCAAAGATCGCCGCGGTGCTACGCCTGTGCACGCTGACATACCGGCAGCACTCAGACCTGCGGTATCGGCATGACCGGCATCACTTCCACTGCCTCGCCGGGGAAGATCGAGAAATGCGGATGGTTCTCGAACATCCTGGCGGCTGCCTCGTGCGAGGGCGCGCGCACGACGACAAAGGCGCCCATCTCGTTGCTCGTGTCCTCAACGCCGCGCCCTGAAACGCGTTTCGTTTTGCCCAGCGGTCCGCCGGACGCCACGATCGACGCCCCGTGTTTCGCCATCCAGCCGCCCCAGGCAGCACCACCTTCCTTCTGCTTCGCTGCACGTTCCGATTCGGTCAGCGCATTCCACGCCTTCGTCCTAGCGCTGGTCTTGCTGCCGAGAAAAATGGCGAGATAGGTGTCGTTCGTGCTCATGTTTGTCTCTCCCTTGTTTGGTGTTGTTCGAGGTGAATTGGGTCGCGGCGCGGCGCCAATGTCAACATGTCCTTTCCATTTCACGAGGGCAGGCGCGCATTGCGCAGCAGTGGCAGGTGCGCAAAATTAAGGGCACAATCAAAGTCCAACACAACGGGTCTCAACCCATGAACATTTTTGTCACCGGCGCATCGGGATTTGTGGGCGGGGCGTTCGCGAAAACAGTCGCCGGGCGGCATGCGTCCACGGCTATGTCGCGTTCTGAAAAGAGCGATGCAAAGATCGCCGCTACGGGCGCCATGCCCGTGCGCTGCACGCTCGACGACGTGACGGCGGCGCACATGAAAGGCGCGGATGCGGTCGTTCATTGCGCGGCCTATGTCGAGGAATGGGGGCCGTGGTCGGATTATTGGCGCATCAATGTCGACGGCACGAAGCGCATGCTCGCGGCCGCGAAAGAAGCCGGCGTCAAACGCTTCGTGCATATCGGCACGGAAGCAGCGCTTTTCTACGGCCAGGACATGCGCAATGTCGACGAGTCCTATCCGCTCGCGCTTAATTCGCCGTTTCCTTATTCGCGCACCAAGGCGTATGCGGAAAAGGCCGTGCGCGAGGCGAACGATCCCGGTTTCGAGACCATCGTCGTGCGCCCGCGCTTTGTGTGGGGGCCGGAGGACGAAACGATTCTGCCGGCAGTGAAGAGTATGGTGGAGGCGGGCCGTTTCGCCTGGATCGGCGGAGGGCGCAACAAGACGTCCACCACCTATATCGGCAATCTCTCCTATGCGATCGAACTCGCACTGACGAAGGGGCAGGGCGGCGAAGCCTATTTCGTGCTCGACGGGCCGCCGGCCGTCTACCGCGCTCTGCTTACGCGGATGGCGGCAGCGGCCGGTTTCACGTTGCCGGACCGCGAAGTGCCTGCGTGGCTGATCCGCATGATCGCCTATGTCGGCGAGAAGGCATGGCGAACACTGCCGCTCTCGGGCCGCCCACCGCTCACGCGCTTCACGGCTGGGATCATGTCCTGCGATTGCATTCTGCTCGACACAAAAGCCCGTCGCGAAATGGGCTACCAGCCGCCTTTCACGATGGATCAGGGCATGGCGGCGTTGGCCGCTTCTGTGCGCTCTTAGCGCCAGCGCAGATAGAGCCGGTGGTTTCGGATGGCGAAAGATTTCAAGCGCCTGAGAAAAGTCATACCAAGCAATGAACTGTCCATCGGCGCCTGGTTGATTGAAACCGGCACGTCGCTGAGGGAGATCGGTCCGACTGTCAGGCTCGATACCGTTGCCATAGCGCCGTGGCCGATTCCGTTAGCGGTTCCGTAGAGTCGGGAATAGTCCAGACCCTCGGTGGAGATGCCGATGAGCTTCGCGTCGGCCTGGCTGAGAACGATGTCGCTCGCGCCGGTGTCGATCAGGAATCGGATCGGCGTTCCATTGACGGTTCCGAAGACGTAGAAATTCCCGCCTTCGCTTTCGGACAGGACCATTTCATTCGTGTTGACCGCGACGGTGTATCCGGGAATGAGCGCGGAGCGGACGCGCAGGGCAACATCCTGAAGGTCGTCCTGAAATGTGTAGCCGATCGCAAGCGCCGCGAAGATTGCCGCCCAGATTGCGGCGTGGCGCACAGTTTCACGGAACTTGAATCGTCCGGACAGGACGACGCTGCCCGAGACAAGAACCACAATCGCAATGGTGCGGATGAGATATGCGCTGTCCCAGTCGGAAGACACGCTTCCCGGGAACGATCTCGCCAAAGCCAAAAGGCCGATCGCGCCCAGGATCAGAAGCGCGATCCAGATCGCGAAGCGCAGCCCCGAGTTTCTCGGCGGAGGCGGACTGCGCTTCCAGGGGCCGTCATTGTTGACCATGCTGACGTCCCCTAGCGTGTCCGGCGCGTGCGGTTGCTATTCCGCCGCCGGCGCAAAAGCCATGATCGCTTCGGATCCCGCCTGAATGCGCTCAAGCAGCATGGGACATTCCGGAATCATCCGTTCCATCCAGTAGCGGGCCGACACGAGCTTGCCTTCATAGAGCGCCTTGTTGCCCGTTCCGGCTGCGAGTTTCGCCTGCGCGAGTTTCGCCATGCGCGCCCACATCCAGCCCACGACGACGATACCGGTCATGCGCAGATAATCGACCGCGCCCGCGCCCGCATTGTTGGGGTTGGTCATACCGTTCTGTGCGAGCCACAGAGTCGCTTGCTGCAGCGTATCGAGGCCGCGCTTCACCGGCTTCGTGAAAGGCGTGAGTTTGTCGTCTTTCCCATTCTCATCGAGCCAGCCGGAGATGAGCCCGAACAGCGCCATCGGCGCCGCACCACCCTTGCGGCCGAGCTTGCGGCCGACGAGATCCATCGCCTGCACGCCGTTGGCGCCTTCATAGGTCTGGTTGATGCGGCCGTCGCGCACAAACTGCTCGACGCCGTTGTCGCGGATATAGCCGTGGCCGCCATAGCATTGCATGCCCATATTGGCCGCTTCGAAACCCATATCGGTGAAGAACGCCTTGATCACCGGCGTCATCAGATCCGCCAGCATGCCGGTCGTCGCGGCTTCCGGTCGGCTCGAATCCGCGATCGACATATTAAGCGTCGTCCACATCGCCATCGCGCGCGCGCCTTCGACGAACGCGCGCGAATGGAGCAGCATGCGTCGAATATCGGGTTGCACCATCAGAAGGTCTGCCGGCTTGTCGGGTTCGGCCGGACCGGTCAGCGCGTGGCCTGCGCGACGCTCGAGCGAATAAGCGACACCATTCTGATAGGCGACTTCGCCCACGCTGATGCCCTGGATGCCGACGCCCAACCGCGCGCCGTTCATCATACCGAACATGCCCTTCATGCCTTCGGAAGCGGAGCGCTTCTCGCCGGGCTTCGGAGGCGTGGGCTTCGGACCGAGCCGCCACGCAATCGCATCGTCGAAATTGAGGATGCAGGTGGCCGAGCCCTTGATGCCCATCTTCTTTTCAATGCCGCCACAGGTGACGCCGTTGCGGGCAGCCATCGTGCCGTCCTCTTTCACAATATATTTCGGCACCATGAAGAAGTTCACAGTCGAAAGGTCGTCGTGGATCTGTCCGTTCTCGTCGGGAATCTTCGCGATCACCATATGGATGATGTTGTCGGTCAGGTCGTGGTCGCCGCCGGAAATGAAAATCTTCGTGCCGGTCATGCGATAGGTGCCGTCCGGCTGTTCCACCGCGCGCGTTTTCATCAGCCGCAGATCGGTGCCGCAATTGGGTTCCGTCAGGCACATCGTGCCCGTCCATTCTCCCGCCACCATCTTGGGAACGATATGTTCCTTCATCCACGGCGCGCCGGTTGCGCCGAGCGCGCTATACGCTGCGCCCGTCAGGCCGGGATACATCGCGAAGGCCTGGTTCGCCGATTGCGCCATCTCGGCCACGGCCATTGTCACCATCATGGGGAGCGCGGAGCCGCCATATTGCGTCGGCGCGCCGAGCCCGCCCCAGCCAGCTTCGGAATAGGCCTTGAACGCATCCTTGAAGCCCGCAGGCGTGCGCACCACGCCGTTCTCGTAATGACAGCCTTCCTCGTCGCCGGACTGGTTGATCGGATGGAGGACTTCCTCGCAGAACTTTCCGGCATTCGCCAAAATGTCGTCGACAAGGTCCGCCGTCAGGTCCGCAAAGCGCGGAAGGTCGGTCTGCTTTTCGACCTCGAAAAGCTCATGCATGAGGAATTTGTAGTCTTCGACCGGGGCGCGATAGACGGGCATGAAGGCCTCCTTCGTTCTCCCGGTTGTATAGGGGCAAAGATGGTAACTGTCGATTAATAGATGCCGGAAATAGGGCGCTTCGGCGATGTCGGCCAACGGCAGAACGTCGATCTCGGGTGTTTTGATTCGACCCTGACGGATGGCACCCGCAATCAGCTCGAGATCCTTCGAAGATTGATACATGGCCACAACGGAGGCGCGCAGGCCGCGCGCGGCGGCTTCGCCCTCGCTGGGTCCGGCCGCATCGCTTTCGTCGAGCGTGATGATCCGAACATCGATTCCGCCTGGCTTCAGAAGATCGAGCGGTCGCGGCAACGTGCCGAGGCCGACAATGTCGACAACGGCATCGACGCCGTCCGGCGCCCATTCGCGCAAGCGCGCGTGAATATCGTCGCGGCGATAATCGATGACAAGTTCGGCGCCGAGATCGCGCACATAATCGACATTGCCGGACCCGCAGGTTGCGGCGACCTGTGCGCCCAGCATGCGGGCGAAACCGACGGCGAAACTTCCGACACCGCCGCCCGCGCCGTGAATGAGAATATGCTTTCCCGGTCCCGCCGCCGCACGATCCGCATCGCGCACGGCCTGAAGCGCGGTCAGCCCTGCAACGGGGATCGATGCCGCGACGATGAGATCGAGGCCTTCCGGAACGCGTCCCGGATTGTCCTCGGGCAGGCACACATATTCGGCATGCGAACCCCAATTGCGTCCGACCTGATTGGCCCAGCCGAGCACGCGATCGCCGATCTTGAAGCGCGTGACGCCAGGCCCGAGCTTTGAAACGACACCGGCGCAGTCGAAACCGACGACGTGGGGGAATTTGTAGTCGGGTCCCTCGATCTTCGCGAGCCAGCCGGCACGACCCTTCCAGTCGGCGGGATTGACGCCCGCATAGGCGACGCGAATCTGTATTTGTCCGGCCTGCGGCTCCGGCGTGGGAACATCCGCAATGCGCAGAACCTCAGGGCTGCCAAAACGATCGATTACCGCTGCTCTCATCGCAAGCTCCTTACGTCGCGCAACATTGCGCAATCCTGCATTGCAGTGAAACGGGATCTGGACGATGGGCGACATATCCAGGACGTGTCCGAACAGTTCGCGGTTTGCAGCAACGTTGGAGCGCGGGCATCTTGCCCGCACCTGTTCGCCGCGAAGATGCGGCCGGGAGGGCCGCGCTCCAACGTTCACACTTAAGGGATCGGAACGCTGCCTAGATCAGATCGTGCAAGGTGATGGAAACGTCTTGCGTGCCCGAAGCGCGCTTGACGGTGAGTTTCACCACAGAGCCGGGTTTTCCGTCGCGCAATTGCTGACGCAAGTCCGACAATGAAATGGCGTTTGCCGGCTTGCCGTCGACGGCAACGATTTCGTCGCCTTTGGCAAGTCCGGCCTGATCGGCTGGGCCGCCTTTGGTGACGTCGAAGATTTTGACGCCGCCGTCGATCTGGTTGATCCACATGCCAGAGCGGTCGAAGGTGTCGAGATCGGCAACCGGACCTGCGATCGGCTTCAGATACATAAGATTGTGATCGTAATCGAAGGTCACGACGAAGCGCTTGAGGATGCCGCCGCCCACATTGTTGGGAAACGCTTCTGAGGCGCCCGCGCCGCCCTTGTCGGTGCTGAACGCCGTGATCGGGTTGTCGACGGTGACGTCTCCCAGTTTCAGTTCGCCGCCCCGCGTCACGAACGCGCGGCTCGGTCCGCCGACACCCCAGCCGACCATCGCCTCGTTGCCGCTGGTGGCCTTCGCGCGCAAATCGTTCTGTCGCACGAAGGGTCCCGTGAGCATCAGCGTCATGCGCGAGCCGGTGTCGATGCCGAAGCGGCCTGGAATGCCGTCATAGGAGCCCAGCACTTCGGGAAACTGATGATAGAGGCGCATCGGCACGGGGATGCCCGCGTCTTTGGGATCGAAATGCGCCTTGTCGAAGAAGGTGAGGGTGTGTGCGCCGTAATCGACACGCGTGACGAAGCGCGCGAAGAATTCGTAACCGAGCATCCCCGCTTCGTCGATGCCTTCGACTCCGGGTGCGTCGAAGTTCAGGACCGCCACAGGCTGGTTTGTCAGCGTGGCGCCGCCGACCGTGAGCGACTTCACCGTGCCGACGCCGCTTTGCGTCGTTCCTTCGCCGCCGCCGGCTGACGTCTCGGAGCCTTGCGAATTGACGGCCAGGAGTTTTGCCGTTTTCGGCGTCAGGATGCTGTGACCGCCGGTATCGAAAATGAACGGCATCGGTTTCGAACCGTTCACGGATACGTCGGCATAGATGTGATTGTTGAGCAGCTGGAACGGAACGGTCGTTTCCATCGCGCCGCCGGCAATCGCATAATCCGAAAGGTGTTCGGCGGGTTGGGAAAACGCGGTCAAAGGCAGTGAAGGCGAAAACATTGCGCTCGTCACTGTGATCGTCTGGCGATTGCTTTCGCCGCTACCGTCGTCGATCACCTGCTTGTGCGCGATCAAAGCGCCGTCCGTCGGGGCATAATCCGAATAGAATGTCGTAATCGTCAGCGTTCCCTGACCCTCGATCACACGCGACAAAAGATGCGTCTTCGCGTCGAACCACGCGTCGAACGTCTTGCCGCCCCTCGGCGTCACGGTCAGGATATCGTAGTTTGCGCCGCCATCGGTTTTCGTGCCGTCGTCGGCGATCTGCGCGCCGCCGCGATCCGAACGCCACCAGAGATTTTGATCCTGATACGCTTCGCTGACGGCCAGAGGAATCACGTCGCCGCCGGCCTGGTTGGTGACAGTGCCGGACGGCTCCTTTTCCCACGCCTTGCTGCCGTCGAAGCCGGTCGCGCCGGACGCAGGGCCGATGTCATAGGCATCCACGAACGCGCCGCGCTGCAGATCCTCGAGAGTCGATTGCGTGCCGGTCAGGCCCTGGCCGGAATAATTATACGCGATCTTGAGCGTGACTTTGCCGTCCCACGCTTGGCCGCCTGTCGCGGCTGCGTTCGCGGCAAGAACGGCATCGACGTCAGTTGCCGCCAAAGCGGGCGTGGCGAGAAATGCGAGCGCAAACAACGCGACGGCAGATTTGGACATGATTTGGCCTGCTCGAGTGTGCGCTTTCATTCAACAAGAACGCGCAGTTGGGTGTTTCGCCCAGTATTTTCGACATTCGGTCGATCTGCGGCGCGGTCTGAGACCCATTTGGCCCAGACCGCGCGCAGTGTCAGATCAGGTTGCGCAGCGTGACGGGCACATTTGCCGTTCCATTGCCGCGCTTGACCGTGAAGGTGACGACTGTTCCCGGTGCCTGATCGCGCAATTGCCGGCGCATTTCGTAGAGCGGGATGGACTTGGCGGGTTTGCCGTCGACGGCCACGATGTCATCGTCGACCTTGAGCCCGGCCGCTTCCGCCGGAGCACCCTTCGTGATGTCCACGACTTTGTAGCCATCATCGCTCTCGTTGATCCACAATCCCGCCCGGTCGAAGGTATCGAGATCGCCGACGGGAATGGTCACGGGCTTGAGATATATCCTGGAATGCTCGTAATCGAGCGTGACGATGTAGCGCTTGAGAATACCGGCGCCGATATTGCCCGCAATTGAACCGGCTGCGAAGTCGCCGCCCTTGTCGGTCGAAACTTCGACCACGGCCCCGTTGACCGTCACCGGGCCAATCGACAGCGCATCGCCGCGCATCGCGATCGCACGCGAGGGTCCGCCGATGCCCCAACCGGTGACGGCATCGATCCCCTTGCCGTCTCTCGCCAGATTGTATTTCGCGGCGAACGGTCCGTTGATGGTAAGCGACGCGCGCGAGCCGGTGTCGATCTGGAATTTTCCGGACACGCCTTTGTAGGTTGCCTGCACTTCGATCCCGTTGCCGTCGAACACGACGGGAATCGCTGCTCCGGCATCCCGCGGATCGAAAGCATCCGGCTTGATCAGGGTGATTGTGCCTGCGCCGTAGTCGACACGGGTGACGAACCGGCGAAACGTTTCATATCCCACCATTCCCGGCATCGGGACGCCTTCGGTGACGGACATTTCGTTGAGCGGGATCACGGCGAACACCTGGTCTTTCACAATCGCACCGCCAAGCTGAAGCGATTCGACCTTTGTCATACCGACGTCCATGTGGCCGGCGCCCGCGCCATTGCCCTGCATCTGACCTTCGCTCTTGAGATTCAACGCCTTCGCAAGAGGAGGCGTGAGAAGATTCACGCCGCCCGTATCGAAGATGAATTGATAAGGTCCTTTGCCGTCGATGCTCACATCGGCATAGATGTGGTTGTTGATCAGCTTGAACGGGAATGTGGTCTCCGTCACGCCGCCCGCGATGGAAAAGTCCGTGAGGGTCACTTTGGGCATGGAGAAAGTCGTCTGGCTTTGCGCAGGCAGAAATACGGCGCTTGTGACCGTCGTGGTCTGGTCGTATTTCGCGTCGCCATTGTTGACGACTTCCTTGTAGGGGATTTCAACGCCGTCGACCGGACTATAGTCGGAGAGCGTAGATGTGATCGTCTGCAGTCCCTGCATCTCGACGATGCGCGACAGCAAATGCGTCTTGGCATCGAACCAGACATCGAAGTTCTTGCCGCCTTTCGGTGTGACGGTGAGAACGTCGTAGGTAATGCCGCCGTCTGTCTTCTCGCCGTCGGAAACGATCGCCGCGCCGTCGCGGTCCGCCCGCCACAGGAAATTGGCGCGGCGATAGCCTTCGTTGATCGCAAGCGGCAGCTGCTCGCCGCCGTCCTGAAGTGTGACGGTGCCCGAGGGATCCTTGGCCCAGCTATGCGCGCCGTCGTAGCCGTTGGCGCCGGTGGCCGGCCCGATCGCGAAGGAATCGACCCAGAAGCCATCCGCCAAATCGTCGAGCGATGTAAGGCTGCCGGTCATGCCCTGGCCCGCATAAGCGTATTCGATCTTGATCGTCGCTTTGCCGTCCCAGGCGCTTCCGCCGGTCGCAATGCGGTTGGCGTCCAGCACTTCGCCGACTGATGGTGCGGCGAACGCGAGGGTGGTGTAGGAAACGCCGGCGGCAAGCGCGCAAACGCCCAGAGCTGTCAGGGAAAGTCGCATTGGTTCCTCCGAATGGGTTGGGCGAGAGGTGTGCGGGCGCAACTAAGGGTTCAATATGCGCCTTATGCATGTCTACGGTATCGCTATTCTCATGGCTGCGTCCTTCTGGGGGCAGCCCGGTTTCGCTGCGCCGCAGCGCATCGTGTCGACCGAACTCTGCACCGATGAATATGTGTTTCGGCTGGTGCCGCGTGCGCGCATCGCAGCACTTTCCTTCCTTGCCGCGGACGACCACCCGATCGTCTCAACGATCCACGACAAGGTTAGGGGCATTTCGCTGACCCACGGGTCGGCCGAAGAGGTGATGTCGCTGAAGCCCGATATGGTTGTCTTGTATCGCGGCCAAAATCCGCGCCTCAAAGCCCATCTGACGGAGTCGCATACGCCGTTCGTGGAAATCGACGATGCAAATTCGCTGGCCGATGTGCGCAAGGTCACGCGCGATCTCGGTCGGTCGCTCGGCGCACAGCAGCGCGCATCGGAATTGATCGCGCAGATGGACAGGACGCTCACCGCGGCATCGGCAATCGCGCCGCACTCACCGGTGCGCACGCTGATCTATGAGCCCAACGGTTACGCCAATTCCAGCGGTGTGTCCGACGATATCCTGCACGTTGCGGGCCTTGCCGATGTCGCGGCACAAATGAGCCGGACGCGGATGGGAACAATTCCCGTCGAAGCGGTCGTCGCAGCGCCGCCCGAATTGCTGATCCTCAATGCGCAGCACGAAGGCGCGCCGTCGCGCGGCGATCTGATCCTGCAGCATCCGGCTCTGCGGGCGTTGCCGCAGAGTACGTTGGTGGCCGGCGCGGCGCTGACCCCGCTTCTGTGTCCGGGTCCATGGTCCGTCGACGTAGCGGCGCCTCTGGCCCGGCTGGGTCGCGAAGCCCGCAAACTTGCGTCGACATCACCCGGTCTCTAAAATGCGTGCCACTCGCATGGGTGAAGGGAACGCGGTGAAATCCGCGGCTGCCCCCGCAACTGTAAGCGGCGAGCCTCTCTCAATGGCCACTGGCAAGACCGGGAAGGCGGGAGAGGCGTCAGAGCCGCGAGCCAGGAAACCTGCTCTTGCGTGTCGTCCACTTTCCGGCCGGGCGGGCCGGGGAGAGCGGGTATCCGCGAAGCGGCGACGCAGACGCACGCGGAGCAGGCCATGGACGGCGCGTTGCAGCAGGAGAGGGAAGAGCGGTTCGTAGCGCGTATCTCGCGCCGGAGCATCGCCCGCGCGAACCCGATCACGCTTGCTCTCGCGGCACTCGCGCTCGCGCTCGGCGCGATTTCGTTCCTAATCGGGCCGGCGCGTCTGGGCGTGGGCGAATTGTTTTCCGGACTGTTTGCCTCGCACGGCACGGCCGCGATCATCGCGCGCGAAATCCGTTTGCCGCGCGCCTTGCTGGCGCTCGTTGTCGGCGCAGCACTTGGCGCGAGCGGGGCTGCGCTCCAGGGCCTGTTCCGCAATCCGCTCGCCGATCCCGGCGTGACGGGCGTGACATCGTCAGCCGGTTTTGGTGCGGTCGTCGCGATGTATTTCGGTTTTGCCGCGATCAATCCGCTCGTTTTGCCGGCGTCCGCCATCGCGGGCGCGCTCGCGACTTCCACGATCCTCTATTTCCTCTCGCGCTCCGGCGCGGAGCGAACCGCGCTCATCCTTGCGGGTGCCGCGATTGCGAGTCTCGCAACGGCCATGACTGCGCTCGCCATGTCGCTCGCACCCAATCCCTATGCGATCACCGAAATGGTGCGCTGGATGATGGGCTCGCTGAAAGATTGCACGCTCGCCGATCTCGCGCTGGCGACGCCACCTGTCGCGCTGGGCATCGTGCTTCTGATGGCGAGTGCACGAAACCTCGATGCGCTTACTTTAGGCGAAGAAGCGGCGCAATCGCTCGGCGTGGATGTGCATGGGCTCCGCCGCCGCGTCGTGATCGGGGTTGCGCTCGCCACGGGCGCCGCAACGGCCGCGGCCGGCGCGGTCAGCTTTGTGGGTCTCGTCGTGCCGCATCTGTTGCGCCCGTTCTACGGCTATGAGCCGGCGCGGCTGATCTGGCCGTCGGCGCTGGGCGGCGCGGCTCTTGTCAGCGCGGCCGACATAGCCGTGCGGCTGATCGCGCCGGACGGCCAGCTTCTCGTCGGCGTGATGACCGCCATGATCGGCGCGCCGTTCTTCATCTGGCTAATCCTCCGTATGCGGAGGGAAACGTGAGCGCAGCCCTGACATTCGATCGCGTCTCGGCCGGCTATCGCGATCGCCCGGTGCTGAGCGGTGTGAGCGTGGCGATCAATCCCGGTCGGGTCACGGGGCTGGGCGGTCCCAACGGCGCGGGCAAGACAACATTGCTGCGCGTGGCGCTGGGCCTGCTCGACACGACGCTGGGCGACGTGCACGTGCTGGAACGGAATCTGCGCGACTGGTCGCGCGAGGCCCGCGCCCGCGCGATGGCCTATCTGCCGCAAGACGCGGACGCGCATTGGCCCATCGCGGCGCGCGCGTTGGTTGCGCTCGGCAGGATGCCGCACCGCGCAAGTTTCGCTCCATTATCGAGTGAAGACATGGCTGCCGTCGAGAAGGCGCTCGCACGCTGCGATGCAGCGCAATTCGCCGCCCGCCGCATGGACGAGCTTTCGTCCGGCGAACGCGCCCGCGTGTTGCTTGCCCGCGCGCTGGCGACGCAGGCATCGATCCTGCTCGTGGACGAACCCGCAGCCCATCTCGATCCCGTGCATCAGCTGCGGCTGATGGAGCTGCTGCGCGAAGAAGCGGCGCAGGGCGCGGCCGTGGTCGTCACCCTGCACGATCTGGCGCTGGCGTCGCGCTTCTGCGACGAGATCGTGGTGCTGCAAGCAGGTCGGGTCATTTCGCAAGGCGTCGCAAGCGACGCTTTGTCCGACCGGGTGCTGGCGGACGCGTTCGGAATCGCCGCGCTGAAAGCTGCGGAGCTTGCCGTTGAGCGGCTCCCGATTATCCCGTGGCGTCGGCTCTGAGCGTGCGGACAATCCGCGCCGTCAATGGAGCCGGAGCGGCGCCGCCGGCCGCGATGGAAGAGCGACAACCTTTGCGTTTGCCGCCGACCGTTCGATGAAATCGGCGACAAAGGGGCCGGCCGGCGATGAAGATCACCGAGCCGTATTCGCCGACGGCGCGCGCGAATGCGAGAGCGGCGCCAGTCGTCAGCGCGGGCGCAGTCAGCACCACGCGGCGAAAGGTCTGCATGCGCGTGGCGCCCAAAGTCGTGATATAATCAATATGGATTAAGAGATTTTGGTGCGCCAAAACCCCTGCCGGGCGGAAACGGGGCATTATCCCGCGCGCCGGGCGCGCCTTGTGGAGGTCAGGGCTGAGGCAAGCGTGCGCGATTCCAGGATCGCCGCCGTTGCATCGCGCGCCGCGAGAAGCACCTTGCGGATGGCGCAGGTTTCCTCGTCCACGCAGTCGTCGCATTTGTGATAGGCCGTGACGCTGACGCAGGGGCTGAGCGCCAACGGCCCGTCGGTCTCGCGAATGATATCGGCGAAGGTGATTTCGGACGGCGGACGCCCCAGCAGGTAACCGCCCTGGCGGCCGCGATGGCTGCGGACGATGCCGCGCTTCTTGAGGCTCAGCAGGATCTGCTCGAGGAATTTGCGCGGCACATTCGCTTCCTCGGCGATGTCCGCGATCATCATCGGTTCGTCGCCGCCGCGATCCGCGAGCACGATCAGGGAATGAAGCGCGTAGCGCGCCTTCTGGGACAGCATGCCGAGTATTTCCACAAACCCGATTTGTTATATCGTCTTTGAGGGGGCGAAGGTCAAGGAGGACAAGGTCGGTCGGCGCGCTCGCAAGCCGTGTTACGATTGCGGGGTAGATGTCCCAGCCGCGTTCCCGGTCACATAGCCATAGGTGTTCGATGACACGCAGATCATTTCTGACGGGCGCCGGTGTCGTGACCGTCCTGGTGGCAGGAGGCGGAGTCTGGCGCGCCTCTGACCGGGGCGTTTTCAGTGTCGGCGAGGGACCTGCTTACGAGCCGTGGAAAAACTGGCGCGGTGATGCCGGCGACGGCGCACTCGCTCTGGTGCGCGCTGCGATTCTGGCTGCGAACCCGCACAACACGCAGCCCTGGCTATTCAGAGTCAGCAAATCCCGGATCGAACTGTATCTGGACACCAAAAGGAACGTGGGTGCGCTCGATCCATTCCTGCGGGAAGAACATATCGGATTGGGCTGCGCGCTGGAGAACCTGATGCTCGCGGCGCGCGCGGGCGGTTACGACGCCAGCCTGAATCTGCTTGCCGGAAAACTTGCGACTATTCCTGCCGAGCCAAAACCGAAGCTCGTCGCGCGCATCGATCTCGCGCCGGGAAAGCCACACGACAGCGAGCTCTACGATGCGATACCGCGGCGCCACACCAATCGCAGCGCCTACATCCCGCAAAAGCCGATCCCGCCTCAATTTATCGATGCTTTGGGCCGTCTGACGGGTGACGAAGCGGACGTCAAAATGTTCTTGTTCCAGGCGGAGGCCGATCGCAAGCGGATCGTGCAGGCAAGTGCGACCGCGAATGTCGCCCTCTATTCCGATCCGGAAATCCGGCGCGGTACCGATCCCTGGGTTCGGATCGGCTGGAATTCGGTGCAGAAATTCCGCGATGGTCTTGCGATCGACAATTTCGGCGAAGCCCCCATCGCTGCGGGCCTCACCAAGATGCTGCCCGCGTGGCTGCTGCAATGGGCAGCCTCGCGCCAAGAGAAGACGGGCTATGCCGATCTGATGCTCAGTGCGCCGCTCATCGGCATGGTGGCCGTGCGCGACCGCTACGATCAGGAACAGTGTCTTCGTGCAGGGAGGATATGGCAGCGGGCGCATCTGCTGGCAACCGCGCGGGGGCTGGCCGGACGACCCTGCAATGAGGCCGTGGAGCTTGTCGACCGCGAGAAAGCGCTGGGGAAACCCGCGAAGCAGGCAGGCGTTCTTGGCGACATCGTCGGCGACGCGACATGGCAACCCACTTTTGTTTTCTACATGGGCACGCCGACATGGCCTGGACTTGCGAGCGCCCGGAGGCCCGTCGAAGCTGTGATTCTTTAGGTCGGCAGCCAATCCTGTCGGGCGCCTTGAAGCCACGAGGAATCGATCATCGAACCGCTTCGCCCGCGCGATCGACCGTTCGCGGCAGCTGGCCCGCGACGTTCAAACCTTGTCGGAGTCGGGACGCGCGGAGCCGGCGATCGCCGCGCGCCGCGTGAAGCTGATCGCACGCACCCTGACGAGCCTCTATCTGTCGGCCGCGACATTCGCCGTGGCGACGTTGATGTCTGTTCTCGGCGCGGTCATTGCCGAGGCGGCCGCCGGCCCCGCGACCGATATCCCGATCATTGTGGCGCTTTTCTGCGGGTTGATCGGATTTGCCGCCTTTGTGGTGGGCGCGGTTGGGCTCGTGATCGAAAGCCGGCTCGCGGTTCGCGCGCTCACCCACGAAACCGACGAAGCGCTTGCTCTGCTGGCGAAGACGGTGGGGGAACAAACGAAATGATCGCAACGGAAGCGGTCGGTGTGACGCTTCCGCTGCAATGTAACGGCCGTCCGTTCCCGCCCTCAGCCGAATACGAAGTCGGCCGAGCTGAGGTGAGCCATAGTGAGGGCGTGGAGCTCGATGGTGCTTCCGCTTTCGAGCGTGATGATCGTGTTCCCGCCGACCTGGGTCATGTGCGTCTGCAGTTCGGTATAACTGGTAAAATCGCCACCCGAAAAAGTGATGTAATCGTGCCCGGTTCCGGTCTTGAAGCCGTCGATGATGTCGTTGCCGAAGCCGGCGCCGAAATCGAAATGATCGAATTCGCCGCTCGGGTTATAGGTGTTGCTGCCCGTACCGATGATGAAGGTGTCGTAGCCGCCTCCGCCATTGATGGTGCCGAGCACGACGCCGTTGCTGTTGTCGAAGGTGTCGCCGCTGTCGGTGGTCGTCCCGGAAGCAAAATAGACATTGCCGTGGATCGTGCCGGTATTGGTCAGGGTTTCGGCGGTGCTCATATGGATCGGGCCATAGATCGTGCCGGCATTGGTCAGCGTGTCGCCTCCGGGAGTGCCCCCCACGGTATTGAAATCGATCCCGCCGTGAATCGTGCCGTCATTGGTGACGGAATTGCCGGCGGTCGAGTCGGATATGGTGCCGAAATTGATGCCGTTCGAGATATTGCCCGTATTGGTCACGGAATTGGAGGACGATTCTATCTCGAATTGTCCGGTCCAGTTGCCGAAATTCTGAATGTTCACGCCGCTGGTGGAGTCCACGGTCAGATTGCCGTGTACGGTTCCGGAATTTTCAATGAATGTGGCGGTGCTTAATGACGAGACTTGAATTGCATAGGGTCCGTCCGAAGATATCAAGCCCGAGTTCTGAATTGAGGTGTTACTCGAACTAGCGACCTGGATGCCGTTGATTGCGCCGTCGTTCACAAGCGTAAGCCCGGTGGCCCCATACGCACCAAAGCCGCCGCCGCCGCCCGAGATATGTCCACTGTTCTTGACGATGGTATCGGTTCCTGTCGCTTCCAATCCGCTCGTCTCGCCATACACGTCGCCCTTGACGCCGATATCGACGTCTTGGCCAAAAGCGACAATCTCGATTCCATATCCGCCTAATTGATCGGAGGCATCGATGCTGCCATTTACCCGAATGGCTTGGTAGTTGGCCCCCGCGTATATGCCATAGTCAAAGCCCGACACGGATCCGTTCACGGTGACGACGGTATACGCTCCCTCCGCATCTATACCGTCCAGGCCGCCATCCACGGAGCCGTTCACGAGGAGAATGCTGCCGAAGCTTAGATCGTAGATGCCGTCGCCTGTCGCCGAATCCACTTCGCCGTTCACGGTTATGTGCGATCCAGCGGCCGTGCTGGCGGCAACACCGTAACCGTTCGTGCTATAAACCGTGCCGTCGAGAGTTGCGATTTCGCCTGCATTCTGCATGGAGAGGCCGTTGCTGCCGCTGCCCAATGCGACGAGCGAACCCGTGCTCGCCAGAAACAGCGTGTCGCCGGAGCCGGTCATATCGAAGGCGTCGGTGCTGGGGGCGTCCGTTTGTATGGTCGTGTTGATGTAGGTATCGGTCATGAATCGTGCTCCTGATTTCGGCATTGCGAGATCGGGGCGTGGCAACACCCACCATGAGCGGCCGCCCCCCGAAAAGCGCGCTTTTCAACTTCGCGGGGAAGAATTGCAGCCGCCGCAGCAGCCGTCTTGGACTCCACGCTCCTGCGACTGGGACTCGGTAACACTGTGAAATTGCCGCCTTTTTCAGCAAACGGCCGTCGCGATTAACCGTAATTGGCGTTTTGAAGACTCCGCGATCCGCCGCGCCCCACCGCTTGAAGCGCTGAAAACATTGGGCGATAGTCAGATCGGAGTGCCGATATAGTTTGAATCGATATGACGGATGGGGGCCACGCGAGCGGGCAGCTCGCGCGATTTGCGACTGCGTCGCTGCCGGATCTGGATCGGTTGGCGGTGTGGCGCGAAGTCTTTGGAAAAAGCGTGGCGCGGCTGGATCTGGCTCCGATAGATTCCGGCAATTCGTTTCGTTGCGACGTATCGGGATATGCTCTTCCAGGCGTGACAGTCGCTCTCGGCTCCTACCGAAACGTTCGGTCGATCCGCACCCGCGAACTGCTTTCCGACGGCAATGACGACGTGATTTTTGCAATCGTCGCGCGGGGCAGCGGGCGCCTGCTGCGGCCCGGACGGGAACTCGATCTGAATCCGGACGATGGCGCGGTGAGTTGCAACGCCATTGCCGGCGCGACGGCCGAAGCGCCCGCAAGTTTGCAATTGATCAATATCGCCGTTCCATTCCGGTCTCTGTCGTCCGCTGTCCGCAATGTCGGCGATATCGCCGTTGTGCCTGCCGCGGCGCGTACCGAGGCGGTGCGCCTTCTTAAGAGCTACGTGATGAGCCTGTTGGCATCCGACGACAGGCCGCGGTCCCCCGAAGTCCGCCATCTGGTCGCGACGCACATCCTCGATCTTGTCGTTCTGGCGATGGGGGCCAGGCGCGATGTGGCGGAGACAGCCAGGGGGCGGGGCGTTCGCGCGGCGCGTCTGCACGCGATGAAGTCGGACATCGCCCAAAACGCGGGCAACCCGGCCATCTCGGTCGACTGGCTGGCGCAGCAGCACGGATTGTCGCCCAGCTATGTCCGAAAACTATTGGACGGCGACGGCTCGACATTTTCCGAGTTCGTGCTCGAAGTGCGGCTGGAACAGGCGCATCGGCAACTCTGCGATCCGCGTTTTGCCGGCATGCATGTCAGCAGGATCGCGTTCGAAGCGGGCTTCAGCGATCTTTCCTATTTCAACCGCACATTCCGGAAGCGTTATCTTTGCACGCCTTCCGATGCCAGGGCTGCGGCGCAACACCGGCAATAGGTGCAAGCCGGCGCCGCAAAAGCATATTGCCGATCCGGATGCAGTCCTGTGTAGTGGGGCCAAGCGAGGCCAAGAGAGCCCGCGCTGACCGGGGAAACGGCCATGGCTGAGATCAGAAGCGGCGAAAGAGTCCGGACCACTGCGGAGCTGACAGAGCGGGCGGCGCGGGCGGCTGCCGGCTTTGCCTCGCTCGGCATCGGGCGCGGCGACACGGTCGCGCTCTATCTGCGCAACGATTTTCCGTTCCTGGAGGCAAGCCTCGGCGCGGGAATGGTCGACGCCTATCCCGTGCCTGTGAACTGGCATTACACCGAAGACGAAGCCCGCTATCTGTTCGAGAATTCCGGCGCGAAGGCGATCGTGATCCATTCCGATCTGATCGAGCCGATCCGCGCGGCGATCCCCGCAAACGTCCCGCTGCTGGTCGTCCCCACGCCGCCCGAAATCGCAAGCGCGTATGGGATCTCAGGCGCGTCTTACATGCCGTCGCAGGCGCAGGATTGGGATCAGTGGCTCGCCGGATTCGCGCCGCTGGAAACCGGCGCGAAGGAACCTCCCGGCACGATGATCTACACCTCCGGCACAACAGGAAGGCCCAAAGGCGTGCGGCGCAATCCGCCGACGCCCGAACAGGTGCAACTCGGCGGAATGCTTCTCGCGCGCGGCTTCGGGTTCGCGCCCTGGCTCGCGACACCGGAAGAGATCGTCACCGTCGTCACCGGGCCGATGTATCACTCTGCGCCGAACGCCTATGGGGTGAGCGCCACGCGGCTGGGGGCAAACGTCATTCTCGAGGCCCGCTTCGATGCGGAGGAATTGCTGCAACTGATCGAAAAACACCGCGTCACGCATCTGCATCTCGTGCCGATCATGTTCAACCGGCTGCTCAAGCTGCCGGAAGAGGTTCGCAAGAAATACGATGTGTCGTCGCTCCGGTTCGTCGTGCATGCGGCGGCACCTGTTTCGCCGCCCGTCAAACGCGCGATGATCGAATGGTGGGGACCCGTCATCAACGAATATTACGGCAGCACCGAAACGGGCATCATCGTGTTCTGCACCTCCGAGGAATGGCTTGCGCATCCCGGAACGGTGGGCAAGGCGATTCCTGAAGCCGATGTGCGCGTGATCGGCGAGAACGGCGAAAGCCTGGCGCCGCGCGCGATCGGCGAAGTGGTGGGGCGCGTAAAAGCCGCCGCGGATTTCACCTATCACCAGGACGATGCCAAGCGCCGCAAGGCGGAGAAGCTCGGCCTCATTGCGCCGGGCGATGTCGGCTATTTCGACGAGGATGGCTATCTCTATCTGTGCGACCGCGCCAACGACATGATCATTTCCGGCGGCGTGAATATCTATCCCGCCGAAATCGAAGCGCAGCTGCACCGCATGCCCGGCGTCGCCGATTGCGCAATTTTCGGAATTCCCAACGAGGAATATGGCGAGGCGGTGTGCGCGGTGGTGCAACCGCAATCGGGCATCGATTTGTCGGAAGCCGATGTGAAGGCCTGGCTGAGCGGGCGCGTCGCCGGCTACAAAATGCCCCGTCGCATCGAATTTCTCGCCGAATTGCCGCGCGAAGACTCGGGCAAAATCTTCAAACGCAAGCTCCGCGAACCCTATTGGGCGGGGCTGGACCGGCGCATTTGAGCCGATTTGGCCGAACGCATTTCTTCGCCTAGCATCGCTGAAACCCGAAAGGCTCGATATGGATCTCGTCATCAGAAATGCGCGTGTCGTCGACGGAACGGGTGCTGCTGCCTTCACGGCGGATGTGGCCGTCAGGGATGGCGTGATTGTGTCCATCGGAAAGTTTGCGGGTTCTGCGAGCCGCGAGATCGACGCGCACGGACATGTGCTCGCACCCGGGTTCATCGACATCCACACCCATTACGATCCGCAGATTTGCTGGGATCGGCTTGCGACGCCGAGCATCGAGCACGGCGTGACGACCGTCGTGATAGGCAATTGCTCGCTGAGCCTCGCGCCCGTGAAAAAGGAAGGACGGCGCAAGCTCGTCAAGATGTTCGAGAAGATCGAGGACATCAAAGAACCGACCTTCGACGCGGCGGTCTCCTTCGCTTGGGAAAGCTTCGGCGAATATCTCGATTTCATTCGTCCCGGTCTCGGCCTCAATGTCGGCGCGCTGGTCGGCCATTCCGCGTTGCGTTTTTACGTTATGGGTAAGGAAAGCCAGGGGCGCGTTGCGACCGACGACGAGATCGCACGCATGTGCGCATTGCTCGAGCAGGCGATGGCGGACGGCGCGATGGGGCTGTCGATTTCCTATGTCGATATCGATGAAGACAGCCGCCCGGTTCCGAGCCGCCTGGCCGACATGCGCGAGAAGATCGCGCTCTGCAAGGCGATGGCGAAAAGCGGTCGCGGCGTGCTGCAGACCGTGCCCTATTTCATCGATATCGAGCAGCAGCTCGCCAATATCGAAGAGCTGGGCGAGCTGAGCCTCGCAAGCGGCGTCATGTGCTCGATCGCACCGATCACCTATAGTCCCGTTGCGCCGGAAAACTGGAAGCGCAGCCTTGCGAAGCTCGAAGAGCAGCAACGTCGCGGCGCGAAAGTGTATGGCCAATCGATGCCGCGCAGCTTCGACATCAACATGCGATTGTCGGAAACGTCGTTCCTGCTCTACGGCACTCCCGAATGGAATGCGCTGATGCAGCTGCCGATCTCGGAACGCATTGCGGCATTCGCCGATCCCGCCGCGCGGCCTGGCCTTGTCGAGGCGGCGAGCGGGCGCCTGCTGCCGTTGCTTTCTATCCTGCGCGTCGGCGACACCTACAGCGCCGGGAACAAGCAGTTCGAAGGCAAGCTTTTGGTCGAGGCGGCGCAGGCACTCGGCAAATCGCTGCCGGACGCGATGCTCGACATCGCGGTGCGCGACCAATTGCAGACCGAATTTCAACTCAAGGGCGTGATCCACGCCAATCCGGACGAAGTGATCAAAATTCTCGATCATCCGCTCATTCATGTCGGCGCGTCGGATGCAGGTGCGCATATCTCGCAATTCTGCGGCGCCGGCGATACCAGCGATCTGATGGAACGTTTTGTGCGCAAGCTCGGCATGATGAGCCTCGAACGCGCGGTGCAGAGGCTGACCGGCGATCTCGCGGACGCGTGGGGCATCGCCAACCGCGGGCGCATTCGCGAGGGCTATGCGGCCGATCTTGTGCTGTTCGATCCGGACACGATCGCGCGCCGGGAGGAAGAATTCGTGTCGGATTTCCCCGGCGAAGCACGGCGCTATATCTGCCACGCCGATGGAATCGATGCCGTCGTCGTTAACGGCGCCGTGGTGCGCGAAAACGGAGCGTATACCGAGGCAAGAGCGGGTCGAACTGTATAAAACAGCACACAATTGGCAACGCGCCCAAGGGCATTCCGAAGAGTGTTTTGCTTCAAACGGCTTTCCCTCTGTGCCATACTTGCCGCCAAGCCTAAGGCCGTCGGATATCGCCGACCGGAGCTACCCGACTTATCGGGTGTGAAAGGCGTTTCTTGACAGACGATCGTTTCTTCCGCCGCAGCGCGCCGATCGCGCTGGGTGAGATCGCAGCACATGTCGGCGGCGAACTGATGGCGCCGGCGACGGCGTCATTCCTTGTGTGCGATGTCGCCGCGCTCGATTGCGCCAAGACGGGCGAGCTCAGTGTGTTCTGCGACGGCAAGCGATCGGGCGATTTCGCCAACAATCACGCAAGCGTGGTGGTGACCAACCGCATGCTCAGTGAACACGCGCATAATGGCAGTTGGCTTCTCGTGGTGAGCGATCCGCGTCTTGCCTTCGCGAAGATCGGTCACCTGTTTTATCCGCCGCTTGTGTTCGGCGAAGGCATACATCCCAGCGCGCAAGTTTCTCCTACCGCTTCGATCGGCGCGGGTACGCTGATCGGCTCAGGCGCGGTCGTCGGATGCGACGCGCGCATCGGCGCGCATTGCCATATCGAAAGCAATGTCGTGATCGGCGATGGCGTGACGATCGGCGACGATTGCATCATCGGCGCCAACACCGCGATCAGCCATGCGATGATCGGCGCACGCGTCGTCATCTCGTCGAATGTCAGCATCGGCGGCGAAGGTTTCGGTTTCGTGCCGAGCCCGACCGGGCTGCTGCGCATCGCTCAATTGGGCCGCGTCGTCATCGAAGATGATGTGCAGATCGGCGGCAATTGCGCGATCGATCGCGGCGCGATGGGCGACACGATCGTCGGGGCGGGCACGGCCATCGATAATCTGGTGCAGATCGCGCACAATGTGCGGATCGGGCGGCATTGCGTGCTGGCGGGGCAAGTGGGAATCGCGGGCAGCACCACATTGGGAGATCGGGTCATGGTGGGCGGTCAGACCGCCATCAACGATCACGTCACCATCGGCTCCGATGCGCGCATCGCAGGCAAAAGCGGCGTGATGCGCGATGTTGCTCCGGGCGAAGCCGTCGGCGGCTATCCCGCCCTGCCGATCCGGCAATGGCACCGCCAGACGCTCGCGCTCGCGCAACTGGCCAAGCGCCACAACCATTGATATCGGCGCCGGCGCGCATATGTTGCCTGCATGACCGGCGCGACCTCGACGACTGACACTGCCGCAATCTTTCCCTTCGACAACAGCTATGCGCGGTTGCCGGATCGCTTTTTTGCGCGGCTTGCACCCACGCCGGTGGCGCAACCGCGGTTGATTAAACTCAACGAAAAGCTTGCCGTTCATCTGGGCCTCGATCCGCAAAAGCTTGCGTCGCCGGACGGCGTAGCGATGCTGTCGGGCAACGCCGTACCGGAGGGCGGCGAGCCGCTCGCGATGGCCTATGCCGGGCATCAGTTCGGCGGCTTCGTGCCGCAGCTGGGCGACGGGCGCGCGATCCTTCTGGGCGAAGTGATCGACCGCGAAGGCGTGCGCCGCGATATCCAGTTGAAGGGTGCAGGACCCACGCCGTTTTCACGACGGGGAGACGGACGCGCGGCGCTCGGTCCCGTGTTGCGCGAATATATCGTGAGCGAAGCAATGGCGGCGCTCGGCATTCCCACCACGCGCGCACTCGCCGCTGTCTCCACCGGTGAAACGGTCTTCCGCGAAACGGCATTGCCCGGCGCGGTGTTTGCGCGCGTCGCGTCCAGCCATATCCGCATCGGCACATTCCAGTTCTTTGCCGCGCGTGGCGATGTCGAGGGGATCAGGGTTCTCGTCGAGCATGTGACCGCGCGGCACTATGCCGAAGCCGCGCGCGCACCGAACAAGGCGCTTGCTCTGCTCGAAGCCGTCATCGCGCGCCAGGTCGATCTGGTCGCGCAATGGCTGCTGGTTGGATTCATCCATGGCGTGATGAACACCGACAATATGACGATCTCCGGCGAGACCATCGATTACGGCCCGTGCGCCTTCATGGACGCGTACGATCCTGCGACGGTCTTCAGCTCGATCGACACGGGCGGACGCTACGCTTATGGCAATCAGCCCAGCATCGCCTTGTGGAATCTCACGCGGCTCGCCGAAACGCTGCTGCCACTACTGGCGGATGACGAAAACGCGGCGGTCGAAATCGCGCAGGCGGCATTGGGCGTATTCGCGCCGCGGTTCCAGGCGGCCTATGCCGCGGGGCTCTCCCGCAAGCTCGGTTTCCGGCAATCGGAGCCGGACGATTTCGCGCTGGCGCAGGATCTGCTCCATCGCATGACGGCAAACGGCGCCGATTTTACTTTGACCTTTCGCCGCCTCAGCGACGCGGTTGCCGATCCCGCGGCAGATGCGTCCGTGCGGAGCCTGTTCGCCACCCCGGAATCCTTCGACGAGTGGGCGGTGAAATGGCGCGCACGACCGGCGCGCGATGGCGGCGACCTTGACGCGCGACAAAAGCTTATGCGTGCCGCCAATCCCGCCTTCATTCCGCGCAATCATCGCGTCGAAGAAGCGATTGTGGCCGCCGTCGAGCGCAGCGATTTTGCGCCGTTCGAAACTCTGGTCATGGTGCTGTCGCGACCTTATGACGACCAGCCGGAATTCGCGGCCTACACCGATCCGCCGAAGCCGGACCAGATCGTGCATCAGACCTTTTGCGGTACGTGAACCAACTCGCGATCGAGCCGGCGTTTCAGCAATAGCGCGATGACTCCGCCTGTCGCCGCGATGGCCGCGTGCATGGCCCAGAAGTTTGCAGCGCTCATATGTTCGTAGAAGCCACCGATCCAGCCGATGATGTTGTTGGAGACGAACAGCGACAGGAACACACAACCCATCATCGTGGCCTTCACGCGCTTCGGCGCCGCGCGCGAGACGAGTGCGAGCAAGGTCGGCCAGTAATAAAGAAACGCCACGCCCAGGAAGATCGCATAGGCGACAGGGAAAAGCGCGGACACGCGATGTCCGAACAGGCTCGCAATCACCAGCATCATGTTTCCGGCTGAGGCGAGAAACGCCCCCGTTATGATCTTCGCGATTTCTCCCGGTTCGCCGCCATGCGCCGCTTGCCTCTGCCACAACGCGATCAGCACCGGCACCGAAACGATGCTGACGAAAGAGTCCATGGCGCTGAACCATGGGACCGGGATGGATCGTCCAAACAGGTTGAGATCGACATTGTGGTCGATCCAGATCAATCCCATGTTCGAATTCTGGTAGTAGGAGATGGATTGAAACACGGTGAGTGCGATCACCACGACGAGAACGCAGAGAATGCGCCATTGCGCGGCATCCATGGGGGCCGCAGCAGCGGTCTCACGCTCCGTGCGCGTCGTTTCGCGAAGATAACGATAACCGGCCATGTAGGTCGCAAGCCCGACCAGCATCAGCACGCCTGCGAGTCCGAAACCCGCGTGCCAGCCATAGATCTGTGCGAGCAATCCGCACACAAGCGGCCCGGCGACCGCGCCGATATTGATGCTCATCGAGAAAATCGAGAACCCGCGCGTGCGTCCCGCGCCGTCGTCTTCGGCATAGAGATGCCCCACCTGGCTCGAGATATTGCCCTTGAGCAGGCCGCAACCCACGATCAGGAGCAAAAGTGCGAGCAGGAACGATTGATCGAACGCCATCGCGAAATGGCCGCCGCTCATCAACACCGCACCCAGCATCACGGCGTTGCGCCGCCCGATCCAGCGGTCGGCGACGAAGCCACCGAAAACGGGCGTGAAATAAACGAAAGCCGTGTAGAGGCCGTAAGTGTGCGAGGCAAGCGCGAGCGGGCTCAGGTGCCCGAACACGAATTCCAGCGCGCCACGAAATCCCGCGAAGCCCACCACATGTTCGACATGTCCGGGCAGGAACAGCGCGTGGCTCATATAGAGCACCAGTAGCGCCGTCATGCCGTAATAGGAAAAGCGCTCCCAGGCTTCGGTGAAAGCCAGATAGGCGAGTGCGGGCGGCTGTCCGAAGAAGGTGCGAAAGGGAGGCGCAACGATCGCCTGTTCAACCGCAGCCATGCCGATTCTCCCCCGCAACCGGCAGGATAAGGTGGCTTGTGTCCGATAGGCAACCAGTCACAATTCCGTGGTATCGAACTGGTGGACGACTGGATGGATTATCGTGGCATCTCGCAGGATGAACTCTCGGCGTCGCTCGCGGCGGATCGAAAGTTCGAGGGCTGCGTATTTCCGGCCGGCGTGACGTTCGACGATCTGGACTGCACGAAAGCGCAGTTTGTCGATTGCCTGTTCCAGTCGCAATCGACCAAAGGCGCGGACTTTTCCGAAGCGGCGTTCCGGAATTGCAAGTTCGTTCCGTCGCGGTTCGCCAGTTCTAAATTCACCGATGCGCAGTTTACCGGATGCGGATTCTTCGACTCCGAAAACAAGACAGGCTGCACCTTCGCCTTCTGCGAAATGAAAGGCGCTGCGATGTCGAACTGCAATTTCTCGGCTGTCACGTTCGAGCATTGCGACCTTTATGCGGTGAAGGCGGAGCACTGCGGCTTTCGCGGCGCAAGATTCCAGGGCTCGAGTTTCAGCCGCGCATTGTCGCGCAAGGTGATCGTGACCAAGGTCCGCTTCGATACCTGCAATTTCAGCTATACCGACATGTCGGGATTATCGCTGCGGTCCTGCGAATTTCTCTCCTGCCGGTTTTCCGAAACGATCCTGTTCGGCGCGGACCTGACCGATGCCGTGATGACAGGCTGCAACATCGATCGTGCGGAATGGGACCGCGCCAGGCTGGGTGGTGCAGACCTGCGCGGGTCGCAGATCGAAGGTCTCAATCTTGCGGTGCTGGCCGAATATGGCGGCCTCAGGATCGGCGCCGGCCAGCAGGCGGCGATCCTCGAACAACTCGGAGTCGAGATAAGCCCGGATTAGCGCGATCTCATGCAGGCCGATTGCGCGGTGTTCGCGATGACATCGGCGCCTGTGACATTGAAAGTGGCTTGCAGCGCATTGAAATTGGCGAGCACCAGTTGAAACGACGCGTGGTGGACATTTGCGAGGTTGGCGAGAAACGTGCGCGCGTCTTCGGAGAAGGTCGCACCCCCGTCGCGCGAGACGCTCCACACCTCGGGCCTGGCGGGGCCACCGTCGGCGCGCCACCGCATATCGAGCGCATCCTTGCCGACCGGTACGGGCCACGCGATATAGGCCTCCAGGTAGTTGGACCTGCAGCGCACCACGAGCGTCGCGTGCTCGTCATCTCCGGCGGAAAGCCGGATCGTATCGTTCGAGTCCAGGGTTGCCGCGTACGTGCGCGAGCCGTCCAGCGCGGAGACCGTGTCGTCGACTTTCCAGTCGCTCGCAAGCGCCGGCGAGGCGACCAGCAGCGCCAGGCAAATGCCGACCGCGAGCGACATCTTTCCGGACATTGCCAACCCCGCCAAATTCGAGCCCCCACATCCTATGTTGCCCGGGCCGGAGCGGGCTGACAATGCCAACCGCGGCGCGGGCGCGGGCCGCCAGCGTTAAACCTGCGTAAAGCGCCGGTTCCGAACTTAATTTTGGACGCTCGCGCGAATCCGACTTGCCGCGCGCGCGCAATGTGCGTCATGATCTTTTTGGCGGGGAAAATGCCATTAGAGTGTGTAAGCGCATGCCCGCTTTGCCGCGCCGCGCCGGATCGTTGCAGGACCGCGAGGAGATCGCCTCGCATCTCGCCCGCGCGCTCACCGTCAAAGGTGTCCTCGATACGGACGGCGAGTTGTTCGTGCTGGGCCATGTGCTGGGCCGCATCAATGCGGACAGGCTGGTCGTCGTCCCGGGTGGATATGTCGAAGGCGACGTGGTCGCGCGCGATGTCCTGATCGGCGGGCGGCTCAATGGCCGGGTTTTCGCCCTCAATGTGACGCTCGACGCCTCGGCGGACGTCACGGGCCGCATCTTTCACCACACCGTCACGGTTGCGAAAGGCGCGAAGGTCGACGCGCGCATGCCGTGGCGCCCACCCAGCTATTTCGAAACGCTCGACCAACTTCCGGAGACCAGAACATGAGCGTGTTCTCACGTAACGACAAAGCACCAGAGCCCGTCAGCAGCGCCAAACCACCAGAGACCAAACCGCCAGAGAGAGGTGACATCACCATGTCGACATCCTATTCCGATCCGAAATCCGTTCCCGTTCCGCCGGTATCCGGTCTTGCGCCCGCAATGGGTGCCGCCCGCCCGGCAGCGCAAGGTTCCGCCTCGATCATCAGCAAGGCGCTGAAGATCACGGGCCAACTCGAAAGCACCGAAGACATCGAGATCCTGGGCGAGGTGAACGGCGACGTGCGCGCCGTCACCGTAAAGGTCGGCCCCAACGCGAAGGTCAAGGGCACCGTCTATGGCGATGAGGTCGAACTGTCCGGCACGGTCGAAGGCAAGATCGAAGCGAAGAAGGTCGTGCTCACCCGCACCGCGCATATGTCCGGCGACGTGATCCATTCGGACATCCGCATCGAATCCGGCGCCTTCATCGACGGCCATTGCCGTCCGGAATTCGGCAAGACGGAGAGCAAGGTCTCCGCGCCGAAAACGATGACGCCACCGCGCGACCTTTCCGCGCCGGAAAAAACCAACGGCGCCGCCGCGAAGGTTTAGCCTCTTCGGGACGGAATGCCTGCCGCACGCCCATGNNCATGGGCGTGCGGCAGGCATTCGCGCGCGTGGCGCCGCCGCCCCGGAAGAACTGACGGCTGAGACCGGCTGGACGGATTGGAGATGCGAACGGAGCCCAAATCGCTCTAATCTCGCGTGTCCTCTTTTGGCGGCTGGAGATTTCATTGACCGATATTCAGGCGGCACCCCCGCGCCGGATGCCGATCATTCTCTGCCTCGGCCTCATTTTCGTTTATCCGCTGTTGGTCATACCGCTGCAGATGCCGCTTCACGAATTGGTTCTGCGGGCCGGCCGGAACGAGGCGCGATTTGCGGCGGAGGCATTCGCCTGGCTCTACGCCGCGGCCGTGCTCGCGATTGCGCTGTTCTGGGAGCGCCGAACGCCGGCCAGCATCGGGTTGCGAAGGATCACGCTCGCCAGTCTCGGATTCGGGATTGGCGCATTGGCGGCGATTTACGTCGTCGGCGGAATTGCCGGTTACGTCGTTTATTTTGTGCTGCACGAACCGGAACGCGCGCCGGCGCAGGTTGCGGCGCTGCTGGGCGGCTCGTTGCTCTACGCGTTAAGCCTCGGCGTGCGCGCGGGCGTGATCGAGGAAATTTTCTTTCGCGGATTGGCGATCGAGCAATTGACGGTCCTCACCGGGCGCCGCCGGCTGTCGGCGCTCATTGCGACATCCGTCTTTGTATTGATGCATGCGTTCTTTTTCGACTGGGTTCAGCTTGTTCCCGTCGCGGCGATTTCCGTTGTTCTGGCGGTGCTCTATCTGTGGCGCCACGACCTCTGGGCCAACATCATCGCGCATGCCGTGGTGGACTGCATCAGCCTCACGATCATTGTGCTTCGGGTGCACATCGCGATGCCGTGAGGCGCGTTCAGGAGATATGGGTTACTCCAGGCCGCCCACCACCGCCCAGATCTGATAGCCGTTCAGCTTCACGGCTTTGTCGAGATAGGCCTGGCAGGCGGCTTTGAAAATGTCGCTGCGTTTGGTGAAGAAGCATGGCGCAGCCGTTTGCGTCACCATGCATCTCGCCGGATCGGCGCCCCATTGCGCGCAGCTGTTGCCGCAATCGACTCCGCGGCACGTCATCCACACGTCCATCAGCTTCGCGGCTTCGTCTTGCGCGACGGGATCGCCGATCGCCACGCCTATCTCGTAGAGACCTTTGGCGACATAGGGAACATGATTATCGATCCACCGTCTCTCGCGTCCGGGATCGCGCCGTTGCCGCAGGTCTGCGATGCCGTAATAGCCGAAATTATGCGCTGCCATTTCGGCGCGCTCGGCATTGGCGATCTGCGTGAGCCTTGCGGCGTATCGGGGATCGTGGGTGTCGGCGTAAAGTGCGGCCAATCCCATCCCCATCAGCACATTGGTGTTGCGCACGTAGCGGCCCACATCGGCCGCGTTCAGCGAATACCAATAGGCGAAGCAGTTCGGGCAATCGGGTGAGGCGCCGCCCGCAGTCCAGCTCGCATCGACCGCCTTCTGCGCGGCCGCGAGATATTCCGGCTTGTGCGTGAGGTCATAGGTTTTGCCGAGGCAGGTGAGCGCCAGCCCCGTTTCGAACATGAAGATCGTGCCCGCTTGATTGCATTCGGTCTCGAAGGTGATCGCGGTGCCCGGCCCGTCGCAATTCTTCGCCGTATCGGCTATCGGCAACGACCATCCTGCTTTGCCTGTGTGCGCAGGATCGCTGAGCGCAATGAGCGCGTCGGCATCCGCGGCAACACGCGCCGTGGCGGGCGCGCCGAGAGTGCGCGCGAGTGCCGCCGCGCCGAAACAATCGAGCGCGTCCTGGACGGGATTGAGCGTGGAGATCGGCCGCCGCAACAACGCATCCGCCGATGCGGACACCTTCGCCGCATCTGCAGGGCCGAAAGCGGCCGAGAGTTTTGCCGTGAGCGGTGAATCGGTTTGCGCGCAGGCCGGAGCCGAAGCAAGCGTGGCGCACAACAAGAGGGCTGCGGATGCACTCAGGCGCATGGCGGTCGCTCCAATCGGGCACATACCCTACAAGATAAGTCGAATGCCACGGAGTTTATTGAAGCACCGTTAGCACTTTGGGGCCGAGACTGGCGCCCGATCCTGGCGGAGCACTCCCATGGCAAACCGTATTCAAATGGGCATTCTGGCTTGCATCGCTTTTCTGGCGCTCGCGACCGCCGCCGATGCGCACCACCAGCACAAGCACCGTTCGGGTCGCGAAGGGAACGCATCCCAGTTCGAATCCGGCGCCGGGAAATCGGCGCGGGGCAACCGGCAACAAGGGCTCTTTTCCCAGGAACGCGCCCCTGCAGCGAACCTGGATGCCGTTCTCCAGAAACTCCAGGGCCCCGGTTTCTGAACTCACTTCTCCGCCCGGCGCGTGATCATGAAGTTCGCCATGTCCCAGGCGTTGCGCATGCCCACGATCAGCAACAACACATATGATGCAGCGAGCGTCTCGAAAGCCGGGCCCGTGTGCCGGAACACCATCGCGGCGGCTGCCACCATCGCGACATAGGCGAGGATCGGCAGGGCCATATAGAAGGCGGTGTCGGAGAGATCGAGATTCATCGTCCGGATGCGCACCGCCACTTTGATACCGTAGAGCGCGCCCGCGATGCCGCCCGCGCCCAGGATGATCACGAGCGCCGGCGGCGTCAGCGTCGGCACGGCGAGAAGCGCGGAACCGACCAGCACGCTTCCCAGATGGACGGCCGTCGGCGTGATGAAGCCGCGCATCCCGATCTCGCGTTTCTCCAGCCCCGAGGCGAGCGACGCCACGACAAACGTCGCGCCGACGATGACGCCGGCGGCCGTGCCGATCATCACATAAAAATCGCGCCATTCGGCGAGGGGGAGGGTTGGCATAAAGAATCCTTCCGATGCACAGAGAATATCAGAGACAGGCAGGCCGCACGGCGCGGACTGGGAAAGCAAGACACGACTTGCATTTGGCGTGGCTCGGGATTACACGTAGAAACGTGTCTACATTGAAAAGCGCCATGCCGATCACCACGCTTTCAAGCCGGGAGTTCAATCAGGATACGAGCCGCGCCAAGAAGGCGGCCCGCAAGGGCCCCGTCTTCATTACCGACCGCGGCCGTGCTGCTCACGTGCTTATGACGATCGAGGAATATCGGCGCCTTGCGAGCGGTGGGCTTTCATTGGCAGAGGCGCTCGCGCAGCCGGGCGATGACGCGGATTTCGAGTTCGATCCCCCGCGCATCGAAATCAAGACCCGCCCTGCTGATCTCGGCTGATGTTTCTTCTCGACACCAACGTCCTCTCGGAACTGCGTCGGCCCGAGCGGGCCAATCCTAACGTCGTGAAGTGGGCCGGCCGCAATCCGGCTGAGCAGTATTTTCTTTCCGCGATTTCGCTTCTCGAAATCGAGCGCGGCGCGCTTCAGGTCGCGCGCAAAGATGTCGCCCAGGGAAAGGTCTTGCGATCCTGGATCGACGGCCAAATTCTGCCGCGCTTCGAAGGCCGCATTCTTGCCGTCGACAGTGCAATCGCGCTGCGTTGCGCCCGTCTGCATATTCCAGACCCGAAGCCCGAGCGCGACGCATTCATTGCGGCGACTGCATTGGTTCACGGCATGACGGTCGTGACGCGCAATGTGAACGATTTCTCGGTGACGGGCGTCGCGGTGCTCAATCCGTGGGACGCGCCATAGGCGAGGCCCTGAGCTTTGATAAACAGAATCGGATTTGACGTCTGCAGTTCCGTCAGACGACCCAGCGCGCATCATTCCCGGCCGGCGCCCGCCCGGGAATGCGCTTAACGCGATTTCAGTGATGACATTCGAAGCCGGTATTGCCGGCGTTGGTCGTGCAGGTGCGTCCATTTAACGGTTGGGAATAATCGAACGCGTTGTTGCCGCTCGCGAACACGTAGTAGCAGACCAGAATGGTCGGATCGACATGTGGCGGGTTGGCCGGATCGAGATGCATGGGAGAGGTGGCGTTGCTGTACGACCACCCCGCGGCCTTCGGCGACGGCTTGATCGTGACTTGCACATCGCTGGGGCAGAGAACGGTCTCAGCCTGGGCGGCGCCCGACACGAGTATTGTTGCGGCCGCGCATACGGCCATCAAGAGACGATGCATGAGTGATCTCCCGAATTTGACGCGTTGGCTCAATGACGCGAGCGGGGAGAGCATAGCATTAAACAGTGGACGCTGCGACACTGCCATGTAATAGATCGGACATGTAACACCCATGCTCAAGAACAGGCGCGACTGTTCAGTATTCGAGAAATATCATGTCCGCGTAACGTCTTGATTCCGGCCGGATTTCGGCTCGCTTTGTCCGAAAAGATTCGAGCTTTGTTCGAACTATTTTCGATCGGCCGGCAATTTGCGCTTGCGAAATTTGATCAAACGGCATACCGATTTTGCCACAACGGAAACATCCGCCCAGGGGCTCAAATGAGCCGCCGGGTTTTTTGTTGAAGAATCCTATCTGCTAGCCCAATGCCTGAAATCGAGTGCGCCGTTATGCGCGCGGAAGCGTTGCTGCATACTCATCGAATAGCTTCGTGCAATTCAGATCGTTTCGTATCGAAAAGGAATTTGGCACTGACATGCCGCGACGCGCGTTCTCGCTGAACATTTCATATATTAAGCCATCCGCTGTCTCGACATCTGGTTTCGACATACCAAACGCTGTTCCATATACTTTCTTTCTCAAACTGAAGCCGGATGTTGGAGTCAGCAACTCGATGTTCTGCTCATGAAATCCGAAGCCAAGAAATACCCAAATGTCGGCATCTGCGAGAGCTCCGTGCATAGCGCCTAGTGTGGCCCTCTCCGTTATCTCCTCTGTATATGTTCGAATGGTCGTCACCTTCCCTACGTGTAGATGATCGCGTAACGTTGCTCCAAACGCAATTTGCCCACCCATCTCTGGCAGCGTTCCGACCGTTCCGTACGGATGAAAAATCGGAACGGCCTTTAAGACCTTTGCCGCTGTTTCGTTCGACACCTCATACAGAGCTCGTAGCGCATGAAACAGAAATCTTTCCAGCGTGCGATCATAGTTGAAGGAGATAAATGCAAGGTTCTCGAAAGCTTTGATTGGATCTCGTTGACCGATCATCCGCATCAACTTCATCAACCAAGAATTGGAGATTGCAGAGAAATCGATTGTGGCATCGACGTGATTCGCAACAAACGACAGACTCGACTGCTTCTCGTACTCTAAGATCGTTTTTACGATGGCTGCCTTGCCGAGCCCAACCAACAGGGAATTATTCTGATGCAAATCTAGAAAATCGTCTATCGACTTTCGTAGCGGCAAGCCACCTGCCAACCGTCGTGCAGCCGCTATCATATCGCTTCCAGACGCGCCTGCATCGTGCTGCATCGCGAGGAATAAGGAAATATCGCCGGACCCTTGTAATTGGCCGATCGAGTTGACCTCTATCGACATTTTTTGACGGATACTATTTGCAAGGTCGCTGCCCAAGGGCATTTTGTACTCGCAGCTCGCGCCTGCGCCGAGAATGAATGCGATCTTTGAGCGAAACAATTGCTTCACCTACTGCGTAGTCCGCCTGCCACCATATGTCGATTTCACAATTTGGGCGAGTATCTCGGTAGCACACACTGTGCCGCTGCAGCCGCCGTCCTTCGATTAGCTCAGTCCGTGGATCGAAGTCGGACTGCGATAAGCCAAGGGGCATTTATGCACGTGAATAACAGCCGAAATGGCAGGCGGAATATCAGGCGAAGAACAGGCGGGTGTAACAGACGAAATTGCGAGAAAATCCGCGGAAATTCTGGCGTTTTCGTGCGTGTTCGGGACGGCGATTATTTATTTTCGAATTAGGCCGTTTGCCGCCCCGCCTAGACCGGACTTCCCTCCGGCCAGTTGGGCGCGCGTTTTTCCTTGTGGGAGCGGACGCCTTCCTGGGGTTCGTTTCCGGCGAAGCCGAGAAATTCCAGCGCGAGCGACGTATCGAACGTCGGGCCCATCTGGCGGAGCCAGTTGTTGAGGGCGTGTTTGGTGAAGCGGATCGCGCTTTGCGCGCCTGTCGCCAATCGCGTCGCAATCTCGATGGATTTGTCGTCGAGCTCCGCGTCGTCGACCGCGAGACTCACGAGCCCCATTTCCGCGGCCTGCTCGCCGCGCAACTCGTCGCACAGCAGCAGATAATATTTCGCGCGCGCCATGCCGATCAGAAGCGGCCAGATGATGGCGGCGTGATCGCCCGCGGCGACACCCAGCCGCGTGTGCCCGTCGATGATCCGGCAGGATTTGGTCGCGATGGAAATATCGGCGAGAATGCCCGTGACCAGCCCCGCGCCCACCGCCACGCCGCGCATCGCGCTCACGATGGGCTTGTTGCAATCGATCATGTTGTGGACGATGGCGCGCGCTTCCTTCCAGCCGCGCAACCGCGCTTGCGCGTCGTTCATCAGATCTTCGACCATCGCGAAATCGCCGCCGGCGGAGAATACGCGCTCATTGCCGGTGATGATCGCCACGTTGATCTCCGGATCGGCGTCGATGTCGCGCCAGATCTCCGCGAGCTCGGCATGCATCGCGTGATCGGCCGTGTTCATTTTGCCGTTGTTCAGGCGGATGCGCAGCACTTTGGCGTGCGGCCGATCGAAGACGAGCCTGGTATATTTTGCGTAGCGATCACTCATTGTGTCTTCATCCTCGGACGGAATTTCGAAGATACGGGCGCTGCCGCGTGCGTGTCGAGGCGCGCCCAGAACTCCCGCTTCGCGCCGGTTTCCCCGGCGGCCACGTCGCCGAACACAGGCAACGCCTTGGACATGATGGATACGCGACGTCTTAGTCGTTGCGCAACACGTGCTCAAGTGATTAAAATCATCTGTTCAGGTCAATTTACAGTCTGCACTTCAAGTATTGCGTTCTTTATCTCATAGGTGGGACGCCATGAATCGACTGTCTTTGCCGTTGGCAAAAATCCGAGATCATTATGATGTGGTGGTCGTTGGTTCCGGTTATGGCGGCGCCATCTCGGCAAGCCGCATGGCGCGCGCAGGCCGCAGCGTCTGCGTTCTGGAACGCGGGCGCGAATTCCAGCCCGGGGAATATCCTGCAAACGAGTCGCAAGGCCTTTCCGAGATTCAATTCAACACGGCGCTCGGCCAGGTCGGGTCGCGGCTCGGCCTGTTCGAGATCCATGTCAACGACGACATGAACGCGCTGGTCGGCTGCGGCCTGGGCGGGACCTCGCTGATCAACGCCAATGTCGCGCTGAGACCCGAACCCCGATTGTGGAACGATGGTCGCTGGCCTGCCGCGTTGCGCGCCGATCTGCCGACCCGCCTGGAAGACGGCTACCGGCGCGCCTTCGACATGCTGGGATCGACGCCGCTTCCGGCGGACTTCACCGAACTTCCCAAACTCGAGGCTCTTGCCGACTCCGCCAAGGAGCTCGGCATGGAAAAGAAATTCTACCGCCCGCCGATCAATGTGACGTTCAAGGACGGCCCCAATCGGGCGGGCGTGGAGCAGAAGCGCTGCATCGGTTGCGGCGATTGCGTCAGCGGCTGCAATCATTTCGCCAAGAACACGACTCTCATGAATTATCTGCCCGATGCCGCCAACCACGGCGCGGAAATCTTCACGGGCGCAGATGTAAGAGCCGTTCTGCCGCACGGCGGCAAGTGGCTTGTATATTACCAGAGCGTCGACGCAGGGCGCGAGGCATTCGATGCCCCGGAGATGGTCGTCACGGCGGAAGTCGTCATATTGGGCGCCGGCACGATCGGTTCGACGTCGGTGCTGCTGCGCTCGAAAGAGCGGGGCCTTCCCGTTTCCGAGCAGACCGGAAAGCATTTCACGGGCAATGGCGATGTGTTGGCGTTTGCGTTCAACACGGATCGCGTTATCAACGGCATCGGTTTCGGCACGCGTCCCGAAGGCGAGATCGCGCCCGTGGGTCCATGTATCGCCGGCATCATCGACATTCGCGATACGCCCGATGTGCGCGATGGCTTCGTGATAGAAGAGGGCTCAATGCCGGGCGCCATTGGCGCAATGCTGCCGGGCATATTGTCCGCGGCTTGCGGCATCGACGGCCGTCAGGTGCGACCGGGAGTGGAGGAACGGCTGGCCGAACGGCTGCGTGTGGCGGACAGTTTCATCCGCGGCCCCTATCACGGCGCCATCCACAACACGCAGACCTATCTCGTCATGTCGCATGACAAGGAAGACGGCCGCATTGCCCTGGCCGACGGGCGGCCGCGGATCGAATGGCCCGGCGTCGGTCGGGAACCCGTCTTCCAGGAGGTCAACAAGACGCTGGACCGTTCCACAAAGGCGCTGGGGGGCGAGTATCTCTACGATCCGATTTGGGCCAGGAATCTCGGCCGCAAACTCATCACGGTGCATCCGCTGGGCGGCTGTGCGATGGGAGAAGACGGCGAGTCAGGTGTGGTCGATCATTGCGGACGCGTGTTCGCAGGCGCTGGGGTAGACGTGCATCCGGGACTTTACGTGTCCGACGGTTCGATTGTGCCAATGTCGCTGGGTGTCAATCCGTTGCTGACGATCTCCGCGCTGACGGAGCGCAATTGCGCGGTGCTCGCGAACGAACGCGGCTGGGCGATCGACTACGACTCCAAGGGTGCGGCGCATCCGCAATCGTCGAAGCTCGGCTTGCGATTCACCGAGACCATGAAAGGCGACTTTACCCCGCGGGGTCACGTCCCGGGCCCGATGTCCTTCACGCTCACGGTGATGTCGGAAGACCTGGATGAGATGCTGAGCCAGAGCGCCCACGAAGCGGCGATGATCGGAACGCTCGCCTGTCCGGCCTTGTCGCCCGAACCGATGACGATCTCGGAAGGGCGCTTCAATCTGTTCGTCGTCGATCAAAACAATGTCGATACCCGCAACATGGTCTACCGCATGACGCTGAATGCGGTAGACGGGCAAGAATATTTTCTCCATGGCGTGAAGATCATCAAGAAAGGAAATTTGCTCGATATCTGGCCGCAGACCACGACGCTCTATGTGACGGTCTCGCAGTCGGAGGCGCTGGATGCGGCGGTGCTGGGCGAAGGCGTCCTGCACATCTCGCCCAGGGATTTCGCGACGCAGCTGGGCACCATCGACGTCACCAATGCGGCCGGCAATGTTGCGCGGCTCGACGCCATTGCCCGTTTCGGCGGGTTTTTCGCAGGCGTGCTCTACGACACCTATGGCGGCGTGATCGCGCCGCGGAAAATCTTCGATCCAAACGCGACGCCGCGCGTGAAACGAACGCTACGGGCGTGCGCACCGGAGGTGCATACTTTCAGGACCAGCGACGGCGTCACGCTGAAACTTACGCGCTATAAAGGCGGCGCGAAAGGCCCCGTGATGGTGGTGCACGGCGCGGGCGTCTCAAGCGGCATCTTCTCGACCGATCTGATCGACACCAATCTGCTCGAATATGTTTATGCGCATGGCTATGACGTCTGGCTGTTCGATTTCCGCGTTTCGATCGATCTGCCCAGCGCGAACGCCCCCTCGAATGGCGATCAGATCGCAACCATCGATCATCCCGAAGCGGTTGCCGAGATCCTCAGGCTGACAGGCGCGCCCAGCGTGCAGGTCATCGCGCATTGTTATGGCGCGACCACTTTCACAATGGCGATGCTGGCGGGCATCAGTGGCGTACGCTCGGTGCTGCTGTCGCAGATTTCGGCGCACATGTTCGTCAAACCGTTGGGCGACATAAAGGCCGGGCTGCACCTGCCGGAAGTGCTCCAGGCGCTTGGCGCAAAAACGATGACGGCCTATCGCGACGCGCATGCGGACTGGCAACAGCGACTCCTGGATGATGCCTTGCGATTCTATCCCGTCCGGCACGGCGAGGATTGCGACAGCGCGGTATGCCATCGGATCAGCTTTATGTACGCGCTGCTCTACGACCACGCACAGCTCAACGAACGCACGCACGATAATCTGCACGAACTTTTCGGCGTCGCGAATATGAACGTCTTCGACCATCTCGCCACCATGGTGAATCACGGGAAGGTGGTGAACGTGGACGGCAAGGACGACTATGTCCCGCATCTGGACCGCATGGCGCTGCCAGTCACCTTTGTCTGCGGCGCCGACAATCAGTGTTATCTTCCGCAGAGCACGCAGAAAACGTTCGATGCGCTCTGTGCCCTCAACGGACCGGATTTGTATCGGCGCCACGAAATACCGGGCTACGGCCATATCGACTGCATCTTCGGCAAGAACGCCGCCACCGATGTGTTTCCGTTTATCGTCGATCATCTGGAACGGACTCTGCAGAGCGCGATGCCGTAACCGGACGCCATCGCGCGCCGCGGATAATCAATGATCGTAATCGTCGACCGGCCAATTCTGGTCGTAGCCGGTCCAATACTCGAAACCGTGATCGGGGACGCCGGCGCTCTGCGGATCGGTTTGCCGGCCGTAGAACGTTACATAGGTTGTTGCGTTCACGCGGCCATAGGAGCGGCGATCGCCCGCCGCGAGCACCGCATTGCGCCAAGTTCCGGTGTCGGTATAGAAGCGCTTCAGATCGTTACGCGTGAAGATATGGGCGACCAGAGGCTTATGCGTATGGCCCGCGCAGACGAAGCACGCCGCGTTTTTATGAACCTCGATTTCATGGGCGGCGAAGCTTTCGGCGAGGTTGGCGCTGTCGCCCTTCAGGTAGCGTCCGACCATGCGAACGAGCCATAGCGGAAGCGGAATCCATCGCCACGGTCGAAGCAGCAACAGGACGGTGTAGAACGGAAAGAACTTCCAGGTCCATTGCCGGAAATATTTGTCGGCGATCACCTCGTCGAGCAGCTCGAACACGACGGGTTTGATTTTTGTCCACATCTGCTTCTGCAGGGTCTCGCGATGCGCGAAGAGGTCGGCGGGTTTGACGGCGTCTGGAGCGATGTTTCGGACCTTCTGATTCGGGAGTTTGACGGGCACCGTCGTGTTGAGGAAGAAATCGACGATCGTGGATTGCGGCCTTACATCGTCGAATTCCAGGAGCCGGCAATAGACGATCTGCAGCACGGGCTCCTTGAGAATGGCCCCATCGCCGAAATGGCGGCGCAGCAGGAAGGGAAGGCGCGCAGCCACCGCCACGGTGTTGTAATCGCCCCAGGTCGGCGCATTGTAGAGTGCAGTTGGCAGCGCCGCGCCGATCTGCTCGTGAGTCAGGTCGGTGGCGAAATTGTAGCGGTCGTATTCGTGACCATGGCGGATCAGCACCGGCGGATCCGCGAACAGAATATAATGCGGGAACGGCGCATCGCCGCCGGGCATGCCAAGCAGGTCACGCACATGTTTGCGGATCGCCGGTGTCGCATTCGCCAAACGATCGTGGTTGCCGGGTAGATAATGCAGTTGGACGGGAATTCCAAAGGGCGCGGCCGGAGTCGCCGAATCGGAGCGCTCGAGATATGTGCCTTGAGCGAAGCGCCGGAACACGGCGACGCTGCGCGCCACGTCCTTTTCCGCGACGATGCCGTCGATAATGGCGATCAGCTTGCTCTCAAGCTCGGGCGTGACCTCCATACAGTCCACATAGGGACGCAGCCCCTTGTCGTTCATGAACCAATATTGCGTGCGATAGAGATCGAAGATGTCGCCCGCCAGGACCAAATCGATCCGCGCGGCGCCGTTGGTGCGCGCCTGATCGGCCACGTCGCGCATCATGTTCTCGAAGGCCACAGCCGGAACGTTTCGGCGGAACACAATCGGGTCAAGAACGCCCGCCGGGTCTGAAATAATGTCTGTGGCCTCTTCTTCGAAATGGAGATCGGATATTACAACAGTCATGTTTCGCATGCTTGCCCCCAATTCTGAGTTGGGCAGACTAGCATTTCACAAGTCAACTCTGCAAAGACCGGTTCTGCATTTTCCGATGCTTTGCAATATCCTGGCGGGTGCGTAGCGATCGCTCTTCGGGGACCCCGTCGGCGGGAATTTCAAAGACACGGGCAGCACGACGGAGGTGCCGAGCCGTCGCGAGACCAACATGGCCTCAAGGAGATGGCGCCACGGCGATATCGGAGCGTTCTGCAAGAGGATAGGCGCGGCGTTTGTGAGGCGGCAGCTCCTCGCGAAAGACGGCCTGGCTTTCCGCCAGCCATTCGAGGAATTGAAAGCCGGTTTCCCGGCCCGGCATATCCTTCATAGTGCGTCGTTCGAGGATCGCGGTCCGGGACTTCCTCCAGACCTCCCAGACCGTATGATGGAAATAATCGTCGGCGACCCGCGGCGAGACTTCGCGCCGGTACACGAGGATTCCAAGCCCATCCAACGCACAAATGAGAGCAAAAGCCGAAACCCATCGCTCGCCGAGTTGCGACTGAAGCTCTTTCCAGAAGAGGCCTTCGGGCACGTCATGCAGCGAACTCAGGCCTTCGATCAGATCGCGGGTCTGCAGCATCTCGATAAGCTGCAGCGAAATCTGAGTCTCTCGCGCGCGCGTTGCGATGCGGATCTGCCAGGCGCCGAAAATGACGCCGCCGACGACCGCGGCCGTCGTCGCGATGTTGAGCGCCGTTGCGAGGTCCGGCTGCACTCAGAACTCCGGCTTCACGCCGTTCTTTTCGACGGTCGCCGAGCCGAGGAAAGTGTGACCGGCGTCGTCCATCGCCACGCCGGCCACAACCGCGAGGCCGGGCTTGATGTCGGCATTTGTCGTGGGCACGATTGCGGCAATGGCGGTGGTCGGCGTGATATCGACAATCGCGGTGCCCGTGCAGCCCGGCTGGCCGGCAACGGCGCGGCCTTCGCAATGGCCATTGACCATTTGCGCGCCGCGATAGGTGACGGTCAGCTGTTGCGCGCCGGCGCTCGCCGTCACGGTGCCGTTGGTCATGCTGCCGGCTTTCGCAGGCAACGATGGGGCAACCGTTCCATTCGTCATGCTGCCCATGCCCGACGACGCAACGCGCCCGGTCGAGGGATGATGATCCCAGGGATATTGCCCTTCGCCGAGGCCCACGACGGGAATGATGTGAATCTCTTCCGCGGTCAGATGGCCGTTCGCGCCGGGCACCGCGGTGATGCCGACGAAATCCGTGGCCTTGATTTGCGCGAAGCTGCGCGCTTCGACGGCGGCAAAGCGCGACTGCGGCGTGATCGCGGCGGCAAGGTCCGCTCCCTTGTCCGTCTTGATCGTCAAGGTCGTGGCCGAGATGTCTTCAATCGTGCCGCGCACGAGCATGGTTTTCATCGCAGGCGGTGGCGCATCCGCAGCACCCAACAGAACGCTCGCGGATACCGACAGTAAAATCGCGGCAGACAAACGGCGCATAATAATTCTCCCATAGCGTAAACCTCATTCCGCCCCGATATAATGCGATGGGCGAAAAAGGCCGGATAATCGAAGATGACGTTACGCAACGCCCCAGGCAAGGCCGGCCCGCTTTATCCCGGTTTCCGGAATCGCAGAGTCATCCGGTCGCTTTCACCGATGGCGTCGTATTTTGCGTGATCGAAAGCCGGGTTCGGCGGCCGGCCGGATGGCGCGCTTTGCCGGGAGGGCGGCAATGTCCAGACGCCGAAGGGATGATCCTTCGTGTCTTTGGGATTTGCGTTGATCTCGGACTGCCCGTTGAGTTTGAAGCCCGCGTGTTCCGCGAGCGCGATGACATAGGCCGTCGAGACGTAGCCGTCCGTCGCATCCTTCACCATGGGCCGCGGATCGGCGCGATGTTCCTCAAAGGCCAGGATACCTCCTGGTTTCAGCGCGGCAAAGAAATCGGCCATCGATTTCTCGGCCATGCCCGGCGTCCACATCCAGTCGTGAAGGTTTCGCGCCGTGAGCACCAGATCGATCGTTCCGTGCGGCGCAAGCGGCCCGGATTTGTCGTTGAACACAGTCGTTGCGATGTCGCCGTAAAGGGCTTTGTCGGCAAATCTGGCGGCAAGCGGATGGGCGGCGCTGGACAGAGCGGCAATATATCTGCCTCCGGTCGCCTTTGCGTAGGGCGCGAGAATCTCGGTCCAGTATCCGCCGGACGGCCAGATTTCCAGAACCGTTATGCCGGGCCGCAATCCCCAGAACGCGAGGCTTTCGGCGGGATGCCGATAGCGATCCCGCGCGACGTCCGCCGGCGAACGCTGAGCGCCGTGCGCCGCGGCAACAAGCGCGGCATCCGTCTGGACAGAACCCGCCAGTGCCGGCGCGCAAAGCACGAACGCTCCCAAAGCTGCGGCCATGATCGAAATTTTCATCATTGTTTCCTCAATCGCTCGCACGATCTTTCTAGAGCATCGTTGCCGACGGAGCCAGCGATGCGGAAAAGATTGGGATCAGACCGCGACCAGCCGCGCTCTTCTCCGGGTCGTCCGCAGTCGCCAAAGCTCACAGACCGAGGATCACAATCTTCGCATCCGCGATTTGCGTCGGCCACAGAACTTCCGTGAGACCTGCCGCCACCGCGACCTTCTGCCGGCCATTCACGGTGTAGGTGATCACGCCGCCGCCCACCGCGCCGTCGAGTTTCGTGCCCCACAGCTTCTTGCCGTTCGTGACATCCACCGCATAGAAATTGCCGCCCATGTCGCCGAAGAACGCGATGCCGCCCGCCGTCGGCGTCATGCCGCTTTGAATCGGATAGTTCGTTTTCACGCGCCATTTCCAGGCGCCCGTGTCGGCGTCCACGGCGTAGACCCATCCCGCCCATTTCCCGAACGGGTCCGCCGCACCCCAGACGTGATAGGGATTGAGGCTTGCCATCGCGGACCAGGGCTGGCCAATCGGCGTTGAGCGGATCTGCTTGTCGCTCTCGATCGTGACGGTGGTGCACCAATCCACTTCGCCGATCAGGACGAGATTGGTGGGCGGATCGTAAGCCGGGCCGTTCCATTCCGCGCCGCCCGTGCTGCCCGGGCAGAAATGCACGGATTTGGCGGACGAGAACGTCACGTCGCCGTTTTCCATGCGCGTTACCGGCACGCGATAGAGCAGTTTGTTGTCCGAAAGATCGATGCCGTAGAGATGCCCGTCCTTGGGCGCTTCGGAAAGAAGCTTCCGGCCGCCTTTGGTTTCGATGATCGCGGGCGTGCTGGAAACGTCCCAGTCATGCCAGTCCACGGGCACGATCTTGAAATCGGATTTGTAGGCACCCGTCTTCGCATCGAGCACGACGATCGAACCGGAAAAGAGATTGGAACCCGGCCGGGGTCCCGTCGCGAAATCGGGCGCGGGATTGCCGCCGGGCACATAGAGAAGCCCGGTTGTCGGATCCAATGTGTAAGACGTCCAGGTCGCACCGCCGGTGATCGGGATTCCCGGCTTGTTTTTCCAGGTCGCCGTGTCGAGCGGTGACGGCGCCTGCGGTCCACGCGAGCGATCGCCGGGAGATTTGGGAACGAGATAGAACTCCCAGACGATCTTTCCGGTTTTGGCGTCGAGCGCATACATGCGCCCTTTCACGCCTTTCACATCGCCGCCGGCATTGCCGATAAAGACGAGGCCGTTCCATGCGATGGGTGCCGCGGGCGCGGACTCGCCGATTTTGTAATCTGCGATCGTCGTCGCCCACAGGCGCTTTCCGGTCTGGAAATCGTAAGCCAGCACGCGCCCGTCCTCGGTGCCGCGAAACAGCATGCCGTCCATATAGGCTGGACCGCGATTGACGCCTTGCGGCGAAGCGGGCTGGTAGTCTTCATGCGCGCGCCAATTCTCGCGGCAGGTCGCCGGATCGATGGAGAAAATATCGAATTCCGTCGAGGCGATGAGGGCGCCGTGCACCATGATCGGACCGGCATTGAAGCCCGTGTGCCGGCCCGTGTCGTAGGTGCAGAGCACTTTCAGGCGCCCGACATTGCTGCGGTTGATCTGCGCCAATGACGAGAAGCGGTTCGACGTGAGCGTCTTGTTGTAGCTGGGCCAATCGCCAAAAGACGACGGCAGAAATTTCGTTTCGGTTATGGGTCCACCGCCCGGCGCCGGTTCCGTCACCAGCGTGCCGGTGGGTGCGGAGAGATAGCGCACATAATTGATCCCCAGCGCGACAACCGGCACGAGCTGGTTCCAGTAAATGTATACGATCCCGAAGACGATCACGGCCGCGACGGCACATGCGCCGCCGATAACGGCAAGCCTGTTTTTCAGGAACGGGATCATCTGTGCCACCCTTTGCGACCTTCAATGCGGGTATGATAACAATACTCCCGGGCGACATGAAATGCATATGCCGCCACGGAGGACGCGCATGATCTTTGTTCTGGAAATCAAGGGGACTGCAATCCTGGCATTCGAAGCGGACGATCCGGATGAGGCAAATGCATATGCCGCGAGTGCCGAAGAGCACGAAGACCTGACGGAACTGACGTCGAACGGCGCGCCGCTGTGGAACGGCAAGGACGACATCGGCGTGCGGGTTGCGACGCCGGCCGAGGCGGGCCTGTTCGAAGAGCAACGGGAAGAAGACTGGGGCGAGGACGTGCATGCCGACTCGGAAGACTTCATCGTCTACCTGGTGCCGCTGGACGAGCCGGAAGAGGACGAGTGACGGCGCGGCGGGAATGATGGCAAGACCGGAATGGGCAATCGAGCATTCGGATCAACGACCAGGGGCGCGTGTGTTTCCGCTGGGGCGATGGAGACGCAAACGACGTTGAAATTATCGATTGCCATTGAAGATCGTGGCAATCCTGAAGGACGCAACATGAGCGCGCTGCGCAATCCGCATCCCGGCGAGATTCTCAAGGAAGAATTCCTGAACGAGATCGTGCTGAGCCAGAACCAGTTGGCCCATGCCATCGGCGTGCCCCCCAACCGCATCCATGCCATCGTGAACGGCACGCGCAACATTACCGCGGATACCGGTTTGCGGCTGTGCAAGTTCTTCGCGCTGTCCGAGGGGTATTTTCTTCGCCTGCAAAACGCATTCGACACGCTCGAAGCCAAGCGGCTGATCATGGGGCAGGTCGGGAAGATCAAGCCTTACAAGACTGCCCGAGGCGGGCGACAGGAAGTGAGTGCCTGAATCACGAAGGCGATCAAGCGTCTCGACCGATTTCAGTGATCCGGCGGCCTGTTATTTCTGTACAATCTCCGGCCAAGATTTTTGAAACGGACCTCAATGACGAATATGTACCGATGGCCGCTCGCCCTGGTGCTTGCCGGTGCAGCGTTCGTTGCGTGGAGCGCGAGTTCGGCGCCGATTTCCTATACCGACCTTCTGGCGCGCCCGCGGCCGGAGGCCACTCTCGCGCGCCACTACGGGCCCGCGCCGGATCAGGTCGCCGAATTGTTCCTGCCGAAGCGCGAAGGACCCATTCGGACAATCGTGCTGATCCATGGTGGGTGCTGGCTGGCGAAAATCCCGGGCACCGTCTTGATGGACTACCTCGCTGAAGATCTCCGGAAGCGCGGCTTCGCGGTCTGGAACATCGACTACCGGCGCATCGGAGAGAATGGCGGCGGCTATCCCGGCACGTTCCTCGATGTCGCGAAGGCGATGGATACGCTTCGGGATATCGCGCCGGCGTACAAGCTCGACCTTTCCAGGCTTGTCGTCGTCGGGCACTCGGCGGGCGGGCATCTGGCGGTCTGGGCGGCGGCGCGTCCGCATCTGCCGCATGACAGCGTTCTTTATGAATCCAATCCGCTTCCGGTTTCAGCGGTCGTCAGTCTTGCCGGGATCAACGACCTCGCGGACTATCGCGATCACGGCCCATCGGCATGCGGCGGCCCTTCGACGATCGACTCGCTTGTCGGGCCGCC
>PLJH01000017.1 GCA_003139615.1 Alphaproteobacteria bacterium
TTGAGGGCGGGTCGAAATTGTCTTTGAGCGATAGCGAAAAGAGAATTTCGGGGCGGGGTGCTCCATCAACAATACCCCGCCCCGAAAAATTCCTCGTTTCACTCAGAATTTTTCGACCCGCCCGCAAGGGGCGGGTGGAATGAATGGAACCGTTTTCAACTCGTGCCCGCTCTACCCAGCCCCCGCCGCCGCCAACGCCTTCGCTTTGGCGCCGGCGATGTCGTAAGTGCGGTTCATCATGAAGCGTTGCGCGGAGAGCCCGCCGCCCGCCTGCAGCGCCACCACGAAATGCCAGCCGCCATAGGCGTCCGCCGTCAGGTCGCGGATCAGATTGTAGACGCGCATGCGGGTTTCCACGTCGACGTTCGACTTCGTGTACAGATATTTGCGGATGAATTTGCCGGACTCGGGATTGCGCAAATCGCTTTCCAGCGGCAAGGTCAGCACGAGACCGCCGGACAGATCGTGCAGGTAACGCACCGTCTGGTGATAATTCGCGGCGTAATAGTATTTGGCGGCGTTGATCGCGAGCGTGTTGGGATAGACCATGCCCGAGGCCGTGTGCTCGTAATGCCGGCAGGCGTAATCGAGCGACATTTTGAGCATCTGCGCATAAGTGATCAGCTCGGCGATGGAAGCCTGCGCCACCATATCGCTTTCCTTGCCCTGCATCTCGGTGACGAGTTGGGCCAGCCCCACGAACAGTTCGGAAGATTCGACAGCCGCGATCACCCCGCCCGTGCGCTCCCAAAGCCCCAGCGACTGCGCGAGCTTGCTCGCCAACTGCACTTCGCCGGCCAGGAACACGCGATCCCATGGCACGAACACGTCGTCGAACACCACGAAACCTTCCGGCATGGAGTGATGCGAGCTCGCGGGATAATCGAACGCGTTCAATTCCGCGGGCGCAAAGCTGCGGTTGATGATGCTGACGCCTTTGGTGGCGACGGGAATGGAGAACGACACGGCATAATCCGTCTCGTCCTGGCGCATGCCCTTGGTCGGCATCACCACCAGTTCGTGAATGACGGAGGCCGCCGTGATATGCAGCTTGGCGCCGCGCACCACGATGCCGTCATTGTTGCGGCTGACGATGCGGACATAAAGATCGGGATCGTCCTGCTCATGGGCGCGGCGCTTGCGGTCGCCTTTGGGATCCGTGATCACCTCGGCCGCGCGCAGGTCGTTGTCGCGGCAATAGCGATACATGCGCTCGATATTTTCCGCGTATTGCGGGTTCACGGCCGCGACCTGGTCCTTCACGCTCATGAGCGCCATGTAGACTCCCGACACCGCCGTGCCGATGCCGGTGTGCGCGAGCAGCTCGATGCGTTTGGCGAGGTCTTCTTCGCTCCGCGGTACCTGATAGATGCGATGCGCCTCGTGGCCCGCTTCGGTGCGGAAGCGGCGCAGCGCGCCCAGCTTCGGATCGTCGTAATCGTAATCCTGCGCCGTGGTCGCGATGGGGACCCGGAAGCGCGGATGCTTTGTAATATCGTCGATGCGTTCGCCGTCCCAATAGGTCACGCGACCGTCGCGCAGGCTCTGCACATATTGTTCCGGTGTCTTGAGCGCCATTGTTGTTCCTCCCTGTTCCCTGCCCGGAGCTTAGCGGAGCTGCAGCCCAATCAAAACTTGTGTTTGCGCGCGCTTTGCCTTTCCATGGGCGGATGAAAACCTTCTATTCGACCGCGCATCTCGCCCATGCGCCCACCCTCGAATTCGAAATGGGGCGGATGGGACCGGCCGTGGAAGTTCCCGAACGGGTCGAGCGGGTGCGGGCGGAGATCGAGGCGCGCAAGCTGGGGCCCATCCACGAACCCCGTGAATTCGGCAACGAACCGCTGCTCCGCATCCACAATCCCGATTTCGTCGGGTTTCTCACAACCGCCCACGCGCAATGGACGAAGCGCTATGGCGAGCGCGAAGCCGCCGACGCCTATCCGTCCGTGTGGCCGGCGCGGGGTTTGCGCGAGCGCCGCCACGGCGACATCGAATCCCAGCTCGGCAGCTACGCGTTCGATACCGCGACACCGATCACCAAGGGCACCTGGGCCGCATCGCACGCGGCGGCGAATGCGGCGCTTTCGGCGGCGCAAGCGATCCGCGAAGGCGAACGCGCTTCCTTCTCGCTCGCGCGCCCTCCCGGACACCACGCGAGCGCGGACGTGTTCGGCGGCTATTGCTATCTGAACAATGTCGCGATCGCGGCGCAATGGCTCGCCGATGCGGGGATGCGGCCCGCGATCCTCGATGTCGACTACCATCACGGCAACGGCACGCAGGCGATTTTCTATCGCCGCGACGATGTGTTCTTCGCGTCGGTCCATGCCGATCCCGCTTTCGCCTATCCGCATTTCCTGGGTTTCGCGGATGAGTTGGGCGAAGGCAACGGCGAAGGATTCAATCTCAACCTGCCGCTGCCGCGCGGCACGGATTGGGGCGGTTATTCGCTGGCGCTCGCCACAGCGCTCGATGCGATCGCGGCATTCAGGCCGGACGTGCTGTTGGTCTCGCTGGGCCTCGACACATACGAGCATGATCCGATCTGCCGCTTCAGGATCACGACGGAAGACTACCTGCGCATCGGCGCGCGAATCGCGACACTCGGCAAACCGACACTCTTCATCTTCGAAGGCGGCTACCACATCGAAGCGCTGGGCCGGAACACGGCCAATGTGCTTGAGGGATTTGTGGGCGGGTAATCAACTGATTGCCCTGCGGATTTTGATGGGTTCAAAAATCCGCACGATCTGTTTCTTCCCCCGTAAACGGGGGAGGAAAAATCGCGCTCACTCCGGCGGCGCGAGTTTTTTGATCACGGCTTGGGCTGCTTCCTGTGCCTTCGCGGCCGTTTTCCCGGTTTCCGAATGCAATTGATCGAGCGCGGTATCGATGGCGGTCTTCATGTTGGCGGCGGTGCCGCCCTTCTCGTATTCGCGCACAATCACGCCTTCCAGCCTTTTGATCACCGCGTCGACGGTGAAATCGTGCTTCAGGCCTTCATCGTCGCGGTCGAGCGCGCTGTAGAGACCAATCGCCTCCTCGGCGCGGCGGCCCCAATCGAGTGCGCGATAGAAAAGTCCGCCGTGACGATCCGTCTTGACGACGAGGTCGATGGCGGCCGCGGTCAGCGTGATGGGAATCAGGAAGAAATTGTGGATGTTCCCCAGGATCAACTTCACCTGCAGCACCAGCACATCGCGGATGAAGTGCCAGCGCGTATGTGCGGGCTGCGGCGGAGGTGTCGAGGTCTCGCTCACGATCGCATCCTCAAAACGGCACGCCGACGGCGCCGCACAGGAATTTCATCAGCGGGCTGATCGATGCGAAGGTGTCGGCGACTTCGTCCACCAGCTTCGGCGAGGACGCAAGCTTCACGCCTTCCTCGCGCATCGCATAGAAGCTTTTCTTCTTGATGTCGTCGATGAAGGGATGGGCAGGGTCGAAGCCGCGCGGCGGCCGCGACAATGCCTCGCCCTCGCCCAGACCTTCGAAATGCTTCGTGAATTTCTTGTCGGTCAGCGTCTTTTTCCACACCGCAGGTTTGGCCGCAATCGCCTCGCGAATCTTCGTGAGCGCGGGCGGCGGCGGCATCCACAATCCGCCGCCGAAATAGACTTCGTCCGGACCGAAATGCATGTAGAAACCGGGCGCATGCGCATCCTTGCCGAGCGCATGGCGGAAATGGGCGGCCGCATGTTCCTTGTACGGACGTTTGTCGCGGGCGAAGCGCACGTCGCGATAGATGCGGAACATCGAACCGCCGTTCGGACGCGGATCGGCGACGAAATTCTTCGACACCCTGGCCAGCTTCGGCGCCATCGCGGCGATGAAATCCGACATCGGCGCCTGCACGGAATCCCGGAAGCGCTGCTTGTTCTCCTCGAACCAGGGCCGCTCGTTATGCGCCTTCAATTCGCGGAAGAAAGCGAAGAAGTCCTTCGGGAATCCTTTGAACTCGGCCATGATGTCCTCGTGTCAGCTTTCAATAAGGTTCACCGCGGAGGCACGGAGAAAAAGGGAGGACGCGGAGAAAGTTTGTCGCGCGCAAAGCGCGCAAGACCTTCTTCTTCTCCGTGTTCTCCGTGCCCCCGTGGTGCATCTTTCTTATTCGCCCGTCTTGAAACCGAACAATGCGTCGAGGGAGAAATCGCCGCTCTTGACGGATTTCGTCGACGTGATCTTGAAGATGCCGTTGGCGCGCAGCACGGGTTCGCCGTCGGCCGTCACCAGCCCCTGCGCGAACAGCAGATTGCGCGTCACCTTGAGCGGATCGGCGCGACCCTCTACCCAGGAATCGAGCGGCGCCGGCGCGAGAAAATCGCAGGAGAGATTGACGGTCGGCAGAAATCCCATATCGACCTTGCTCTGGAAGCGCGACGCGATGGGCAGCAGCATGTCGGCAAATGTCGCGAGCATGCCGCCATGGGCGACCCAGCCGGGATTGCAGTGCCTGCGCTCGACGCGAAAGCCGAGCAGGAGATGCGAGCCGTCCCACTTTCCGTAAAGCGGGCCGTTCGCTTCGAGAAAACCGATAGCGAGCTTGAAGGGCGCGAAGCCTTCGGGGATGGACATGGAATTCCTCAACGATAGCGTTCGCGTTACGATCTAGCGGTCGGGCGCGCCTCGCACAAGTTCAACCGGCGTCGCTCACATTCCCCGTTCGTACACCGTGAGATGCGGCGGGATCGCGGCCCAATCCGGGCGGCCGCGGGTGAAGATCGCGATCGTAGGATGGAAGGCGGACGGATCGTCCAACGAACCGGCATAGATCGTGTAGCTCTCGGTTTTGCCCACGATGCCGCCGAAAACAAGACTGCCGCAGACGGGACAGGAATTGCGATCGGTATCGGTATCGCGAGCGGACTTCGAGGTGAACCTCAGACTTTGACCGGTGAAGCGCACCGCGCTTGCCGGAAAGCCCATGAACGGGATGAAGCCAGCGCCGCTCGCCTTGCGGCAATCTTCGCAATAGCAATGCCCCATAAAGCGGGGCGCATCCTTCGCCTCATAACGCAACTGCCCGCACAGGCATCCGCCGGTATAGATTTTGTCGCTCATCGTCATCCTCCCATTCCCGGTTCGAACGATTTTCGATTCTGCATCGACAGCCAAGAAGATTCTAACGCAGAGGACGCGGGGGATGCGCCGAGGACGCAGAGGAGAACCACCATTCCTCTGCGTCCTCCGCGCTACCTCAGCGTACTCTGCGTTAAAGTCTTTTTTTACGTCAACTATCTGTGTCTGATCGGCTCACAAACACGCCGAAAAATAATAGCCGTCGAGCGAAGCGATGCGATTGCGCGGGCCGGCTTTCCAATCCACTTCGAGGATTTCGAGGCACGGCCAGCCCTTGCCGGATTTGATGTTGGCTTTTCCATGCGTGGCGTCGACCGTAAAACCTTCCCGGTCGAGTTCGTTCGATAACGCGGCGACATCCGAGCCGATGGGAAAGCGCGCGCGCAGGCGCCGGGTGAATTCGGGATTGGGTTGAGAACTTGCGGCGCCGAATGCGATTCCCGCCGCCACCGGCGGAAGTTCCTCGTGGCCAGCCGCCCGCATCAGCCAGACCATCGCCAGCGCGAGCAGGATCGCGAGCGCCCCGCCCGCGAACACCCAGAATTTCAAAGCCTGAAAACGCGCCATGAACCAGCCTGCTCCGCGGGATTCCGCCTGCCAAGCGGACATTTCAGCCGATGGAACTCCGGCAAAAGCCTTGACCTATACAGCTCACACGCCTATCTACCCGCCATCGGCTGGCACTCTCATCAGATGAGTGCTGCCATGTGGCGCCGCAAGGCCCGCCGAATTGGTTCAAGCATCTGAAATCATAGACGTTTAGGAGAAAACCCCCATGAAATTTCGTCCGTTAGGCGACCGTGTTGTCGTCCGCCGCGTCCAGGAAGACCAGAAGACCCCGGGCGGCATCATCATCCCCGACACCGTGCAGGAAAAGCCGCAAGAAGGCGAAATCATCGCCGTCGGCCCGGGAGCCCTCGACGACAACGGCAAGCGCGTCGTCCCCGAAGTGAAAGTCGGCGATTTTGTGCTGTTCGGCAAATGGTCCGGCACCGAAGTGAAGGTCGAAGGTCAGGACCTCCTGATCATGAAGGAGTCCGACATCATGGGCATCCTCGAAGGCCGCACTGCCTTGAAGAAGAAGGCGGCGTAAGTCGTCGCTTGCCCAACACACATTCGATTACCAGGAGAACTTAGAAATGGCAGCCAAAGAAGTTAAATTCGGCGCAGACGCGCGCGAGCGGATGCTCCGCGGCGTCGACATCCTCGCCGATGCAGTGAAGATCACGCTGGGCCCCAAGGGCCGCAACGTGGTCATCGAGAAGAGCTTCGGCGCTCCGCGCACGACCAAGGACGGCGTGACGGTGGCGAAGGAGATCGAGCTCCACGACAAATTCGAGAACATGGGCGCCCAGATGGTGCGCGAAGTGGCCTCGAAGACCAACGACGCAGCCGGTGACGGCACGACGACCGCGACCGTTCTAGCGCAGGCGATCGTCCGCGAAG
>PLJH01000101.1 GCA_003139615.1 Alphaproteobacteria bacterium
TAGTCGGCGACGTAGTTGATCGAGCCTGCGCTCTTGTCGTGGACCACCTGGGCCGGGTTGGCGAGCGCGGACTTGGCCATCGCCTCGGTGATGTGGCCTTGCTCGGCCATTGCGGTGATGACCTCGGCCGCGCGCTCGTTGGCGCCCTTGAGGTTGCGGTTGGGCGCGAGCTTGGTCGGCGACTTCATCAGCCCCGCCAGCAGCGCCGCTTCCGGCAGGGTCACGAAGCGCGCGCTCTTGCCGAAATATTTCTGCGCCGCCGCCTCGACCCCATAGGCGCCCGAACCAAAGTAGACGCGGTTGAGATAGAGCTCGAGGATCTGATCCTTCGAATACCGGCGCTCGAGCCACAGCGCCAGGATCGCCTCCTGGATCTTGCGCGACAGCGTGCGCTCCTGGGTCAGGAACAGGTTCTTCGCCAGCTGCTGGGTCAGCGTCGAGCCGCCCTCGATGCCGCTCCTCCCGATCACGTCGCGCATCAGCGCGCGCGAGACGCCGACGGGATCGATGCCGATATGGTCGTAGAACCGCCGGTCCTCGATCGCGACGAAAGCCTTCGGCAGATAGGGCGGCAGGTCGATCAGCGTGATCGCGGGGCCGCCGGTGTCGCCCCGATTGGCGATGAGCGAGCCGTCGTCGGCGAGGATGGCGATGTTCGGCGGCCGCTTGGGCACCGCGAGCTGATCGATCGGCGGCAACTGGCTCGCGTAGTAAACGACGAGCGCAAACGTCGAGATCAACCCCCACACCGACAGCACTGCGCCCCAATAGACGAAGCGCCCCAGCCAGGAGCGGCGTCTCCTGCCGGTCCGCGCAGCCGATCGCGATGCGGATTTCTTGGTCCGGCGGCTGGTCGGCGGGCGGTCGGCGGGGTCGGCGCGAAGGTCGTCCGAGGCGCTCTCGCCGCGCCAATTGAGGCTGGGCTCGATCCGCTTACGGGTTTTCCTAGCCCCTCGGCCGAACATCGCTGATCCCGCTCGCGGCGTCTCCGATGAGGGAGCCCCGGGCCAAACGCGCCCCGCCGGGTCCAGGAAGGTAAGGCCGGCGGTTTAAGGGCCGGTAAAGCTTGCGCCGAAATTGACGAATTGGCGAAAATCCTTGAGGAGACGGGTTTCGATCGACTCTCTCGCCCTTGCGCCGGCTGAAACGCCTTGGCAGAGTCCGCGGCCCCGCTTGCGGGGCGCGTCGGGCGTCAGGGATACCTCGGGATTTCATGCGATGAAGGTCACCATCGAGCGTTCGGTCTTGCTTAAAGCGCTTGGGCACGTCCATCGCATCGTCGAGCGGCGCAACACCATTCCGATCCTCGCCAATGTGCTGATCGAGGCGGGGGATGGCCGATTGTCGTTGAAGAGCACCGACCTCGATCTCGAGGCTTCCGAGTCGGTTCCGGCCGACGTCGCCCAGAACGGCGCCACGACCGTTCCGGCGCACGTGATCTACGACATCGTGCGCAAGCTGCCGGAAGGCGCGCAGGTGCAGGTGGAGTTGCTGGCCTCCGAAGGCGGCAGGCTGTCGGTTTCGGCCGGTACGGTGCGCTTCGAGCTTGCGTGCCTGCCCAAGGAAGATTTCCCGCAGATGGCGGCGGGCGCGCTGCCCCATCGCTTCCGCATGCAGGTCGACGACCTCAAGCAGCTGATCGATCGCACGCGCTTTGCGATCTCCACCGAAGAGACGCGGTTCTATCTGAACGGCATCTATCTGCATGCCGTGAAAGAGGGAAAGACCAAGGCGTTGCGCGCGGCGGCGACGGACGGCCACAGGCTCGCGCGCTACGAATTCGACCTGCCGGACGGTGCTGCCGACATTCCGGGCGTGATCGTGCCGCGCAAGACCGTGACGGAACTGCGCCGCCTGCTCGACGATGCGGAAGGCGCGATCGATGTGTCGCTGTCGGACACCAAGATCCAGTTCATCACCGACGGCGTGGAGCTCACTTCCAAGCTGATCGACGGCACGTTCCCCGATTACCAGCGCGTGATCCCCTCGGGCAACGACAAGGCGCTGTCGCTCGACGCGAAGGAATTTGCGCAGGCTGTGGACCGCGTGTCGACCATTTCGGCAGACAAAACCCGCGCAGTGAAGCTCAATATCGCCAAGGACAAGTTGACTCTCACGGTCGTCAATCCGGATTCCGGCACGGCCACGGAAGAGCTGGGCGCGACCTACAGCGCGGGCCCCATCGAGATCGGTTTCAATGCCCGCTATCTGCTCGACATCACCGGCCAGATCGAAGGCAAGGAGGTTCGCTTCCTGCTTTCGGATGCGGGCTCGCCCACGATCATCGAAGACACCGAGGACCCGCGCACGCTTTACGTCCTCATGCCCATGCGGGTTTGAGTTTTGGCGAGCGCATTCGATCCGCGCCGCCAGGGCGCTCCCGAGCCATTAGCCGCGCCGCGGCTTGCGGTGACGCGGCTGCTGCTCGCGAATTTCCGCTCCTATGCCCAGGGCGAGTTGCTCACCAGCGGGCGGCCCGTGGTGCTGGCGGGGCCGAACGGCGCGGGCAAGACGAATGTGCTCGATGCGATTTCGCTGCTCTCGCCCGGCAAGGGCCTGCGCGGGGCGAAGCTGGGCGACCATATCCGCAAAGGTCCGCAGGTTTCCGAAGGCGCGTTGTGGACCGTGGCGGCGACGGTCGCGCGCGGCAGCGAAAGCTATGAGATCGGTACCGGTTTGGCTCTGGGCGCCGAAGGCGGCGAACGCCGGCTCGTGCATCTGAACGGCGTGGCCGCTCAAAACTCCGCGGATCTGGGCGAGGTCGTGCAGATGCTGTGGCTCACGCCCGCGATGGATCGCCTGTTCATCGAAAGTGCTGCCGGACGGCGGCGGTTTCTCGATCGGCTCGTGCTCGGTTTCGAACCGGGCCACGCGCGGCGCACGCTTCGCTACGAGCACGCGATGCGCGAGCGCGCACGGCTGCTGAAATATGGTCCCCGCGATCCCGCCTGGCTCGACGGGCTCGAAGCGGAAATGGCCGAGACGGGCATCGATATGACTGGCGCGCGCGTGGCCACCATCGCGCGGCTCAATGCGGCGCTCGCCACGCGCGAAGCAGCAGGTGTGTTTCCGTGCGCACAACTGTCTCTCGCGGGCGAGATGGCGCCCCTGGCCGAAGGTGACCGCGATGCGGCCATTACCTCGCTCAAATCGATGCTGGCCGGCGCGCGCATCACCGATGCGCAGGTTCGCCGCACGACCATCGGCCCGCATCTGTGCGACCTCGCCGTGCGCCACACAGAGAAGCGCATGGACGCGCGCGATTGCTCCACGGGCGAGCAGAAGGCGCTGCTGATCTCCATCGTGCTGGCCGACGCGTGGGAGCTGGCGCAGGCCCGCGACGGTTATGCGCCGCTGCTGCTGCTCGACGAAGTCGCGGCCCATCTCGATGCGCGCCGCCGCGAAGCCCTGTTCGAGGAAATTCTCGCTCTGCGCGCGCAGGCCTGGATGACCGGCACCGATCTATCGCTGTTCGAACATCTGCACGCGCGCACCGATATCTTCTCCGTCAATGCGGGCGAATTCGCCCGGCAGGAATAGACCATGTCCACTGCGCCGATAAACCCCGACGACAATTCCTACGACGCCGATTCCATCAAGGTGTTGAAGGGTCTCGATGCCGTGCGCAAGCGGCCGGGGATGTATATCGGCGACACCGATGACGGCTCGGGCCTGCATCACATGGTCTATGAAGTCGTGGACAATGCGATCGACGAGGCGCTCGGCGGCTATGCCGACCGCGTGGACGTGGCCCTCAATCCGGACGGCTCCTGCACCGTGCGCGACAACGGCCGCGGCATCCCCACCGACATGCATTCCGAAGGCGTCTCGGCCGCCGAAGTGATCATGACCCAGCTTCATGCCGGCGGAAAGTTCGAGCAGAACGCCTATAAGGTTTCGGGCGGCTTGCACGGCGTGGGCGTGTCGGTGGTGAACGCGCTGTCCGAACGGCTGGATCTGCGCGTGTGGCGCAACGGCAAAGAACATTACATGCGTTTCGAGGACGGCAACGCGGTGTCGCCGCTGACGGTCGTGGCCGAGAACGTCGACAAGCGCGGCACGGAAGTAACATTCCTGCCCAGCACCAAGACCTTCACCAAGACCGAATTCGATTTCGCGACCCTTGAGCATCGCCTGCGCGAACTCGCCTTCCTCAATTCCGGCGTGACCATCGTGTTCGCGGATCTTCGCGGCGTGGAGAAAAAGGAAATCACGCTCCACTATGAAGGCGGGCTTGTCGAGTTCGTGAAATATCTCGACCGCGCCAAGACGGGGCTGATCGCCGCGCCCATCCTGATCGGGGCCGCGCGCGAAGGCACGACGGTCGAAGCAGCCCTCACCTGGAACGACAGCTACCACGAGAGCATGCTGTGCTTCACCAACAACATCCCGCAGCGCGACGGCGGCACGCATCTGGCGGGCTTCCGCGCGGCGCTCACCCGCGTGGTGACGAAATACGCCGATGACTCTCCGCTGGGCAAAAAGGAAAAAGTCGCGCTGACGGGCGACGATTGCCGCGAAGGCCTCACCTGCGTGCTGTCGCTCAAGGTGCCGGACCCCAAATTCAGCTCGCAGACGAAAGACAAGCTCGTCTCCTCCGAAGTGCGCCCCGTGGTCGAAGGTGTGGTGCTGGAACAGCTGGGCCGCTGGTTCGAGGAACATCCGGCAGACGCCAAGCAGATCGTGGGCAAGGTGATCGAGGCGGCGGCCGCCCGCGAAGCCGCCCGCAAGGCCCGCGAACTCACGCGCCGCAAGGGCGCGCTCGACGGCATGTCGCTCCCCGGCAAGCTCGCGGATTGCCAGGAGCGCGATCCCACCAAATGCGAAATCTTCATCGTGGAGGGCAATTCGGCCGGCGGCAGCGCCAAGCAGGGCCGCAACCGCGAGAACCAGGCCGTGCTGCCATTGCGCGGCAAGGTGCTCAATGTCGAGCGCGCACGCTTCGACAAGATGCTGACCAATGCCGAGATCGCAACCCTCATCACCGCGCTCGGCACCGGCATTGGCCGCGAGGAATTCAACGCCGACAAATTGCGCTATCACAAGGTCATCATCATGACCGACGCCGACGTGGACGGCGCGCATATCCGCACTTTGCTGCTCACCTTTTTCTATCGCCAGATGCCGGAACTGATCGAGCGCGGTCATATCTATATCGCGCAACCTCCCCTCTATAAGGCGACACGCGGCAAGTCGGAGCAGTATCTCAAGGACGAGCGCGAGCTGACCGACTATCTCGTGCGCGAAGGCTCGGCGGGCGCGACACTCACCTTGCACACGGGCGAGACCTTGGCGGGTGCGGATTTCGACGCAGCGATCGAGAAAGCGCGCACGGCCGTGGCGGCGCTGGACGGTTTCCCGCGTCATTATCCCCGCTTCATGCTGGAACAGGCGGCTATCGCGGGTGCGCTCAATCCCGATATCCTGACGGACAAGGTCAAGGGCGCGGCCGCGGCCGAATATATCGCGCGAAGGCTCGATCAGTTGTCCGACGAAACCGAGCGCGGCTGGCACGGCGAGCCAACGCCGGACGGCGGCCTCAAATTCTGGCGCGAAGTGCGCGGCGTGCGCGAGGCCGTCGCGATCGACGGCGCGCTGCTCTCCAGCGCCGATGCCCGCAAGCTCGACAAGATGGCAGCCGAGCTGCAGACGACGTATCTCAAATTCGGCACGCTGCGCCGCAAGGACGAGGTGAGCGAAGTGCGCTCCCCCACGCAATTGCTCGATCTGATTTTCGAATGGGGCCGCAAAGGCCTCGCGCTGCAGCGCTACAAGGGGCTCGGCGAAATGAACGCGCAGCAGCTGTGGGAAACCACGCTGGACGACAATGCGCGCACGTTACTGCAGGTAAAAGTGCAACACGCAGATTCGGCCGACGACCTCTTCACCAAGCTGATGGGCGAAGTCGTCGAACCCCGCCGCGAATTCATCCAGGACAACGCACTCTATGCGGCGCTGGATGTGTGACAAAAAATGACCGTCACGCCCAAACCTTTCGATCGCACGACACTTGAAGAAGCATTCGAAAGATTGGGCGAGAAAGCTGTCGAAGCCGAAAAGATCATCGAGATTTCGGTATATGGCGGATCGGCGCTGGTCCTGACGACCGGCTATCGCATTTCGACGCAAGATGTCGATGCCGTGTTCGAAAAAGACCGGACGTTTGTTAATCGCGCCGCTGGAGAGATCGCTGCGGAATTCGGTTGGCCGGCCGATTGGCTGAACGACGGCGTCAAAGGATTCCTAAGCAGGTATGACGGCGATCCAGACGCTAAGACGCTGTTTCGTACCTATCCGTCCGAGGCACAGTCCGGCCTGCGCGTTTTCGTGGCGAGCGCGGCCTATCTATTCGCAATGAAGTGCCTCGCCATGAGGACCGGCGGCGTTGGGCAGAACGAAGATGTGCAGGACATCAAGCAATTGGGCGGCATTTTGGGTGTGTTGAGCGCTACGGATGCATTCGCCATCGTTTCGCGCTATTATCCCTCGGGAAGGCTGCCGCCGAAAACCCAGTTTGGGATCGAAGAGATGTTCGGCGGCGCTTCGAAGAAGTAGAGAAGCATGTCCCGATGCCCCGTCCGCAAAACATTGCCGAAATAGCCCGTCGCGCGATTGAAGGATCGCAGGGATTCGACGCAGCATGCCGTGAACTGCTCGACGAATGGCAGAGCATGGATGGCAGCAGAAGGCTTGGCGCGCTGGCGCAAGAACCGGCTTCGGTCGGCCGCATTGAAGATGCCTATCTCGCAGCTCTTGCCGAACACCTCGCTCTTTCCGCGCGACTTCCTGCTCCTGCCTGGACCGACGCGCCGCAACGCTTTCTTTCCGAGCCGTTCTTCTCGGGGGGGCTGGAGTCACTCAAGGCGATTCTGCTTGCGGAAAGCCCTCTCGCCTTCCGCCGCCGCCTGATCTTCATCAGCGTGGACGGGCTCTCGCGCCCGCGCCGTCAATTTGTTGAAGAGACAATTCGCGGCGCCTGAGTTTACACCTGCCTTCACCCCTTCGCGCTCACCAACCAGCACGCTGCGGCCGGGGCGATGCCGCGGGGCGTCGCGAATTTCTGCATCGCGGTTGCGACGACGTCCAGAATCTTCGCGCGCGCCGCGTCGTCGAGTTCGGCTGCGGCGCGAGCGAGCGGACCGATGTTGAGCGCTTCGTTGGCAGCTTCGGCCGCCGTATCGCCCATGTTCATTGCGCCATCGAATTTCGTGAGCGCGACGTCGTGGAAGCCGGCGCGCGATAAGATATCCGTCAGTCGGGCTCCGTCGGCGAAGGCGAACGGGCCCGGTGCGTATGGATCGGGCGCCTCCTGCGGCGGCAACAGATGCTTCGCCGCGGCAAACGGTGCTGCCGCCCACATGTTCTCCGGCATCGACCGCCAGCACACGAAAGCGAGACGGCCTTTCGGCGCGACCGCCTTGTGGATGTTCGCAAACGCCGCAAACGGATCGGCGAAGAACATCACGCCGAAGCGCGAAAACACGAGATCGAAGGTGGGCTGGAAGTCGTAAGCCGACGCGTCCGCCTCGATGAACGGGATATCCGCCTGCCCCGAATGGGCGCGGGCACGTGCCACCGCCAGCATGGGCGCGGAGATATCGACGCCGGCAACCGAGCCGTTGGGCCGCACCGCGCGCGCAAGCATCAAGGTCGCCGTGCCGCAGCCGCAGCCGATATCGAGAATGTGCTCGCCCGGCTTGGCGCGCGCGAACGGAATGACGGCTTCCGTGATCTCCGCTAGGTTCCAGTCGATGCGTTCCTGCTGGGCCGCCCAGCGTTGGCCCGCGCGGCCGTTCCAATATTCTATCTGTTGTTCGTTCGATGCCATGTCACTTCCCCATCTTGCGGCGGCGCATGGCGAGCGTACGCAGGCGCAGCGCATTGAGCTTGATAAAGCCCGCGGCATCTTTCTGATCGTAGGCGCCCTGATCGTCCTCGAAAGTCACGAGGTCTTTCGAATAGAGCGACTGCTCGGAGGAGCGCCCGCACACGATCGCATTGCCTTTGTAGAGCTTGAGCCGGACCGTGCCGCTCACGAATTCCTGGCTCTTGTCGATGGCGGCCTGCAACATCTCGCGCTCGGGTGCAAACCAGAAGCCGTTATAGATGAGTTCCGCATAACGCGGCATCAGCTCGTCCTTCAGGTGCCCCGCGCCGCGATCGAGCGTGATGGATTCGATGCCGCGATGCGCCTGCAACAGGATCGTGCCGCCCGGCGTCTCATAGACGCCGCGCGATTTCATGCCGACGAAGCGGTTCTCGACCAGATCGATGCGGCCGATGCCGTTTGCCCGGCCGAGATCGTTGAGCTTCGCGAGCAACGATGCGGGCGACAATTTCTGCCCATCAATCGACACCGCATCGCCCTTCTCGAAACCCACTTCGATGTAAGTCGCTTTGTCCGGCGCTTCTTCGGGACTCATGGTGCGCTGATAGACGATGGCATCGGCTTCGGTGGCCGGGTCCTCCAGCACTTTCCCCTCGGATGAGGAGTGCAGCAAATTCGCGTCGACGGAGAACGGCGCTTCGCCGCGCTTGTCCTTCGCGATGGGAATCTGGTGCGTCTCGGCGAATTCGATCAGCTTCGTCCGGCTCGCGAGATCCCATTCGCGCCACGGCGCAATCACCTTGATGTCAGGCTTCAGCGCATAATAGGCAAGTTCGAAGCGCACCTGGTCGTTGCCTTTGCCGGTGGCGCCATGAGAGACCGCATCGGCGCCCATCTTGTCCGCAATCTCGATCTGCTTTTTGGCGATCAGCGGCCGCGCGATGGATGTGCCCAGCAGATAAACACCTTCATAGACGGCATTGGCGCGGAACATGGGGAACACGTAATCGCGCACGAATTCTTCGCGCACATCCTCGATGAAGATGTTCTCGGGCTTGATGCCGAGCAGCTCGGCCTTCTTGCGCGCGGGCTCGATCTCGGCACCCTGTCCCAAATCGGCCGTGAAGGTCACGACCTCTGCGCGATATTCCGTCTGCAGCCATTTGAGGATGACCGAGGTGTCCAGCCCGCCCGAATAGGCCAGCACCACCTTTTTCACGCCTTTGTTCGTCACGAAACTCTCCCGCGAATTCGCGCGGGACTATAGGGAAAGCGCGGCCACGGGCAAGCGGGCGGCTACCATGTGCCGCCGTCAACCCGGATGATCGCGCCGGTGGTGTAGCTCGACGCGTCGCTCGCGAGGTAAAGCGCAGTCCCCACGATTTCGTCCGGTTCGCCGAAACGCTGCAGGCCCAGCGATTTGCGGTAGGTCTCGTTGTCGCGCCAGGCGCCCGACACATCGGTGAGGAACGGCCCCGGGGCGATGCAATTGACACGCACCTTGGGCGCAAATGCCTTGGCGAGCGCAACCGTCATCGTGTTGATCGCCGCTTTCGCGCCGCCATAGGGAACCGTGTCGGGTTCCGGCTTGAACGCAGCCGTGCTCGACAGGTTGATAATCGCTCCGCCCGTGCCCGCCATCATGCGCCCGCCTACGAGCACCGAGAGCCGGAACGGCCCTTTGAAATTCACATCGACGATCTTGTCGAACAGCGCTTCGGTGACCTCTGCGAGAGACGGCGCAAGCGGCGACATGCCCGCATTGTTGACGAGGATGTCCACGCGACCGAAATGCTCATAGGCGCGCGCCGCGAGCATGTCGTTGTCGTGCCATTTGCCGACATGGGCCGCGACAGGAAGCGCGCGCCGCCCGAGAGCCTCCACTTCGCGCGCAACGGCTTCGCAGGCTTCGAGCTTGCGGCTCGCAATCACGACATCGGCGCCGGCGCGCGCAAACGCCAACACCATCGCCCGCCCCAGCCCGCGACTCCCGCCGGTAACAAGCGCGACTTTTCCGGTAAGGTCGAAGGGGGAATTTGGCATTCTTGGTATTCTTTCCGCTGCACCAAATTTGAAAAAAATTTGTCATGGCCCGCAACAGCGGGCCACCCAGGTGACACAGCTCAAGCGTTCAAGGTCTCATAAAGATCGCGCCATTCGGGATTGTGCGCCTGAATCAGATCGATCTTCCACTGGCGCTTCCATTTCTTGAGGCGCGTCTCCCGATGTATCGCGAAACCGACGTCGTTGAACTCTTCGTAGTGAACCAGCATCTTGACGCTATATTTCTTCGTGAAGCCCGGAACCAGACCCTCGCGATGTTCCCATGCGCGACGGCAGATATCGTTCGTCATGCCGACGTAAAGCGTTCCGTTGCGGCGGCTGGCACAAATGTAGACGTGATAGCTCTTCGACATTTGAAGGTGTCACCTGGGTGGCCCGCTGTCGCGGGCCATGACAAGTAAGGGATAACTATCGCCAATAATAAGCGTTCGTACAATATGAGCGACGATAAATTTTCTTTTGGTCAATATCAATTCCTCAATGGCCTACGAGTTGTCGCTTCCGATCTCGTTATTTTCTCTCCCCAACATGCTTCCCGATCCAATCGAGCATCCAGTCTGCCACCTGCAGATTGTTCTTGTCCTGCATCATCATGTGCGAATTGCCGGGGATGCCGACTTCCGGGAGCAGGATCAGTTCGGCGTTGATGCCGCCGATGTTGGCCGCATGCACGAAAGCGCGGCATTGCTTGAGGCGCGGCGCCCAACGTGGCGAGCCTTTGATGTTGTCTCCGAACAGCACGAGGATCGGGATTTTCGCGAAAACGCGCATGTCTCTGTGAGCATCGGGACATTCGCCCGGCTCGAGCGCGACGATTCCTTCGATACCCTGCGTGTCGATCGTAGCCGCCTGAAACGGATAGATGCCGGATTGCGAATGACTAATGAGGATCGTGCCGTTGAGGCGCTGGGCCAGCAGCGACAGATCGGGAACTGTGGGGTTTGGCGTGGGCAGCGCTTCGCTCCAGTCCGGCACCATCTGCTTCCAGAATTCATCCTGCGCCTCGAGCGGGAACTGCATGCCCGGAAAAACATCGGGATATTTCGGCCCGAAGCGGAACACACTCCAGGCCGCTTCATGACCGGCCGAAAACACCAGCGGCAGGTCGCCCGGCTTCATCTTGCCGGTCTTCGCAGCATTGATGCTCGACGGATCGAACGCCGACCGGCCGCGCGCGGCCTGATCGACGACATAAACCGGATATCCCTTGCGCAGGAAATACTCGTCCCAGCCCATGCGACCGTCCGGCGTCGTTTCCCATGTCTTGCCGGTCTGGCAGCAACCATGGATCAGCGTGAGCGGATAGCGATTGCCCGCATCGACCGGGATTTCGTAGTGGACATACATCTGGTCGACGGTGATCGTTCCGACGGGGACATGGCGGGGAACACTGGAGAGCGTGCTTGAAGAAACGTCGCGACCGCCGACGAAGAAACTTCCCTGGCTCGCGATGCTCAGCGGCGGGAGAGGAACATCATCCGCAGCCGTCGCGGCGTCGACGAAAAACAACAGGGCAAGCGCCGTCAAAGCACAATGAAGGACAGGACGCATGCTCATGCTCAATGCCCATCGAAAGGAAAGCGAGCGGTAGCGTAACCCTACCCTGGCATTCTTGCCAGTTCGGCAGAACGCAATTCCGCGTGCCGCGTGCTGGCGCGTTCCTTGATGCTTTCGCTTTTGAGCTGGCCGCAGGCGGCCATGATATCCCGGCCGCGCGGGGTGCGAACCGGGGAAGCGTAGCCCGCGCGGTTGACGATCTCGGCGAATTTCTCGATCTGTGCCCAGTCGGAACATTCGTAAGGCGCGCCCGGCCAGGGATTGAAGGGGATAAGATTGATCTTGGCGGGAATGCCGCGGATGACGCGCACGAGTTCGCGCGCATCGACAAGGCTGTCGTTCACGCCCTTCAACATCACATATTCGAAGGTGATGCGCCGCGCATTCGACACACCGGGATAATCGCGGCAGGCCTGCAACAGTTCGCCAAGCGGATATTTCTTGTTGAGCGGCACAATGATGTCGCGCACTTCGTCACGCGCGGCATGCAGCGAAATCGCCAGCGACGAGCCGATCTCCTCGCCCGCGCGCTTGATCATCGGCACCACGCCGGCTGTCGACAACGTCACGCGACGGCGCGACAGCGCAAGCCCGTCGCCGTCCGTCACGAGCCCCAGCGCCACTTTCACATTCTCGAAATTGTAAAGCGGCTCGCCCATCCCCATCATCACCACATTGGTGACGCGGCGGTTCTCGCCCGTGGACGGCCAGTCGCCCAGCGCATCGCGCGCCACCATCAGCTGGCCCACGATCTCGCCCGGCGTGAGATTGCGCACGAGCTTCTGCGTACCCGTGTGGCAAAAGCGGCAATTGAGCGTGCAGCCCACCTGGCTCGACACGCACAACGTCCCGCGCCCCGGCTCGGGAATGAACACGGTCTCGAATTCGATGCCCGGCCCCGACCGCAGCAGCCATTTGCGCGTGCCGTCGTTCGAAATCTGCTCGGTGACGATTTCCGGCCGCGCGAGCGTGAAGCGCTCGGCCATGGAGCCGCGAAAATCCTTCGCGAGATTGGTCATCGCCGCGAAATCACGCGCTCCGTGCACATAAATCCAGTTCGAGAGCTGGCGCGCGCGCATGGCAACAGCCTTGCCCTCGACGCCGGCTTCGCGCAGCGCCGCGGCAAGGCCTTCGGAATCGAGACCGATCAGCGAAGCCTGCGTGCTCACGTCGTCACGGCATTCCGCAAGCAGAGTTGATCTTGTCGAGCGCATCCGAAAGACCGGCCAGCGAGTAGGTGTCGTGCGTCATCGTCCCGCGCTTGGAAATGCCCGTGACGATGATCTGCTGACCGCGCTTCAATGCATCGATCAGGCGCACTTCGTCGGCCTGTTGCTCGACCCACGCGCCACCCGCGCCATCTTCGTTCTTGGTGAAGAAATCGAATTTGTCGGAGCCGACCTGAACGGTGACCTTGCTGTTGTCCTTGTACTGATAACCCGGCACGACTTCGGGCTCGCCCTTGGCGCCGCGCCGCGGCCAGTCGTTGATCAGGAAATAGACGGGATCGCGCTTGATCTTGGCAGGCAATTTCGATGTGGGCTGAGAAAGCGCGTAACAGACCTTGCCGTCGCCGGTGCCGTTGGAAAACGCGGACCAGGCATTGAACCCGCCCAGCAGGGTCGGATCGTCGGCCTGCGCGGACGCAAGGGGAGCAATGGCTGCGCCGCCGGCGATCGCGGCGGCAATTGTCAGGCGTCGGGACAAAGCGAGCATGGGGACCTCAACGGCAGGGTTTGAACGGGCGACCGGCGGATTCTTCCAGCGAATTCCGGCGTTTATATGGTCGCGAGCGGCCGGAGAATAGTGGGCCGGGCGGTCGCCGTCCATGGCAGAGAGGTTAATGCGGGAGTGAGGCTAAGCGGCCGTTTTTGACTTTGCGATCTCCTCCTCCACATCCCGCAGGCGGTCCTTGCCGAAAAAGAGTTCCTTGCCAACGAAGAAGGACGGGCTGCCGAAGACGCCGCGTTCGACGGCATCGGAGGTGTTGCGCATGAGCTGGTCTTTCACTTCGGGCGTCTGCGCTGCTGCGAGCAAGGGATCGGCGTCGAGGCCCGCTTCCGCGAGCGAGGCGCGGATCGTTTCGGGATCGTCCATCTTGCGGCCCGTTTCCCACATGAAACCGAAGACGGCGTCTGCATAGCGCGGCAATACGCCGGCCATCTGCGCCGCCACCGCCGCGCGCATGATGGCCAGTGTGTTGACCGGAAAATTCGGATTGAACTGGAACTTTGTGAGCTTGTGATGCGCAATGAAGCGGCGCATTTCGAGTTGCTCATATTCCATTTTGTTCTTGATGCCGCCGAACGCGACCATGGGCGGCTTGTTGTTGGTGAGCTTGAACACGCCGCCGAGCAGGACCGGCACATATTCGAATTTCGCGCCCGTGCGCGCCTCGATCTCCGGGATTACCTTGTGCGAGAGATAGGCGTTGGGGCTGCCGAAATCGAACAGGAATTGAACGGGTGTCATCACCAGGTCTCCCGATACGGCCGCAGATCGAGCTCGAAGGTCCAGCCGTCGCGCGTCTGCGCATGCAGGTTCCAATAGGCGTTCGCGACGGAGTCCGGGTGCATTAGTTGGTCCGGCTCAAGCTTCGCAACCGCTTCCTCGCCGCCGCGCGCCTTGATGCGTTCGCGCACGAAGGCGGTGTCGACGCCCGCGTCGATGATCAGGTGCGCGACATGAATGTTTTTCGGGCCCAGCTCGCGCGCCATGCTTTGCGCGACCGCGCGCAAACCAAACTTCGCGCTCGCGAACGCCGCATAACCGATTCCGCCGCGCAGGCTGGCCGTTGCACCCGTGAACAGGATCGTGCCCTTGCCATGCGGCAGCATCAGACGTGCTGCTTCGCGGCCTGCGAGAAAGCCGCCATAACAGGCCATCTCCCACACCTTGCGGAACACGCGCTCGGTCGTTTCCAGAATCGGAAAGTTCACGTTCGCACCGGGATTGAACACGCACACTTCGAGCGGCGCCATGTCGTCGGCCGCTTTGAGGAATTGGGTAAGGTCTTCTTCCTTGCGCGCATCGAGGGCGTGGCCGACGCACCGCCCGCCTTCCGCTTCGATGGACTGTACGAGCGGCGCGAGTTTGTCGGCCGTGCGGCGCCCGGCGAATACCGTGTAACCCTCGCGCGCGAATTTCTTCGCGATCGCCGAACCGATGAAATCGCCTGCGCCAATGATCGCCGCCGTGGCGTTGCGTTGCTGCATGGTGGAACTCCACCTCTTACCCGATGTCCAAGTAAGTCTTGATTTAAGACTTTGTCAATGGCAGAGTTCGTACATGCGCTGGCAGACGCTCGACCGCGAAAACTGCTCCCTCGCCCGCACGCTCGCCGTCGTCGGTGATCGCTGGACCTTGCTCGTCCTGCGCGATTGTTTTCTGCGCGTACGGCGTTTCGAGGATTTCGAGGCGAGCCTCAAGATTGCGCGGCGTGTGCTGGCAGAGCGTCTCGCGCTGCTTGTCGAGGAAGGAATCCTCGTCAAGCGCCCCTATCAGGACCGTCCAGTCCGCTACGAATACCGGCTTACCGAAAAGGGGCTGGAGCTTTATCCCGCGCTCATCTCGCTCGTGCACTGGGGCGACAAGCATTATGCCGGCAAAAGCGGCCCGCCACTGATTCATCGCCATCGCACGTGCGGCCACGATTTCCGCTCGGCGCTTACCTGCTCGGAATGCGGCGAGGCGCTCGACGCGCGCGCAGTAGAAGTGCGGCCCGGCGCCGCCGCGAAACCCGCGGCGCCTATTCCCGCAAACCATATCCGATCGAGAACAGCCGCCACACCGTGACGGACATTACGACTGCCAGCGCCAGCGTGACGCCTACGCCCAGCCATTCGCTCCCTTCGGTGAACCCGATCATCGCGTGGCGCAGTCCGTTGATGAAATAGAAGAACGGATTGGCATAGGCCACCCATTGCATCCATTTTGGCAGCATGCTGACGGTATTGAACACGCCGCCGACAAAGGAAAGCGGCGTGATGAAGAACACGTTGAGGATGGTGAGCTGCTCGAAATTGTTCGCCCACAATCCGATGATGATCCCCAGCAGGCCGAAAACCACTGAAACCGAAACCACCCAATAGAGGAATTCCCACACACTCTGAATGTGGGTGACGCCGAACAATGACGCGATGATGAGAATTCCGATCGCCGTGATGACGGACCGCACGATCACCACGGAAAGCACGCCCGCGATCATCTCGGCATAGGAGAGCGGCGAAACGAGCGATTCCTCCACATAGCGCAGGAAGCGCGAGAAATAGATCTGCGACGAGGATTGCAGGAACGCGGCATTGACGATGTTCAACATCAGAATGCCGGGCAGCACGAATTCGAGATAATGGTGGCCGCCGATCAGGGCGATCCGCCCGCCCACGACAAAGCCGAAGATGAAGATGAAGAGCAGCGCCGAAATCCACGGCGCGATGAACGCCTGGACGGGCACGCGCATCAGCCGCGACCATTCGCGGCGTACGATCGTCCACAGCCCGATCCAATTGATCACGGGGCCGATGTCGGCGACGGCGCTGCCATCCTTCATGCCGGCACCATCGCGTGATCGGGCTCGGCGCCGGTCGCGCGCAGATAGGCCGCTTCGAGGCCGCCCGGCTCGTCGACGAATTCCTTCTTCGGTCCGTGGCGCACGATCCTGCCGTCATAGATGATGGCGATGGTCTGGCACAGCCGCTCGATCTCTTCGAGATAATGGGAGGTGAGGAAGATCGTCTTTCCCTCCTTGTTCAGCTCCTGGAGATAGCGCCACAGATCGCGTCGCAGCTCGACATCCACGCCGGCGGTGGGTTCGTCGAGGATCAGAAGTTGGGGATCGTGTACGAGAGACCGCGCAAGGATTACGCGGCGCTTGAGCCCGCCGGAGAGATCGCGAAACTGCTTCTTCGCATGCGCCACGAGATCGAATTTTTCGATCAGCATCTCGACCCTGGCATGCCGCTCCGCCGCTTTCATGCCGAAATAGCCGCCCATCCAGTCGATGATGTCATAGACCCTGGCGAATGTGTCGACGTTGAATTCCTGCGGCGACATGCCGATAAGCCGGCGCGCATCGCGATAGCGCTTTACGGTATCGACCCCGAATACTTCGATCGTACCGGATGTCGGCGACGCGATCCCGGTGATGCAGTTGATTGTGGTCGATTTGCCCGCGCCGTTTGGTCCCAGGAACCCGAAAAAATCTCCCGGCTTCACGTCCAAAGACAAATCGTTCACCGCGAGCGTGCCGCGGCGATAGCGTTTGGTCAGATGGGAGATCGATAAAGCGGGGGTCATTTCAAATCATCTCGGGGAGCGCGCACTATACAGACCGGGCCGGAATTCAAAAGGATTCTAAGAGCCCTTCTTCCGTGTCCGCATCCTCGGCGCGCCCCAGCTGTGGGGCGGGGGAACTTCGTCGACGCCGCCGCCGGGGCGGATCGGACGCGCCGGATAGCCGCCCAGGCTCACAAGCCTGTCATACATCACGATTGCCCCTGCCATCCCGACATTGATCGAGAACTTTGTAGGGATTTTCACCACGAATTCGCAGCGTGCGAGCGTGGCCTCAGACAGCGACATCCGCTCGGAGCCGAACACATAGGCCGCACGGAGAGGATGGCGAAAACGCGGCAGATCGACCGCGTCGTCCGTGATCTCCACCCCCACGATTCGGCAGCCCTGGGGCAGCCGGAACTCCGCAGCTGTGGCGAAGTCGTAGATCGGCAAATGACCCTCCGCCTGCGAGGTATCGGACTGGGCGTCCGAAAGCCGCACTTTGCCGTCGATCGTGAAGAAGAAGCTTGCGCCGAACGCATGGGAGATGCGCAAAAGATTGCCGAGGTTCATCGGCTTGGAGATTCCGTCGACCCCGACTGCGAAATAGCCGCGCATGGCCCCTCTGCTTGCGCTATGAGTGACCTGCGTCTTAGACCCGGAGCCGCGCTTGGCCAACCCCGTTCTTGTCGAAATCACCCGCGGCGACCTCGTGGAAAGCGTTCATCGCGGTTCGATCGCGATTGCCGACGCGAATGGCGCCATCGTGTTCGCGCTGGGCGATGTCGAGACGCCGGATTATCCCCGCTCGTCGCTGAAGCCGATCCAGGCGCTGCCGCTTCTGGAATCGGGCGCGGCCGACGCGTTCGGATTGAGCGACGAGGAAGTGGCGCTGGCCTGCGCCTCGCATTCCGGCGAACCGATGCACACGACGCGGGTGGCCGCATGGCTCGAACGCATCGGCTGCACGGCGGACGATCTCGCCTGCGGTGCGCACCCCGTGCGTTACGAACCGGTGTGGGAAGCGATGGTGAAACGCGGCGAAGCGCCGACGCGCATCCACAATAATTGCTCCGGCAAGCACACAGGGTTTCTCACTGTCGCGCGGCATTGGGACATCGCGACGGCAGGTTATGAAAAACACGATCACCCGGTACAACGCGCCGTCGCGAAAGCGCTGGGCGAATTGTCCGGTATCGGCGGCGAGTTGCCATGGGGTGTGGACGGATGCGCCGCGCCGAACTTCGCGCTGTCGCTGACGGGCTTTGCTTGTGCTCTGGCGAAGCTCGCCGCGCCTGCCGCATTGCCCGCACCGCGCGCGGCTGCTGCAAAACGGATTGTGCGCGCGATGACGGCGTATCCCGAACTCGTTTCCGGCACGGGACGAGCCTGCGCGATCCTGATGCGCGCCGGCCAGGGGCGAGTCGCCGTGAAAACAGGCGCGGAAGGATTCTTCGCCGCGATGCTTCCTGAATTGGGTTACGGCGTCGCGCTCAAGATCGACGACGGCGCAGGCCGCGCCTCGGAAACGACGATGGCAGTGATCCTCGACAAATTCGGTCTGCTCGGCGACGACAAGCCGGCGCACGACATGGTCCGAGCGCCCGTCACCAACACGCGCAACACAATCGTCGGCGAACGCCGCCCCGCGGTCGCGCTTCAGGAAGCTGTGTTTTCCTAGAATTTTGCACGCGGAGGAAAGAATGCTGTGCGCGAATGCGCGCAAATACGTCCTCAACAACGCTCGATCATGCCGGCGGGCGCACCATTGCTCAGCGTTCTCCGCGGCTCCGCGTGCACCCCTAATGGTTACTCGCTCTCGCAGCTGCCGCGGCCTGGTCAGTCTGTTGCATCGCCGGCGTGTAAGGCTCGACGGATTTGATCGGGCAGATGTTTCCCAGCCCCACGCCGTTGTGGACGATCTGATCGCCGCGTCGCAAACAATCCAGATCGGAATTCGAGAACGACTTAAACGCGGCGCCCAGATTGTATTCGATATGTGGGCACGGCCCGTACAGGCTCACCTTGAATTTGCTGTGGGCGATGTTCTCGACGATCAAGGTCTGCGGATCGACCACATTCCAATTGTAGATCTGCCGGATCACGAGGCATGTCGGACGATCGGCCAGCGCCGGCAATGTGACGAGACAGGCGAGCAGCGCGATTGCAGACAGCTTTATCTTCATCTCAACACCTTCACTTCGGAGTTTGCAAATCCTGCTGCGCCTTCGCGGCCGCGGCGGCCTTATCGGCCGCTTCCATTGCCGGCGTATAGGGCACGATATCGGTGATGGGGCAGCGATCGGGCATCCCGATATCCCGCACGAGGACATCGTCGCCCTTGCTCAGGCAACTGAGCTCGGAACCGCCGATCGATTTGAATCCGACCCGTTCCTTGAACGCGAGATTGGGGCAATAACCCATCAACGACATCTTGAATTTCTGGTGCGTATCGTCCTCGACGATCAGCGTCTTGTTGTCGAGCACTTTCCAGCTCCAGATACGGCCGAGCTCAAGGCATGCCGGACCGGCAAGCGCCTGCGTCGCCGGTATCGAAATCGCGAACCCCAGGGCCATCGCCCATTGCGTCTTCATGCTGCAAGTCCTTCCAATGGCAGCCCTCTCCTGCGCAACTATAACCAATTCGCCGCCCCGCGGGTTCACAGAAAATCGTGACCAGGTCCAAGGCGCGCGGCTTGGCGAGCGCGCCCGGCCTCTCTAAGGTCCGCCCGATCGTCATCCTTGGGAGAACCGCATGAAAGCCACCCTTTGCACGCATTACGGCCCGCCGGAAGAAATGGTCGTCCAGGATGTCCCCAGCCCGTCGCCCCGCAAGGACCAGGTTGTCATTTCCGTGAAAGCCTGCGGCGTGAATTTCCCGGACGTGCTGATGATCCAGGACAAATACCAGTTCAAACCCGCCCTTCCCTTTTCGCCGGGCGGCGAGATCGCGGGCATCGTGAAGGAAGCGGGCGAAGGCGTGACCGCCTTCAAGCCGGGCGACAAGGTGATCGTGTCGATCGGCTCCGGCGGCTTCGCGGAAGAAGCCGTCGCCGATGCAGCGCGTTGCGTGCCTATGCCGGCCAATCTCGATTTCGCCGTCGCTTCGTCCTTCTTCGTCACTTACGGCACTTCCTTTCATGCACTGAAAGACCGCGCGCATATCAAGCCGGGCGAGTCGCTGGTGGTGCTGGGTGCTGCGGGCGGCGTGGGCCTTTCGGCCGTCGAATTGGGCCACACGATGGGCGCGCGCGTGATCGCGGCCGCCTCGAGCAAGGAGAAAGTCGATCTCGCAAAGAAGCATGGCGCGGATGACGGCTTCGTCTATCCGACGGGCGCGCTGTCCCGCGACCAGCAGAAGGCGCTTTCGGAAGACATCAAGCGACTGACGGGCGGCAACGGCGCGGACGTGCTTTACGATCCCGTCGGCGGCGATTACGCCGAACCGGCCTTGCGCGCGATGAACTGGGAAGGCCGCTATCTCGTGATCGGCTTTGCGGCGGGAGACATTCCCCGGGTGCCGCTGAACCTCACGCTGCTCAAAGGCTGCGATATCGTGGGCGTGTTCTGGGGCGCCTCGATGATGCGCGATCCCAAGACGGGCATCGCCAACCTGACCCAGATCACCAACTGGATCGCGGAAGGCAAGCTCAAGCCGCATGTGTCCGAGCGCATTCCGCTGGCCCGCGCGGGAGAAGCGATCCGCCTGCTGATGGACCGCAAGGCGCAGGGCAAGGTGGTCGTGGTGATGTGAAGGCGGTGCGTGTCGTGAGGCCCTCCACCCTAACCCTCTCCACAAGGGGGAGGGGATTCTTTGGTGCACTCCGAGCGCGGACGAGTCTCTTCTTCACCTCCCTCTCGGGTAGAGGTCGGAACGCGCAGCGTTCCGGGTGGGGGGCGGCCGCGCGTACGGCTTTCGCATTGTTTCTCACAATCGGTCTTTCCGCCTCCGGCCCTTACATGGGCTCGCTGTCGCCGCCGGACCTTGCGCGTATTCGTACCGTCGCAATCATTTCGGCCGTAGGCGAGAGCTTCGCCTTCGAACGCGTGCGCCCGTCCACCTTCGAATGGATCGCGCCGCCGGACACGCGCTATCTCGAAATCTCCGACTGGAAGATCGACGACGATGTGACGCGCGAGGTGACATCGCTGCTGTCAAAGCGCGTCACGATCAAGAAGGTTTTTTTCGAGCGCACGGATTTCGGAACCTGGAATTACGCGATACTCCGGCAGAACATTTTCAAGCTCAATGGCGATCCCGGCATCGACGCGTATATCCTCATCCTGCGCGACTGGCACTACGACGCCATCGGCCACAGCGTGCACGATCTTCAAGGTCTCGGCCTCTATCGGCGCGAACTGCCGTCGGGTGAAAATCCTGAAGGCATCTATGCCAGCTATCGCGTCGTCGTGATCGACGCGAACACCGGCGCCATATTCGCCTCGCGCGAAGCGTCGATGCCGGATGGGTCGCTGCCCTGGATGCAGGCGCCTGCATCGCTTTGGCCCAAAACGCCGAACGATCTGACGGATGTCCAGCAGAAAACACTCTCCGCCGATCTGACCCGTCTCATCGACGAAACCCTGCCGCGAACCTTGGCAGAGATCAGGCTCTCCAACTAAAGCATCTTGCGCCATTGCGAATCTCTCACCATCTTGGGATGTGGTGCGACCGCAGGAGCGATGGATGTCTATATTAGGCTGGATATTTTTGGGACTGATCAGCGGCTTCGTGGCCGGCAAGATCGTCAATAAGCAAGGCGAAGGCTGCTTCATCAATATCGCGCTGGGGCTTGTCGGCGCCATGGTGGGCGGTTTTATCTTCTCGACCATCGGCGGATCGAGCATCACTGGCTTCAATCTCTATTCGATGTTCGTGGCGATCATCGGCGCCATCGTAGTGCTGTTTCTCTATCATGCCGTGACGGGCAACCGGACGCTGCGCTGACGCTCTACTCGTGCCGCAACGCCTCGATCGGATCGAGGCGCGCCGCCCGTCGTGCCGGAAAGAATCCGAATGCCACGCCCACAATTGCGGAGAATCCAACCGCAATGAACACAATCGCGGGCTGGAACACGAAGGGTATCTTGAGTGCCGCTGCAATCGCCGCCGAACCGCCCAGCCCGATCAGCACGCCCAACACGCCTCCCAGCGCGCTCATCACCACGGCTTCGATGAGAAATTGCAGCAGCACGTCGCGTTCGCGCGCGCCGATGGCGAGCCTGATTCCGATCTCGCGCGTGCGTTCCGTCACCGACACCAGCATGATGTTCATGATGCCGATGCCGCCGACGAGCAGGCTCACGGCGGCGACCGCGGAGAGGAATGCCGTCAAAATCAAGGTCGCGCTCTGCACGATCTGCGTCACCTCCTGCAGATCCTCCACGTCGAAATCGTCGACCTGGCCGGGAATGATGTGACGGATCTCGCGCATCAGGCGCTGGATCATGTCCTTGGCGTGCGGGATGTCCTCCTGATTGTCGACAGAAATACGGATGACATTGATTTCGGTGTTGCCCGCGATCTTCCGCTGTACGGCCTTCAAGGGCATCAGCACGAGCTCGTCCATGTCCTGTCCGAAGGTGCTCACGCCTTTTGGCTCGAGGATACCGATCACTTCGCAACTGATCTTGTTGATGCGGATGCGCGCACCGATGGGGACCTGATCGCCGAACAATTCGCGCCGGTCGGTCTCGCCCAATATGCATACGGATTTTCCCGCAAGCATTTCCGCCGGCGAGAATTCGCGCCCCGCCACAAGATTCCAGTTGCGACTGTGCATATAAGCGTTCGTCGTGCCGTCGATTTGCGTATTGTGATTGTGATTGCCGTTGACGATGACGCCCTGTACGGCCACTTCGGGAATGACGTCGGCGAGATTGGGAATCTCGCGCTGGATTTTCTCGACGACCGCGATATCGAACGGAACGGTGGCGGTGGGTGGACCGTTCGGCTGGCCGGGCAGCAGGACGAGAAGATTGTTGCCCAACGACGCGAACTCGCCCGTGACTTTTTGATTGGCGCCTGCCCCCAGGGTCACCATCAGGATGACGGCGCTCACACCGATCACGATGCCGAGCGTGGTCAACCCGGCCCGCAGCAGATTGTTGCGGATTTCGCGCAAGGCCAGCAGAAACGCGTTCCAGATCATCGCGGCACTCCGGTGTCGGAGGCGATCAGTCCGTCGTGAAAGCGAACCTGGCGGCCGGCATAAGACGCGACCTCTTCCTCATGCGTCACCAGCACGATTGTGAGCCCGCGCTCGGCATTGAGCGATTTGAGCAATTGCATGATCTCGTGGCTCTTGGCCGAGTCCAGATTGCCCGTCGGTTCGTCTGCGAACACGACGGACGGCGAACTGACCAGCGCGCGCGCGATCGCAACGCGCTGCTGCTGACCGCCGGACAATTCGGCTGCCGTATGATGCCAGCGATCGGCCAAGCCCACCTGCGCGAGTGTTTCGAGGCCCAGCCGCCGCCGCTCCGCGCTCGGTACGCCCCGATAGATCAGTGGGAGTTCGAGATTCTCCAGCGCCGTGGTGCGCTTCAGCAGATTGAACCCCTGAAATACGAAACCGATGTAGTGGCGACGCAGCAGCGCGCGTTGCTCGCGCGTCATACTCCCCACATCCGCGCCGCGAAAGTAATAGTGCCCGTCTGTCGGCGCATCGAGACAGCCCAATATATTCATGCAGGTCGATTTGCCGGAGCCCGAAGGTCCCATCACGGCAACAAACTCGCCGTCACGCACGGCAAGGTCGATGCCCGCGAGTGCCGCGACTTCCGTGTCGCCCGATCCGTAGATCTTCTTGACGCCCCGCAGTTCGATAAGAGGTTGCTCGGCGGGCACTAGGAGCCCGGCGGCTTTGTCGGTTTGTCCGCGAGATCGATCACGATCTCGTCGCCCGGCTTCAGATCGCCCGAGAGAATTTCCGTCGAGCGGCCGTCGGTCGCGCCGAGCTTCAGATCGTGCGGCTTGAGCGTCTTGCCGTTCTGCGTCCACACGCGCGCACCATTGACGCCGTTGAGCGTGGGCGGCGCCGGCGGCGCACCTTTTTTCACATCGTCGGGCGGAACGAAGCGCAACGCCGCATTCGGGACAAGCAGCGCGTTTCTGATTGTTGCGGCTTCGATTTCGGCTGTGGCGGTCATACCGGGCTTCAACAATCCATCCGTATTCTTCTCGAGCAACACGCCCTGATAGGTGACGACGCCCTGCACCGTCTTGGGCGCATTGTGCACCGACACCAGCGTCGCCGAGAATTTGCGCGACGGATAGGCGTCCACCGTGAATGTCGCCCCGGCGCCCGGGCGTACGTCGCCGACATCGGCTTCGTCGATATCGACATCCAGTTCCATCTGGGTGAGGTCGCTCGCGAGCGTGAACAAAACCGGCGTCGTGAACGCGGCGACAACGGTCTGGCCGGCCGAAACCTTGCGATCGAGCACAACGCCGTCGATCGGCGAATAGATCGTGGCCCAGGAAAGTTGGGTCTTGTCCTGGTCGACCGTCGCGCGCGCGAGTTCGACACCCGCCTTGGCGCGTTCGTAATCGCCCGTGGACGAATTCAATTGTTCGCGGGAAACCGCATTCTTTTCTCCGAGCGCGACGTAACGTTCATGCGTTTGCGACATCTGATCGAGCGTCGCCTGCGCCTGATCGAGGCTTGCCTGGGCCTGCTGAAGCTGCGCCACAAGCTGATCGGTATTGATGCGGGCGAGAACCTGGCCCTTTTTCACATGGTCGTTGAAATCGACTTCAAGCTTGTCGATGCGGCCCGACACTTCCGCGCCGACATCGACCTGGTCGCGGGGCGCCAGCGTGCCGGTGGCGCTCACATTGACCGCGAGAAGCCCGCGGGTGATCGGCTTGGTGACATAGGTGTGCGCCGGGCCATGGCCCATGGCGAACCAGCCGCCGACGCCCAGAATGACCACCGCGCCGCCAAGCCACAGCCACCAGCGACGGCGCCTGCCTTTGCGGCCGATGCCCAGCCGCTCGGCAAGCGCCTGGTCAGGTTTTGGCACGGCGTGAATATCGTTCACGGGGTTTGTACCGGCGGGTTTCAAGACGAATGGGGATGAAGAGGGCGCTCTTCAAGTACGGGACGGAACTTTGGCAGAACTGGGGCGGTAAATCCACAGGGCATGTTGGAAGGCGCACACACCGTGCAGCCGGAATGGAGCATTACCTGCTGCGCTGGTCGGCCGCTGCCATAACCGCATGAGCCTGAACTAGAGCATCTTCGCTGAAAC